>JAJDDW010000084.1 GCA_029260115.1 Phycisphaerae bacterium | reverse complement strand
TCGTCCCCGGCTGGCGCACCTTTGATGCTCAGCCCAAATACACACAACCCGATAGCTAAGACCCCAAATATGGGTGACCAAGCTCGAATACCTTTTCCTCTCATAAGTCCTTACCTCCTGCTAATTACCAAACCCCAGTGTGCAATACCGTCCTCCCCTGGGTTTTTAAAAATCATTATTCGCAAGCACCACCTTGAGGGGGTACACATATTCCTGTTAGGCAATCTGTCACGCCAAAGCCAAATGAGCTACCGGCAAAGCCAGTCACCGCACGAAGCATATCGGCGCCATTCTGTATACCATTTGGAATTGCGCCTTCGGTATCTGTGCGGGCGAGGATGGGGGCACCAAGTACGAGGCTGAATTTCTGAACGACTGCTACAATATCGCTGGCTGTAACTAGTCCGTCAGGAGCGGTCCAAACGCCGCCAACAAAAGTACCACCTAAATCGCCATAGGAACGGCCTGCCGTAAATTGTGGCAATGTTGTTGATATGGGAAGTGCCGAAGAAAACACTGTGCCATCTATTGTCATTGAAATGTCGTATATATTACCCGGCATAATACTACAGCCTCTCATATGCAAGCCAGCAGTGGGGCCGCCCAAATTACAGTAATAAGTCGCATCACCAGCCGCTGGTAGCGGACCATCGATGAGTTTAGCATACAAACCATCGGAGCCACGAAAGGTTAGCGAAGTACAATCAAGGTACTTATCCGTTCCGCCGACGCGCGTAACCCGAATCGCTACTGGCGTGCTACCATTAGAAGTCGGATCGATAGATACATAACGATCTTTGGTGTACCCATGCTCACCGCTAAGGGCGAAAGGCGCTTCTGGAAATGTACCACCCGTTGAGCAATTCACTGGAGGTATACAAGTGCCAGTCAAGCAATTCGTTACACCAAAACCAAATGGTTGCCCGGAAAAGACTGCGTTAAATTGATCAATGTCAACTTGGGAAATGATAGCATCCGGAACCAGCAATGCGCCCCCGATCTGCGACTCTCCGACGAGATCAACTCTAGCGAGCATTGGTGCTGTTGGTTCCATGTTTCCTGCTGATATCATGGCAACTACATCAGAAGTAGTGAATAATCCATCTGGTGCCGTCCAAAAGCCCCCTACCAAACCGCCAACCAAATCACCCATCTCGCGCCCAGCTGAAAATTGAGGTGTCGTCGTTTCTATCGCTATTAACGGCGAAAAATTATCGCCATCGATGGTCGTAGACACTTCGTACAGATTGCCTGGAAGCACATTACAGCTCGTCACATGCAAGCCAGTCGTCACGCTGCTCCAATCACAGTAATAAATGGAGTCTCCAGGTGGCGGCAGCGGACCATCAATCAACTTCGCGTAGAAGCCATCCGCCCCTTTATCTACTACTTGCGTACAGTCTACATATTCGTCTATGCCACCGACCCGCGTCACGCGAATGGCTACGGCATCAGTTCCATTGGTATTGGGATCAAATGATACATAACGATTTTTGCTGAAACCAGGCTCACCAGAAAGCGTTGTAACGGGAGCGGAATCCACTGCGAAGCAAACAAATCGCACATGCATCTGCGATTGCCCTTCAGCCGCTGGCATGATCGCACCCGAAGTATCACCCGCCCATCCGCCTACACGAACGATAACTTCCTGCCCACTACTCACGGCAAAAGGCTCAAGCTGAGATAAGCCTGAGGGCACACCACACCCGTCGTCGTTGCAAGATATCGGGACCACGATCACAGTTTCATTGGGGTTTGGACAAAAATCATACGTCGCTAGCATGGCGTCATATTCACCTCCCCCACACATGGTGACATCCATCAAGCCAGAACAAGGAGCCACAATTGTCCACCATATATCGGAACCGAAGAAACTGTCTGAACAATTGGGATCATTCGTAGATATAGGGTATCCGGATGTCGCTTCTCGATTATCCGTTGGAACAATATCGCAATCAAACTGATTGACTGACTGAACATTCATGTCATCCACAATCGGGATGCATAGACCATCAGCACCGCCACAGTCAACACCTAATGGGCTACACCAACTGGATTTACTTTTAGCGCAGTTGCCGATGTCAGTAGAAGGCGCGCATGTCGATTGATCGATGACAATCGCCCCTGTGTCACAAACATCATTCACCGGCGGAACCGCCAACGCCGCACTCGATAGAATCCAAGAAACACTGACAGCTAAAGCTGCTAAATAGTTGCACCTCATAACAATTACCTCCAAACCAATGACTTGTGCGAGTGGCTTATTACCGGAGCCTCTCGACTCAATTTAAGTCCGGTATGACGCCTACCGAACATCCCATATCACGAACGCATAGAGCTGATCACGTCACTAGGCACCTATTATTGGCGCTTACAAACAAGAAAATCCACCTCGGCCCATAGCATTTGGTTCGCCCCGACAGCCATGCCAATGGGACGAGGCGTTTTTTTCTTGAATCGATTACGCAACCCTCGTAGAATGGTTCTTGCGTCTTGTAACACAAGGCAACACATGGCCAGCTCCATGACTAGAATGAAAGTTTTGTATTGCATTTTTGTATACGCATGAGACCTTTCCATAGAGTACTCCGAAAACTAGGCGACTAATGGTGCATGATTTTTTATAATTTTTGAAAAAATAATGGCTGACCCACGAAATTCTGAATTTGGCGACCAAGGCTTCCAGGGCCATTTGAAGGGGCATGAAGACGCCGATGCATGGATTCCGTTGGTCTACGCGGAACTTCGTAAGCTTGCAAAGTCCCGACTAGCTAAGCTTCCGCCTGGTCAGTCGCTTCAGCCCACGGCCCTTGTTCACGAAGTCTACCTACGGCTCTTAGGCAAGGCCGACCCGACTTGGAATGCGCAAGGGCCATTCATCGCCACTGCCGCTCGGACGATGCGCGATATTCTCGTCGAGCATGCCCGCAGCAAAGCCTCTCTCAAACATGGCGGGAACCACCAGCGGGTAACAATCGATGATGTCAGCGATGATGGGCAAAAACGATCTATCGACATTCTACCCCTTCATGACGCATTGACACGCTTGGAGGCTGATGATCCGCGTAAGGGAGGCATCGTCAACCTTCGTTTTTTTGCTGGATTAACGATCCAAGAAACTGCTACGGCCCTGGACCTGTCCACCGATACCATTAAACGTGAATGGCGTTTCATCAAACGATGGCTGTTTTCCCAACTATCTGATGAACCTTCTTAGGCCTGCGAAGACGATGAGTGAAAACCGACTACAACGAATCCAAGACTTGTTTCATCGCACAGAAAATCTCTCCCAGGTTGAGCAAGCGGCGATGCTCGACGAAGAATGCGGTTCGAACGAATCACTACGAAGAGAAGTAGAAAAACTACTTTGCCTGCCCGCGACCGAGGTAGATGACTTCGTGCAAACGCTAGCTTTTGGCGTGGATGATTCTAGCGAAAATTCAGAGACGCCTGTTCGTGTTGGCCACTACGAAATCATTCGCCGAATCGGCGAAGGCGGAATGGGCGTCGTATATCTCGCTCAGCAGCAAGTGCCTATACGAAGACAAGTTGCGCTAAAACTCATCAAGCGCGGCATGGACTCCGAACAGACAATTGCCCGGTTCGAAGCCGAACGACAGGCGCTTGCGATGTTCGACCATCCTCATGTGGCTAAAGTATTCGATGCCGGCTTCGCGGAAGATGGAAGACCCTATTTTGCCCTTGAATATGTCGAAGGATTACCGATAACCAAGTATTGCGACCAACATAATCTGAGCATTACCGATCGGCTCAAACTATTTATCAAAGTGTGCGAGGCCATTCAGCACGCGCATCAAAAAGGCGTAATTCACCGCGACATTAAGCCAAGCAATATTCTCGTTTCCCCTCAGCGGGGTAAGGCTATTCCAAAAGTCATCGATTTCGGTCTAGCCAAAGCGCTCGACCATCGGCTTAGTAAACATACGGTCTACACGATTCAGGGGCAATTGATTGGCACCCCCGAGTATATGAGTCCCGAACAGGCCGGTTCGACTGATAACGATATAGATACGCGTACTGACATCTATTCATTGGGCGTTTTGCTTTATGAGCTTCTGGTGGGAACATTGCCATTCGATCCAACTGATCTTCGCCGCGCACCGTTAGGCGAGATTGGGCGAATCATTCGAGAGGATGAGCCACCAAAGCCAAGCTGGCGAATGAGTTCGAACACACGTCCCCAACGAGCATCCAGCGCTGACAATAGACTACGTACTAAGCGAGAAACAGGCATACACATTACAACTATCGCCGACCACCGTAGCACCGACCCACGCTCACTTACCAAAATTATCGCGGGTGATCTTGATTGGATCACTATGAAATCGCTCGAAAAAGACCGCTCACGTCGCTATACAAACGCTTCGGACCTCGCCGCAGATATTCAGCGCTACCTACACCATGAACCGGTCACTGCTGGGGCACCGAGCTTCACCTATAGGCTAAAGAAGTTTGTACGGCGCAACCGATTAAGCGTGCTTGCTGGCAGCGCTATGGTTTTATTCTTTATTGTCGCCGCCGGGCTGGTGTTCAAATTTGCCTTAGCCGAGGCTTCGCAGCGACGTCTCGCAGAAAATGCCACGCAACGGGCTCAGGTCAACCTCACACTAGCCGAGCAGCGTCAACACGAGACCAAAAGCGCGATTGATCAATTGGAGGCTGTTGTCGAGATTCAATCGTCCATGATTTCCGACATTAACGCGGAAACGATGGGACGCCACATATTCACAAGCCTGAGCGAGCGTACCCTCGAAAAAATGATCCGCAGTGGCGCATCTCAAGATCAAATTGATGCGGTGTTAGCTTCGTTTGATGAACTCAATGCCACGGACATCGCATTGAATATTGTCGACAAGGAAATCCTCGCCGGAGCCGTGGCGACAATCGATGCAGATTTTGCTGACCAACCATTGTTGGAAGCAGCATTGCGACAAGCCATAGGTAACACCTATCGAGATATCGGTCTATTCCCGCAATCTCTACCTCAATTGGAAAGAGCGTTAGCTATCCGTCGTCAGATGCTAGGCCATGATAAAACGGACACCCTAGATTCGATCAACGACATGGGTATGCTTCTCATGTCGATGGGCAAGTACGATGAAGCATTGCCCTACTGCCGCGAGGCACTCGAGGGCCAACGACAAGAATTGGGCGATGACCATCCGGACACACTTATATCGATCAATAACACCGGCACGCTCCTTCTGAATATGGGCAGAATCTCAGAGGCTGAACCGTACTTTCGAGAAGCATTGGAAACACGAGCACGCATCCTAGGTGACGACCACCCGCATACACTGACTTCGATCAGCAATTTGGGCATGCTTCTATTTTCGATGGGCAAGCATGATGAAGCTGTGTCATATTCTCGCAAAGCGCTGATTGGCAAACGACAATTGCTGGGCAACGATCATCCGTCGACGCTAAGCTCGATCAGCAACATGGGCATTACCCTCCAGTCCATAGGTAAGTACGCAGAAGCGTTGCCCTTTCACCGTGAGGCGCTTGAAGGCAGACGGCGCCTTATGGGTGACGACCACCCGAGCACCTTAACCTCAATCAACAACGTGGGCTATGTCCTTTATTTGATGGACAAATACTCCGAAGCTTTAGCCTATCAGCGCGAGGCACTTGAAGGTTTCCGACGTGTACTGGGTGACGACCACCCGAGCACGTTAAGCTCAATCAGTATCATGGGCACCACGCTCCAGGCGATGGACAAGCTCGCCGAAGCTTTACCTTTTCATCGTGAAGCGCTAGAAGGCAGCCGACGGGTACTAGGTGAAAACCACCCGGAAACCCTCGGCTATACCAACAAAATGGGATATATACTATATTCGATGGACGAGTTTTCCGAAGCTTTACCCTACTACCGCAAAGCGGAGCAAGCCTACCGGGACGTACTCGGCGATGAGCACCCAAACTCTCTCCAGTCAAGATCTAATGTGGGGGCAACACTAACTAAACTTGGCCGCCACCAGGAAGCTGACGCCGTACTAGAAGCAATGGAAGCTAAGGCGCGAAGGGTGTGGACAGGCGACAACATGCGTTGGCTGGGAGCTTATCTAGCTAAGCTCGGTGATGCCAGAACACATCTCGGTAAATTCAAAATTGCTGAAACTACGCTACTTGAGTCTCACGAGCTTCTGACCTCAAGTTTCGGTAAACAACACTGGCGAACAGCCAAGTGCGTTAAGCGTCTCGTAACCCTCTACGAGTCATGGAACAAACTCGATAAAGCCGCCGAATGGCAGGCGACACTGCCTGAGTAAGACAATGCTACGCAAACGACTTCCAATTGAGATAGGCAACTATTTCTAATAACGACGATGGGATTCAGTCTGACTTCCACTTTATAAGAGCGCCTGATACGCTTCAAATTATACCGATGAATGGGCTTGATAATTGGTTAACGCCGCGACGTATGCCTGTCACAGTAGGCGAAAATCCGCCTAACCCATGTTCCATTCAACCCCCTACAATCGAACACTACGACTTGTTCTTACGGTCTCCGCGTCTGGCGACCAGATAAGCCAACGCCCCAACGAAGAATGTCAGTACCGTGGCAAGAAGCTGCATAGGCTCGCCATAACTCATAATGGCTGCGGCGATTAGTGTGCAGACGATGTAAAGAATAGGCAGCATGCTGCTGACGTGAAAGTAGGGATGACGTCGAATGGAAGGTAGAAAAAGGCAGCTGACAGAAAACGCCGCACAGAGTGATAGCGTCAGCCCCAAGTATGATAGAAGCCCGCGCAGCGACGAGACGAGAATAAACAACACAGCTAACCCCGCTTGCACCGAGACAGCTACGCGCGGTGCGGCCCCTCCGCTAGCCAAAGATTTGGGTAACATACCATCGTCCGCCATTTTTCGGTAAACACGCGGGGCAGCCATCATCATACTTGAGACGGATGTAAAAAGTGCGATGGAGATTATCCCTCGAACGAACGTGGCTAACTTATGCCCGCCAATCCACTCGGCAGCTGCGGCGGCAACGTCTTCTTTTCCTGCGACGGCTTCGTGGGGTGGGGCGCACACAAACACGGCGTTGAGCAGCAAATACAACACCAACACGATGACTGTCCCAAGGACTAACGACTTGGGCACTGTATTCTTGAGGTCGCGCGCTTCCTCGGCAATATAGACTGCCGCGTTGAATCCGGAATAACTAAGTGAAATCCAAACCAATGATCCTGCAAACGCTACGGCAACTGAGGGCGCGGGCGCCATAGTTGCTATCGGCTCGCCTTGCCAGCTATCAAGCGGAAGCAACACCACCGCCGCGACGAGAAAGCTGCCGAGCAAAATAAGCTTTAGCGTGACGGCTATGTTTTGAAAAACGGCGCCGACTTGAGGTTTGAAGCCATGAAAAAGCGCTCCAACCACCACCGCAAATATCGCGATGGTATTTACCGGCAACCAAACAGGCCGCAGGTTTGCGGGCATGGCATAACTTTCCAGGGCCGTCGCGGCGTAGGCAATGGCTCCGGTAAAACCAGCGATCAATGAAACCCATCCCGCCACAAAACCAACGAGTGGATGGGCCGCACGCGACAGGAAAAGATACTCGCCTCCCGATTCGGGCATGACGCGAATCAGCTGTCCGTATCCAACCGCGCCGGCCAGCGCGATCATCCCCCCCACCGCCCAGGCAGCCAGCACCAGAGATGGTGAGCCCAGACTCTGCAAAGTAAAGCCTGACGTGGTGAACACGCCAGCCCCGACCATGTTAGCTACGACAAGAAATGTAAGTGTCCAAAGTCCGAAACCTTTGCGCGGGGACATTACGGCCTTTCGAAGCGAAGAAAATAATTTTCCTTGAAGCCAGTTATCTTCACTTCCTCAACAAGGCGAAAGCCAGCTCCTATTATCTCGCTCGTAAATGTCTCTTTGCCAGCCCGAACATGGCCAAGTACCCACTCACGCGATACTTCCGGGAGGCGTTCAAATTCGATAACTATAAGCTGCCCGCCGGGTCGCAGGGCACCGAATATCGAGCTAAGCATAGCCTTGTAGTGCTCGAAATGGTGGTAGGTGTCGCAGACAAAAACCACATCGACTGAAGCGCTGGCCAGCTCGGCGGATTTCTCTTTAGAGAGCTTTACGTTGACGTTGGTTAATCCCTCGTCTGCGATGCGCTTGTTCATGTGGTCGATGAGCTTCGGTGAGATGTCGACAGCGAAGACTTTGCCTTGGGGGCCAACGACATTGGCAAAGGGAGCGATGAATAGTCCTGTGCCCGCACCGATGTCAGCAATGCGGTCTCCCGGTTTCAGCTTGATGGCACCGACAATTTCTTTTCGGTTTGCATAAACTTCGCGGGATTCAATCTCGAATCGATTGACCCATTCTTCTGGTTTGAGGTCTTCGGACAAAAACTTGGCGTTGATGTCTTTAGGTACGGCGCTCGGATCGATTTTTTTATCTTGCGCGAAAACACATGTAGCGGCGACCCAAAAGCATCCTAGTGCGGTAATATCTCTAAGCTTCATACTACGGCTCCTTGCTGGCGAAAACATCGGCAATGGTCTCACAACACTCGACAAGAAACGAAGAGACCGACGATGGCTTCTAAATCAACTGGACCAGCTAATATGGCCGTAATTGTAAAGTGTAAAACATCCGATAGCAACGCAGCTGAGCATCTAAGCGTAATAGGCGTGTCGCAGGGCTATCGCGAGCTTGTCGCAGATTTATCGTACGTTGAAATACTTCGCCTGTTTGTGATGGACAATGAGCGCGGTCGTGCTCTGTTCAGGCTCAAGCTGAAATTCCTCGCTTAGCGTCATGCCGATGCGACCGGGCTTTAATATAGGCCAAAGTTTAAGCTGGTCCTCAAGTCGCGGGCACGCAGGATAGCCAAAGCTGTACCGACTCCCCTGATAGCGCTGCTTGAAAATCTCTTGCTTATCGCGGGCATCTTGGTCGGCGATCCCCCACTCCATGCGAATCTGCTTGTGAATGTACTCAGCCAGCGCCTCAGCCATCTCCACACCCAAGCCGTGAATGTGCAGATAATCTTTATAGCGATCCCGCTCAAACCAATCCCGCGCTACCTCGCTCACGCGACGACCGGCGGTCACTACGCTAAACGCCACTACGTCGTAAATACCAGAGCCAACAGGCTTAAAGAAATCGCTAATACACCAATACGGCGCTTTGCCCATGCGCGGAAATTCAAACCGCGCGATCTTCTGACTGCGATCCTCTGGATCGTAAATGATTAACTGATCCGCATCCGACTGCGCGGGCCAATAACCGTAAACGGCCTGTAATTTTAAGATGTCGTCCTTCACGCAGGTAGCTAACAATTCCCGAAAAACTGGACGCACTTCGTCGTTGATATACTTGGCAAATTCTTCTCGCGTCCGCTGCTGTTTGCGATACTGCCACTGCACATGAAAAAGCATATTCTCATTAATATAGGCAGCCGCAGCTCTGGGATCGATATGTTCAATTACCCGAGAACCCCAAAACGGCGGTGTTGGCACTGGCTCATCGCGCGATATATTTGAAACTGGCGGCGCATAACCATGTCGCTCAGCCGCCTCGTCGTGAACACTACCCACAGCAGCCTCATCCTCGCTAGACGTATCCCCACCATCCACCGCGGATACTTTCATCGCGGATTGTCGTTGAACCGCATCAGCCGACGCCGTCTCCCCAGCGGCAATCCGATCCATCAAATCCAATCCCGCAAAAGCATCTTTGGCATAAAACAGCGACCCCGCATACTCAGGCCTTAAATCCTGCTCGACATATTTTCGTGTGAGCGCGGCCCCGCCCAACACAACCGGGGTCGCGATCTGCCGCTCGTTAAGCACGGCTAAGTTTTCACGCATCACAACGGTAGACTTCACCAGCAAACCTGACATCCCGATGGCATCCGCATGAAACTTCTGAGCTGCGTCGATAATACTATTGATCGGCTGCTTAATGCCAAGATTATGTACTGTATAGCCATTATTACTAAGAATGATGTCAACTAAGTTTTTACCAATATCATGCACATCGCCGCGCACGGTAGCCAAGACCATAACCCCCTTAGAATCGCCGTCGGATTTTTCCATGAACGGTTCAAGATGCCGCACCGAAGCTTTCATCGTCTCAGCCGACTGCAACACAAACGGCAACTGCATCTGCCCCGCCCCGAAAAGGTCGCCCACCGTTTTCATGCCATCCAACAGAATTTCATTAATAATCGCTAGCGCCGGATATGTTAGCATCGCTTCATCGAGATCATCTTCGAGATCGACCCGGTCACCGTTAATAATGCGTTGTTTTAGCCTATCTTCCACCCGTTCCGGCCGTTCGCGGTTAGCCGCCGCAACAGTCTCCACGTCCTCAAACGCACGAAGTAATTCATGCAACGGATCGTAACCTTCATGACGGCGGTCATAGATCAAATCCTCTGCAAGCTTACGGTGTGCATCGTCGATTTTATACAACGGCAAAATTCCAGTCGTGTGCATGATTGCGGCATCTAGTCCGGACTCCCGCGCATGGTGCAAAAACACACTATTGAGCACACGACGAGCCGGAGGCTTTATGCCAAAGCTAATATTACTTAATCCCAACAAAGTATGACTACTCAGACACACTTCCTTGATGCGTTGCAGCGATTCGAGCGTGGCGTGTCCCAGCGCTCGATCATCCTCGACGCCAGTGCATATGGTAAAAGTGAGCGGATCGAAAATCAGATCGCAGGGATGAACGCCGTGCCCAGTAGCCAAATCGTAAATACGCTTAGCCACCGCCACCTTACGATCCGCCGTCTTAGCCATCCCCTCTTCGTCGATTGTCAGCGCAACCAACGCCGCCCCATGACGCTTGGCTAATAAACAAAGACGATCGAGTTTTTCTTCGCCATCTTCAAGATTAATCGAGTTGATAATACATTTTCCGCCAGCCAGTTTAAGCGATGCCTCGACAACTTCGACCTCGGTACTATCAATCACCAGAGGCACAGTCACATCAGCCACCAAGCGTTTGAGCAGCGTGGTCATATCCTGCGTTTCGTCACGCCCCACATACGCGGCACAAACATCAAGCAAGTGACTGCCATGCCTCACCTGCTCACGCGCAACACTCACCATGCCGTCAATATCTTCCGCCGCTAACAACTCACGAAATTTCTTAGAACCATTCGCGTTGGTTCGCTCACCGATGGCTAGCACCGCGTTTTCTTGATGAAGCGTTACAGACTGATACATACTGCTAACAGCAGGCTCAGTCTGCACATTACGCAACTTGGGCTTGCGCCCTTCCATCGCATCAACCACCGCGGCTAAGTGCTCCGGCGTCGTCCCGCAACAACCGCCAACGATATTCACACCATCCACATCAACAAACTCGACCAGCCATTTCGCTAGCTCCTTCGGCGTGAGCGAATAATACGGCTTACCATCAACAAGCTGTGGCAATCCTGCGTTAGGCTGTACGACTAGCGCGCGATCGCAATGCGAGCTTAGGTGTCTAACATGCTCGCTCATCTCTTGCGGACCTGTCGCACAATTTAGACCAATGCCCTCGATCTCATCGTAAACCTGCAACGCAGTGAGCGCCGCAGCAACTTCCGTCCCGATCAACATCGTGCCCGTCGTCTCGATCGTGATAGTGCATATGATAGGTACGCGACGCTGCTTTTCGCGCATCGCATCAATCGCAGCGACCACCGCAGATTTCGCTTGTAATATATCCTGACAGGTTTCGATCAGCAGCGCATCAACGCCACCATCCAACAGACCGCGAACCTGCTCGGTATAACTGTCGACCAGCTCATCCCACGTTGTATGACCAAGCGTAGGCAGCTTCGTGCCAGGCCCCATCGAACCCAACACAAATCTCGGACGATTAGGCTTACTGAATTCATCGCACGCCTGCCGTGCAATCTCCGCAGCCTTTTTATTAAGCGCGTAAGTTTTATCCGAAATGCCAAAATCGCCGAGTACAATTTTGTTCGCCCCGAACGTATTGCTCAGCACACCATCACAACCCACAGCCAAGAATGATCGGTGAATTTCAAGAACTTTGTCCGGCACGGTCTCAACAATAATATCCGTACAATTTTCATGCCCAAGATACTCGTCGAGCGACAAATCTAGCTGTTGAACAGCCGTCCCCATCGCCCCATCCAGGACCAGAACTCGTTCTCGACTACATTCAATGATATTCAATTCGTTTACTCGCTTACACAAGATATAAGACAGCCCCAAACTCAGCTTATTGCCTTAAATAAGTATCGGCCACATAGCTAACCGTCCTAGCCATTTTCGCCTAAGACTATTGGTCGCCCGGTTTCCACAGCTAACACTATTGCGGTTAAGCTTATCATGCGAGTGACGAAATGGCTAGAAATAGGCTGGTATGGGGGTTCGCCCTAGACTTGAAGATATTCGACGCCTAAACAGTCTGACCTGCGAGCATTTCCTTAAAATACTCGACGGTATGACGCAGCCCATCCTCTAAAGAAATCGTCGCTTGCCAATCGAGTCTTTCCTTGGCTCTCGTCGTATCAGGCTTGCGTCTAACAGGATCGTTTTTCGGTAGTGGCAAATACTCAACTTCCACCTTTTTCCCCGTGGCTGCTCCGATGCATTCGACAAGTTCGTTCATAGAACGCTCTTCCGTACTACCAACGTTCACAGGCTCATGACACCCCTCCCCTTCATACCGCATCAGGCGAACCATGCCTTCTACCATATCACTGACGAAACAAAAACAGCGGGTCTGAGAACCGTCACCATACACCGTCAGCTTTTCACCCTTTAGCGCCTGCACAATAAAATTAGATGCCACCCGCCCGTCACCGACAGCCATGCGCGGGCCGAAGGTATTAAAGATACGAATGATGCGGGTATCGATTCCATTTTGCTTGTGATAATCCATCATCAGCGTCTCCGCCACCCGCTTGCCCTCATCATAACAAGCCCGCGGACCGATCGGATTAACATGCCCCCAATAAGACTCAGGCTGAGGATGTACCTGCGGATCACCATACACTTCACTCGTAGACGCCTGAAGAATGCGAGCTTTGACGCGCTTAGCCATCCCCAAGAGATTAAGGGTGCCCATGACGGATGTCTTGACAGTTTTTACAGGATTATATTGATAATGAACCGGTGAAGCGGGGCAGGCTAGATTGAAAATCCAATCCACTTCAAACATGATCGGGTTCACCACATCATGGCGGACAAACTCGAAATCGTGTCGACCCAACAGATGCGAAATATTGCGTTTGAAGCCAGTAAAAAGGTTATCCACCGCGATCACTTCGTGCTTATCCTTAAGCAGACGATCACACAAATGGCTTCCCAAAAAACCAGCAGCCCCTGTCACAAGAACACGCATCAACGAATCTCCATAGTCAATTTGTCAACTTACTACGCAGCTGGCATGAACGAAACGCTTCATCACGCTTCGGCGCATCCCGTAGATAAGCGATCCAAATCATCACACGCTTGATCGCAGCTCAAAATAGAAGCCATCACATGGTTCACATCTTCTTCGCTGAGCATTGGGTGACACGGCAATGACAGCACCTCTTTTACCAGTCGCTCCGTCACCGGCAAGCTTCCAGGCCCATATCCTAACGAGGCAAAGCACGCCTGCAGATGGAGCGGAACCGGATAATAAATCCCAGACCCCACACCCTGACGACTCAAATGTGCTTGCAACTCGTCTCGACGTGGCGTTTTAATCGTATACTGATGATACACATGCGAGCACTTAGCCATCATCTTCGGCGGTGTCACGAAAGAATTCGCCAGCCCCATATCATAAGCTGCGGCATTCGCCTGACGACGCTGCGTAAACTCATTAAGATGATTCAGTTTTACCATCAAGATAGCGGCCTTCATCGTATCTAATCGAAAATTCCCGCCGACTCGATCGTGATGATATCTCGAAGATTCGCCATGATTACGAAGCGATCGCGCCACCTCAGCCAGCGCATCATCATTCGTCAAAATGAGTCCACCCTCGCCAAATCCGCCCAGGTTCTTCGTGGGATAAAATGACAAGCTAGCGACATCCGCCAAGTTCCCAGCTTTCTTGTCGCCATACGTCGCGTCAATCGCCTGAGCCGCATCTTCCACAACCTTAACGCCATGAGCCTTTGCGACACGATTAATCGCGTCCATATCCGCACATTGACCGAACAAATGAACCACAATAATCGCACGCGTATTCGAAGTGATCGCCTTTTCAACAAGCGACGGATCGATATTAAACGTAGCCTCGTCAACATCCACAAAAACCGGCGTAGCGCCCAGCCGCGCAACAACCCCAGCCGTGGCAAAAAATGTAAAAGAAGGCAATATAACTTCGTCGCCCGCGCCAATACCTATCGCCATCAACGCACACAGCAGCGCATCCGTTCCGCTACTAATCGCGATACCATGCGTCACCCCCACCCGCGAAGCCAGCGCCTGTTCCAATTCTTTCACCGCAGGACCGTTAATAAACTGCTGACTCTCTAGCACCTCATCGACAGCCTCGCGCACTTTATCTCTAAAAATGTCGTACTCACCAGAAAGGTCGAGCATGTTAACTTTTAGCATGAAAGTCATTCCGTGATGCAAGCGTGAAGCTCACGCGTCCTTAGGTAATCCCGACGGCGAAGAGCCCACCTCTACCTGATAGTCATAATAACTACGCAATTGCTCGCGGAAGTATCCACCCCGCGTCACTGGCGCGGCATTCAACACCGCACCAAACAAATGCGCCCCAACATCTGACAATAATCCCAGCGCACGCCGCGCAATCCCGCGCGAATTAGCCGTCGCTCGTAGCACCAGAATAACACCATCAGCCACCGACGCCAGCACCGCAGCGTCTGAAGCGATGAGAATAGGTGGCGTATCGATAATCACCTGATCATATGTAGCCGAGGCATCCTTAATCAGCTTATGAAAATAAGAACTTCCCAACAGTTCCGCCGGATTAGGCGGCACGCGACCAGCAAAAAGCACATCAAGGTTTGCAACATCCGTCCGACACACCACCCGGTCTAGCTGCCCCTCACCAATAAGCAGACTGCTCAGCCCTTCTTGGCTCGCCGCAGTAAAAATCTTATCTAAGCAGGGACGACGGAAATTAGCATCGATAAGCAGCACCCGTCGACCAGCCTGCGCGGTCGTCATGGCCAAGTTCACCGCAATCGTCGTGCGTCCATCATTAGGCAGCGGACTTGTCACGATCACCACCCGCTGACCATCAGCCGGGCAACTGAACTGCAAATTAGCACGCACCCGACGAAACGCCTCAGCTACCATTGACATTGGCGCATCACGGACAGCCGTCTCCACCCGCTCGATCGAAACCTCCTCATCGTCCGTATCTGGAATCACGCCAAGCAGCGCCACATCAAGATGTCTAGAAACATCCTGAGGAGAACGCACCGACTTATCTAAAAATTCTAAGCCGATAGCAATCGCCATGGGCAATAAAATTGACATGAAAATTCCAAACGGTAGCAAAAAGATCGAAGGACTCGTCTGCTCAAGCGGATCAGACGCCGGCTGAACCACGTTCACATTCACCGCAGCTTGCCGACGCACCACACGGCTTCGACTCTTAATAAACTCTTCCAATTGCACACGATATAACAATAACTGATCAATCTCTTGCACGAGCGTGCGATACTGACGCAATAAATCATCCTGATCCTGCATCGCAGCCTCTGCACGGGCCACGTTTTCCTGCGTGGTAAGTAGCGAATGCTGCGAATTGGCATACGCAGCGTTGGTCGCCTCGCGAATATCATTACGCCGCTGCAGAAGAATTTCCTGCCGCCTAGAGGCTAGCTTCTCCTCCGACGCAGTAATCTGCGCATCTATCTGTTTTATCACCTTATGCGATGGACCATAAGTCTCCAGGTCCGCCGTCTTCTGCTGTTCCAGCAAGAAAAGCGCCCGCGCAAGCTCTGCCACCTGAGGGTCTTGCTCCACAATCGTTCGATCCTCAGCCGTGACAGCCACCCCATTCGGATCATTATATATCTGACGATACTGCGCTAGTTGCGAAAGTTCCAATCCAATCTGCGCCGCTTGCGCTCCATACTGCGCTACGTTTTGTGCCACTATATTATTAGCAGGATTGTCCACCGCCCCAGCCGGCAAACGAGCGGCTAACTCCGCTAAAGCCCCGCGCTTACTTTCGATTTGTCTGTCCAATAGCGTCTGTTGCTCCTGCGCATCCAACAACGCCTTAGAAGCAAAGTTTTCCGCAGAACGTCTCTTTACTGAAGATAGCCATTGCGTCACAACTTCGTTGATAATCACCGCTGGATCGCGCGGGTCTTTGCATAGAATCGTAACCTTGATGAAGTTTGTACCACGTACTGGCGATGCGCGTAACTCTTCCGTCAACTTGAGCAAATGCTCATTATTCGTTATTCCCTTAAACCAATTCGTTTCACGCACCGCACTGACCTTCAGCACTTCTGCAAGCACCGTCTGGCTCTTGAGCAGTACGGCCTGCGACATGACGAAGCGTGCGTGCTCTTCCTCACGCGGCACATCCTGCCCCGTAGATAATTCAGTTTCCGGAATATTTGATATACACTCGATTAGGCATTCAGAACGAAAACCTGGAAAGTAAACCCACCAAGTTGAAAAGCCGCCCAAAGTCAGCAGCGAGAACAATATGGTCAACAAACAGATCAACAACGTCCTGCGGCGTAGCATAGACACCACATCGCCAGGCGTTAGCATGGGCCCAGTCCCCTCGCCTCCACCTTGTTGGTCCATTGGCATGTCCGTTTGATCGTGTATTGTATTTGGCGCTATACTCATAATTCTTTCTTAACGATCAGTGACCATCATCGCAATCTAAAAAGTGGACCTCACGAACCCGTATGCACAACAGCCAACGCTTCGCCTTCATCAACAAACAAATGATTAAGAATATAGCCTACTACGGCATAGATACCCAGCGCCAAGCCTAACATCAACATGCCCAACAACTGGTGAGGTGTACCCGTCGCTAAATCCTCCCGGCCATGCACAATAAAAAGACCGGTCGTCGTCACCCGAATCACATTACAGAACAATGCCGTCGGCACACAAAACGCGACCATAACACCACGCTGCCACCATGAACGCTCACCTAAATAAGCCATAGCCACGCCCAGCGTGACAAAGGCCATCATCAAGCGCATACCGCTACAAGCCTCTTCCACGTTCAACTGACCGGGCGCACTACCCGGCATCATATAATCTATCACCACCGCTTGCGCCTCGGTGTGCAACCCATCAACAAACACAGGCATAATCGCTGCTGCCGCCTTAGAAGCAAACACCCGCATGGGAAACGTCAATTGATAATACATCAAACCCGGCAGTGGAATCGACAGCATCAAAAAAGAAATCGGAAACCACGCAATACGCATGACCGACCAGCCGCCAAGCAGCAACACGATACCAAAAATAGAGCCTACCAAAGACACTGTCTGCACATACGTCGCACGTATCTTCCAAGCGCCAAAAAAGTACATCCCCAGCGACGCGAGAAGCAGCAACGCCCCCCAATAGCTAGGCCGAGCGACAACAGCTGCCAATCGCTCACGCTGTGTATTTAAAAAATATAAACTGAATACAGGAATCAACCAACCATGAGACCAGTTGCCATCATTGGTCCACCTACTCACCATGCCATGTTGAATAACACCCCAATAAAACGCCCCCAACAGCACGACCACCAAGACCATCTGCACACGCACAGCCGGCGGAATAATTTCCGCCCAGGAGGGTTCAGCTTGTCGAGGTTGCGTAGCCAAGCGAAGCTCCATTGAAGCGACTAGGGAAACAGTTGTTGAAAACGACTGGGACGATTATTAGGATTGCTCTGAACGGCAAACGAATCAATGTCCGCAAAATTCCGCGAATAAGTAAAACCATAACCTATGTTAGAAGTAATATTAGGCAACGTAAGTGCCCGAAGCCGTTGTAAAAACGGAGCCAAGGGATGCGTACCGACATTAATAATATCGCCGCGACGCACCATAAAATCCGAATCCTTACCTGAGAAAATTCGATCCAAGTCTACCTGAACCATCTGCTCCCGACTGCCAAGCCGACGATAAATCGTACATCGATCAGGCCAGGCCAAAGCAGAAAGCCCACCCGCTGAGGCAATAGCAGACTTGAGCGTGATAGACTCAGCATTAAACCGAAACTGGCCGGGCTGATTCACTTGCCCCATCACGTAATACTGCCCAATTTCCCCGCTCACAATCCGAATCACATCACCCGCATGAACCACAATGTTCATCTCAGGTTCCCCGCGACGAAGCTGTTCAGCATCAATAAGAATCGTTCGATAAGGAGAATTCCCGGCCAACCGCGCCCAATTCGACGCTGGCATAACTGTGTCAATAGTCGGCGGTGAAAAATCTTCCCCACTGCCAGCTGCCGCATGACCTTCGAAATCAGGATTACGCACAAACGCGCCATCAACAAACAAAAAAGCCTGCGTCGAATCGGTATCCGTCGCCGACAAAATATCTCGCTGATGCTGACTCTGGGGCTTAGGCTCAGTCTCTTCAGGCTGAGCTGCTGGCGGCTTATCATGATCCAGTATCGCGCTTATGAGTTCCTGCTTATCCTGTTCGCCAACATCCGCTACATCAACCGGCATCGCAATCGCTGGCTCAGTTGGCCTCAAATCCTCTATAACTTCAACAGGCCGGTCCGCTTGACTGCGCGTGTCATAAACTGATAAATCATCTTTGCGAAAGACATAAATCTCAGTCACAAACTCATTCAAACCACCCACCTGATTGATGGCCTCAAGCACTCGCAAATCTGGACGACTGATAGGAAACACGCCCGCACGAAGCGGTGCAGTATTGGAAGCGCTCACCCCAACACCAAAAATGGAATAAGTAGCCGCTTGCAGAAACGTCGGATTCACCGTCACTTCCGGATTGATCAAAATCCCTTCATCCTGCAACGTCGAAACCAACGACGCCTCAAAACCCGGCACCGTCTTACCCGCCGCATGAATTCGCCCCACCACCGGAAGATTCACATAACCCGTAGGACTCACTTGCACTTGAGTTTGATAAATCGTACCACGAGCACGAAGCTCATTAATTTCGACTTCCAGCGTATCACCAGCAGATACGGAAAAATCCTTCGCAATAACATCTAAGTCGCCTAGAACAGGCCGAGACGCCCCAGCTATCCCTTGCGGCATATCTTCCAAAGTCAACGAAGCACGAATCTGCGTCGTCTTAGACGCCTCAAAATCGCCAAGCACCGTCGGGTCCAACCAGCCGTTAAGCACCGACTGCATCGCGCAACCACTGCCGACCATCAAGGCCAACGCCGAAACCGCCCAAACCAGCCCCTTCAGCCGGCAAGCTACAATCACACGATTCAAAATATCGCCAGTCCCTATCATTCGTTTAAGATTCATTCCCCACGCAGCCGTATCCGGCATACACGTCAACACGCAACACAAATTCACGTAACTCATTTTCCAATAAGGACTTTCGTAATCACCAGCCTTATGAGCTATCGGCTGTGCATGTTCGCGCAGTTTAGGCTCCTTGTCTAACCATTCCGGGCCAAAATCCACCACCCACGACCAGCACCGATTGTAAACCACTCGCAAGAGCGTACAACCTGCCAGCCAAACCAAACCACCAGCCATCGCTCGACCAGGCTGATTCGACCCTCTCAACGCTGATACTCACCCGAACATTGAGTAAATCAGCTAAGACGGCTATCATCGATTTCGGTCGAGCTTGTGATTTTAGTTTTTTTCGGAGGTAATTGAAACCATGAGAATGAAGAACCACAACCAAGGCAGCTTGGCCACCTGCCATCACGCAAAGATCATCGCCCTCGCTGGCCTGATCATATCGTGCGCATCCCTGCCCACCTTAGCCGGGGATGATGCAGGCAAGAAAAAATTTCGCGGCCTAATTGGCCCCAACAGTAAAAAAGTCAAAGTCGAAAATGGCAAGACCATGCTATACGGCGGCATGCGAGGCTCCGACCCTACCGCCCCCGGCGGATTTTGGTACGACTTTACCGGCTCAGTCATCCCCGCAGCCGAGCTTCAGTTCGGCATCGGCAAGGACGCCATCCCCAGCATCGACGACCCCATGTTCGTCTCACCTGACGACCCAAGACTTCTAAAAAACGTACCACCAAGCCCATACCGCAAAGATCAACGTCCATCAGTCAACGACGAAATTCACGTCATTGGCTTCACCGAAGGCAGCGTCGCCCGGGCCTATCCCGTCGCCTTGCTCGATCGACATGAATTAGTCAACGACACTATCAGCGGCAAGCCCGTCACCGTAGGCTGGTGACCGCTCGCCCAATTGTCCGTGGTTCACGGACGTCAGCATAACGGTTCAACAGACGAATTCGGAGTCAGCGGCTATGTCTACAAAAACGTCTTCATCATCTTCGATCGAAAAACGGAAAGCCTTTGGTATCCACTAGACGACACCAAGTGGACGGCCATCTCCGGCCCACGCAAAGGCGAAACCATCCCCTTCATCGAAGAACCGCCAGTCATCACCCTGGGTGAATGGCGAAAGAAACATCCAGATACAACGGTGCTAATGGGGTCCAAAAAACAAATAGAAATGCAAGAAAAACAATAAGCCTGTCGCCGCCATGTCATTCCCGCGCAGGCGGGAATCCAGTCTTGGCGAATGCCTGACATCGTCCTGGATTCCCGCCTGCGCGGGAGTGACGATACGTTTTTTCGTTGTTTTGATTTTCAAAAAAAACTCTACCCGACCATACGCGTAGCCACAACAATCAAATCAACAGAACGGTCAATCTCAAACGGTTCCCGCTGATAATTCCCCCACGTATCATCAATCCGCAATCCCGCATCCGCACACCACGCTTGTAGCTGCGATAAACTCAACGGATACAACCGCCCTGCATGGCTCCGTTGCTTCCACCCCTCATCATGCCAAAGTGTCGTATTAGTCACAACGGCTCGATCATCATGAAAATGAAACTGCCGCGTAGAAATGTATTCCCGGCCATCAACCACCGACACCCTAGGCCCGCGCACACACGGTAACTCAATTCGCATAGGCTCAAAATTTAGCACCTGCAAAAACAACCGACCGCCAGGCCGAAGACATTTAGCAAACTGCCCCAATGCCTCACGCACCGCCTCCTCAGAGCCAGCCGCCGCCAACGCATTCCCCAGGCAATAAACACCATCAAACCCGCCGCCCAATTTTTCAATCATCCCCGCATAAGGACTGACATGAAAAGCGACATCAACAGCTAATTCCTTCGCCAGCGAACTAGCCATCGCAATCATCTCATCGCTAGCATCCGCCCCCACCATGCGATAACCCTGCTTAGCTAAGGCGCACGTTTGTCGACCGGTCCCGCAACCTGCATCAATCAAACCACCGTCACCAGGCGCTCCAAAAACATCAACAAGCACCGGAATCTCTCGGCCCAATCGCGCCGCCCAATTAATCCCCTTGTCATACCAACTCGGATCAAGAAAGGTATCACGAACAACTGACATATCGCCCCTCCGCTGTAGCCACATAGGGCGTGGCTATTGCTGTTGATAGACCAACACCTTACCGATCCCGTCTCCGACTAGTAATATATCTTCTGGCGAATTCTTGCCTTCTATTCGTACCGCAAGCAAGCCCGCGGTCTGACCAAGTATCTCCTGGTAGACAAGCTTTCCGTCGAGCGAGAATAGGCAAAGCACCGAGCGCCTCCAACCGGCTCGAGTTCCTAGAAGCACTGCAAGGTACGGCTCCTCTCGATTTGAAAACCGAACAAATACTCCTTCTACACCGATGCCACTGCTGAGATTTCGCGAAAACTTGTACTCCCAGACAACCATTCCGTCTCCGTCCAAGATCGCCAATGTTGCCCCGCACCGTGTCAGAATACGGAGTGGTTTCGCGACGGCTGGCCACCTCAACACGTGGAAGCTATTTAGGGGTCTTGCAGGCTTGACGCGCCTCATCAAGTTGCCTTGATGATCACGGAATTCCAGGTACTCGGGCTGATAACGTCCGCGTTGTTGTAACTTAGCAACAACAAGGCGTTCCGAGGCAATTTCTGAATCGAAAACTTCAACATTACTATATGTCTCGTCCACATTACCGATTCGCCATCTTCTTGATCCGTCCATATCGAACGAGTAAAGGCCGTCAGTGGCAGCGACATAAAATTCCATCGCACCGGTACGATCAAGATTTCCAACCGACATGGAACTTGCTGACGACTCAGTCGTATAGTCTCCGGATTTCTTCCACAAGAGCTTCCCAGTGCTATCTAGAAGACCCACGTCACTAAAGCCCCCGCCACGACATACGATTTCCCGAGTGCCATCACCGTCCACATCAATAAGAAGGGGATGGCTCAAGTAACCCGTATCTGTATAGTTGAGCCGCCATTCTGCGGTCTGCATATGGGGATCGACCAAATAGAGGCTTCGCTGGTCGAAGATCGCGAGTTCTGAAACGCGACTACTCTCCATCTTACTCACTTGTATTCCTGTAACGTAGCTCATCTTCTGGTGCTCGCCAGTACTATGTATATGGATGACTGATCGCGAGAGTAGCCCGGTCCCCGCTATGATAGATTTCTCGCTTAGTCCACGAGGAATAGTTAGGTGCAGAAACGAACATCCAAGCACGATCTGCAACAGAGCGCAAACAGTACAACAGATCATGGCTTTGACTGGAATCATCCTACCTAACCGAGTAGAGCGGGTTATTGCCCGTCGCCTGCGAGAACCAATCATTCGTCCGGCTCCTTAATCATAACTAACCGCCAAGAGTAGGTGAAAACACAATGCAATAGTATCCTACCACCAACTACGCATAAATTCGACTACCGAAGGCTATTAACTATCGGTCCTACCCTATCAGTCAATATCGGAAGTAGTCGAAATTAAATCGAGTTTTACATTGCTTCGGTTTCCCGCGAATCGTAGGTTTGGTATGAGAGCCCGATACGCAAACCGTTCGTGAGAATGGGGCGCAACACGTTAAGTCCGCATTCTATGTGGATTGTCGCGCCGATACGCATAAAGCAAGTAGCTTTGATCGGGCAAAGAGCAAGATACAACATGTATCTATGGGGGGAGATTGCTATGAACTGTCTATCAAATGTGCCAGATAAACCCTGTCGCAAACGGGCGATAACGATCGTACTGACGGTCGTTTCCATACCCGTCTTGCTTGGTTTTGCTGCACTGACTGTGGATGTCGGCATGATGTACAACGTGCGTTCCGACCTACAGCAAGCTGCGGACGCCGGCGCTTTGGCCGCCGTAGAAGCGATGACCTACGGCGATTCGAGTTTAGATCGCGAGACGCGGGGACGCCTTGCTGCTAAGGAAGTCGTTCTGAGCAACCTCGTCAGGAATAGAGCACTGGTCGTCTCCGATAGTGACGTCGTGTTTGGACGCACCAGTTTTGACGAGGTGGCCAACACATTCACATTTACGCCCAATAACTTTGCGCCGGACGCCGTGCAAGTCACTGTGCGACACACGCAAAATTCACCAAACGGGGGAGTGCCCCTCATTTTCGCCGCAGCGTTCGGTTTGCGTTACGCTGACATCACGGCGTCAGCGACAGCGATCAGTTCACCTAGAGATATGTCTGTCGTCGTCGACTTGTCAGGTTCGACCAACTTCGATAGCCAACTCCAGCACGCCCCCATCACAGAGGTGAACATTCACGAAGTGTGGGCTGCATTACCCTACGGATATCAAGAGACTGATAGCACATGGACAGATGCAGACATTCAGCCCGGGTGGACAGAGCCTGACGGGACTGTACCTCAAGCGGCTGGCCCTGCGTGGGGTTATCTCAAGGAGTTGGGATTCGGCGATGTAGTTGTTGACTCCACGTACGATCCCTCAGCGGATGCTGGCCTCGTGAGACTTCCGAGAAATAGTGGGTGGAACGACGCGACACTCCGTACATCAATTGAAAACCGCGGTTATAGCAGCGCAGAGGTCGACGCGATTTTCAGTAGCAGCTACGACTCCAATGGCGGGTATGATGAACGCGTAGCTATCGCCCTTGGTTTCGCCGAATGGCAAAGCGGAAAGAGCGGTGGCTTCGGAGACGTCAATGGATTGGGTGGTGGGGATGGTGACAATCGGTTTGAAAGTAACGAGCTGATTTGGACGCAAAGCATCATGGGACGACCAGTCAATGACTCCCGCGACATATTCCAGGATTACATCAACAACTATGTATCAACTAGCAATTCTTATATGGCTAGGTCTAACTCATCGTTTAAATATCAGTATGGTGCGAAAACGTTTACGGACTATTTGCTTGCCAGGCGACGCTCAAATTCCCAGACTCCGGAACTGGCGAACACGCCTACGGAACCACTCGAGTCTATGAAGCTGGCGGTTCAATACATGTCTGATCTATTCACGGAAATTGACAGCAATGATCAGCTCTCACTGGAATCGTACGCGACATCGGCGAACCACGAATTAGATCTGTCGCACAATTTCGACAGTATATCCTCCCGCTTACAGGAGCTGCAAGCAGGCCACTACGACGGCAGCACGAATTTGGGGGGGGGCATCGAGCAAGCCATCATCGAGCTTGACAGCGACCGTGGGCGAGATAGCGCGCGTAAAGTGCTCGTCTTGTTGACCGACGGTAATGCCAATGTGACTGCAAGTGGTGGATTTTCGCTTAGCGGAGGTGAGGCCTATGCATTAGCTGCCGCACAAGAAGCGGCCAACCGTGGTTTTCGTATTTTCACAATTACGGTGGGCGCTGACGCCAATCAGGCACTCATGCAAGAGATCGCAGAAATCACCCAAGGGGAACACTTCCATGCAGCAGGTTCCATGGATCAATACCGCGCTCAACTTCGGGATATTTTTATTGAGATTGGCAGCCGCAAGGAGCCTCAGCTGATATTTTAACCGCGCGGAACTGAATCCGAATATGGTATAACACGAGGGGGCGGGCTATGGCTCGCCCCCTTGGCTTATTATGTACAACCACGCTCGCCAGGAAACCGCCTCTAATGTTGCACACGATACCCGATTCCTTACCAACGAATTGCATAAATTTTAACAAATGCAGGATCAATTCGTTCGTCATACCCGCGCAGGCAGATATCCAACGTCAACACAACCATGCGTCACAACGGCAATGAACGAAACCGATCCCAAATCTTCGCTAACAGTCTGAGCAAAGCGTACGGCCATGCTCATCAACGTGCCAGCCCACTTTGTTGAATAGTCCTAGGGTTAGCGTGATTGTTAATGGCTTATCGTTGGTTGGGTCAGAATCCGCAGCCTGAAACGCGCCACATGAGCTACATGAAATCTCGGCGATGATCCGCCACCAATCTGTCTCCGTTGTCGAATCCGTCCAATCGACCCTATCAAGTTCCAACGGTGGAATCTTGATCCAGTCTAATTTTGTCAAATGATCCGCGGTGATTTTTAGTCTGGACATTTCGAAAGTATAATCGATACTTGAGATTACAGCGATCCCATGGTGACCAAGCCCGATTTATTAGCAGCCTGCGACTCGATTCTGTAGCAGGCAGCAGCTGATATAGCGCCCATGTTTGGACCGAGCGAGCAGCTAACCCGTACTCTGCATCGCGGCGGCAATGCCGTTTATGCTAGCGAAAAGCACTGGCCGTATGCTTAATCTTTCGGTGTTGTCAGAACAAGCATAGCGCCTAAGCAACTCCACCTGCAACAGGTTTAGCAAATCAGTTAAGCCGTTGCGCTGCTCAATAGATCGCTGGATGACAGGGTTGTTATCGAGAATATCTTGTTGACCGGTAATCCGAAGTATGGCCGTGCGGGCGAGTTGAAACTCCGCCGAGACGCGCTGAAAATGCTTGGACCCGCCGTGACCACTTTCGCCGGAGAGCCTGTCGTAATGGCGTGCGATGTCCAAACGCGCGCGAGCCATCTCCTGCTGAGCGTTATCAATGACCCCCCGGAAATATTCCCACCCATCATACCAACGGCATAGGAGCATGGTGTTTTCTTCAGACTCCGCGATAGCCTCGCTAAGCGCGGTGCCGATTCCGTACCAACCGGGAACATTAATGCGCATCTGAGTCCATGAGAAAACCCATGGAATAGCACGGAGGTTCTCAAATCGGACGGAGCCGCTTGACCTAGCCGCCGGTCGCGAGGCGAGAGGCAAGGCGCTGATATGCGCGATCGGCGACACGTGGGTAAACCAGTCCCAGAAGGAGGGATCGTCTATCAGTTGACGGTACACCGCCATCGCCCGGTCACCTAACCGTACCATGAGTTGGTCGTCCGAGCTTAAGCGAGATTCGGATTCTAACGTGGCTTCGGATTCTGCGAGAATGGTCGCGCTAACCAACTGTTCGAGATGTCGGTGGGCGATATCTGGCATGGCGTAGCGAAACGAAATGACCTCGCCCTGTTCGGTCATTCGAAGCCCTCCAGTCCGACTGTCGGGCGGTGTCGCCTGGATAGCACGATTGGATCGCCCGCCGCCCCGCCCCACCGTACCACCGCGCCCGTGGAAAAAACGAAAACTCACCTCCCGTTTACGGCAGACTCCGGCAAAACGTGACATGGCGGCTTGGAGAACCCAGCTAGACATAACAAAGCCGCCGTCCTTGTTGCTGTCTGAATAGCCCAGCATGATCTCTTGAAAACATCCGCGAGATTCTACGTGTGCTCGGTAGACTGGATTAGACAACATGCCGTCCAGAAGATCCGGGCCATGGTGAAGATCGTCGATCGTTTCAAACAGCGGCACGATATCCAAGGTGGCACAATCCATCAAACGCATAAGCCACAAGACCTCCAAAACGTCACTGACGCTGCTGGCCATGCTGATAATGTAGCTGCCGAAGGCATGTCGATCGTGTTTGCACGTTTCTTCGATGATGCCGAGAACACTCAGAAGCTCACGCGTAGTATCGCTCATATCTTCGATGCGGGGGCGATCCAGGGTCGCGCGTTCTATCGACCGGGACAGCACATCGACCCGCTCGGCCTCGCCAAGCGATCCGTAGTCCTGACATACGCCAGCATGCGCCATAAGTTCTGTGATAACTTGTTCATGTACTTCACTATGTTGGCGAATGTCTAGCGCGGCCAAGTGGAAACCGAATGCCCTGGCTTGAATCAGCAGATCAGCCAATCCACTAGACTCAACAATCTCGGTGAGTTCCATCTGGCGCAAACTATCGACCAGCAGTTCGATGTCGGCCACAAATGCTTCGACCGCATACGCTGCGTGGTCTTCGGCAGCAGCGGTCAATCGGGCTAGCATCTCAGCTATTTTTAGGCGAAACGGTTCATGCCGAAGCCGTGCCGAATACTCGTCACGAACAAACTCAGTCAGTTGATCGGGTTGAACCCTCGCAGTCAGCGCTTCGGGAATGGAAAGTCGCCGATCAGACAGGCTGAGCAAACGCATTAATTCATTTAGCTTCTCACGGTATAGGTCGAAGGCTGCTTGACGATGGAGCCGCACACTCTCAAGCGTCATCTCAGAGGTCACCAGCGGATTCCCATCTCGATCGCCACCGATCCAAGTTCGGTATCGCACGATAGGAGGAAATTCCGGGCGAACGTTGAAGTTTTGCTCAATGGCATCGGCAACATCTTGATTAATTCGAGGCACGACATGCCAGATCGAATTCGTCAAGAAGTACAGCGAAGCAACGATTTCTTCCGGAACGCTGAGGCGTTCGATGCGCACTTCATCTGAACCGTACAACAGAAGCGTGGACTGACGGATCGTATCTTTGATGCGTACCCTGTCGGGCACATCAATCGACGTCTCACCCAGTTCGAGCAGGCATTCGGCAATCTCACGTTGCCTCCGCAGGAGTGTGCGACGACGAGACTCGGTTGGATGGGCCGTCAATGTCGGCTGAATATCTATACGATTAATGATGCCCATGACATCATCATATGACATACCCCTTGCCTTGAGCTTGGAAACCGCATCTGCAATAGATTCTTTGCGGGGTGCATGCGCGGTGGCTTCACGTTGCCGTCGTCGGTTGATTCGAATGATGGCGACCTTTTCCGCCTGGTTACGCAGATGAAAACGCAATGTCAGTGACTTGATGAGTTCACGTATGTCCGCCAGCGTGAGCTTGCCGATCTCTTCGCGTGCAGCATGGTATGCGTTGTTTTCGCCTTCTTGGCAGAGCCGCAACAATTGGTCACACGCCTGCGTATGCCCCTTCGGGCCGAAACGATCCAGCACGTCGGTTTGAATGGTTGTCAAGAGCTGAATGTCAGCATCAAGTAGTTTGGTGTTTGCCATGTCGCGCTTTGGTTACCTGTTCGTCGTCGGTACCGAGGGCTTTGATGCGCGTCCATCCTTCTACCCGATATTTTCTATAGTACCGAATCTCAAGCGGCCATCCTATCCGAATGGCCTGCTCAATCAACGAAGAACGGGATCCGTCGCCGCCAATCATGCCCGTTTGCCCGCGCCATCGTGCAAATCCGACTGCCGGGTGACCCATTCTTCAGCGGGTGGCATGCCCAAGCGGGAAGCGTGGGCATGGAATGAACATTAGCGAGTGCCGGAAGCCCCATTCTTCGGGTACTCCCGAGGAATGGGGGAAGGAAACTCAAGCATGGAACACGCAAACCTAATTCGAAGGCGCAGAAAATATGATGATTTCAATTAAGGCTGATCTTGTTTACCAGAAACAACCGCACCAACCGCATCGCGCAGTTCCTTCATCAACCCATCCTTCGCATAAACGCTTCCAGGCACCGACATCAACACCTGCTGCGCTTCCTCGGCTTGCCCCATCGAATAGTGGAAGTACGCCAACAAGAATTGACTGTCAACATCACCAGCATTCATAGAATTGAATGCGACTAGCGCTTCCAAATCGGCCTTAACCTGATCGTCGCCAACATAAAACTGTCGCCAATCAATCGGATCAGTCACCAGCTCCGAAGCCGTCTCCATCGCACCTCGTAGTGCCAGTGACGCGACATCATACTCTCCCCCAGCTATGCTCGCCATCGCATAGAACAGCTTGGCATACCCGTCCTCATTGTCAGCCAACACCGCAGTCAAATACGCATGCCGTGCCTTCACCACATCATGCCGGGCAAACGCTTGATGACCATCCACCACTGCTTGCGGAATCTGAATCTGCCCTACCTGTGGCGAAGCTTGATTCGCCCCAGCCTGCGGCGCACTCGGCGCCCCTATCACGTTACCAGCCTGCGCTGGCGGCGCATAAACAGTACCCGCATCAGGCTCAGCTATAGCATCTTCATACACCTGCTCAACAGCCGGATCAACCTCGTAATAAGTCTGCGTACTCACACCCACATGCGTCAACGGATAGGTATAAGGATACGACGAAACACCATAGGGATAGCCATAACCATAATCGTAGGACCGATACGCCGGATAATACACCACGTTATAATTCCGCTGATGGTGACGTCGGCCATAATAATGCGAACCAAAATAAAACGCATTATCAAAATAAGACTGATTCCCATAAGCATGACGATAACGATCATACCCGCCACGGTTACCATGTCCGTCACGATGTCCTGAGCGATTACCATACGAACCGGAACGCGACAAATTCACCGAACGAAAAGACTGTCCATCGTGAAAAACATCACTACGATCATAAGCCCGACCATAGCGGCTCACATTATTATTAATAAAAACCGAGCCCGCAAAAGGCGCTCCAGTCGCACCATGCCCAGAGTTGAACTTCCGACCACCACGCTGCCCCACCGAAGAACTGTCGCCGCGAGCATTCGCTTGGTTGTTTATCGCAACAACGCCAGAACCCGACACACTTCTACCATGACTACGTCCGTCGTTTCGCCCACTAAAACTTCGCGCCGTATCAAAATTCGATCGTGACCTACCGCCGCCACTAATAACGACGCTCGTAGTTCCAGACCTTGGCGCAGTCGTCCTCGTTGGACGTGCCCCGCGCGACGCGTCAGAACTACGTATGGCAATCCCCGTAGAAGACGAAGAGCGATTAACTATACCCCCAGAAGAATCACGAATTACCCGCTGAGGCGTAATCTGCGTGCGTTGCCCACGAATAGATGATGACGACGATGGCGCACGCACGCTAGCCGACGACACACTTGTTGTAGGTCGTCGAACCGCGCTCCGCGTTGGCGACCGCCGACTTACCGACGACTTAAGCGACCGACTAGACCGCCCGGCTGTATTACGATTCACGCGTGTACTAGATCGACGAGATATGGCGCGACTAGCCCTGGAAGACGTCGTCGACCGGCGAACGCTCCCCCGGCTACGCGTGGTTGACGGTCGCGCGCGAGTCGATTGCCGTGTGCGAACAGACCCACTACGCGCAGACTTCGACGACGCCCGGCGAGTTTTCCCACGACCACCAGAACCCGCATCAGCCATCACGGGAAAGCTCAAACTCACCGCCGCAAACAAGGCCAACAACTTCCAATAAAATTGACGTCGATTAGTCATGGTCATACCTCCGAATCCGTAATAGTTCTCGGATTTGCCCTGTTTACATCGGTAAACTGTTTCCACATGTTAAATAATATCACATTGTCCCATATTCGGCAAGTAAATAATGGCAAAACCTATGATCGCGGCATAGCAAATGCATCACAAACGGCCATTACAGCCAAATAATACCGCATTTCGAGTTAATATATTAGAAAATTATCGCGAGAATTGATAAGTTCATACAGACCATCACAGCCACATTACGGCGAATCGAGCAGTTCCGATAAATCCGTAAGTAGCGAAATTGTATGATCCGGCGCCGCACAACCAATGTCGTGAATCCTACTTTCTCGATTCAACCACACCGCTTGTATCCCCCGCTGCAACGCGCCGCCTATATCGCTATGCAACGAATCACCGATATGCACCACGCGATCAGACGTCACATTCAAGGCCGCTAGCGCGCGATCAAAGATGCCCAGCCCCGGCTTATAAGATTTTGCATTTTCAGACGACACCACCGCATCGAACTTCAGCCCATGCCGCTCGATAGCTTGATGCAACGGGCCAGTATCCGCATTAGACACACAGCAGATAGGCAACGATAAGCCCGACAGAAATTCCAGCGCGTCCTCATAAACCGGCGGGGCAGCCCAATAAGCCTCCAAGTCTGCCACGTAAGGCCGCGGATCCACTTGTCGATCACACGACTCGAGCATCAGCCCAAGGCTCATCAGTTCGCATTCATACAACGTGCGGAATCCATCACGATTACTTGTCTCAAGCATTTCAAAAAAATGCGCTCCCCAGTTGACCGCAAACTCGCTAGCCAACATGGGCAATCCCAAATCATCGACCACCCGCGAACACACCTGCTCAACAATCTCCCGATCCCCCGCAGAGATGGTGCCGTAAAAGTCAATAAATATAGCGTCAATAGATTTCAACATAATGAGCCGTGGGCTTTAGCCCGCGCGGTGTAAGGAAGTTAATCAGAACATTCGAATCGACAGTAAACAGTTTCAGATGGCATGGGTAAACATGTTCTTCATCTGTGTGGCATGAGTACGCGCCAGCTTACCCGTGTCTTCAAATTCAAATACGCAACAAATATTCGGGCACCAATACCAACATCTTAAAACTTAACCTTAAACACCGGTGCCAGCACTAAGGCCACAAGCATTGAAATCACAAAGAAAGTCAGCACCCAATAGTCGCTACCATAAATCCAAGATTCACGATCTGGATACTTAATCTCAATGCGACTAACAGCACTCCTGCTAGGAAGCAGCGCCTCGACCGGATGAAACAACTGCGTCACCCAATGCGCCCCGGCCCGCTCCACACTGACGCGCTCCAGACCATCGCCGACCACAAGTTCTTTGTCAATCGTCTCAGTATCAACGAGAAACTTGAGTGTATAAACACCAGGCTCCGTCGCACGAATGCGCCACGCATAGTCCCCTGCGCCAGCCATCGCACCCACTTCTACCTCAGCCCCAGCCCCCGCCTCTAACGCCACCTCATGCGACAAAGGCTCATCCATATACACATGCACATAAGCCTGCTCGCCAGCATGTAGCGCCCGCCATTGATAGCGAATACCCATCTGCGACAAACCGACCAACATGGGCAGCAGCACAATCACGACCGGCTTAAACATATGCCATTGTAACCGCGCAATACCCAACATCAGCCGCCATTGCGACAAGAAAGTCACCCGCAACTCGTCCTTATACAATTTTAGTGCCAACAGGTTGGCCTTAATCGTATCCTTAGCCGCCACAATAGCCTGCTGATTTGATGTATACTTGAACATAAACAGCATCACCACACCGGTGATCGCCGAAATAATCACAAGCCCCCAAGCCGGAGACAGTACAGACACCACACCATACACCACATCACCAAGCACATTCCCAATCGGGTTCAACACCCGCAATACCGTCGACAACACCGGATTCAGCACGACATCAATCACACCAAACGCAGCCAGGGCCAGTGAAATGACAGCTTCATATAGCCACCACAACCAATTCGCCCCGCCAACAAGAATGTCACCCAGCGTTTCCATACTTATTCCACGCGTAGGTCAGGCTATTGCCTGACGCGAACGCCACACACACCCCAACTATCGCCCAATCCTACAGGGGCGTGACTATTCCAAATACCCCAACCCACGAAGCCGTTCCATCACCGCGGCCTCATCATCACCACCGGCTTCGAGTTGCTTAAGCTCCTTCTCAATCACGTGGACGATAAACTCATCCGCAGACCCATACCCCGCAACCTCAGCCACCTTCTTCACCCGGTCGTACAAGTTCGGATCCAATTTTATCTTAGCCATGATTCCTATCTCCTACTCACCATCCGCAGCCAATGCGGTATGCGTCATCTCAAACAAATTCTTACCCCTCATCGCCGCTGGTGGCGACACACCCAACGCCTGCAATATCGTCGGCGCTAAATCGATCAACCGCGGACCAGTCGCTACGATTGGCTTATTACTAAATATCACGCCAGGCACTTCATCCGCAGCCATACAATGATCCGCGCTCCATGCCTCGTCGTTGTCACTAACCATCACATCAGAAATATCACCCAGCGAAGTAGACCACGACGCACGATAGTCGCGATAATAACCCACAATCAAATCAGGCGCGTCAGCCGTCTTAGGCCCATGATATACTTCTTCCGTAAGATAAACTTCTTTCACTACCAGATGACCATCCTCCGGATCGCGCACCTTGAGCAACTTCTCCTTTATCTCTTGCAACATCGCTGCTCGCTTACGCTGCGTCACAATGCCAAACTTCTCGCGCCCCTGCAGGTTCAAATACAACCCATTAAGCCCCAGCCCATACGCCGTCGTGCGTGACCAATCCACACTCCCTGTCCCGCTCACCCGCATAATCGACTTGCAATCAGCCGGAAAAATATACCCTTCCTGCCGAAGCCAAGTATTCAAATTAAACTGCCTGCGAAATGAAGCGAAACCATGATCAGACATAACCAAAACCGTCGAGGAATCACCATACTCAGCCAGCACCCGACCAACCACGCCGTCCATCCGCTGATACAAAGCCTCGATCACCCCATGATACTTCTTGGCCATCTCCGGCGTGCGAATCGGATGCTTCTTATCACTATCCCACCAAAACATATGGGCTTGCAAGTCCGTACTCGAAAAATAGAAAAACAACAGCCCGTCATCATAAGTCTGCTTCGCATAATCAAACAGCGTCAGCCGTTCTTCCAGCACATAATCCGCCTGCTGATGATATTCATGATCGTCGAAAATTTTATTACTCAGCGCCTTATGGTCTTCCTGAAAACCTGTCGTGTAAAACAAGCCCAGCGCATCAGAAATGTCCGTCACAAAATCTTCCGGTTCAGAAATAACCTGCCCCGCCGGGTCGGATGGATCAATACTAATAGGCGTCACATACAAACGAAAGGTATCGCTTACCTGCTGCAAATAAAACCGGCATATACCCTTCGCATGAGAAGCAGGCAAAAACGGTGGCATACTCAATTCATAATCCAACCGGCACCAATCGCTCCACTCCCCCTCTTTGAGCAATATCGTCTTACCTTGCACCTCCAACCGCGCAGCCTTTTGCTTCACATCGCGATACACATCCACATCAACCTTCACCCGTTCAGGCAATTGCAGAAAGGTATGTTCCGGGCCAAGCAAACGTATCTTCGCTTTTTCACCCGTAAACGTAATCGGCTCGATAAAACCACCAGACACCGCCCGCGACTTCTCACCCTCACCAAAAAACTGCGATTCACCCCCCAAAGAGCCAAGCAAATCCGGCGTACCCATACCGCTCAAACAACACATATGCCCATGCTTAGATTTACTCGGCGGATAATTCGCAGGAATATCATAAATATGAACGTCGATCCCCGCCTCATCCAGATAATCCCAAAATGGAATACCTTCACGACGAAGCAAAGTCTCTGTAGGCTGATGATCAAAAGGCCAGAAATTCAGAGGGATATTAAAACCGTCAACTTCCCAGCCCAAATCCCCCTCCACCGTTTCCGCGGCAGAGTAATAAGGCGCGCACTGCCGTTTAGGGTCACGATGAACAAAATCAAAAATGCCATGAACGCCAGGGTCAGCCCCGGTAATAAAATTAGACCAAGCCACCGGACTCTGCGGCGGAATGCTCGTCCCCAATGGCTTAAAGCCACCCGCATCCCTCATCTTCGCAAGGTTCGGCAGCTTCCCTTCATCCATAAGCCTGCTGCAAAGACGCGGGTCCATCCCGTCAAAACCAACCACCACAACCCTCGGACCAAGAGGCCCCGAAGATGATTTAGAATCACTACAAGATACGGCGCACGTCAGCACTAATGCCATGAGCATGACATGACATGTTCGCTTACGCGCCACACGGTGAATAATTAATTTCAAAATCACGAAACGACCACAGCCTCCTGCTCTTGCTTCGCAGCACGACCACCATGACCATTCGTCGGGAATGTGCCATCAAGATCAGCCACCGCTAGCGGCTTACCGTCCATATGACCCGGCACATCAACCCCAAACATATCCAACACCGTCGGACCAAGGTCCATAAGCCGCGGATGCTTCGCGTCGATCTTTCGATTGCAATACAACACGCCAGGGATAAGCTTCGGGTCAATACAATGATCCCCGCTCCAGGCCTTATCATTATCATGAAACAGTTTATCCGTAGGCTGACCAATCGCCGCCTCCCAGCTAACGCGATACCCCCGGTTATACCCAATAATCAAATCAGGACTTTCCGTCTTATACGGGCCAGCATAAATCTTCTGCGCATCAAACGCCCGACTTATCGCCAGCTCATCCTTCTCATCATCACGAAGCCCGGTCAACTTCTCACACAGCTCACTACGAAGCGCTGCCGCGTCCTCTGGTTCAACAATCCCTTGCGATTCCCGCCCCTTCACATTCAACCAAATCCCTGCCAGCCCCAGACAAAAAACTTTCGTCTTAGACCAATCCACACCAGCCAAATATTTCTGATTCCGCCCACCAGGCTTCAACGTCAAATAACCGTTCTGTTCCAGCCAAACATTCAAATCCACCCCGCGCCGAAACGAATTAAATCCATGATCCGAAATCACCATCAGCACGGTATTGTCGTCATCGCACGTCTTCATCGTCTTTCCGACCAACTCGTCCGCACGTTTATACAATTCTTCAATCGCGTTCCGATGCTGCGACTCAGCTTGACCCTTATACGCCGGATGCGACTCATCAATATATCGCCAGAACATATGTTGAATGCGGTCCATGCCATCAAATACACAAACATTCAATCCGCTACGCACTTTATCCAACGCATCAAAGAACATCTTCTCTCGCTCGTCATCAGCTTCGAGACATTGATGCAAAAAATCGTCATCACCAAGTAAAACCGCGTTAAGCCCCCACGTATCCTCAGCCAGTCCAAGCGTCGCGTATCGACCTTGATTTTTCGCTAGATAATTTGAGAAAACTGAAGGGTGAGAAATCGGCATCGCAGGCTTAGCCGGATCAATCTGAATTGGCGTCACGTAAAGTCTAAATTCTGGCTCGGTCGCTTGCAGCAAAAACTCGCAAATCCCATCCACCTTAATACCCAAACCAGCCTTGAACTTCACCACCACCCACGGGCTATACTTCCCACACTTCAGCTCAACACGCTCGCCATTCACCGTCAATATCGCCGAGTCTTTCCCGGTGATCTCAACTTCAAACGGGCACTGCATCGCCCCGGCCCCTTCTTTCAATCCATTGTCCGGGCCAACCAAATAAGAACGCACCATATTACCTTCGCGCTTCACCCGAATCTGTTCGCCGCCAATGTGTTCCTCGTCAGTAGAACTACCGGTGCTGTAAAAAGAAAATGTACCTTGGCTACCACGCAAATCCGGCACGCACATCGCCGAAAGCAACACCCCCCGAAAAGGTTCAGCCGGGAACGTAATCGGAACCCGAATAATATTGCCAAAAATCCCATGCTCGCCCAGCGTATTCCAAAACGGCTTACCCTTACGCATCAAACGAATATCAGATTTGCCCAGCGGAATGGAATATTTACCAAGCTTCAAAACCCGACGCGGGCCATTAATACTCACCGAAGATAACTCCGGCAGATAGCTATGAACATTGCGCGTCAGAAAATCAAAAATATTATGCTTACCAGGATTACAACCCGTCAAAAAACTAGACCAAGCCACCGGTGACAAAGGTGGCGCGGTCGTCCCCAGCCGAGTAAACGTCCCCTTATTTTTCAGCTTAGACAGATTGGGCATCTTGCCCTCAGCCATATATTTCTCAGCCAGCGTAGGCTCCATACCATCCAGACCAAGAATCACAAAACGCTTAGTCCGCGCTCGAGCCATCGCATGTCGACCTCGTAGATATCTAAATAGCCACCGCGTAGGCCAAAGAAAAATCGCGGCCGCCCCAGATAGAAACGCTAGAAAGAAAGCCACCAGCGACGAACCAACCGCGAACCCCGCACCCGGGCCTATGTAAGCCTGCGCTGTTGTAGCCTCCGCCAGTAGAAACAAGCAGGCCAATAGCACAACGCCCAGCGCCGACCAACGCCTTCGCCCAACCATCGCAAGCCTTCTCGAATGCATACTATTATTCAATGTAGTAACCACGACGAACCTTATTCGACCCAAAGACAAAACCCATTCAACCCGAAACCGTACGTACAACCACGAAATCACCCGCAAGGTTATGCCCCCACCACCCCAAACAGTCAAGCTGTGGGTAGCATGGGTGCGCGCCAGCATACCCGTGCTTCTTAGCATCAAAAAACAAAGTCAACTGTTACGAGACCAAAGCGCACAATTCCCACATACAGGCAATCAACGCTTATTCATCGGTAATACCATTGGCCACGCCAAGCCCGCCCACAAGTTATCGCACCATCATCGCCATAATGTACCAAACCAGCGCACACCTAGACCATTCTATAGCCTTGAAATTCGGAAGCCACTTAAAAGCAACATATTCCCGGACGCACAATTGCTAGTGAATGGTGCGTCCGGATATTTCATGTCATTTTTTCGTAGTGCAGGTCGTTCTTTCGCAGTAGGACACGGCCATTATTTCGCGGTAGGGCACGGTCGTTCTTTCGCCTACTGGCGAAAGGTTGACCTGCCTCCACCATTTAAATGACAAGAGACGTCATCACATTTCACCACGCAATACCCATTCCCCCGTTAATCCATACCCCAACCCCCACCAAAAACCCCTCTAGCTGCGCCCAATCGAAGGTGATTTCATGGCCAATTTTTTTGAGCGATCACCGGCGACGTACTTTACATAGAGAGGTCATCGTAATCGTGCGATCGCGATCGAAGCCATTCGTTGATGCCCTATCGCCTGCTCACCAGCACGGTAGCGCTGACTAAGGCGCGCCATTGTTTAGATCGTTGTCCGCCAACACTGAAAGGTTGTCATAACAAGACAAAAAAAACCATGAATTCAATCGCCACCTTATTAACCATCCTCGCCCCAGTCATCGTCATCCCCATGACCGTCCTAACTTTCTACCTACGTAGCCTGCGAGACATTCACACCCTCCACTATGACGGATGTATGCGGCGCATGGAATCGCTAGAAGCTTCCGTCGTAGAGCTTCGACATCAGGTCGCCGTCTGGCAACGAGACTTCACCTGCAAAGAAGAATGGCTACGAGAATGCATGTACGCTCGCAAACGAATCGAACATTGGAGCGAGGTCACCAGCCGCCTAGAAGCAAACATGAAAATCCTATTACAAAAATCAGTAAACGAAGAAAGCGAATCATAAAATCTATAAAAACGAGCCGCGGGCTTCAGCCCGCGAGGAGCCATGTATGTCGTTGGACTACGGAACGAAGTTCACTAGAAAAGTAGGTTAGGCTATTGCCTGACGATCGCAATAGTTAAGGAAATAAACAATGGCTCACAGCCGAAAAACACAACAGATCAAACGTACGCGTAACGAAATCTTAGTAGCCCTGAAAGTCGTATACCCAGCCGCGTTACAAACCGAGCCGCTCTTCCGTAGCTTGCTAACGTTGTTCCCCATGCTGGAATTCGACCACGTCAAGCGAGATTTGCACTATCTCAGCGAAAAAGGATACGTCCAAAGAATCCAAGCGGACCTAGACTCCGGCAACGGACTAACCCCATGGCGGCTACGATGGTTCCGACTCACTACCGCCGGCGTCGAGCTAGCCGACCATTGCATCAGCGACCCCGCACTAGATGAAGAAAGTCAATCGCTATGAAAAAAACACGCCAAATTAAAAAGACAGCCCCCCGCCAATCCCGCACAGGCGGGAATCCAGGCTCCAACATAACCCAACACCGTCATCGCCAGGCGAGCATCAGCGCCATTCTCGACGCCATGTTCGGCGACCTAGCCAATCAAGAGCCTAAAAATTGGGACCAGCGCACGTACTTACTAATCGTCGGCATGATCTACGAACGCTTAGCCACCGACGAGGCCGAAATCGAAACCTCCGAACTAGTCGCTTTAGCCAAGATACTTTCTGAGTGTCGTAGAGCTGACACTGGCGCAGTCAAACAAGAGCAAAAAGAAGATGCCGAGCCGTCGCCAGACTCAACCGGAAATTCACTGCCTGGCAAATTCGATGGCGTTGTACACGATATTTACGGCGCAGGATACCAGCCGCCAATCGACCAGGCAGTCGATCAGCCAATCGGTGACGATCTACAAGAAGAAATGTCCCAGTGCCGCGATAGTGTCACACCGGCGTCAGCCCAAAAAAAGGAGCGGGCGGGTAAGCCGAATTTTGTGCCTCGCTTGCGAGGTGGTGATCATTTCTCTAGGTCGACAGTCACCTGCCGACTCAAGCGCCCTACCCACAGCCAGGCATCCATCACAGATGCCGGAGGCGGGCCGCCTCATAGCTGCTTACTTGGGCTTGCTGGCGGCGGGGTTTGCCCTGCCACGACCGTCACCGGCCATGCGGTGCGCTCTTACCGCACCATTTCACCCTTACCTGCCCGGCTCGCGCCGAACGTAGGCGGTATATTTTCTGTGGCACTTTCCCTCGGCTCACGCCGGGTTGGCGTTACCAACCACCGTGCCCTGCCCAGTTCGGACTTTCCTCCCGAGCGTGTGCGTAATAAAACACAGGGACACCCGAGCGATCACCTTCGCCCGCTCCAACCCATAGAGTAAGAACGATGGCCATGATCAGTCAAGCCCGCACACACTACCGTCATTCCCGCGCAGGCGGGAATCCAGTCTTAGCTATTTTGCGGCAATGCCGTCCGTGTACTTAGAAAGTGAAGGATAAAGGTAAAGCTAATGCTATGCTGTACAACACAACCCACCTTCAGCAGTCAGTTATTGTGTCGCACGCTATTGCCCGCGCCATTTAGAAGCCGCCGCTCGCTTCTTACCTTCGCCAACCGCATCAGATTGACCCGCAGCACCCGCCGGAGGTCGTTTTCCGATCAGCCTTTCCAGCGGCGTCGGCGGCGGTGGCGCATCCTTAACCGGGTAAGGCGATGGCTGCGGTGCGTCAGCTTCGAAGGTCGGTGCGACACTCACCGTGTTTTCTGCATCAGCCCCGAGGAATCGGGTCTGCTTACGCCAGTTTTCGATGATGGAATCGATGTCGTAATGCGGGCTTTCCTCGCTCCACACCTTGAAGAAATCCATATTACCACTATTGGGCAGCGGGTCAGCCATGTTGACGATGGTACGCATCGGCATAATAACCGCGTCGCCAATAACAAACGCCTCGCCAGGTCGCAACACCGGCAGCATATCAATCAATCCCTTGAAGTGATCGCTGATCACGCGCGCGATATATTCCTGATCTTCAGGATTGCTCAGTCGCATCGCGATGAAACTGTTACATTGCGCCAACACCGTTTCGGAGAGTTCCGACGGTCTTTGAGACACGATCATGGCACTCACGCCATACTTACGACCCTCCTTCGCAACCCGCTCAACGGCTACTTTGGCGAAGTTGGTTTTTTGCGCGGTACGCGGGACATAATTATGGGCTTCTTCGAAAACGAGCAGCATCGGATGCCGGTCTTTGCTCGGCGTCCAAAAGTTCAGGTCAAACAACAAGCGCGTGAGCACAGCTACGGTGATGTCAACAATTTCAAAGGGCAAGCCAGACATATCGATAATGGTCAGATTGCTTCGCGGCTCAACGCGGCCGGTGAGCAGTTTGATCAGATGGTTCATAACGCTCGACGATTGGCCGGCGGAATCTTGCTGCGAAATGTAATCCCTAAAAAATGGGGACTTCATGCCATGATCCAGCGGGCGCAACATGAATTCGTAACGCCGGTCACTGAACAAGGTATCGATGCGATCTATCAGGCCAAGCAGCTTGCCAAAAAAGAGTGGGTGCGGCGTTTCACCTTCTGGATTACCCCGGTTAAACTGGCAGCGTTGTGTACGCATGAGAAGCTGCTGCTCCGCAGGATCAAGCGAGCGAAGGGCCAATTGACTGAATGCCAAGTGGTCGTCATTCAATACAAAACGCGCATCGTTGAGGTTTTCTGCGTACGTCTTGATTTTCTCCAGAGAAAAGTAAATGGGCGTGTCTAGCGTGAGCGCTTCAGTCAAACCTAATTCGCGCGCTGCATCTTGTTTGTACTCTAACAACGCACTTCGTAGAAACGAAATTTGCGTGGCTAGGTCCGCCGGATTTGAGCGGTCAACGAAGATGGATTCGAGTTCTTCGTATTTTAATAGCCAATATGGCAAGACCAAATGGTCAGAATCGAGATACGTGACATTGGCATTGATTTGGCCATCTTCGTCAGAAAAAGCTTGCCGATACTCGCCGTGCATATCAAATAGTACTACTTGGGCTTGGTCGAACTCCAAGACTTCTTGCAAAATCTTAGCCGTGGTGACGCTCTTGCCGCTGCCGCTATTACCCACGACGGCTACGTGTTTAGAAAATAGTTCAGTGCCTAATACTTTGACTTCGAATTCTCGATTGAGGGCGAATGTGCCGAGCGTGAAGCTTTGCGGATGTTTGCTACCGCTGAGTAATTGGTCGAAGCTGCCAAAAATAGATTCGAAGTCGCCGCTGGCTGCGACCCATACATCATCGCCGACGATAGGGTATTCGTTGACGCCGCGGACGAAACGGCCAGCCTTGATTTCGCCCAGTAACTGCATGCGCATGATGAGCTGCGGCTCAACGTCGCCGCTGGTGACGTCTTGTCGGCCTAGTGAGATGACGAAGCCGACTAAGGTGCGCTCGTCCATCGGGACTGTCATATAAGAGCCGAGCTGCCCGACGCGGTAGGTTTTGTCTTCGTATACGAGGTTGAGGTCGCCCGTGGTGACCACAACGTCAACATAGCCGCTTTCAACGTGAACGACATTTCCGATCTTTAACGGATTCATTTTTTGCACACTCCTGGCAGCTAGAAAGCGGGTTAGCGGATAGCTATTAAACCTATGTGGTTTATCGAATGACGGCGGGCCTGGGCCTAGTTGGAAATAAGCGCGTATTGGGATTGTCGGTTATCGGTCGCAGATGTTGATTGTGGTCGTTTTTGGGGCATCAGACGCGGCGATTTGCGCCGTTTGACATTTTGCGTTTGCGTCACAACGTCAGACTACACATAAGGTTATGTGGTTTTATAGAGCGATTGTTCTTGAAAAAGTCACAATGGCTGGTATAATGAGTATCGGCTTACGCCTTTGAATTATGGCGTTTAAAACGCTACGAGGCATAGCCGTGTCCGATGAATAGTTGGGCAGCTTTGGATCGCACTTGTTTTGAGGTTTTTTTGGTGTGATCGGCGCAAGCTACAATTGAATCGCTTCCACTCGCTGCGGCACCCTTTGACCGCGCCAAAACTTAGGGGTGCCGCACGCCTTTTTTAATGACATATTGTTGGCATTTTATTGAACAACTGGATTCCTGCCTGTGCGGGAATGACGGGGTTTTGACGCAAACTGTTCGATGAAGACACGAGGCGCTTGCCGCTCTGCTTGTTGTGGAGGGGCGTATGTGGCGTTCTACCTTCCCCCACCCTTAGCCAGTCGGTAATTGTTGTGCCCCTACCACGCGCCAGCTTGATTCTACGTTAACTACGAAGCCGCTTAGCTGTGCCACGTCATTGGCAACTTCTGATTGGTCTCTTAAACCAGATAAACATCGCTCTCGGTATTCGTTATGAGCGGCTATTGTCCGCCAAAGCGTACACACTAGGTATTGGTTTTCGTCTTGCACGCTACGTGAGAAGACTCCGGCTAACATGCCTCCGGCGCTGGCCATCGCGGGGTTCCACACTTTCTTTTGCACATCTACAAAATGCGCAACGCGATCTGGGTGAACATGACACCAAGCTAGGCGCATCAACCCTCCGTGTGGAATCGCATCTTGCACATGCCCCACCTCGCCCGGGATATTGAACTGAGCCTCCCAGCGATCGACCTCGCACGATTGATAGGTCTTGGCCTGTTCGCTATTTTCGAAAATGGGATCATGGTTTACCCGCATGAACTGGTCGTAGCTTTGTTGATCTCGCCACCACGCTACGATTATAGCGAGGCTGTCTTCCTTGGCGTCCCAGCCGCCTGTCTGGGCCATAAAGCCCTCTACGCCTGTTAGGGCTGACCAGACGCCCTGGGCGTGGGAGAATTTTACCTTTGCTTGCTCAGCGACTTGACAGCGAATCAACTTAACGATCATGCTTTACTCCTCGAGAGCTATCGACGTGGACGAAAATTATTCTATCATTGTGATCGATGGGCCGACGACAACATACACTCTATATGGACTGCTATATACGCAGCCTCCCCATACGCGGGGCGGTAGAGACAATATTCCCCTAACTTATGATAACAAGGAAGCCGTTATGACACACACGATATTTGGAATCAGTCTGATCTTGACTTTTACCATCGCGCTGGCTGCTAATTCTAGCCGAGCGTTTGCGGGCGATGCTAAGAAGGCCAGCTCGATCCACGATTTTTCCGTTAAGAACATCGAAGGCAAAAAGGTCAAACTTGATGCGTATAAAGGTGAGGTGCTTCTTTTGGTCAACGTAGCCAGCCAGTGTGGCCTAACAGAGCCGAACTACCCACGCCTAGAAAAATTGTTCCGAAAATACAAAGACCAAGGCTTTCGCATTCTTGCATTCCCCGCGAATAATTTCGGGAAACAAGAGCCCGGCTCTAATGCTAGCATCAAGAAATTTTGCACGAAAAAGTATGATGTGACTTTCGACCTATTCGCCAAGGTATCAGTAATGGGTGATGACCAATGCGAGTTATATAGCTATCTCACGACACACCCTGATAAAGCGGTGGCTGGTGATGTGCAGTGGAATTTCCAGAAGTATCTTGTCAATCGTGCGGGCGAAGTGGTGGCGATGTTTGACCCGCGAACACTGCCTGATGATCCAAAGCTTGTTGAACTTCTTGAGAAGACGCTAGCGTCTTCGGCTGAGATGAAAGAGTAGCTCACTGGAGCAGAGGTCGCGACACGGTTATCCGATGATGCTGACGTTGCAAACGAGGCTAAATAGTCTGATACGTGCCACTCTGGTGTCGCTATCGACGTAAGGATATTACGATTTCCCGGTTTAATAATCATACCCCTGGCTTGGGTTGTGACGGGGAGCAGTGTTTCGTTAGATGACTCACTCGATGTGATTGCCGAGCTAGCCAGCATGGTCACTGGCAACGCTAGGCGTACGCTGGCGAATTCGCTCGTTAAGGTTTCGGTCCCAAAAATAATTGCCGGCATTTGGCCAGTGGGTGCTGGCGGGTCACTCACACCTCGGCTAGTCGTCCCTTGCGCGTGCGCTTCGGGGAATTTCGACCTCATGCATCATATGGCTGATGCTAATGCAAAATCACAGACATTGGATGAAATGGCTGTGGTTGCAGAGATTAGTAAGCCATTGTCCAATACGTCACAACATGAAGCGACAGCCGTTTAATCCCAACCTTGTCACGCCATCGTCAACCAAAGCCCCGGCTCGCCAATCAACACCGATCACCGTATCTGAATTAACTGCACGTATCAAACGCGCTATCGCGACAACGCTACCGAGCACGATCCACGTGATCGGGCAGATTAGCAACTTTAAGCGGCACTCTAGCGGGCACCTGTACTTCACGTTGAAGGATGAGTCGTCGGAGCTGTCCTGTGTCATGTGGCGATCGGACGCAGCCCGGCTTAAATTCGACATTCATGACGGCTTAGAAGTGGTAGCTACGGGACATGTCGAGGTGTTTGATAAGGCTGGGCGATACCAGCTTTATGCCCGAAAACTTCAGCCAGAGGGGTTGGGCGAACTCGAACTGGCATTTCGTCAACTGTACAACAAGCTGAGCAAGGAAGGGCTATTTGATCCGGGCCATAAACAGCCGTTACCGCTGTTCCCCAAGCGCATTGTTATCGTCACCAGCCCCACCGGGGCGGCTGTGGGCGACATCATCCGCACGCTGCAACGGCGATTTCCCAGTGTGGGCATCCTCGTTTATCCCGTGCGGGTCCAAGGTGAATCCGCGTCAAAAGAAATTGCGGGCGCGATTGCCCGCGTGAATGCCAACGCTGAGCTGCTTGGCGGTGTCGATTTGATGATCGTGGGGAGAGGCGGCGGCTCTACCGAAGACCTTTGGGCCTTCAATGAGGAAAACGTCGCTCGTGCTATCTTCACTAGTCGAATTCCCATCATCAGCGCGGTGGGGCATGAAGTGGATATTTCTATTGCCGATCTCGTCGCAGACCTTCGGGCGGCGACTCCCACGGCTGCGGCGGAGCTAGCGGTTCCTGTTTTGGACGAAATTCTTGCAGGCCTCGCGATGCATGAATCGCGACTTTTTCGATCCGTTCGACAAATTACGGCACTGGCTACATCGCAACTAGACGGGCTAGCGCATCACCATTGCTTCCGTGAACCGCTAAATCTGGTGTATCAGCGCGAACAAATTCTCGACGAGCTTTGCGGTAGGCAACATCAGCGACTTACGCAACAAATACGCTTACAGCGCCAGCGGGTAGAGAAAAACGAGCCGACCATCCAACGTATTCATCCTCACGCCGCGATTCGCAATAACGAAAACAGATTGCACCGCGTGATGCACCGCTTAGCGCATATAACATCCATGCAGTGTCAACAACATGATCGACGGCTCTACCAACTAATGCTTAGACTGCGGCAGCAGGCTCTAGACATTAAGCTTAGCCATAGCGATCAGCTGGTGTCGCAATCGCACATTCTACTATCCGCGAGTCTAAGGCGCCATATGGCAACCTTGCGCGAACATCTCTGGCAGCAGCAACAGCTACTGACGGCACTCAGTCATAAGCGCGTATTGCAGCGGGGTTATTCCATTACAAGATTGAAAAAAGGGCAACAAATTCTGCGCTCGGTTAAGCAATTACAAGATACTCAGCGTATCGTGACGGAGCTAGCCGACGGCGAAGTTGAATCGGAAGTGGTGAACTTATCCCAATTGGAGCTATTTGAATAATCATGGCCAAGAAAAAACTATCCTTTGAAGAGTCGCTCGCTCGGCTGGAAAATATTACGCAGCAAATTGAACAAGGAAAGGTCGGGCTGGAGGAATCCATCGACCGTTACGAAGAGGGCATGGGCCTAGTTAAACAATGCCGCGATATGCTATCCAAGGCCGAGCAGCGGATTCAAAAGCTTCATGAAAAAGCGGATGGTTCACTGGGCACTGGAAAATTTGAAGAACCCAAGCCTTCGTAGATTGGCACTCTACCTGTTCTAATCAAAGAAGATGACTAACCCTCGTCGCCAGGTAATTCCTCGGTTGTTGGCCCTTCCTTCTTAGGTTTTGGCGTCTGATGCTGCACCATTTCTAACCTCGCTTCGCGTAGTAACTCGCCGTGGGCGAGCAACTGAACCCGATATTCGCCTGCCGCCGGAAATGTCAGTCCGTTAAATTGCAACACCAGGTTCGCTACCGCACGGGGGTCCTGAAATCGTACCGCCCCCTTACCCACTACAATCGGTGCACGAGACTCTGCGGAATCCACCAAACGAATCAACAATTCCGTTTCGCCATGCCCGCCGGTCAGCGTCACAAAAACACATAGCTGGGCATGAGTGGCTGGGAACCCCCTCGCATGCACCCGGCTAAACATGCCAATTAAAGACTGCTTCCCCGTCACGCGATCGGTGATAATTTGATCACAAATGATCAATGATAGCACTTCTGGTGTCGGTCGATTCTTACCCATGCCTGCTTCCTTGTGATAATCCAATGCCACACGTAACTATAACCCCAATCTACTGGGTTGTGTGCTATTTTTAGTTGAAATTTTAGACGAACGGCCCCATATTTGACGGTGGATTTTCGACAATTCCATCAAACAAGGAGCCGTGTCATGAGTAGTGTCGTACGAATAGGATCGAAGAGCAAGGGTAAGCGG
>JAJDDW010000083.1 GCA_029260115.1 Phycisphaerae bacterium | reverse complement strand
CTGCACTGGCTTTTCAATTGTTGTCTTGGCCGCGCCTGGTGCAGTTGTCTTCGAAGTATTACTTGGCTGGGGGTCTTGGATCAGAGACGGACTTGTACGAAAGCTCGCCAGTCTAACGGGCGCATATCGGCTGTCTTGTGCATCGCCAGTTAGGCGTGCTCTGGCCTGGCTATTTGACTGACAACCTAATAAACAGCATGATAAGATGCCGACGATCGAACCAAACGACAACAGTTTATAGATCATAGCGGCCTCTTTCTTGAGTGATGGTCAATGTTGAAATTCCTATACGCATTTTATCCATCGACTATTGGCTAGACAAGCCTAAAGTTATGTCGTTTTGAACGTGTTGAGATAGCTATCACGCATAATACCGAATGATTAGGCGTTTAATAGCGTTTCCAGTTAGTAAAGCTGGTAATAAATTTCTACGGGCAATCAATGACACATGATGGTAGCACATTAAATTCTGACGCAAATTCGCGCAGCACAACCAACACATCGTTCGCGTCGATTAGCCCATCTGCCTGACACGGGGCGAGATCAAACCGCGCGAGTGTCAGTGCATCCCATGAAGAATTCGATTGCTGCAGGATGCTAAATAAATCGATCACGTTGATCAGCCCATCACTGTTCACATCGCCGGATAAATTGGTGCGTACTTGCCGCGAAAGGATAGTTGTGGGTGTGTCGCCACTTATCGTCCATAATTCGATAGTGTAATTGGTGTCGTTATGAATCGCAGGCCCGCTGACGATAACGGGTTCCCATGCCTGTGCCGTTTGATAGTAGGGATTTATTTGCAGTTGATTGTCCGCTCCGACAAAAGTATTGTCGCAACCTAGTGAATCAAAATCGGGTGAAACTATTCGCAGTGCGATCGGTACATTTGAATTGTCCAAAGTCAGTTCCAGATGTCGGGGCCCCGCCAATATGATGACATCAATTTCGCACTCGTCTGGCGTGCCATTGACATCATCATCCAAACTTAGACCGGTTAGTATATCGCAGGCGTCAGGCCGTCCATTAGTGTTACAATCTGCACTTCGACCGGTGACAATGTCTCGTCCATCGGGAATCCCATTTCCATTACAATCTGCAAAAGAGCGAGCCTCGTCGCTGCCCAGGTCGGTGCGAGAAAATATAACGCGGGAATCAAGATCAATGTCTGGTGATTCCTCCTGGAATAGTCGTTGCCCCGTATTGATGCAGGGCGAGTTAGCAGCCAGGTGGTAGTTGTTTAGTGCTAATGCCGTAAAGACGTCATTTTTCCTAGAAGCCTTGACGAATCGGGGCGATGTGTCGATCAGCCCTTGCCCCATACTCAAAACGCTTGTGTCGTCACTGGCTATGCTCGATACACCACCTTCGATAAGCGTATCGCGCATGGATAACAGAGATTTATTGACGACAATGATCGCAGGCTCGCTGGGGCACAATAAATTCACGCATGCACTGTTGGAGTCCGAAGCGTTTCCTGGTCGGATAGACTTGATATTATTCCAAATAATACTATTCGATATGGACACCTCAGCGTCACTAACCACCAGCGCAGGGGCGATACTGCCGAAGTTGTTAGCGATCGTGCAATGGTCGATCGTATATTGGCTGCGCCGCATAAAAAGGCCGCCGCCTTCAAGTCGCCCATTGTCCGCGATAGTGCAACTCTGCAAATCGACCGTACTTACATCGCTGAAAACCGCTCGGCCTTGATTAGCTACAATTTGTGTGCGACGTATGGTAGGCGCTGATGTGACGAAATTAATTGCTGCAAATCCAGTTGTACCTGTGATCAGACAATCTTCAATTACTGCCTGCGAACGTGAGCCGAAAATGGCCGCCCCATAACTGTTCTCGATTACGCAGTTACGAATGGTAGCACTTGCGCCGAACCCCATAGAAACAGCCGCCCCGCAATTGCGCATCGTTAGACGCTCGATTCGAGACAGGTTGGTTTCGTCAAAGCTGAGGTCAAAAGCAAATCTTTCGCCATCACAATCTATGATGCAATCTTCTCGTTTCCCTTCGCACTGAAGGGTTAGTATCTTTCCATCGAAGTCTAGAAAAAGATTACCACTTCCCCCGTAGCTGCCGGGTGCTAGCACAATGACATCTCCCGATGCTGCAGCGGCAATAGCTTCGGCTATGGTTGGAAAGTCCATAGGAACGAGTAAGGACGATTGGCATTCATCCAAAATCGTGTTGGCGTCGCGATCGATGCTTACCCCCAGCGCAAGATCGCACGTATCCGCTTCGCCGTTATTATTACAATCGGCCTCACATTCATCGGGGACACCGTTGCCACGATCAAAACAATCTCGACTAGTTTCGTTGGCGATGTCGCAAACATCTAGCGTGCCATTGCCATTGCAGTCAAATGCTTGCCCATCTAAAATATCGCATGCGTCGGTTTGTCCATTGCCGTCGCAATCCGGCTCGCAGGAATCCGGGACGACATTCAAATCGCAGTCCGCCTCAATACCTGATTCGATATCGCATTCATCTGGAATGCCATTGTTGTTACAATCGAGGCTATCTAACGCGATCATATCGCAACTGTCAGGTATATCATTCCGGTTACAGTCCAGGCTTGTGCCCATGGCGACATCACACACGTCCCACGTGCCATTGTGGTTGCAATCCGGCGTTCGATCGCAATTGCCCAGGGGGATGTTCACGGTCACACACTGTAACTCTGATGGTGCAATAGTGAAAATATCTTCGCAATCAATAAAAAATGTAATCGGCAATGAGTTGAAAGTTTCCTGTGGGCAAAGTTGAAATGTACCACTCGCCGTGTCTGAAACCCGAACGGTCAAGGAGCCGAGGTAAGCAGGATTATCGTCATCTATTGCGCAATCGTCTTCCAGGAGCAGGACACCTATGTATTCGAGAAAATCTATTGTATCGGTGAACAAGATTGTGATGTGAGCAAGGCCTGAAAAAATGTAGTCTGAACGAAATTCATTTATGAATGCGCCTAAGACTGCAACGCCAGAGAGGTCCGGCCCGACCCGTCCGGTTGTCCCGCTGGTATAGCCAACAGGGTCTACTAGCAGATTGTACGCAACTAGAGTTCGTGGTGACCATCTACTGCCGAAAAATTCGATAGTCAATTCATCGCCCCGCGAAGCGGTGACGGCGCTTTGAGGCCCGTTTGGTAGAATTTGTCCATTCACACCACCCACCATGGTGGTAAACAGCGGACCACATGCTACTGTCGGTATAATGGCACCCATGCATGTCCCCGCGAGGCAGAGGTCATTCTCGGTGCAATCATTCCCATCGTCGCATGAAACATCAACCAAGGCGGTGGATTCACAAAAATTATTGAGACATCGCGTACGCATACAGGGATTGTTGTTGATGCAGTCAGCATCTATCACGCAGCTTTCACAAACATCCAAAACCCCATTCATATTGATATCGGTTTCGGGGATAAGTTCACATGCATCAAGTATCTGATTCGCGTCGCAATCTAAGTTCATATCGTTGCTAATATCGCAAGCGTCTGGTATGTCATTTTGATTGCAATCCGTATCAAGCTGCTGTGAGATGACACAAGCATCGATCAAGCCGTTTTGGTCGCAGTCAGGCTCGCATATGTCTAGCCTGTTATTTAGGTTGCAATCTGCCGCGCCTGCCAGAATTTCGTCGCGATCAAAAAGTGTATTGCGATCGCAATCACCAAGAGCGGCCGACATATCGATAATGCCGCCGGATACGCTGCGCCCCTCCAGCGATATAATATGGCGTGTAGTAGAAATTATTTGTTGCTTGACGCCTAACGCATCCATGGCGGGTTCCCGGCTGCGCAACAAGGCTGCAACGCCCGTGGCATAAGCACAGGCCATCGACGTGCCAGTCAGAAAGGCATAACTGTTTCCTGGGAACGTGCTTAGAATTTCTTGGCCTGGTGCGCCAACATCGACACTGCGCGATCCAATATTAGAAATGATTGATAATACGTCGCGACTATCGGTAGCCGTGGCGACAAGGATGTTGTCTAAGTCATAGGAGGCGGGATAAACTGGGAAGTTGTCAATATTTCGCGCCACTGCATTACCGGCTGCGGCGACAAATAGGTGATCGATGAGTTGGCTAGAAGCAATGGTATCTGCCAGTGCCTGCGAATGTGTATCGAATCCATAACTGTTGTTTGATAGATTTATGTCATTAGCAATTACATATTCCAAGGCTTCGATCACGTCAGACACGAAACCCCGCCCGTCACTGCCAAATGCTTTGACCGCAACGAGTTGACAGTGCCAATTAAGGCCGGTCACACCGATTTGGTTGTTACCAACCGCACCGATCGAGCCGGCAACGTGCGTGCCATGCCCATTATCATCGAATGGATCACCGTCTTCGCTAACGACATCGTATCCATGAATGTCATCTACGTAACCATTTTCGTCATCATCGATTCCGTTGTTAGGTATTTCATCGGGATTGGTCCACAGATTGGCGGCTAAATCAACATGTGAGAAATCGATGCCTGAGTCTATCACCGCGATACGGTAATTCGGATCACCCGTCCATTGGCCCCAACCGTACGCGGCCCCAATATCCGCACCGAATAGGCCTATTACTCCGTTGATGGTTTGTCCAGTATTTTGCATACCCCAAAGTTGGTTGAGGAGCGGATCGTTTGGTACTGCGTTGAGTTGAACGAGGATGTCCGCTTCGGCATAGTTGACATTGGGATGTTGTTTATAAGATGAAAGCGCGTGTTCGTAGTCAGGGATATCAACTTCGACGAGGGATAGCCCAGGACATGCACGGTAGTTGCGAATTTTTTTGACGCAGCCAATTGTGTCGTGAATTTCTTGTTGTTGCGGGCTGTCACAGTCCTGTGCGAAGCGAACCAGAATCCGTTTGGGGTGATGGTTAATCGCCAACACCGGATTGCCCGGTTGGGCAGGTGCTTGATTAGTCTGCGTATCACGAACCTTATTGACTAGGTCTAACGCAGATTCGCCGTGCGAGACCATGGTCTGATTAGGCAGTCCGGGCGTTAGCTCTTGACCATCTGCTGGCGCGATAGCAACTAATGCCACAGCAACCATAAGTAGATTGATATAATTCGTCCGAGCCTTACGTGCCGGGAAGAAAATCAGATGTCGTTGCCGCATGTGCATTGATTGGCCCCCGCGCGAGCAAATGGCATCATTCACGCGAATAGTCTTTCTGCCATTTTATCTAGACGTCCAACAGATCACAACACAGAACTTAGCGATCACCAAATTTTTCTGTCGCTGCGCTAGTCTGGCTAAATGAACGCCTGCTCAACGATAAGAGGGATTTTTAAGAATATCCTTATAATCGCTACGACCCGCACAATGTGGCAAATAAATAATACTCCAATCAAGTGGGCTTGTTTCGGTAGCTACCGATGGCATTTTCGGACTGTCTAGCATGTTGGTACTAATTCTTAATCACGGACCGGCCATTGCAACAACGCAGGTATGGAAGGGAAAAATTCTATATCTAAGCGTTGGCTATATATACTATGCAGCATGGTGCTATACATCGGAACCGGATGCGACGTAAAATCATCCATGAAATACACCTCCCAACACGCCGATAATAACGCTCAGGAGAACGTCATTTTCAATCCAGACTACGTCAATCTGTCGCCTCAGTTCGTCGGACGAGCAGATTGGCCAGCCACCTCCGCATACCAAGCTATTGGCGAGACCGTTGATTATCGTGAAACGATAATCGATCGTGACAGCCGCACCTTTGGACGTAGCGATGCATATAGGCGACGCTTCTATTCAACACGTACCGGCAGGCAAATTCGATAAGTAGGGCTTTAATATTGCCAATCGACGCTGCTGAAAACATCATTCTAGCTATCAAGAAAATACTTAAACGCTAAGGATTCACAGGAGCCTTGATTGTCAGAAGTCTTTACGCTACTATGACTTGTGACGATTTGGGATATTTTGGGCCGGTAAATTTAGTAGCTAGCAACGCGTAATATTTACCGGATGTGGCGAAGTGTGTTGATTTGATTTCGCCGCGCAACTTTGTTGAAAAATGCGCGATAGCGAGAATCGAGCAACACATGGCAACGATTACAAAAAAAGAGCTTATTGATCGCATCGCTGACAAAGAACAGTGCAAACGTGTCCAGGTAAAACGCATCCTTCAATCATTTTTGGATGCTATCGTCGAAGAATTGAGCCAGGGTAATCGCCTGGAATTCAGAGATTTTGGTGTTTTTGAAAGTCGAATTCGTGCGGCCCGACTAGCCCAGAACCCCAAGACCATGGCCAAGGTTCCCGTGCCCCCAAAACGAACGGTTAAATTCAAAGTTGGTCGAGTGATGAAAATGCGATTGGACGACGCGCCCGTCAATATCGATGCGGCCACGGGTTTGGTCATTCCGACTCCGGCTGATACTAAGCGCGATTAGCCCTATTCAACCCGCACATACCCGATGAAATTCCCATAAGCGAGGCTTGAATTATTGTTGCCTGCTGTTACACATTGAATTATGCACTGGCCCCAGCTTTGGATAGGGTTTGATTGATTTTCTCTCCCAGCGATTCTACTGTAAATGGCTTGACGATGTAATTGTTTACGCTGGCCTTGATAGCTTCGAGGACGCGTGTTTTTTCCGACTCTGTGGTACACATAATAAGCGGTACAGTCTTGTTGGTTTCACGAATCTTTCTGATGAGTGTGATGCCATCCATTTTTGGCATGTTCCAGTCGACGAGGCAAAGATCGGGTGACGTTTCAGCGAACTTGGTTAGCGCGATGACGCCGTCCTCGGCTTCCACGATATCTTCGTAGCCCAGCTGCTTTAATACATTTTTTTGAATGTTACGAATAGTTCTGGAATCATCAACTAACATGATTTTCATCGTTTATGCTCCTACAGCTCCAACCGTTTGTTTTGATTCAGATGCTCTTAAAATTTCCATCCCTACCTCAACTAGAAAACTTCCCGAATCTGTATCGCAGGGAATAAACACTCGCTTCTCACCCTTCGAGCAAGATACGTTGTGATCTTTTCCCACTACGACGTTAGGTAGTGATTTAGATACGTTCAAACCTTCGAACTGCGATTTAGCCGCACCGGCCACCATGTTTGCCAATTCGCCGATGGCGTCAGAAAAGTCTTCGTGTTCAGTGGTGATTTCGCAACCTGCGAATTTGCTCGCGATAGCTGACGCCACATCAAAAGTGAAATGCAACACTAAGCTGCCAGCAGCATCGCCGGAAAATTCGATGACACCGGACACATCTGTGCTGCCATCATTAGTACCTATTAGTCTAGGCTTTCCGATGGTCACCTTAGTGGCACACATGGTTTCCAGCGTATTGCAGATCGAGGAGATAATAGGGTTTATTAATCGCACATCCATAATATCAAAGCCCCATCATTAAAGCTTGGGCAAATGTAAATTCATTGGCAAATGCCCAACCATGACCAAATAAAAAGACCCGCACGACAGGCCAGCACTACATTCGTGCGAAAGTACTGAAAATTTGTACACCTCTTTATCGACTTCGACAGCTGCTCACTGTAACGCCATGGTCTATTTACAGTCGATGGGCAGGCGTTTCATTTTCGAGAATGAGGTCGACCTTACGACATGCTATGCTGGAGATTACGCCATGCCATTTTTAAGCGGCATACGCAGGGGGTTAACTGCAATTCACGGGTTTCGTCCTCATATGTCAGGTCATCAGCCTTTCTACCTCAAGCCGAGCGATCATGCTCCCGATGCGAAGAGGTGGGGCCGTGTTGATTTGGTATACCGCCAGAATATATGCGCTGGCATATTAATCGGCAGCGCATCAAATTGTTGAGCAGAGTTAGTAGATTGCGATTATTCCAAGATCGCTTGGCGTCATAAGTTGTTATCGCCGCCAGAGTTCATGGTCAGGTGGAAAATTTTAGAATAGTGACACGAGCCTGTCTACATTAACCGCAGATGAAAAAAGATCTCCACCGCGAATGGGTCTATCGATTCGGATTTTCTTGAGGAAGAGGCATGTCAGTTACTCAGCTTTAGGCTGCTACGGCGATTTGTCTACGTGAATCGCTACTTGGATTTGCGACATGGAAAATAGAAATAGTTGGAAGCGATCCGAGCAAGCGATCCTCATGCTAATGTGTGGTGATTGATTCACATGATTTTCGACTTTCAACCTTGGCTGCAAAGAGAAGCCTTATGTCAAGATTAGGCTACGCTCTTGTTCCCAGTAGTCGGGAAATCGTTAGTTGCGTCTATTCGCAAAGTCATCGACGACATAGAAGATCGTGACTGTGACGCGGTTTCTACATGATTGAGCGAGTGGCGTGGCCTGCCGCGCTGCAACCAAATCTTCAGCAATACCACTGATTGAATCAGAATAATTCCGGCATCTGTTTGATCACTCGATCAAATATCCAATCCGCACCGCTCTCCTGCGAGAGTATAAATTCACCAACAAGCCTGAGGCCATCTAGTCTTATTAAAAACCTCCTAGCTGTGAATTCTTTAAGATGCATGGTACCTGCATCAACACGGCTAACATGGCCACGGCCTCCACTGATCGCGCCTTGATAGTCCAGATACGCTTTTCGGTGGTCTTCAATTCGCCTTGCCATAATGGGAAGACTGGATACGTTCACAGGTTCAGCGGCTAGCTGCCAGGTTAGCAGCACGTCATCGTGCTCCAGCATGAGATCCCAATGCTCGCTTCCGGCGACGCTGTGATGTAGAATAACGAATCGATTGGGCATTGGATTCCTCTGCTCAAAGGCTACTCGGCTGAGGGTATCCGTCAAAGTCTCGCCCGGGCCGTGTGATAATTTCAGAAATTTGACGCATTGACGTCGATGGATCATAAGGGGCAGATAATGAGAACATATTTCAATAACAATCGAGCGGACACGCGCAAGCATAACTTCGAGCGCCATACTTCAACCTGGATGGCATTGGGGGCACTCGTATGCGCCCTAGCTTGTGTCGGGTGTGGTCCCACTTACCGAAATCTTCGACATGAAGGGCAGAGATTTATGATCGCAGGTAATTACGGCGAAGCTCGGATGCTCTTCGAGCAAGCTGACCGGCGACGACCAGATCATGTGCAAAATCTACACGATTTAGCCGTATGCAGCGAAATTTTGGCTAAGGAAAATTTTGAGCGGGCCCAAAGAGCGGTCGCGTTGCGTGAAATTGATGCAGCTATTGAATACTATCGAAGAGCGATTCGGTCATTTCCGGGTCATCAACCCTCGCTTGAGGGACTTAACACTGTGTTGAAACTAAAGGGGCAATTCGATCAGGCGCTTGATCAAGCTGAATGGGCCGCCCGATTCGTTGGCCCATCTGCGACGCAATATATATTTCTAGCCAAAGAGTTGGAAGAGCGAGGCCAAATTGATGAGGCCTTGCTTCGATATAAACAGGCGGTGGCTATCGACGGAAACTCTTCGGAAGCCCATAGCGCTTTCGCCAAATTTCTAATCAGGCATGGCCGGGACAAAGCAGCGATATTCCACCTGCAGCGGGCATTCCAAATTGACCCACGTGATGAATGGGTGCGCGGCGAATTGATTGCGCGCAGTGCGCTCCCCTCACTAGTACCCGCTAAAGACGGCGGATCGTAAGTATATTTCGATGTGCGGAATATGCGGCATCGTACAATTCGATCACGCACCCATCGCTGTGGAACCTTTGCAGCGATCGTGCGCGCTCATGCGACATCGTGGGCCTGACCAAACTAATCAGTGGGTGGATAAGTCCGTCGGGTTGGGGGCCGTGCGCTTGGCGATACTAGACCCCGCGCATGATGCTAGCCAACCTATGCACGACACGTCCGGTAGGTTTCACCTCGTATTTAATGGGGAAATATACAATTTTGAGTCTATTCGACGCGAATTGGAAGCATTAGGCCAAACCTTCCGCACCTGTGGCGATACGGAAGTTGTGCTTATAGCCTGCATGAAATGGGGTGTCGATGCAATGGCACGATTCAACGGCATGTGGTCGCTTGCGTTTTATGACTCGCATATTGAGCGCGGTTTTTTGTCGCGCGATCGGTTTGGAATTAAACCATTGTTTTATAGTTCTCGCAGTGATGGATTACGGTTCGCCAGCGAGCTAGAAGCGTATAGCGCATTAGACACGACCAACGGTGACATCGACACGGCTGCAGTGCGGCAATTGTTGCGATTCGGTTATATCGCGCATCCAAGTACCATATATCGTCAGGTGTGTCGCTTAGCCCCTGCGCATGTCCTAGAATTTGAAAAGGGCGGCGTTATAGGGGTTCGACGATACTACGATCCCAACAGTGTTATTTCGCCCACGCCAGCGTCTTATACGGAAGCGCAGTTTCAACTGCGGAGCGCGTTAGATAATGCGGTTACTGCCCGCCGGATGTCGGATGTACCCATCGGCGCATTTCTCTCTGGTGGCACAGATTCAACCATCCTTGCCTATCATTTACAGCGATGCATGGGCAGGCCCATCGACACGTTTTCAATTGGTTATTCGGCACACGGTAGTTTCGATGAATCGAGTTACGCGCGATCTGTCGCTGCAAGTCTGAATACGCAACATCACGAGCTGATGCTTAGTGAATTCGATGTGATCGAAGCGGTGCCAAAGATTCTCGATCACTTGTCTGAGCCTTTCGGTGATAGTTCAATTATCCCAACGAGCTTGCTGTCCGCCTTCGCCCGTCAGCACGTAAAAGTCGCGCTCAGTGGCGATGGTGCAGATGAATTGTTCGCTGGATATTGGCGTTATGCGGCACATGATGCGTGGCAGGCCTACCAGCGCATGCCCGCATGGTTGCGTAGTCGATTGATTGAACCTCTAGCGCATCGCTTGGCGTCCAGTAGAGGCGGTGCCATTGGCAACCGCGTACGCCAATTGCGCAAGCTCCTACGAGCCAATTCGCCCGACCCACTGATTAGGCACATCGCCTGGTCACGAATTATTTCAGAGGATGTTAGCCAATCGCTGATTAAGGCGTGTGATGACGGCGGATTGGATGACGCCACTGTCGAACTAGCCAATACCATAACCGCAGGTTATGGGGCTGACGATCCCATGAATTGCATTCTCGCATTTGATCTACAACACGGGTTACCGGCTGATATGCTTCATAAAGTGGACGCAGCCAGCATGATGCATTCACTGGAGGTCCGAGTACCTTTTCTCGACCCTCAAGTCGTAAGCTTAGCCTGGGGGATGCCTAGTCAGTGGAAAATCGATCGCGGACGACGCAAACGTGTATTGGTAGACGCATATCGTGGTTTGGTGCCAGATATCGCCCTAGATCGCCCGAAACAGGGTTTTGAAGTACCCGTAGGCGAGATGTTGCGTGGACCGTTATACGGGTTATTCCGAGATGTCGTGGATCGACCGACGGTTGAATCGTGCCAGGTACTCAATTTTGACGCCGTAGAGCGTCTTTTGGCTGATCATTGCTCCCGTAGGGCGGAGCATGCGGATATCCTATTCACCATATTATCGCTGTGCTGGTGGCTGCGGAAGCAGTAGGCTTTATTTGGAGTGATCTTGGCCGTCGGGCAGGTAGTTTGACTGACCCACTTGAAAAGTGTCATGGGTTGCATATACTGAGATGCTCGTGTGATATTGGTCACTGTCCAGATTGGTTGAGAAAAATGAAGAAAGAAATACATCCGAAATACGAAAAGTGTGTTGTCAAGTGTGGTTGTGGCTCAACCTACGAGACACGCAGCACGGTGTCGGAAATCAAAGTCGAGATTTGCTCGAGCTGTCACCCGTTCTATACGGGTACGCAGAAAATGGTTGACTCGCTTGGCCGTGTGGATCGTTTTACGAAAAAATTTGGCGGCGAATATTTCAAGAAGCCCGAAAAGAAGAAGGTTACGAAGGGCAAGAGATATACCCTCGGCTAGACAAGACCGAACGATTTTCATGCACGCGCAATCGCACACATGGTGGGGATGCGCGTGTTTTTTTATCGATGCCTCGCCTGGACAATCTAGTTTTATTTCGTGCTGTCACTGTCGGTAGTTAAATTCATTCCTGGGATTTCTTGCTATGGCTGTAGAAGTTGATGAGAGGCTGCTCACGCGGTTAGAGGAATTATCCTCACGATCTGATGGTCTAAACGAACAACTCTGCGACCCGGAAGTCTCGGCAGATCCCATCAAGCTTGTGAGCATTACTAAGGAACTGGGGCGGCTTCGTCGGTTGGTCGATCCTTACAGGCAGCTAAGTAAAATACGTGACGAACTGACAGATGCTCAGGCCATCACGCTGGATAAATCGCAGGATGACGATCTTCGCGAAATGGCTTCGATGGAGGCCGATGAATTATCCTCGAAATACGATGAATTGCTTGAAACGCTAAAGAGCCTGATTGTCACTGACGACGATGCGGCTATCAATTCGATCATCATGGAAATTCGAGCAGGTACAGGTGGCGATGAAGCCGCGCTATTTGCCCGCGATTTATTCCAAATGTATCAGCGGTATTGCGAAAAGAAAAAGTACACGATCGAAGTGCTAGACATTAGCGGCTCCGATGTGGGCGGATTCAAGGATATTGTGTTGAGTATCAAAGGTGAGGAAGTATACCGCTACCTAGGCTATGAAAGCGGGGGGCATCGCGTCCAGCGCGTGCCTGATACCGAAACGCAGGGTCGCATTCATACGTCCGCTGCGACGGTGGCCGTGCTGCCTGAGCCGGAAGAGATCAACATTACCGTCGACTGGGACAAAGATGTTGAAGAGTTTGTCTCGCGGGCGGGAGGGCCTGGCGGGCAAAACGTCAACAAAGTTTCCTCCGCTATCAAACTGCAACATAAGGAGACGGGCATTACGGTCTCGATGCGGGATGATAAAAGCCAGCATAAAAACCGATCTAAAGCGCGTCGCATAATGAAGACACGACTATTCGATCATTTTCAAAAAATTGGTGATGACGAAAGGTCCGCCGCTCGAAAAACAATGGTAGGCAGTGGAGACCGTTCGCAACGGATTCGTACCTACAACTTCCCTCAGAATCGCCTGACCGATCATCGCATTCGGTTAGACCTGCACTCGTTGGATAAAGTGATTCAAGGCGAACTAGACCAGCTTATCGACGCCTTGCAGACCCACGATAAAGAGCAGCGTCTTCAAAACATCTAGCTTAGATCAAGACCTAGCCTGACAAACTCAAAGCGGAATTGCTCGTCTATAGCGATATCAGTATTCTGCTGTTCGCGGATTGGTGCTAACTTGCGATTCGCAAGGCTACTAAAATCATAGCTGCGACTGCGCCGCCCCACGCACAACCCTGTAAGTACCCGCGCCAGGTGAATGTGCTAGGCCTATCTGCAGACTTAGCCTTTAAGCTGCTGAGATTGCGTTGGATGACTTGCCGTCGACTTGTGGTCGTCTGAGCAGGTCTTTGATCGTCATCTTTCACGATGCGCATCACAGCCGGTACAGTTTCTGATACTGGAAAAGTCAATTGATTATCGTCGGACGAAGTTTGAGGCCGGGTTGTCGTCGCAACATCAGGCTCGGCTGAGGGGAGAAAATCATTACGAAAGCGAATTGGCACTCCAAGAGAAACGTCAGGCTTCTCATCGAAATCGAAGTGGAATTCCTCGACCGATCGTTGGGTTTGCGCAGCCACTTCGCGCCGCTGCTTGTAAACATTTCGTTCTTTGCCGGCAAGCCCGTTCTTGTTTTTTCGACGACGTCGAGACATATCGGAGTCTCCGTTGTAAGTCGCACCGCTGAGAGTGCGAGGACCATGGCTAGCGCGGGGGCGTATTCAATTGCAGTGACTGGCAGAATCTCTCCCAGACTTAGCTGACATATGGCCGCTACACTTGATAGCTGTGCGCTCAAAAAGCCGAAACTTATGGCTGGTATCGACGATCGGGGTGTAGTTGGATCAGAAAAAACGCCGTAAAGCCAAGCCGGTAGCGAGGAAGCATACGGGTTTTCGCCCGATTCATGAGAATATAGTCAAAGTTTTGTCCCTGGTGCCTTAGGATGGCCCATTGTAGGCGAGGGCTACACGGTTTCTTTGCTGGGGGTTTGTGACGCAGGTTGAATGGCAGACTTGCCTTTAGAGCGAGGCCCGCCGCAGGTGAGATAGTCTTCGACGGCGTCGGCGATGCCTTGTTCGTAGCCAATGGTGGGTTGCCATCCGAGCTGATTCTTTATTTTCTCACATTCGAAGAAGCATTGTCTGCCCATTAGCCATAGTGCGTATCGGGTAACCAGTGGCGCCTTCTTGGACTTAGTGAGATGGCCAATACACTCCAGGACAAAGGCGAGCGATTTCGCTAGACCATATGGGATGCTTGCGGTGACCTCCGGCTCTCCCAGTTGAGCGGCGATTCGATTGAAGTATTCACGTTGGGAGATGCTACCGTCGTGGCAAACGTTGTAAGCCTGACCATTGGCTTTATCGCATTGGGCAGCCATGATGGCTGCTTCCGCTACGTTTGCGGCATGAACCAAATTCAGCCGATTCTCACCGTTGCCAATGAGCTTTAGTTTGCGTTTTCTTATGGACTCGCAAAGTCGAGCCATCGACGCTCGGTCGCGAGGTCCATATAGCCAGCTTGGTCGAATCACCGTGACGGGTAATTGTACGGCTTTGTGCATTTGCCAAACCAAATGCTCAGCCGCGACTTTTGCTCTACTGTAATAGCTCCAACGAGATAGATTTACACCGAGCGGGGCTTTCTCGTCGAGCACTAATCCTCGTCCGTTCACGTGGCCATATGCGCTGATGGAGCTAATGTGAATGAATCGTCGCACTTGGGCACCGGCTGCGGCTTCGAGAAGATGCTGCGTGCCGTCGATGGAAATCATGACGAATTCGGACCAAGGCCCCCAATCGCCAACCCTAGCTGCGGCGTGAAAAACGGTGTCGACGTCCTGGCAGGCATGTCGCAGTGATGACGCGTTTGTTATGTCGCCCTCGACGACGCTAGCTCCGACCGATTGAAGAAAAGAAGTATCACTACCTGGCCTGCATAGCACGCGCACAGGCAGTCCTTTACGCCGTAGTTGCTCGACGATATGGCTACCAAGTAGGCCCGTGCCACCTGTGACTAAATGTGGTTTTCGATCGTTTCTAACGGCCATTAGGAGTCTACGATAGTGTTTATACCGTGAGTTGGTCAAGTCGATAAAGGCCAAGACTGCCTAACATATGCGTAAGTGCCGGATTTTTATTGAGAAAAGGGGCAAGGCCTGCTAGAATCGAGGTAGAGTCCTCATGCGCCTTGGCTTTGTAGAGATCAAATCGCCCAGCGTATGAGCCGGAAAATCGAGGAGGTAATGTCTTCGCTGTAGCGCCCGCAAACCTAGGTCGATCTTGTCTTGATAGCAATGTCTTGTTGCTCAATGCGCATTACATGGCCCTTCGTGTGGTTAGCGCTCGGCGTGCATTCGCCCTTCTTTTCAAACAGGATAAGCAACGTAAACCCGTAGCTGAAGTCGTTCACGTTGAGAACGGTCAATACCTTTCCTATGATTTTAAGGACTGGGCTGAGGTTAGTGCTATGCATCGACAGCTGGATGAGCAGGGGCACGAATGGGTGAAAACCGTGCGATTCGACTTGGCTGTGCCGCGTATCGTGCGGGTGCTGACATTTTCAAAATTGCCGAAACTAGAAGTGAAGTTCAATCGCCGAAACATTTTCGCAAGAGATGCGAATACCTGCCAGTATTGCGGTAAAAAGTTTGTCACGACGGAATTGAGTTTTGATCACGTCATTCCCCGTTCACAAGGCGGGCGTAGTACGTGGGACAATATCGTGTGTGCGTGCATTCGATGTAACGTTCGTAAAGGCGGACGCACACCTGCGCAAGCTCATATTCGTCTTATCCGCGTACCCGTCAAACCGAGGCGTAATCCGATGTTGCAGATTAAGCTCACGGACGAGCGGTATGCCTCCTGGAAGCAGTTCTTAGACATCGCTTATTGGGACGTCGAATTAAAGTAGACGATTCGCGGCCAGCCTCAGGTCGATCGATGCTGTTAGTAGGTTCGTTTTGTTTAGACCTTAATAAGACGGCGAAAAGCTATTTCGTCCCGTAGCCACCTATCGAGTGCCTCCGCATCTATTATTTAGCCAGTGTCGCTATTCCTTGCACATGTTCATGCAAGATGACGTCCGAAATTCGCGCCCTGTTATCCATACAAAAAGTAGGTCCGATTCGTATACCTAAGCTGCTAATTACGCCATGTCATAATGTAGAATTTAGTTGAATGCGAACATGCAATCTGAGGGAATTGGATGATGTGCATTATAATGCCACTGCTCAGTCGGTGGGGGGAGTGCACATGGGATTAGGGAATTTTTTGGACGAACAAGATAACATTGATGTACTCGTGGTCGAGGAAGATAAGGACCAACGAGCGCTGTATGCCTACGTATTAGATCGTGCGGGTCTGCGCGTAGCCTGCGCGAATGATATCGCTTCAGGGATTGAATCTCTGCGGCGATATCGTCCGAAGGTAGTGTTATGTGGGCATGAGTTTCGTGAGGCAGATGGGGCTGATCTGTGTGCACACATTCACGGCGAAGCGGCTTTTTCGTCAACCTATGTCATTGTGAAAAGTACGCAGGCCAACAAGGGCTTATCCACGCGATTGCTCAATGCTGGAGCAGACGATTTCTTTGATCAAACCGGTTGTATCCACGAACTCGTGGCTCGTGTTCGTGTGGGCATTCGTATGTGGCGGATGCACCATCGACTTTCTCAAGCTGCGATTACCGACGGATTGACCGGTTTATACAATCACGACCATTTCAATCGATTGCTCGATAGTGAAATGTTGAGGTCGCGGCGATTCGGGCATTCCGTAGCTATGATTATGGTGGACCTCGACCATTTTAAGGCGGTCAATGATACGTTTGGTCATTTGGCTGGCAATCGGGCGTTGATTGAAGTGTCGCAGGTGTTGCGACGCTGTGTGCGTGAGATTGACATTGTTTCGCGGTTCGGCGGAGAGGAGTTTGCTATTATACTCCCCGAAGCGACATGCGCTGATGCACGCGTGGTCGCTGAGCGCATCCGAGAATCTTTGGGAGAAAACCTGGAAGTTGACGAACTATGTCATTATGCAGTCACTGCTTCATTTGGCGTTTCTGATGCCGACGACTCACGCGTATCCTCGGCTGCAGACCTCGTGGACCTAGCTGATCGCATGTTATACATCGCCAAGCGCAGTGGAAGAAATCGTTCGGTGTGTGCGACTGACGTGGAGAATACCCAAGAGCTTGTTTATGCGAACGAGACAAATGAAGTAGAATGGTTACGGCGGCGCGTGCAATCTCTTAGTGTCCGTTCGCAAGATGTATATTCACAGTGTGTTTCGGCACTGTGGCAAGCCCTAAAAGAGAAAGACCCACGAACGGCTATTCACGCGAAAAATGTTGCAGTTTACGCCCGACAAATAGCCGAACATTTAGGTTGTAGTCAGGCGCTGATCCAAAGCGTGTATAATGCGGCATTGCTTCATGATATTGGCAAGATTGGTGTTTCGGATCATATCTTATTCAAGCCGGATGCACTCACACATTTAGAGCGCATGGTGTTGGATCAAGCGCCGATCATCGGTACACGTATGATCGAGCATCTGCGAATTCTTGGCGCGGAAGTGCAAATCATTCGACATCAGCGAGAATATTATGATGGTTCGGGCAATCCGGTGGGATTGGCTGGCGATGAGATTCCTATTGGTTCACGTATACTCCTCGTGGCTGACGCCTTTGATGCGATGACGACCGATCGCGTATATCGTGAGCGATGTTCGATCAACGAAGCGATGGAGGAGTTGCATCGGCTGGCCAAGTCGCAGTTTGATCCGGAAGCGGTCGCCGCATTACGGCAGCTTATAGCACGCGGTCGTCACGAGTTTGATGAACGCATTGAGGATACGGTTCGGGCCATGTCGGCTTCGCTGGGTCAAAAAGCGAGTGCCTAATGATGACAGTCGAAGGTCAGGCCTCTTTAAGGCGATACCTGCCAGACATCATGATCTTAGCGAGTACCAACAACGTAAGCGTGAGTATGAGCAAGCCCCATTGTGAAACTGCTGGAATCGCGATGTCGCAATCGCCGAAGATTGCATCATCACCGCCGGGGCATCGATCCACGCAGTCTGGTACGCCGTCCCAATCCGAATCGCCGAAATCGCTTACGCCGCAGCCGCACAACCCCGGGCTGGTCTTGGCTGTGTCAGCGGGGCATCCGTCGCAGGCATCAGCTACGCCGTCGTTGTCGCTGTCTAGTTGATCGGGATTGTAATCGTCTGGGCAATTGTCGCAGGCGTCACCCACGCCGTCATTGTCAGCGTCGGTTTGCATCGGATTACTTCTAAAGATGCAATTGTCGCAAGCATCGCCGACGTCGTCATTATCAAAATCAACTTGTGACGTATTGTTGGCTATCGGGCAATTGTCACACAGGTCGCCGACGCTATCGTTATCTGTATCATCCTGTGTATCGTTTGATAGCGTAGGGCAGTTGTCACAAACATCTCCGAAGCCATCCACATCGGCATCCGCTTGATCTTCGTTGGCGTTGTCATTGCAGTTGTCACAAAAATTTGGAATACCGTCCACATCGTTGTCGTCCCAAGGCCCGCCTGGCAGGCTAATTGGCGAGGCTTGTTTAACTAACACCGCGTAGTCTTCCGTTTCGCCCCATCCGTAAACCCCGCAGGCCTGAGTAGAGGCATCGTTGCCGTTTTCATTTACTACGACACGCAAGCGAGAAAGGCCAAGCGTCGCGTCATTGGGGACGGTTACCATACGGGCATAAGTTTCTGGGCATGGCATGGATATTCGATCCGACGAAAGTATCTGTTCGCCAGCATCGTCAAAGTCCATATCTTGATTCCAGTCAATAAAAGCTTTGACCCACTTATCCTGACAAGCGTTACAAGACGAAGCCGTGATGCGAAGTTCATGCTGTGAGCCAAGCGTAAGCGTGGCTGATAGGTCAGTGAAATCGGAGTACGCGGCGCAGGTATTAGCCGTGTTATTGGTTAAGTCGTTGAAAACAACTTCCTCGCATAGGGTGTCAGCGGATGATTGGGCGCGAGATTCGCAATATGTCAGCGGCGCTGCGCAGTCGACAGCGCCGTTGCAAGCTACGCCGTCACTCGACATGGATAGTATGAAATCACCAACAACCCCGAATCGGCTACCAACGCCAATCCAATACGTGGTTCCGGCGGTTGAACACCATGTAGCTGTCGAGCGAAATCCTGCACCGCTGCCGCATCCGTCTTCGTTTGAGGCTACGCATATTGGATTGGCGCAGTCGCGGCAAAAGACAACGAGGGATGTGTCGTCGTTACTGCCTTCGATGTCGCAAATGGATGCATTGATTGTGTCACCGGTTCCCTCGACAGTGTACCATACGCTAACAGGTAACGCGCCGGCACCGTCGATGCAGTCCGGGCCGTCGTCGCTTGCTAAATCGTTGGCCCCAATCGTATCTGATGGAATCGACAATGAGCCGATGGCGTCGATGCAGTTGTCGTTTGGTGGCGGCGATGGGCAAGTGTTTGGCTGACAAGATGAGCCGTCGCCTTGGTATTGTCCCAAAGAAGATTGGCAAGCCGCTAGACTGATAATCGAGCAGGTGCCATCGCTAAAACAACAGGCGCCAGTCGCGTTAGTGCAATCTAGCGTGAATCGCGTTAGTCCGCCGCCAGCGAAGTCGCCAGTATCGCCGATCTGAATGTAATATGTCGTACCTGCCAGCGCTGACCACGCGGCCGTTTCAGGTTGGCCGACATCGCCGCTATCGCGACAGGCAATTTCTTGGCCCGCGATACAAGCGTCACGCACGACGACAATCGGATCGTAATCGCCATTAATCGAAGTCGCCTTGGCTAAAGCCGTGCATGATTGCGCCGCTTGCCAAGTAAACCAAACGTCATTTTGCATCAGACCGGACGAAGTGGGAAAAAACTTGTCGCAACTGCCGCTAAGCCCATCAGCTAGTGCGGTGTTATTGTTAAATGTGATGTTAGATGGCAGCGTAGAAATCATAGTTGCGTTGATGCAAGTATCAGGCAGCGGGCCTGGGCAGGTGAATTGGCTACAACTAACGCCGCGAAACCAAGTGCCGTTGTTTATTTGGCAATCAGCATCGCTCATGTCGCCAAGGCAACTTACGCCGGCGCAACAAGCGCCGCTGCAGGGCTTGGCGCTACTGCAAGCCGTAGCATCGTCAGTGATTGTTAATTCAAAATTTCCCGTGGCTGCTACGCCGTTGCCGTCGATGAATCCACCCACATGGATGAAATACATGTGGCCAGCGATGGTACAAAATGAGGTTGCCGCTTTGATATTCACGCTGCCAAAATCGCATGTGTTATTAGGGGCGTCATCGTTCCCTACCACGCATCCTGCAGGACCGCAGTCGCAGAAAACTTGTAGCGAGGTATCAAAGTCTGTGCCTGGGTTGCAGGTTGAAATTGAAATCGTGTTGCCAGTGCCAACGACGGAATACCACACGCCTGAGCCGGGAGAGTCTACGTCGCAGGTTGGTGCGTTGTCGTTCGATGCCGCGAAGTTGTTGCCTGAGACTCGGTCGCCAGGACTGAGCGCTTCAGCCAAGTTGCAGGTGTCATTGCTGGGTGTTGATGGACAAATTGCAGCCATGCATGTTGTCGCTGCGCCTTGCCACAGGCCTAGGGATGTGGCGCAGGATAATTCGTTGACATCATCCAGGCATAGGCTATCGCGCGTGCAACATGCCCCTGTCGCGCATGGCGAAGCGGATGTCGTGAGTATGTAATCGCTACCGCAGCGTACCCCTGAAAATTCCAGCGGGGCAACGGCGATATAGTATTCACCGGCTGGCAGGCAGCCACTTCGTTCTACTAATCCGCACGAAGGTGCGGAGATGGGATCGAAGGCCGTTGACAATGTATCGCAGCCAGAAGCCGCATCGAAGACGAACATTTCTATGGGGAACTCCGCCTCTAGTTGCACCGAAAATTGCGTGTCTACGGTTAATGTAAACGCATACCAGTCGGTGTCGCGTTGGGTTATGAATGCGTCGGTGCATAAGCCATCGACGCATCGACCTTGCGGGCAGTCGGTATCAATCAAGCATGCAATCGAAGCTAGAAATGTCCCCGATGTTCCGCACTGCGTGCCGTTAAGGGCTATAGGTAACGTGGGAACATTGAAACTATCGTTGCAGCCTGTATTGATCGTGTCCTCATAATCATCGTGGCAGATTGGTTCGGATTCTGTTGTCGCGCCGTTAGGGCAGACGAGTATACACGCGCAGGCACCAGCAGAGCAGGTAGTGAAATCGCCGGCGTAAATTCCGCCAGAGTTAGCGCATGCCACGGGCGTGTCTTGCATGCACGTGCCACCTTGGTTCGAGCAACAGGCGCCGAAGATCGCGCCGCAAGGCGGGGTCATCGCATCACAAGTAGTATTAGCTGAGAATCTCGTGAAGCACTCTGTACTGAGCACACAGTCTTCGCATGTTAATGTTTGGTCGTCGCAACATGCCCCAAATGTGTCGACCACAGGATCGGGCAATCTCAACTCAATTAAGTTGTCGTTTCGGTTGCCAGAGACGGCGGATTTGTCTAAGCCGCTACCATCCGGTGCGACAATCTGAGTTGTATAAATAGCCGTGCCAGTAGAAAGTGATAGACGATGTCCCGTTTCGGCGATGGCTTGAAAAGTTTGGGGGTCGACGATTTCGCCAGACGTTGAGCCTTCTTCGACCGTTACGATTATTGCGTTGTGCGTTGACGGTGGAAGAGAGATAGGGAATTCGGCAAGCGATGCACCAGGCATCTGTACGAATAACTCGGTTAGTCCCGACTCGATTGATTTGAACAGAAACATTCCGCCAGCGACTTCGAATGGTTCTATGGTTTGGCCACCCCGGGAGCGAAGGCCAACTCTCGCGTCGAGAATAACCATCTGGCTGGCGTCAACAACGATGACCTGAAGTGATGTAGGGCTTGTGCTTTGTGCTCGAACGGGCTGCAAACAGATAACCCACGTACAACAGGCCATGAATATGAAGAGTGGATTACGGGCGCATGTTGATGTCGTGTGGTTAGTCACTTGCCAATATCCGTAGATTGTTCATGACACTTCCCCTATGTGTTACCAGATGATTTGTCGGCCCTTTTTTGGACGAACCTCTGAGTTTCCTAGGCGACACTTATTATAGGGTCTTGATTGCCCTCAGAAAACAAGCTTTTTAAGAAATAAAAACCTTTTAAATTTGCCACAATTTCCGTTTAGGTTAGATATTGCCCAGAAATTTAGATTTACTTGCCAACTTACAGAAGCAGCCTAAGCAGGGCCGAAGTGGAGCAGGGGCGTGGATCGCGTCGATTAACTGGGGTAGAGTGGTTCTAATACAGTTTGAGCACATGTAGTATGCACATAGCCTATATACACCAGCATTTTTCGACTAAGCAGGGGGCGACGGGGACGCGATCCTATGAAATGAGTCGTCGCCTGATCGAAGCGGGACATCGCGTGACCATGATCTGCGGCAATTATGCCGTGGGGCATCAGGCTAAGATGTCGAATGATCCGGTTGCGGCTTACGACGTTGACGGTATCTCCATTAAGCAAATCGCGGTGTCCTATGGCAATGAAATGTCTTTTACACAGCGGATCGCTTCTTTCTTGAGATTCGCCCGTGGCGCGACGCGCGTTGTGTCCCAACTCGATGCAGACCTCGTTTTCGCTTCCTCGACTCCGTTGACCGTAGGTATTCCTGGCATGAAGGGGGCGAAAATGATCGGCGTTCCGTTTGTGTTTGAAGTTCGAGACCTTTGGCCAGAATTACCAATAGCTATGGGGGTTTTAAAGAATCCGGCTCTGATCTGGTATGCCAAGCGTCTTGAGCGAAAAATATATCGAGCGGCGAAACATGTCATTGCCTTGGCCCCGGGGATCAAGGAGGGGGTTTGTCGGGCTGGCATTCCCGAGCAACGGGTATCGATCATCCCCAATAGCGCGGACTTGGACTTGTTCCAACCGACTGATATGAAGCCGCTAGACCCACGATATGGATCGCCCGAGGATTTTCGTCTCGTCTTCACCGGCGCGCACGGATTAGCCAATGGTCTTGATGCGGTGTTAGACGCCGTCGCTGAAATCAAGCGGCGCGAATTGAATCATGTGCGCTTTGTTTTCATCGGGCAAGGCAACCAGAAAAAACGGCTGATGGCCCGGTCGAAACAAGAAAAACTGGATGACTACATTAGTTGGATCGATTCCATGCCTAAGCAAGAGCTAGCGAAGCTACTACCGCAAATGGATGTGGGCATGATGATCCTGAGTAATTTTCCATCGTTCTATTACGGTACTTCTCCGAACAAGTTTTTTGATTATCTCGCTTGCGGCTTGCCAGTGCTTAATAATTATCCAGGCTGGCTGGCGGATATGATTCAAGGACGCGATTGCGGTTTGGCTGTTAACCCGGACGATCCTGTGGCTTTCGTTGATGCCATCGTTTATTTACGCGAAGACAAACAGCGGCTCTCGCAAATGGGCCTGAATGCCCGGAAGCTGGCCCAGGACAAATTTTCACGAGACCATCTCGGCTCGCTAGTTGTATCCGTACTCGAAAAAGTGCATCGCGATCATTGCGGTAGTTAGCATTAAATCATTCGATCACTGAAGCCGCATCGTCTAACAATACCATGGTATCGGGGTAAAGGTTGCGCCACTCTCCCAGCGTAACGATAGGCGGCTTTTCCAAGAAGGCAATGCGCCGGTCTAGTTGCGATCCACCGATGCCGTTGATGGCTCCGTCTTCCATGGGATACCAGACAGACTGCGTGAGTCTATCGTATAATAAGAATAGATCGTTGTATGTGTATCCTGTTGTGCCAAAAGTAGTTGTTTGGCCATTGACCTGACGTCCGTACACGACGGACAAGCTAGATAGTGGTCACCAGGCAATGGTCACGGGTTTTCCGCCGACAGTATCGTTGACCAACTCGTGTCCGTTTAATAGGAAAATGGGATACGCACGTGCGACACGACCGTGTGCGTAGCCTATGACAGGGAGTTCGTCGCTACTATTTTTAATGAACTTAGCCCATTTAGTGGATAAGCGATTATCGCCGGGTGTGACGAAAAACGGATTGTCTATGGCAGGAATGTCGTCGCGTCCTAAGCCATGGTTGATTTTTTCTAGTGCAATCGGAGAGCCTGTCATATCAAACCACTCTGATGTGTCATCTCCTGGCACTTTTGGACCGATGGCCCAGAGATATTGTTTATCTCCGTCATAATAGTATTTCTTGAACACATCAGCGGGTTGGGTGTGCTGGCCGTGTGACAGTTGGAACATGATGTCAGCCGAATGATTGCGGGCGGTACGATATAATAGCCAGAATGATATACCTAAGAGAGGTATGACAAGGCACCAAGCGAGCCGGTTTCGATGGTCGGGCGTAATCATCTACGAGCTGAACTTTCTTTAGTCATCGGTTCCATATTATGTAACATTCAAACTATGCGTCCACGTATCTAAGCCCTACGCAGGCTGACGCTTGCGGCTCGTTTCTGTTGCATTTATTAATAGTTTGTAGACGCAATCATGTCTACTAGGTGGTTGACACGGTGTGTCGATGCTGCGGCGGCAATAAAAGTCCCGGCTTTACGGGCGGATAAGTGAGTGTCATCTACGATCACGCCAGCACCGAAGGCGCCAACTGGGATGTCAGCCAATGGCGCAGGTAATGATGGCGCCTTTGAGTCTGAAATGGCTAATAACACGGGGTGGTTGCAACAATTTAGTCGGACCTCGTAGTAAGTTTGGCCATGTTGGTCTTGTCGCGTCGTGACGGACACCAGTTTGAACTCGCCGTGAGGTCGCATGACCTCGGGGGTAAGGCGATCAAGTGAAATGCCAAATTGAGTTTGTAAATCTTGTTGCGCTTGGCTGGGCGGCGCGGAGTTAACTGGAAACGTCGTGGCTGTATCGGTGACGTTGGCTAATTCGGATACCAGCCAAGGATGTCCTTGCACGGCATTACGAGGGTTCATCATAAGCGCGGTCAAGGCCAATGCTAGACAAGCGGCCAAGGCTAGGTTTCGGGGTGCGAGCCATCGCTGTTTCCAAGATGGATGGGTTACCGAGTCCTGAATGCGTGTCCATAATTGATCGGGCATCGACCCTTGAGAAAGAGAATCTACCATGAGCTTGTCGGCACATCTCTCTGCTTCAAAGCGATGCGCACAAGCTGTGCAGCTTTGCAAATGCTGGCTCAACTCAAAGGTTTTCGTTTGATCAAGTTCTGAGTCTAAATACGGGCTGAACCATTTTTGAGCGTCGTGGCATTTCATTATGCCTTCTCCTTTGCTCGGCGCTGTTCTAGGTTTGTTGTGGCTAATGTTTGCCGCAACTTTTTTCTGGCTCTATATACATGCGACATCGCTGTTCCGAGTGGCATATTCAACATTCGGGCGATTTCTTTGTAAGAAAAATCCTCTAATAATCTAAGCAGTAGGCATTGCCGTTCGTCTTCGCCAAGCTGCTCAAGGGCAGCTACGAGTCGATCATCCAATAGCTCTCGGAGTTTATCCGGGTGATCGAGCAAGAATGACCAGGACTCTTCCTGGTCCATCGTTACCTGAAAATCTTCTCCTATGTCATCCAGGGAGGCTCCTCGATGTCGGACCGACTGCTTGTTGAATCGGTAGATGGTGTAGACCAGAATCTGAAATATCCAAGCTCGAAAATTCGTTCCTGGCTGATACTTGGAAAAAGATTTCCAAGCCGTCAACACTGCGTCTTGAAGGGCGTCGGCTGCGTCGTCGACTTGCCAGATTGCCTTATGCGCATAGCGGTACAATTGGTCTTTGAGAGGCTCCAATAGCTCAAGGAAATCCGCTCTCGAGTGCCCTGACTTCAAGCGTCACTGCTCCTGCCGGTAGTGGAAAATAAAACCCTTCGTTTTGGCCTTTCCTGGTCTGATGCCTGCACTACATCGCACATCATATTATCGATCATATCGGCCTATATAAAGCAACGGTACGATCATTATTTACATTCCATCTTCGAGTGATCTATTGCAACAAAAAAACCGTCTCACCATTTTAGCCCATTTATGCATTGTGGTAGCAGGTTCTAAGCATTTATTGGTGGCGTTGGACCCATATCCTTAGGGTACGCTAAGTCGAAATATTAAAGGGCTGCTGATGTGGCTTATACGGCCATCGCGTCAACGGGCGTTGACTTGGCTGCTTATTAGGTGCACGATCTGTAAATAGCTAGGCTCATATTTGGTAGGGCGTAGTTGAGTGGACTAGGGATGGTTCCACGATTTTCCATTGAGGATTGAGACTTGGACGTAGATTTGTCAATCGTGATTCCCGTTCGCAACGAGAGCCGTGTGCTTGCAGAAACGCTCGAACGACTGACCAAGGCGAGCATTCGAGAAATCGTCGTGGTAGATGGCGACAGTAATGATGATACGGTGGCGATCGCCCAATCGTATGGCGCCGAGGTAGTTTTTTCTGAGCTAGGGCGTGGTAACCAACTAAATGCTGGGGCGACGGCTGCATCTGGGGCATCGTTATTGTTTTTGCACGCTGATACGCACTTACCCAGCGGTTTCGAGTATGAGGTCGAGGGCATATTGCGGCGATCAAGGGTGGTGGCTGGGGCATTTCATTTGCGGATTGATTCAGCTAAGTGGGCTTATCGTCTGATAGAAAAAGTGGTTGACTTTCGATCTCGCTGGTTGCAGCTTCCTTACGGCGACCAGGCTATTTTTATGAGGGCGGGTACGTTCCATCAGCTAGGCGGATTCCCGGCATGGCCTGTTATGGAAGACTTTGAATTCGCTCGTCGTCTGCGAGCGCTAGGAAACATTCACATTGCGCAGTCGAGCGTGGTTACATCTTGCCGACGATGGGAGTCTGAAGGTATTTTGCGAACGACGCTAAGGAACCAAGCTATCATCGCTGGGTATTGGCTGGGCGTATCGCCTGCAAGACTCGCTCGCTGGCGGTATGGTGATGATCTTCAAGATACAACCAGCGTTGCTGCGAGAGTGTGAGTCGCCGGTCCATATTAGCTTGAATCCTGCAACCTATCGACGTAGCCAATTATAAAGAAATCTATATTAACAACTCCGGCAGGTACGTAACTGCCTTGACTGTAAAAGGTTAAGAAAAATTCATTTCTAGCTAATACTTACGCTTGACATAACCGCTTTAACAGCTATATGTATATAAGAGTATAGATATATAGGTGTAAAGATGTTGTCGCTAACGAGTGAATATGCCCTCCGGGCGTTGATTTACCTGACCCGGAACGAAAATGAATGGCCTATCCCCGGCTGGCAGGTCGCGGATGGGGCGGGCATTCCGCCTAAATATCTATCCAAGATTCTCGGAGATTTGGTCCGCATTGGTGTGCTTTCGTCTGCGCCAGGTAAGCGCGGGGGGTTCAGATTGAATCAGCCCGCAAAGAAAACCAGACTTTTTGAAATTTTAGTGCCATATGAAAGCTTCGGGCGTAAGCGATGCCCGTTTGGGAATGAGGATTGCAGTGACGAGTATCCATGCAGCGTGCATAAAAAATGGAAAGGTGTGATGCAAGCGGAGCAACGTTTTTTTCAGAAAACTTCTTTGTATGAGATAGCGCAGGAATTGAAATCCTCGCCTGCAAAGAAAAAGGTGAAGGTCAAGGCTAAGGCAAAGAAGAATCGTTCAACCTGATGGATAGGTAGAGGGAATATGATGCCGCTGGGTAAGCTACAAGTTGAAGTTCCGGATGATGAGTACTGGCGAAAGCAGATAAAATGCCAGTATGCCTGTCCGGTGAACACTGACGCTCGTGGGTATGTGCGGGCGATTGCCCAGGGTGATTTCGAGTCTGCGTACTTAATCGCTCGTGGCCCGAATCCGCTGGCGAGCATTTGTGGGCGGGTGTGTGGTGCGCCTTGTGAAGCAGCCTGTCGACGCGGTGATGTAGATGACGCCGTTTCGATTCGAGCCTTAAAAAGATATGTCACCGAGCGGTTCGGGGCAGAGTCGTTCACTAAAGAGACGCTTAAGCCGATCGAATTGCTAAAACGTGTATTTGGTCATGGCCAACAACGCGATTGTAGCGGTAGTGAAGAGCTTCATGCCTTTCGGCACTTATTGGATGGCTTTGATTTGAGTAAACGTGACGGGGCGGCTGTCGCGATTATTGGCTCTGGTCCGGCGGGTTTGGCGGTCGCGCACGATCTTGCGCTGTTGGGGCATCGGCCTACGGTGTTCGAGATGGAACCTGTCCCGGCTGGGATGCTAGCTGTGGGGATTCCGGCATATCGTTTACCGCGAGAATTAATCGAAGCGGAAGTTGAAGTCATACGTGCGTTGGGCGTTGAGTTTGTTTGCAATACGCAGGTTGGGAAGGACATTTCGTTCGAAGAAATTCGCAGCAAGTTTAATGCGACAGTTATTTCGGTCGGCGCGAAACGGTCCCGCATGATTCCCATTCCTGGTGGCGAAGGGCCTGGGGTGTTTGGCGGCGTCGAATTTTTGCGTGATGTGTCGGTACGCAATACTGACGAAGATTCGATTTTACCTAAGCTTGGAAAACGTATTGTCGTTATTGGCGGCGGAAACGTGGCTTATGACGTATCTCGAACGGTTATAAGGCAAATCGGTTACGACGTATCCAGGAGTGTGCTGCGTCAAGCGAATGTCGGTGAAGTACATTTGTGTTGTCTGGAAAGTGTTGACGAAATGCCAGCGGATGACGTCGAGATTATAGAGGGGCACGAAGAAGGCGTTTATCTACATCCCTCTTTTGGGCCTGTGGAAATTCTTCGTGAAAACGGAAAAGTTTGTGGGGCAAAGTTCAAAAAGTGCTTACGGGTGTTCGATGAGGCTGGTCGTTTTTCGCCCAAGTTTGATGAGGCTGATACGACGACGATTGAGGCTGATACGTTGATTTGGGCGATTGGTCAGCAGGCGGATGTATCTTTTCTTCATGCCGATGGCGATGTGAAAATTAGTGATCGCGGCTTGATCGAGACGAATGATCGTACGTGGCAAACGACTGCTCCGGATGTGTTTGCCGCTGGAGACATTACTTATGGCCCGCGCTTGCTGATCGATGCTGTGGCGTCGGGAAAAAAATGCGCTCGGTCAGTTCATGCGTTCTTAACCGGGAAGCCGCTGGGTTCGTCCCATGATTACGTACACTTAAATATTGCCAATTATGAGCGGGAAGCCGACTACGAAAAATTGCCTCGCACGGAAATTCCGACGTTGGGCGCCGCTGAGCGTAGTAAGAGTCAGTCGACCGTTGTGGAGCGCGGTTATAGCGAGCAGCAGTCAATGAGAGAAGCGTCTCGTTGCTTTGACTGCGGCGTTAATACCATTTTTGATTCTGAAAAGTGCATTTTGTGTGGTGGGTGTGCAGATGTATGTCCGGAACTTTGTTTGCAGTTGGTGTCGTGCGATCGGCTGACTGGCGAAGTGTCTTTGAATGATACGCTATTAGAACGATATGGCGAGGTCGATTTGTCTGGCATGTCGGCGATTATCAAAGATGAGGAAAAGTGTATTCGCTGTGCGTTGTGTGCGCAGCGATGTCCGGTGGATGCGATCACGATGGAGCGTTTTGGTTTTACGAGTTGTTGGGCGCCTAGCGTAGCCGCGAAGTAAAGGGACGAGCTGATGGCAGCAGATAATAATCATATTGAAACTAGTCAACGTTTCGCCCCGCCAGCGACCCGTCGAGATTTTTTGGGCTTAGCGGCTACGTGGTCTGCTATCGTAGCGTTTGTCATGGCTATGCTGGGCGCGCTTAGATTACCGATGCCTTCGGTGTTTCCAGAGTCGAATTCGCGGGTGAAACTCGGACGGCCTGATCGATTTGCACTTGGGTCGGCGACCTATTTTTCAAAACTGCGGCTATGGTTGTTTCGCGACGAGGCTGGTTTCAAAGCTATTTCGTCGGTGTGTACGCATCTGGGCTGTGTGGCGGAGCGTGGCGTCGATGGTCAATACCTATGCCCTTGTCATGGATCAAAATTTGATGAGATCGGCGCGGTAAAAGGTGGCCCTGCCCCAAAAGGATTGGTATGGGTGGATTTAAGTTTGTCGCCTGAAGGTTGGATCGTAGCTGATACGCTGTCGGATGTTGATCCAAAAACTGTGTTGCAGGCGTAAGTGATAAGGCATGCGTGCATCGGTTCTGCGGATGCGCACTAGGAGCGTGGACATGAGCAACGTTGGCGGCGAACACCAGACATCTCACAAACCGTTGCGCGAACGCAGCATCGGTGACGAAGGCGCGTTGGGGGAATTTGGCAGTAACCTGATTTCTACTCCGGTTGCGTTGCGTGATTCTATTGTGCGACATGGTAAGCCGACGTCTGATCGAGCGAAATCGCAAACGATTTTCAGCAATTTTTTCTTACATATATTACCAGTTCGCACGCATTTACATGCGATTAAGGCCACTACGACATTAGGGTTAGGTGTGGCGACGTTTGTTTTGTTTATCATTTTATGCGTCACTGGCGTGCTGCTCATGGTTTATTACAAACCCAGTGTCGACCAAGCTTATGCGTCCATGCTTGATATTATGCACGTGGTTCCGACGGGGCGTTTGATTCGTAATGTACATAGGTGGTCGGCGCATGCGATGGTTGCCTGCGTAATGTTGCACATGGCTAGGGCGTTTTATACCGCTGCTTATAAGCGGCCTCGTGCTTTCAATTGGGTTATTGGCATGGGTCTGTTTGTGTTGACGCTTGGCCTTAGCTTTACTGGATATCTGCTGCCATGGGATCAATTGGCGTTTTGGGCGGTGACCATTGGTGCGAATATCGCGCAGTCGCCGCAAGAATTGACCGACGCGTTGGGGATGACGCAATACTTTGATATTGGATTGTGGCAGAAAGAAGTGTTGCTCGGTGCGCATCAAGTCGGACAGGAAGCGCTGATTCGGTTTTATGTGTTGCATATTATGGTGCTACCGGTTGTAACTGCCATTTTGATCGGTGTGCATTTTTGGCGTATTCGTAAAGACGGCGGGTTGGCTAGACCTAGTCATGCAGATGCTAGCTCACAAGAAATGCCCGCATTGGCCTCAGAGCCTGCACCTCTCAAATCTTATGGCTTGATGGCCATGATGAAGGACAAGACGCCCGCGGTGAACCGTGAAATGCGTCATACGATTACTACGTGGCCTAACGTCATGTATGTCATTGGTGCGGCTTCGATGGTGACCGTGCTTGCGATGTTGCTGTTGGGGTATTTCTTCGACGCGCCGCTGACGGAAATGGCTAATCCCAACGTCCCGGAAAATCCTGCGAAAGCGCCGTGGTATTTCTTAGGTCTTCAGGAATTGGTTTCATATTCCGCGTTTATGGGTGGTGTGGCGATCCCAGCTATTGTGGTGCTTGGATTGGCGCTGGTCCCTTATCTGGACCGTGAAAAAGAAGACGTCGGTTTATGGTTTAGTGGCGCTCGCGGCCGACGCGTGACGTTTGTGAGTGGTCTGTTCGCCGCGGCGACGGTCATCGGCATGCTCTGGTTTACAGTGAGCTTCGGTTGGTTGCGGAACTGGGAAACCACTGCGCATGTGCCGCAAATTGTTATCACGCTATTTAATCCTGGTACGGTGTTGGTCGCGTTATTTGCCATGTGGTCGGTGGCGACGGTTCGATTTATGAACTCGACGCGTATGGGAGCGATCGCCCTGTTTACTTGTTTCGTCGTGGGATTTGTCATTTTGACTTACTTCGCAACGGTTCATCGAGGACCGAACTGGGATTTCTATTGGTCGCAAAGTGATTGGCCTGTGCATTAGGTGATGAAGTTATTGGTGGGATAATTCCTACCCGGAAAAAAGTCATGGATTATCGACAAGTCAACATGATGAAGGTTGTACTGCTGGTCAGTTCGCTGGCTTCGTTGCTGCTGCTTGTAGCTGCTGCGTACGAAGAAAATCTGACTGGCGATTGGCGCCAGGCCCAGGTGACGTACAAAGTTAAGCTATTGGAGACGGCTGATGGAGAAGGCGCGCGGCGGGCTGCTTCGGCCTTTTCGATTGAGCAAAAGCAATTGTACCTGGCAGAGCTTGGCACCATTGATCGTTGCACTTCTTGTCATCTCGGCGTGGAGAACCCCGCGATGGTTGATGCAGAGCCACCGCTTGCGTACCACTCTGGCGATCTGCTAAAAAACCATTCGCCAGATAAGTTTGGTTGTACGGTTTGTCATGAGGGGCGTGGTCGGGCGGTGACTAAATCGTCGGCGCATGGTTGGTATGATGACGGTAAGCCGGTTCCGCATATCGATACGCCGATGTTGCGCGGTGATGCGGTCTATACCAGTTGTGGTCGATGTCATGGGCAGATTGATTTATTCGGAGGCGGGGCTGATCTATTTGCTGGGACAAATGGCGGAGCAGGCTCGGAGGCGAAACAAACGCAGCCGATTCGATTGGCATCTATAACGGCATCGCTTCCTAGTGCGACAAGATTGGCGCATGGAAAAGCTTTGACTGTCGAGCTGGGCTGTCTTGGTTGTCATCAATATCGTGGTCGCGGAGGGGCGCTTGGTCCGGACCTGACTTACGTGGGTGATAAGACACGACATGATTACGTCTTTGGGCATGTGAAAGGTGAGCATACCGTCGAACAATGGCTGTTCGAGCATTTTAAGTTTCCGCAAGAAGTTTCACCCAATACGGTCATGCCAGATATGTCGTTGAGCGATGATGAGGCCCGTGATCTATCGCTATATATGATGAGTTTGCACCGAAAAACTGCGCCGGCTAGTCATATGCCTTCACCGTCGGTGGAGATGGTTAGCGGGGATATCGTACAAGGTGACAAGCTGTTTGCACTATTTTGCAGTGCTTGTCACGGCAGTGATGGCTATGGTACGACTATGCGGGCTGGACTTTGGCCTAGCGACGCAGACCCGTGGGGACATGACTGGGATGCGCGAAATGTTGTCGTTGAGAAGCGAAATAATTTAGACGTTTTGGTGCCGTCGCTGAATCATGCGGACACGTTAGCTACGGTGAGCGATCATTTTCTATACAATATCATTTCCAACGGACGCCCGAATACGAAGATGCAAGCTTGGTCTGTGGAGGGTGGGCTGACGGATGATGAGGTTACGTTGTTGGTAGATCACATTCGTAATTGGGATGTGCCGCTACCGGACTTAGCGAGTGTTTCTGCGAAGACTGGCGATGTGCGAGTGGGTGGTGCGTTGTATCGTGCGAATTGCGCCGCTTGTCATGGATATTCCGGTGAGGGCGGCATTGGCAATACGCTGAATTCTCCAACTTTTTTAGCCGTTGCATCCGATGCATTTCTTCGAGATACGATCGTTCACGGCAGACCCGACACGGCTATGCCAGCCTGGCGTGGGTTCGACGGTCGGGAGCTTAGCGATATATTGGCCTATATTCGCCAATGGCAAGTTCGTAAGGCGGATGAGGCTGAGGTGCTGACGCTAGTTGAAATGGATGATTCTGCGAAGGTCTCGGTAGACATTGGCCGAACGCTTTATAAAGCGAATTGTGTGATGTGTCACGGTTTGGACGGAGCCGGCGATTTGGCGCCCACACTCAACACGCAAGCTTTTTTGACAGTTGTTCCTGACGATTATCTCGTAGCGACGATGGTGAATGGTCGCGATGGAACGGGCATGCCGAGTTGGCGACACTTATCTAGTGAGGATGTCGCTTCACTGATTAAATATGTGCGCTCCTGGCAAATTCGCGCGAGTAAGCCAGATGCGTTTTATAACGAGGTGGTTGCTCATGGTGACTGGGACACGGGCAAGAATATCTTCGTTGGTCATTGCTCAGGATGCCATGGCTTGGATGGCGAGGGCGCAACTGGACCGCAACTTAATAATGAAATGTTTTTGCGTCATGCCAGTGATGTGATGCTTCGTGAATGGATTACTTACGGCAAAGAAGGCACTGAGATGCGCGGTTTTCGCAAGGGTGGGCAGGGTATTACAGAACTCAGCGACCGTCAGATTGAAGATGTAGTATCTTATCTACGTCTTTTGGAGCGTGCCGGTCATGATGAAATCAATCGGGTAGCCAAGTCTCCTCATGGCCGGCCTGAAAATGGTATGTTGATTTATGCGGCGAATTGCGTTGGCTGTCATGGTGAGCATGGTGAAGGGGCGAGTGGCCCGGCGCTGTCTAATCCGAATTTCTTAAAGTATGCATCTGATGGATTCTTGATGGCGACGATGGCTATGGGGCGAAGGGGTACGGAGATGAGGCCGGTGAAACGTGGGCCTCAGTCAATTTTAGGATTATCCAGTGATGAGGTAAATGACCTTGTCGCGTTTTTGAGATCATGGGAATACGAAAATCCATATCGCGATACAAACGAAACCGCGACACCACATCGATTTGTCGTGCCCTGGGATTTATCTCGTGCGCAGGAACTTTTTACGTCGAACTGTTCGGGTTGTCACGGTGAGGAAGGCAAAGGCTCGTGGGCACCAGAATTAAACAATGAAGGATTTCTCGCGGCTGCGACGGACGGGCTGTTGCAGGCAACCATCGTGCGCGGTCGAAAGGGTACGGCGATGCGGCCATTCGGTCGTGGTGCGCAGGGACTTTCCGATTTATCGTCGAATGATGTTGATGACATCGTGGCCTTCATACGACATTGGTCGATAACGGCGCCGTCCCCGATGACGCTGCCTGCGGCTCATTCCATCGATGTTGATCTAACAAAGTCCAATCATGAAACAACTTCATCGCCAGTTACTTCGGCGATGGAATCTGGTCATACGCAGACGAATCAACTGTTCAAGAACCCGCAGCCGTCGCAAGCGAAGCGAACAATAGCCGCGGTCGTTTCGCAAGTGCAAGGAGATTAGATGATGAGTGACAAACCACTAAATGTTCTGAATGAAACTGAAGCAGACACGCCATGCACGGTTCACCGAAAGGTGAGGTATGGCGAGGGTTTCGATCGGCGCAAATTTATGCAAATGGCCGCGGGGACTGGTGCGGCTGTAGCTGCGACTGGTTTCTTGCCCGACGAGTTCGTTCAGGCGCACGCAAGCCCAACCACAGGTGAAACCAATAACGGCGTGAAGTTGTTACAGGCTGCGTGTCCCTATTGTGGCGTGGGTTGCGGGACACTGATCAAGGTCGAACGCGGTAAAGTCGTGGGTATGGTGCCAGATAAAAAGCATCCCACCAATCGCGGCATTCAATGTATCAAAGGCCTTAACGCGCACGAACCCATTTACCGTGATCGACTAACCAAGGTGCTAGTACGTAAGGACATGAGCGATCCTTTGCGTGGCCATGTGTCTTCGACGAAGGGTCGGTTTGATGCTGACGTCTTTCGAGAGGTTCCGTATGAAGAAGCGGAAGAACTCGTCGCAGATCGTATCGCTGAAATCATCAAGGAAAAGGGGCCCAATGCGGTTGGTCTAAATGGTTCTGGTCAATTGACTATGGAAGCGCAGTGGATTGAGAACGTCATGATGAAGGGCGTGATTGGGAGTAATTCCATTGAGGCTAACGCCCGCATGTGCATGACCTCAGCCGTGACTGGATATTTTCATTCTTACGGTTCAGACGCGCCGCCGACGAGTTATGAAGACATTGAAGAGGCTGACTTCATTACTTTTTGGGGACACAACGCCCGTGAAGCACATCCGATTTTGTACTGGCGAGTAGCGGACCACAAAGCCAAGCACGATATTCCGACCTGCGTGGCTGATCCGAGAAAAACGGGCAGTGTCATTGGTTTGGAAGACATCAATCCGCGCAACAGTTTTCATATTCCTACGCTCAACGGTGACATTAGCCATCTCAATGCGATCGCGCACGTATTGCTCAAGCGTTATCCAGATGCTTGCATGCCAGAGAGTTGGTTAGAAAAAAATGTTAACGGATGGCAAGCGTATAAAGAGGGCATTTTATTGAAGTACTCGCCTGAGCAGGTTGTCAAAAATATGGATCCCATCGAAGGTGGTCGTGTAACAGTCGAAATGATTGAGAATGTCGCGCGAGCCTGGGCGGAAGCTTCTATCAAGGGGCGGCAGCGGGGCCGGGGTGGCGTGCTAAGTTTTTGGGGTATTGGCTATAACCAAATGCTTCACGGTCAACATAACACGATTAGCATTATCAATCTTCATCTTTTGACAGGGAATCTTGGCCGGCCTGGTTGCGGCAGCCATTCACAAACAGGACAGCCTAATGCGATGAGTGAACGCCTGATGGGTGGACTGACAGGGCGTTTGCCGTTTAACCAGCCACTAATGAATGCCGAATGGAGAAAGCACATTGCTAAGTCATGGCGCGTTCCCGATGAAAATTTAGTACAGGCTTCGGTGTTACCGAATCCGGGTATGGTCATCGGGATGATGGAGCGAGCCTTGAAGGGTGGACTGGACGCGATGTTCTGGATGTATACGACGCACGTTCACATGCCTGACGTGGATACGCTGGTTCGGCCTGCGCTGACAAAAATGTTTTGTGTGGTGCAGGAAATTTATCGTCACGCGCCCAACAATTTGTATGCCGATGTGATCTTCCCGGCTGCGACATGGGGTGAGTGGACCGGCGGTACGTACATTCAATCAGAACGACGCATTTATATTTGCGATGGAACAGCCAATCCGCCACCGAACTGTCGACCCGATATGGACATGGCCATCGACAAAGCCAAGGTCTTAGCGGAAAAACTTGGCCTTGATGCCCACAAAATATTCCCTTACGAAAAGAAAATTAAGATGGGCAATGGTCTGATGGCTTACGACCCAGAAGATATTTTCCGTGATATCGTCGTGGCGAGTAAAGGCTCAGATGCGGACTTGACTGGCATGTTGGAAGTTGAAAAGCAGGATGGCACGTCACCATACGATCAATTGCGTGCTTTACGTGGCATACAATGGCCCGCGGCGACTGCAGCCATCGCCAAAGCCGGCGGGACACCACGTCGCTATCTAGGTCAAGAAGGATGGGGCGGCAAGCCATACGGCGCGTTCCGACACACAGACGGCAAGGCGAAAATGAAATTATGCGAACAGGACTATTCAAAACTGGAAGACGTGACCGAAAGGCTGAGTAAATATGGCGATAAGCGTCGACCTGGTGAAGGTCCGTTCCTGATCGATGATCTGCACACGGAAGGTCCAAATAAGGGCAGGCCAAAAATTTTGATCGAAGCCCGCGATGCTGGCCTACCTCCTGAACTGCCGCATCTAGCCGTGTATAAAGACGCTTCACTGACATTAAATGATCATAAGGAAAAAGATGTCTACCCGTTTTGGTTGGGATTAGGCGTTGTGTACGAACACTTCCATACCGCAAAGACCATTCGAGGAGCTACGACATTAAAGCTTGTACCAGAGCAGTATGTGGAACTCAGTGAGGGCGATGCGAAACGATTTAATTTGCGGGATGGTCAGCGTGTGCGTTTGGTGACGCGTCGCGGATCATATGAGGCGCGCGTTTCGGTTGGGCAGATGAGTATGATCCGGCCATCGCGCACAGAAGTGCCGCCGGGATATTTGTTTAGTCCGTGGAATTTATCTGTGGCTGACAGTGCCGATCCGCGCAAGAACAAATGGCTAGTCAACGCGACGAGCCATAGGGCGTGGGATCCAGTTAGTGGGCAGTGCGATTATAAGAAATTAGCTGCCAGGATTGAGGTGCTTTAGCGATGGCCAAGGTCGATCGACGACAATTCGTCAAGCAGTCGACAGCTATTGGCATAGCGCTCGGCGGTAGTGCATATGTTTCCGGACTATTGGGCGTTGCGCCAAAGGCCCAGGCAAGTCCATTGCGCCCGCCCGGCGCGTTGGATGAGGAAGATTTTCTATCGACATGCATCCGTTGTATGCGCTGCGTGGATGCGTGTCCGAATCATGCGTTGGTTTCCACACCAAGTTCTGCGGATGGCGGGCAGGCTAGTACGCCCACCATGCAGCCACGAAAAGCGGCGTGCATGTTATGTCTCAGCGAAGAAGGCGATTATCTAAAATGTACTGAGGTCTGCCCATCCGGTGCGCTTCAACTCGTGGAGAAAAGCAAAGAGGGCATCAAAGAAAAAGTCGCGATAGGCGTAGCCGAGATTGATTTTGATCTATGTTATTCCTATAACAATTGGAGCTGTGGCGCGTGTTTTCGCGCCTGTCCATTAGCCGGTGAAGCGATGACCATCGGCAGGTGGGAGCAGCCTACCATTCACCCGGAGGCGTGCGTCGGTTGTGGTTGTTGTGAACGCTCCTGCATTCGTTATCCACACGCGATTCGTGTAAAGGCGGTGACGACATGAACCTTTCGTCGCGCAGGCCAGTCGATATTGCAGATGCCGCAGGTCTATACCCGCGCGGTGATGCAATAGCAAAGGTTTCGCATTCTTCACGCCGTCGGGCATTTACGCGGCGCGAAGCAATTCGCACGTTCGCGGCTGGGGTTGGTTTCGCATTGGTCGGTGGGCTAGTACACTTTCTATCGGCGACTAGGCTCTCAAAATTCCCTGCAATCAAACGCCCATATGAAAAATTAGCTGGTATATTACGTCCACCCGGGGCATTAGATGAGCCTGATTTTCTAGCGGCGTGCATTCGATGTTATCGATGCCAAGATGCCTGCCAGCCAGGTGCGATTCAATTTTACACCGAAGCTGATGGCGAATATTTCCATACCCCGTACGTCGATCCGGCCAAAGCTGCCTGCACGCTATGCAACGCTTGCGGACCGGCGTGCCCGACTGGCGCATTGTTGCCATTCGACAGGTTAACTGATGTGGACATGGGCAGTGTCGAATTACGAGAAGACCTTTGTTTGTCGTACAAAGCCAAGCGCATTCGACACGAACAGGAACTTCTCACGCAGCTTGGCCGACATCCGACCGAGTCGCAGGCCACTACAGAAAGACGTGGCCCGTGTGGTGAATGTTTTATGTTTTGTCCGCTGCGCAACCGGGCTATCAAATTAGAGCCAGGCGCTTTTCTGGCACCTATTGTGTTTACCGAACACTGTGTAGGTTGCGGCATGTGTGAAGACATTTGTCGCACGGTTGTTCGCGGCGAGCCAGCTATCCGAGTTGTCCGTACGCGCAAGCCGCATCGGTTGGAGGCCGAATCATGATCCTTCAAATTCTTCGAAGATTGGTGCAGGCTAGCGTGCTGCTGGTGATGGTCAGCATTGCATTAATGAGTTTGTACGCTCATTACCGTTCTGCTCGTGTCATCGATGACGATCAGCTCATGGCTGGTATGCGCGGCGAGACCGTGACTAAATTGATGCATCCATACATTGATGCACTAGATGATCCCAACAAATTCTTAGACGGCAACAAGGGCACGTTATGGTCGATGAAGTTTCTTGGTGTTGACCTTACCGACCCACTAGCTGCGGCAGAAATGTTGGCGACATCTAGGCATGTCCACTGGCCGTTGATGGCGTCGATAGTCATACCAGTAATTTTTACGCTGCTGCTAGGTCGAGTATTTTGTAGTTGGATTTGTCCTGGCTATGTATTGTTTGAGCTTACGGGTAAACTTAGAAGGCTGCTCCGTTTTGCCGAGATTCAACCCGCTGACGTTTCATTTTCGCATCGCAATAAATATATTTTTCTCGTCGTAGGGTTAGCGATGGCAGCGGTGTGTGCTGCGCCATTGTTCGCATTGATCTACCCGCCAGTGGTCATTAGTCGGATCATCCATGCCTGGATTTTCGGGACGGCGCTATCGGGGATGTTGGTGCTCCTTAGTGCTATCGTAGCCGTAGAAGTTTTTATCTCACCGCGCTGGTGGTGTCGGACCATCTGTCCAGGCGGCGCGCTCTACGGGATATTGGGTTGGGCACGCCCGGTCCGAGTCAAGCTACGCAAAACTATGTGTACCGGATGTATGGATTGCGTGCCTGTTTGTGAAGCCGGCATCAATCCCATCACGCAATCTTCGTCAATTGAGTGCGACAATTGTGGTGTGTGTATTCGTCATTGCGGCGACAAAGCTCTGTATTTTACCATCGGATTACCCGGGCGGCAGAATTCGCGACCGAAAATGAAAACGCAAGCGGTGACTAAGGTGGCCGCGGTCCTGATGGTGTGTTTAGTACCATTACTCACGCCTACTCCGGCCATGGCTCATCACGTGCTTGGGTTGCCGCATTACTCGTACAAAGATAATTATCCGCAGCGGCCTACATTGGAATACCCGGCAACGACTGGTCCTTATGACGTGTTGATGACATCATATCCCGGAATACCGGTGCCGGGCGAGCCTGCGAACATTGCAATGTATATCAAGAACCGCGAGTCGCAGCAGGTTTATGCAGAGCCAATCACAATTCGCGTGCTTCAGACCAGTACGTTCGGCGATAACATCATCATCCTGCCATCAACCACACGCACGCCATTCGACAATGAATACAAAGTTCATGTTACGTTGCCAGTCGATGGCGAATACGTGGTAGAAATTTCAATGCCGGTGGAAGGGCGCGTGGAGGTTATTCCATTCTTAATGGTCGCTGGGCAACCTACAGCCATGGCTTCCCTTGTCATCACCGGATCATTCGGAGTTGTATTCGTATTCGTAGCGATACGCGCCATTCAGAAAAAGCGACAACGTAGACGGCGAGCAGGAGGGCACGTTGATAATGAGGCTGGAGCTTTCGCCACAGGAGAATTCGTGGCCTTGGGGGAGAAGGTTTTGTGAAGCGATTTCACTTATTATTTCCATATTTGCTGCTTGGAGTGTTAGCTGCTGCCATCGCGTATACCAATATGGATACGCACGACGACAGCCCCATGAAGACGGTCAAAAACACGCAGGTGTGTCAGCCTTGCGGTATGTCCATAGATGCCGAGACGGCACTACGCTCGGACCATGCTGGCGCGACACGATATTATTGCAGCGAAAATTGTCGAGCGCGGGCAGCAAGCACAGCCGAAACTTCGCCTTCGTCACCGTCGAAAGGGCGCTTTGTCGATGTCGTTTGCAGCATGGAAGTCAATCGAGGTTGGGGTATTCATGCTGATCACAATAACAAGCGTTATTATTTTTGCACCACGCAATGTCGTGACCAGTTTGAAGCCGCGCCGTCGAAATACTTGACGGCCTCTTGTATGGTATGCGAGCGTCCACTAGGCGCTAACCCAACATTCCCCGCTACCTATCTTGGCCACACGTATCAATTATGCAGCGAAGCCCATCGCGATTCCTTCAAGCAAGATCCCGCTGCATTTTTCATGCACACGATGTGGGGTATCCCTTCTTGGCTATACTATGTGTCGATCGCGATCGTGCTTCTCGTGAGCTTCGGCGTATTTGATTGGCTGAGTCGAAAAACTACGACGGCTGTTTCGACCATTGAACCAACGCCGAAAAAATCGTTTCTTATTTCTGGAGCAGAAATTAAAGGTGAAGGCGAGCGTCTAGTGCATTCCGGGGCCGTCGGTGCCTCTTCATCTGCTGCGATTAGCCTGCGATTGCCCATTTTGTCTGCACCGACGATTGACGTGGTTAGTACTCGTGCAAATGCATACGACCGTTATGATTTATTGTCTTTATCCTGGGTAAAAGCTGCGGCTCGTTCGCGGTTGTTCAGGTTTTTCTGCCAGGCGATAGTTGTGGGGCTATTTCTGTTGACGATAGCTGCTGGCCTATTTGGCAATCAAAATCCGGCGCTCAACATCGCTCCGATTCTCACCTGGACCATTTGGTGGGCGTTGCTGATTGTGCTAATCATGTATGCTGGAAAGGCGTGGTGTTATGTCTGCCCTTGGGATGCGATTGCTGGTTGGGTAGAAAAACTGTCGATATGGAAAAAATCTGAAGATGGATTAAGTCTGCGCTTGAAGTGGCCACGAGTAGTGAGAAACATTGCTATCGCGACAATTATGTTTGTTGGGTTGACATGGATCGAATTAGGCTTTGGCGTCACCATGAAGCCGCGCATCACGGCGTACCTGGCTATTGGCATGCTGCTTATGACGGTAGTGTCGGCTTTGCTGTTCGATCGAAAATCTTTTTGCCGTTATGGCTGTCTGGTGGGACGGGTCAGCGGATTGTACGCTCTGTTTGCAGGGGTAGAAGTCCGGTCGAAAGAAAGCGGTGTTTGCAAATCCTGCCACACCAAAGAATGTGTGACGGGTAGTGAAAGCGCTTATGGCTGTCCGACGTTTCTGTATCCTGGAAAAATTGAAAGTAACACATATTGTATTCAGTGCATGGAATGTGTTCAAGCCTGCCCGCATGACAATCTTTCCCTCAATATGAGGCCGTGGGGAAGCGATTTAGCCAATGAAGGTAAGCCTAGAGCGGATGAAGCGTACCTAGCCTTGTTGATGCTAACCTTAGCGGCATTTCATGGGATAACAATGACGCCAGTATGGCAGCAGCTTGTCGATGCGATACGAGATAGCGTTGACGTAGGCCGAATCATTGGTTTTAGTCTAGGCATGGGAATGTTAATCATAGGACCAATAGCCATATACGCGGTATTGGTTGGGATTTCTAAATCGCTGGGTGATGGGCACGCGATAAAAACATTTACGTATCGTGATTATTTCATCCGTTATGCCTACGCCATGCTACCGATTGCGCTATTTTATCACATCGCGCATAATCTCGAACACCTGCTCATGGAAGGTCCGAAGGTCATCGCAATCATGTCCGACCCGTTCGGATGGCAGTGGAATCTGTTCGGAACTGCGGGCTGGGTCATTCCGCCGATGATCGCATTGGACAAGCTATGGATTGTACAAGTTTTTCTGGTCCTGGTGGGGCATGTGTATAGCTTATGGATAGCGCAGAAAACTTCTCTGCGAATATTCGGTTCGTCGAAAGCGGCGTTTCGCAGTCAATTACCTATGCTAGTAGGTATGATCGCATTTAGCGTATTTAGTCTTTGGCTACTGAAACAACCAATGGAAATGCGAACGTCCGCAATGTAAGGTGTCTGCTGCATGGCATGTACAAGACGAGAATTCTTTTCCAGGTTAAGTCGATCACTCGTCTCGGAGGCAGTTGATTCACTGCATGCTATCCGAGGCCGAGCGGGGATTGTCGACGCGCTTCAACATGCGCCGCCTAAAGTTGAATTAGCCCGGTGGTTGCGCCCGCCCGGTGCGTTGCCCGAGCATGAGTTTCTAGCGACCTGTACGCAATGTACGGATTGTCAGACCGCTTGTCCCTACGATGCCATCAAGCGTCTAGGCCCGGAGTTTGGAAAGAGTGCCGGCACTCCAGCTATTATACCCAGCGAGTCTGCGTGTTATTTATGCGAGGACATGCCCTGCGTGAGTGCATGCAAGCCGCTTGCCTTGCTGCCCATAGCGATAGCGGATGTCGCAATGGGGACGGCTGTGATAGACCTGCAAACGTGCTATCTTTCGCAAGGTCAGCCCTGCGATTATTGCGTGGCGAGATGTCCTGTGCAAGCGCGAGCTATTGGTTTTGGTGAGGACAGACTACCGGTCATTAGCGAGGATGGATGCGTAGGTTGTGGCGTTTGTGATTACATCTGCCCAGCCGACGCGATTACGATTCGGCCAAAGTTAATATCATCCCACGAAGATAGATTTAGGAATAAATAAAATGACGCTATGTAACGAAAATGAAAATGCTTCAGCCGTACTTCGTGAAGAGCACCAAATCATCCTCCGGGTAATTGATGTACTCAAAAAACTCGTAGCCCGAGCGTGCGAGGGCCGCGGATTTGAGCTTGAGGCCTTCAGGCAATGCGTGAGCTTTATTCAGTATTTCGCGGACGCCTGTCATCACGCCAAGGAAGAAGAGGTGCTGTTTCCAGTACTCGAATCGCGTGGCATACCAAAAGAAAATGGACCGATCGGTATGATGATCTACGAGCATAAGCTAGCACGCGGGTATACCGCAGTGATGGCTAAGGCGCTCGATGATCACGTAAAGGGAGATGATGACGCCGCCGAACAATTTTACGCAGCCGCGGAACAATATGCGGAGCTACTTACCAGCCACATTTTCAAGGAAGACAATGTTCTGTTCAATATGGGCGATCAGGCCTTAACGCCTCAGGATAATGAGAAGTTATGCAGTCAATATTGCGAAGTGGGGTGTCAGTCGTTTGGAGGAAAGAAAAAAGATGAACTCCAACGCATAGCTGATGAACTTTGCGCGCATTGGTCGGGCGAATGACGCACGCGAAATTACGATTAACTGTTTACGTTGTTACGTAAAGACGATACAGCGGAGGCAAAGGCTTCAACCGCTAGGGCGATTTCATTTTCGGTCGTAAAGCGTCCTAAGGAAAATCGTATGCTTCCAGCCATTTGCTCATCGCTTCGGCCCATCGCCCCCAGCACGTAGCTCGGCTGTAATGCTGCACTCGTGCATGCTGAGCTTGATGACACCGCAACGCCAGGAATATCTCGCATTAGCACTTCGCTATCGATATCGTCAATACTGATGTTAATAGTATTCGATAGGCGATGTTCGATGCTGCCATTGATAACAATACCGCGTATGCCTGAACAGAAGTATCGCTGAAGTTCGTCGCGTAAATGGCGTATTCGGGCTTGTTCTGTGCTCATCTCCTGTCGACAAAGTTTAGCTGCGGCCCCCATGCCTACTATACCAGGGACATTCAGGGTACCAGATCGAAGCCCGCGTTCGTGTCCACCGCCATGGATAATGGCTTCGCATCGCACACGAGGTTTTCGCCGTCGCACGAAAAGCGCGCCTACTCCCTTAGGCCCATACATTTTGTGAGCAGACATCGCCAACAAATCAACACCAAAGTCTGCGACGTTGATCTGCTCCTTACCGACAGATTGCGTTGCGTCACTCAGAAACAGCGCGCCATGAACCTTGCATAACTCAGCTATGGCCCGAATGGGTTGAATCACGCCTGTTTCATTATTCGCGTGCATTACACTTACAAGAACCGTTTGATCGGTGACGGCCGCTTCCAGTTGCTTCAAATCTATTATGCCATTCGCATCGACCGGAAGGTAGGTGACGGTCCAGCCCTTTGTTTCCAGCCAAGCACAAGTATCTAGCACCGCTTTGTGTTCTGTGCGTACCGTAACAATGTGGTGATCCTTGTGTGCGTAGAAAGGGGACTCCACCACACCTTTTATTCCAAGGTTAACAGCTTCCGTCGCGCCACTCGTAAAAATAATTTCTCTAGGATCAGCCGCGATTAACTCAGCTATCTGCTGACGGGCAATTTCCACAGCACTAGCCGCTTCACATCCGAGTGCATGATTCCGGCTAGCAGCATTTCCAAACTTGTCGAGAAAGTAAGGCGTCATGGCTTCAAGGACGCGCGGGTCCATCGGCGTAGTGGCGTTATAGTCGAGATAGATAGGGGCGTTCACGGGCATCAGTGACTATCCAGGAAGAATGTATACATCATACTCCTGAGGTATGAATCATATTTGATTCGTTAAAGAATTTTACGTTATGCATCACCTGCCCTAAAGCTGATACCGTAAAGATAAGCGGATAAAGACGTTCCGTATACCATAATTTAGCGAAGTATAGGCCAATGGGGGCAGGCTCGAACACCGTTCCATTTTCACTCCGTTCGATCAGCCAAGCGCACCCTCGCTGGATGGCCGATCGCAACGTACCTTCTGAAGATGCTTCATTCACAAAACACGATAACGATTCCACGGCCAGGGCCGTTTCCTCAATGGTTGACGGAGTGGATACTTCGCCGCCCCAACCGCCATCATCATTTTGACTCGAAAGTAACCAGTTCAACCCACGCAATCGAGCTGCTTGCCACAAGCGCTTGGTGTTTGCTTCGACGATAACATCACGCGGCACGCGCAACACCCGCGACGTTCCATATAGAAGATTGTGTTGATGAGTCGCGTGCTGATTGCCAAACCACAAAGGTGTCCAAGTGCCGCTATCGCTTTGAGTAGTGAGCAAATATCGCACTGCTTTATTTGATGCGTTATCGATGCCTGATTGGCATGACCGCGACATCGATGAACGCCACAGGTGCCACGCCCGCAAACTATGCGCCGTAAGATCAGGGCTACTCTGATCAAAAGGAAGTTTCCCCCAACCACGGCAAAACGTGGGTATACCGCCGTCCCTATTTTGTAAATCTATTAGCCATTGCGAACCCCGCTCGACCGCTTCGATCAATCTCGCGGTATCCGAAGCCGTTGACGAACGCGACTCGGTCAATGATTTTAATGCCAATAAAGCCCCGGCCGTGTCGTCTGCGTCGGGAACGCCGCCGCTAAGATTCGTCCACGCCCAAGCCCCTGGCGCCGCGTGCGTATAAGGATGTTCAGTTTGATATTGTTGGTCCAACAGCCAATCGACGATTACTTGTTGTTGGTCACCGTCGAATACCAGCGACAAAACACCTTGGCCTGAGAGCGCTTGAATCGAAAGCGTGGACACCCAAGTAGCTAAATTTGTATCAATGGGCCAACTACCGTCATCGCGGGCGGATTGAACCAGAAAATTTATAGCTTTAGTCGCTACAGGGTTGTCACTTTGTCCTATCGAAGCCAAGCTCATAAGCACGAACCCCGTTAACGGCGCTGCCTCCAGAAACCCCCCCGAACCAGGCTGAACCGACTGCAACACACGCAGTGTCTTTGCCTTGGTCATGTGCCTTAGTAATCGAGCAGCGGGATTTTTGGAAGGGCGATGATGATGTTTCGCTTGACCAATCGCTATCAGTGCCGGCAGGGCATAACTCACCACCGGCAACCCTAACCAGCGAAACATTTGATGGGGACAAGCCGCCAACTCAAACGGAAGTGCTTTGATATGCTTCCACGCATTCGGGCCTGCACCAAACCGGCCCGACAGCGCACACATGGTCAGGATAGGAACTGAAAAAGTACGATCCGATCCATATACCGCGTCGATGGCTAAAGACAATTCCGCAGGAGACAAACTTTTAGCCTGAGTGAGCATCCAAGACTCGGCCCGCTGCTCCGCACTGACTAAGTTTTCAATCGAGGATGAATCCATATGCAACGCAGCCCAACAAAGTGTGGTCGTGCTGATGTTGCTCGGGCTATTCGTCGTGTCTCCCCAGCCACCGTCTTCGTTTTGATGTTGGATTAGCCAGTGCAGTCCGCGCTGAATCAATGGTCGAAGCTGGCTTATTTCTGTGGACACAGTATTGTGCGAATGGCGACATACCAACGAAAACGCACACACCGACGTAGCTGTGGATAGCGCGCTGCTAGATAATTCACCCGTCCAGCCATGATGGTCGTTACGCAAGGCTAGCAATCGTTCCGTTGCAGCGGAGAGTGTTTGTTGTATATTGCGTTGATGAATCATGATGTGTTACAGGCTCAAATGTCCTAGGGAAAGTAGAGCGTAATAAGTGTACTCGCTATCGTGAACATCGTCCGCCCAGTGCCCACAAAAAGCCTGCCCTGTCCACAATGAATCAACGAAGTCTAGGCACACTTCTTTCACATCATCAAACGCGACATGCATACCAGCCAAGGCGTGCAGCGCAGTAGCCGTAGATAACAAGTCAGGCATCGGCGCACGAGGCGCAGCCTTGAATCCGCCTTCCGGATGAACTTGAGCGCGCAGCCAAGCACCAGCTTGCTCGGGTGATTTCCCTTCGAGATGTCGCAATAATGTTACCGCCGCCGCTGTGGTTGTTGTCGTACCTTCGTAGGCCCGCTTTTCGTTGGTGAACCCGCCATCCTCGGTTTGCAAGGCGTAGGTGCTGTTGCAAACATCGTTTGGCTTTGGCAAGTCTCGGGCAAGGTCTTGATATGCGCCGAGGGCTAGAAAAGAGTGATAAACCGTCCCGCAAGACGCATCTACGGTCGCGTTATAGCCTCCGTCTGCACTACGAAATGCTTCAATTCGTGATAGAATTCCATCTGTTGTTGATGCGTCTAAGCCGTCATGCGCCATAGCTGCCCAACATCTCGCAAGGCAACAAAGGTGGACGAAATCTAATCCCTCGCCAGCGCCAAGCTGTTGAAGATATCGGCTCACACGGTCGATCGGAAGCTGTGCTTGCATCGCGATCAGTCCGTCTAGCGTAAATACTGTGTAGTATAGATCGCTCTCGCCGGCGCGGTTTTTCCCGCCGCCGTCTTCGTTGAATTGACCTTGCAGGAATTCGACAACCCGATCACCGGCTTCATGCAGCAGGTTTGGTGCGAGCCTGGCTACTTGCAGCATTTCGAGCCTCAAACTCACTACAATATCCTTCGATGAGATTGTCGCCGAACATTTTTCCTATCACCCGGCGAAGCAGACCTTTCAAGGTTGCGTTGGACAGCGTACTCAGCGAACGAATCGCTTGTTCGGTGTAAGCCTCCTGTAGTTCGCTGGCCTTTTGAATGACGCCATTTTTTTCCAGGATGACGCCAAGCTGTTGGCTAACTTTATCATAGTCGCACCGGCGTTCCCATAGCTTAGTAAGTAAATCTTTTTCTTGACCTACCGTAGCTCGTTTGTGTGCGATCGAAAGTATAATTGAAGGCCGCAAATCTTGCAGGTCGTTCGAATCACTCTCACCGCTATAGTCTTCGAGGTCGTCGCGAATCTGATAGGCTATCCCCAACGACTCGCTATAGGCCTGCAACACATCGTGGGTATTCGAATCTGACCCGCCAAAATAAGCCCCCAACTGTAAGGCGACCTCAAACGCTGGCGCAGTCTTTTGCCGAAAAATATCAAGCACTTCAAGCGAAGACATAGGCTTGGGATCGCGCGTCCAACAAAGCTCTGCCCCTTGTCCACGGCTAAGCGTCAAGTGACCACAGGCCGCTACACGCAACATCTCTACCTTAATCTCTGCGGAGACGTCAAGTTCACCGATGAGCCGATACCCTTCGCCAAGCAGGAAGTCACCGACGTTTAGTGCCACCGGCATGCCATATTCAACATGCAACGCCTTTTCGCCATAGCGCTCATCGTCATCGTCCTCAATATCATCATGAATCAACGACGCCTTATGAAAACATTCTACTGCGACGGCCAATTTCTTGAAATCTTCAGGAATAATAGGCTGATCTTCGCTTTGATCCCCAGCCAATGCCAAGTATACGCACGTCGTCAAATACGGTCGCCAACGTTTACCCGCACGCGCTAGCCAACGTTGGGCGATTTGAGATGTTTCGTCTGCAGGGTCACCCATGATCTGCGCTAAAGGCCCTGCACTAAACCAACTTTGCACACGACCTTTAAGTTCATTGAGGTCCATGCGATACGTGCGGTCGTCGGACGTAAGGTGAATCACATCCCACACCCAATCAAGGTCCACCGAAGTATTCACGCAATCATCTTGAAGTAGGGGGATAGCTACGCCCGGCACCGCCGTCGCTTCTAAATGCGGGAAACATTTTTCCAACACATTAAGACAACTCACGCCCACGATTGCTTCGACGCGCCCGGTCTCAATCATCTTACGCACAATCGCGGACCCCTCAGCCACCAGCACCGCATAACCAAGACGCTCCGCCTCAACGGTAAGATCATGAAGCGAACATAGCCCACATTCCTTGCAGAGCAATCCGAACTCATCAAAGGGAGCCGGGCAAATTTCCTCTGCTCGAAGACACTTCGGAACCAGCAGCAATCGACGATCATACGGCGTCCTAGCCAAGGTCTCTCGCCACGCAGCATTACTCACCAATACGGAAGTATAATCGTCATAACGCGCATTCACACCGGCTCGCTCACGCACTAATTCGGTGAGTCTGCGCATTTCATCCATCGACAGAGGAGGCATAACCCCTTCGGCGTCCGTAATCTCAGCCGCACATCGCTTGATTCGATCGCGCACTTCACGATCGTTAGGAATATTAGATTGCGTATCCCGCTCAACCTGTTTAGGCACACGTGGCGGAAGCGTTAACAAGGGCAACTCGACCGAACGCGAAGGCTGACCGGCATCCCCACCATGCGCAACCTCTGGCGCTGTCTGTTGCGAAGGCGAAGTTATATTATCATTTTGCCTTATCATACGCACAATTCCTTATGAGACCCACTGCTAATGACCCAGCCATGACCCGCACTAGGTATAAGCACCAAAGCCGAAAAACCAATGCTTCTTAGCGAATCGATACAACCAATGATCCTCCGGTATTTCGTTACCGGGATTATGCTGACTATTCAATGACCCCATGGCATCCAGCTCGGCATACATAGCCTTACGATCCGTAGTATCCGCAGCCCCATGCCGTTCGCCCAATGCCTTCAGTAAATCAGGCCGTTCCAACACAATACAACCTCGCGTCGCCTTAGCAGCCGTTTCGCGAAAATCTTTTAAGTAAGAAGACTCGGTCAACGTTTTGTATATGTCGCCATCGTTATCATCAATATGCTCCGTGGCGAGTTGGATAATCGGACAAGGCTCCACATGTCCCCAAGGACCGACATGATGACTAATTCCCGTCGCAGCCGGGCATAGCGCTTGACCCTTATCATCCCAATACGCATCCACAAAACCGATAGCCTTCTTCGATCGCATTTCCACGGCAAACCGCCGGACCTTAAGCACCTGTTCAGGCCGAAGGGCAAGCTCGGGCGCTGCATCAGGACCAACGGGTCGGTACGTGTGATACCACATATAGTGTACGCCACGTTTGATCAAAGCATCTACCCACGCTTCGTTTACCAGGTCATCAATGTTTGTCTGACACACGCTTGTCGCTACGCCGGTAATAATGCGATGTCGCAAGCAGGCGTCGATACCCGCAAGCGTCTTATTGTACACGCCCAATCGACCGCGCCGTTGATCGCTAACCAGTTCCGTACCTTCCACGCTAATCAGCGGCGTCGCATTCCCAGCCTTTCGTAACTGAGCCGCAACCTCATCCGTAATAAAATGGCCGTTCGTGAAAATTTGAAAATAGCAATCCGGGTGTGCATTCAAAATACGCATCAAATCAGGATGCATGAAAGGCTCACCGCCCAATATCCCGAAAAAGCTGTTACCATGTTTCTTCGCATTGGTTATTAGCTTGTCCATCTGCTCGAAGCTAATCAAAGACTGCGGCGAAGCCACATCAATCCAGCACCCCGTACATCGAAGGTTACAACTATTGGTGATAGAAATATAAAGGAAGGGGGGAAACGTCGTACCCTGTTTAAGCCGTTTCTTAAACCGCTGCACCGAGCGCATGCCTTTATAACCGAAATTGTACGCAAACTTCCACAACAAGCGGGAATCGACACTACGAACCATGCGATAGCCAAGTCGCGTAATCATATACCCCACTCTTCCGGCGTAGCTGTGCTGCGCGTATCTTTTACTGTTTGTGATCTCGCCAGACGTTGTACCGCCTTAGCCTTAGCCCGCTCCGCGCGCTCTTGAATGTCGCCAGCCGACGGCAGTGACATCAAGATTTCGTTAGGAATATCTAAATCGCCTTGTAGTTTTTTCAAGCATCGCTTTCGTTCCAATAAGGCCTTGGACTCATCGCGCTCGGTAGAAAAACGTTTCCTCGCATCGCTCTGACGACTTCGCAACGACGAATAAATATCACCGCCAAGCAGGGCCGACACGTCTATTTTCATCGCTTCGCGCTGGATGTCAGACTCCCGCACCACATCACCGTTGATAGGCCCCTTACCATACTTGGGGAATAAAATAGCAACCTCCGGACAAACGCGAGAACAAGCCGGGCAATCGGTCTTACATTTTTCCTGATTCTGAACAGTGATTTGCTCCTGCTTATCAACCGCATACACATCAAACAGACAAAAGCTCAGGCATTGCATACAGTTCGTGCATCGATCAAAGTCGATTACCGGAAACCACGGCTTCCATCCGCCGGGGGACGGTTTCCCCAATCGCTCAACGGTCGCCTCGACCTTACTAACGATGGCCTCGGTAGACAGACCAGCTATGTCTTCAAAAATAACCTGCCCATCACCTTGCGCATCCGACGCCTGCGAGGGCATGTCCCCGGAAAATTTTCCGAGCACGAGCAGAGAAGCGGCCTGATTATCTCTAACAAGCCCACGTCCATTGGCTAAGGTCACATCGTATCCGCCGGTAAGCAGCGTCGAAACAAGTTCGAGTCGCTCACTATCAGCGAGTGGGGCGCTATCCGCGCCTTCATAAATAATAACTCGCAACGACGATTGGCTATCATTCTTCATGATCAGGCCTCCCAGATAAAGGTTGACCTTCTAAAAGTAGTGGCACGATCTCGTCCGCGCTTTGCTCGCGCATGTTTAGTATTTCATGTTTCTCATCAGTCAGCGTAACGCCTGCTGCATGGAACAACCATTTCACCGCCCGTGGAAAACAAGCTGCAATTTTCAATTGGCCAGACTCCGCTAGCTCTTTGAGTACGGGATCTTTTCGGGCTGACATCTGACAGAGATCCGCAAAAGCATCAAACGCAACTCCCGACGCCGAGAGTTCACTAAGCACTTGCTGCTTAGTCTTTTCAGGCACAATTTTAGCATAGGTGCAATTACAATAAACAACGCGGTGATTGGATGGTGTTTGAGGTTGTGATTGATTCATGATGTACCTACATCCGTCATCATACGCGCGTCAGCTAGAAACTCATGGTATGCGAAGAGCACGCCATCGACCAATACAAAGTTCAATCTGCCTACGATTTCACCGAAATCCGATGCGTAGGCTCTGGCTTGCCCGGCCTAAATTGTTCTAAGTGAACAATGTCTATAGATACGTCATGCCCAGCCCGAACACATGTATCCAACGTCTGCTTCGTCACCTCGCCAAGTAGTCCTGGCTCTGCCTCAGCCCGTAGGTTGATGATTAACTCGCCGCCACCAATGCGATCGTGCAAAGATTCACGCAGATCGACGGTATCATCGCTACCCACCAAACTAACCACCGACAGATTACCCGCCTCATCGCCAGCGTCCAGCGTCATTTTCAAATGAGCGATTTCAATATCATGAGCCGACAACTTATTACGAATTTCATCCGCAAATTCCACCAGCATCACATTCGCATCAAACAGTTGTGTACTAACTAAACGAACCGTGCAATTTAACCAGCCAAGCAGCGATTCACCTTCGGCATACGTACCATAATCAACTTCCATCGTAGGCCCAGGCAAGGGTTCTCCCGATATAATGCGATCAAACCATGCGTCCAGCCCTTCGCCCGTCTTAGCTGAGCATGTGATCACCGTAGCTTTAGGATAACTATCACGCAGCGCATGCAATAATGTAGATTGTAACGGCTCGGCAACAAGGTCGCATTTGTTGACCACAATAACGTCTGCCTCTTCAAGTTGCTTGCGATACACATAACAAACCTTACTAGAGAAAGAGCGACCCTCTACCAACCCCAATATCCGCGCACATCGCTGCGGATCGACCAGCACACTCAGCGGTGCGATGGAAAACTGCTCCCCATAAATGCGTCGCAGCGGATAACTAACCGTCGCGACCAAGTCCGTACAACTACCCACAGGCTCTGCAATAAAAACATCCGGCTTAGTAGCTTCGCTTAACTTATTCGCCGCGTCGACAAGTGAGTTGAACCGGCAGCAGAAACATCCGCCAGCAATTTCTTCTACATCGAAACCTTGCGATCGAAGCAGCGCAGTATCAACAAGCCCGCTACTCTGATCGTTACTAATCAAGCCAACGCGCAAACCCTTGTCCAATAGATACCGCCCCAACTTAGCCACGCAGGTAGTCTTACCCGCGCCAAGAAAGCCGCCGACCATGATATAACGTGCTTTTGTCTTGCCTTGATCGCTCATGTACTCTTGCCCAACATTTTATCGATCGCACCGTCTAAAATTGCTGCATATCCTTCAGCTTCAACGCAATCCTCAGGTGGCCTTCCCTCAACCGTATATAGCCAGCCATTCCCATACGGATCGCGCTGCACGGCTTCAAGGTCTTCATCTAAACCGGGGTTTCGCCCTGAAAAATTCCCACCCAGTGGGCTATACAAATCCGTCACCGCTTTGAACCCTTCGATCCACCCCACAATGGCGCCCACGCGAATCGGCGCTTGCAACTCAACATCAAAATCAATCTCAACCGGCTCACCCAAAATCCGCGTAGCAAATTTCGTCAAACCCACACGCCATACATCACCCGCCTGCTGCGCCAGCCAGCAGTGACTAGGCGAGTATAACCGCCCAAACGGCAGCCGCGTCGAGAACCGAGATCGTTTATATATTAGACTTTCACTATCCATAGCCATATTCGCGAGGCGTCATAACGAGACAAAATAACGTCAGCAAGCAATCGTAGCGCTGCCGTTTTTCGTCCAGCCCAAAGATTATTCATGACGACCCGAACACTAACCACCTAAGGCTAGTCGATGAAGACCCAGTATTCAAGGATTCAAGGGCGGTCATCTTATTATCAACGATACGGCCAGACAGCGACCAAACGAGTCGCAGGCTTAGCCCGCGCGGACCCGAGATACCAGTTATTCCCACTAATACCTAGTCGTCGTGACAAGAAATCGCCTATAGCTTAGCACCATAATCTCAACATTATCAGTTACAATGACGAAACGCGCGTAAGGAATTGTAAAATCTCACATATGGCTGATAACCGAGTGCAGTTCAGTCGGTAAGGCATGTCGTTCTGTCGCCTACTGGCCGCCGGTTGACATGCCTCAACTATGGTAATCAAAGTGTGTACGAGAGTAGCGTGGCCCAGGTCTTCTGTTTGGCTAGGTGGGAGTCGATGATTCAAATCTAGACCACGCTATTTCGCGATCAAACGTCTGGCTATTCCGAAACTTCACCTCGCGCCACGCTGCCAGCCACTTCAAAGGCATCTTTATATTTCATAAGAAGTCGAACATACCAGAGAAACAACACGAGCATGGCTATCATTGTAATACATCCAAAGCCCATCCAAATTGAGCTATTGGCAATAGTTCCTGGAGTTGTGCCGGGAGCAATTGTGCCAAGAACTACAGCGGTAAATAGGCTAAAAATAAACAGGAGCACTACTACTAAAATGCCGGACCACATCAATCTTTTTGTAGAGAGTGCCAGTGCTTCGTCAGGAATGCGTAAGGCAAATCTCCTCAAGTAGATCATTACGCATATCGATGACGCATAACCTGCCAGGTTGACAACGCGGGAAAAAAAATAAAACACGGATCCGAGTCTTTGCACATCAGGGGAGTAAAATAACAAACCGCCAACAAAGGTAAACAACGCACAGCCACGAACAAATTTACGGAGCGTGACCGGGTCTTCCGTAAGACCAATCCGTGGCTCTTGCATTGTGATTAGAAACGTAGCCCACAAACCCATTCCCCCGCCCGCAAGCCCAAGTAGCGTGACTATTACTGAAAGGCCGGTAGCCGCCGCATACGATGAGATAACACCACTGACAAAAACCAATACAATATTCCAAAGTGAGAGCTTCACCCCAAAGCGAAGTTGATCAAGCCAGTGCGCATCAGCATACTGCAACAAATCACCGCGCAGCGACAAGGCCACATCCGTGCCACACTCCGGGCACCGGCCCGCAACATACAGCCCGCGCACGTTATACCCACAATGTGTACACAACGTATCCTGCTCAACCTGCGTCTGTGATGGTATAAGATTTTCCGGCATGTCCCCCGACCTCCATATTGTTTATACTCAGACTGGTGCCTTAGCTGCCCAAAGAAAAATACGTTGTTATCGGCAACGCCTCGCATGATACCGTATATAGATATCCTAATCAATCTGCACGTAGATGAACGTAACTCATCAGCCACATACAATGGATGCGCTCTGGAAGCGGCAGCTTTTGCCCTGAGGTCATGTAGGCCTGGTGGCCCATGTCCTTCCGTTTGGACATGGGGGAGTCGATGATGAAACGTCTATGATTATTCCACCGGTAGATGGGGATGAAAGCCCGTTACTCCTAGGTTAGATTATCGAGCGTCGTCTCGAGACTAGCCCAGCTAACGCAAAGGAGCAACGGACATGAATGATTCTAAGGTATTTGTCGGATTAGACTACCACAAAGATTCTGTA
>JAJDDW010000082.1 GCA_029260115.1 Phycisphaerae bacterium | reverse complement strand
ATTGTTGCTAATCCAGTTTTGGATTGCATGAGTGGTGTTTGCAACTTGGGTGCATGTTGTGGTGGTACTGGTGGTGTAGCCACTTGTACTGACTTCCTTTCGGGCGGTACTTCTGGCGACGGCATTACCGAAGCGGAATGTGCTACGGAAACGGGCGGTCTTGGTGTTTATCAAGGCGGTGTTCGTTGCGTTGATGACCCGTGTCCTGCTTGTCCGCTAGATAAGAACACTAGCTGTCAGAATGACTTTGCTTCGATCTCTAACGCCTCAGATAGGCATCATGCCATCCGAGCTGCTGACGATTTCATTCCATTAGCCAGCTCGATCGATCGTATTTGTTGGTCAGGTGTGTGGGGTGGTACAGAAGCTGGTGTGAACTGTAACGATGATCCTCCTGACGATGCTTGGTATCTAACCATTTACGAAGATGATGGTAATGGTATACCAGATCCGAATGCGATCGTGGTTGGACCAGAATTACTAATCACCCACGATGGTCGTAAGATTGTTGACTTGCAAGCAGCATTTAAGCCAACTTCTTACTCCGCGCCAGTGACGATCACCGGTCTTACTGTAGGTAATTGCTACTGGATTGAGATCCTGGCTGAAGGTAGTGGCGATCTAGCCGCTGAAGCTTGTAACTGGAACTGGTTCTGGACGGACACCTCGGGTGGTAATCCAGGACAGGCGGAAGAATCTGAGGATGGAAATGGATGGGCGATGCACCTCTTTGCTGGCCATCCAGTTGAGTATACTGAGGCCAACCTAGTCAGGAATGACTATGCTTGGTGTCTTGATTCCGGAATCGCTAAAAATACCGCTGGTAATGAGGGTAGAGACGGCGGTTGTGGCGAGCGTAAAGGTACTTTTGCTTGCTGTTATCGAGATGACATGGGCTTGCCGGTATGTACCAGTCAGGTCAGTCTGTTCGAATGTATTTTAGGTCCAGAGGACAACGGTCTGTCTGGTTCCGTATTTACGGGTGTCGTTTGTCCAGACAATGGTGGTGCATTCGGTTGCACGCCGCCTGCTAACGACGACTGTGATACTGCGGCTACCACGATTGCCTCCTGTCCATCTGCTGGAAATACTATCGGTAACTGTGCTAAAGCTAAGGGTACTTGGTGTACCTTAGGGAATGCGTGCGGCGGTACCGATGGTAACTGTATTGCGATTAAGGATGACATGAGTCAGAACTCTATTGAGCAGTTTGATTGTGCTATCCAAGGTACGGACAATCGTTTTGCGACTACTGATGGTCCACCATTCCAGAACAATACTGGACCAATCGACGACTGTTCTGGTTCAGATAATGGTGGTGGCCCATTCCGTGCAGACGTCTGGTATAACGTCACTTCGCCGTGTACTGGTAAGATGAGCGTAACGATGTGTGGTGGTGGTGTGTATGATGCCATGATGGCTGCCTATACGGAGTGTCCAAGTGGTAATGATGCCACCGTACCAACGCTCATTGAATGTAACGATGATGCTTGTGGTACTTTTGGTACTGTCTCTGAGTTACCAGCCTTTAATGTTGCGTCGAATCAGGAAGTAACGATTCGCGTAGGTGGTTGGTCAACGAATAGTGCTGGAGCCCCAGGTAACGACGGTGCAGCTGGGCAGGGTATCTCGCAGGTACATGTGCGATTTGCTTGTTTCCCAAGTACGGGTCCAGACCCGGCTGTAGCGCTAACCGGTGAGCATGGCTTTACCAAGGATCGTTACGTATCGTTTGAAGCGACTTCAAATGCTGGAACGCCGGTTGCGGCTCGTATAACGCGTCAGGGAAGTGCGACATCGCGGTATTTAGACTGCACGTCGTTAGAGAACAAAGGTGCTTCTGGTTGGGTCGCAAAGTTGATCGATGGTCCGTTGCCAGCGCCTGGCGATGCTACCTATTACTGCGATTTGGGTCCTGTATCCCAGTTGCATGTTAGAGGTTGCAATGTCATTCCAGGTAATACTTATGACATTGATTTGACCAGCAATGGTACCGATTTCTCGGCCGCTTTACCGATCGCTACTACGCTGCCACAATTTGGCGCTGGTCGTAGCTTTGGTGATACGGTTGGTGGTTTCCTAGCGGGTGCTTGGACGGCTCCGGATGCATTGGTCACATCCAGTGATATTGTGGCTGCGGTTAAGGCTTTTAGTCTGGACCCTGATGCCGCGATCATCGCCAGAATAGATACCGATGCCAACATACCAAATGGGCTTGTCACCGGTAGTGATATCCTCCGTTCGGTGGCTGGTTTTGCTGGTGATCCGTTTGGCTTTGGTGTAACGGGTTGCCTAGCGGGCACTTGTGTACCTGATCCTAGCTGCGAACCGTAATCAGTTCTCCTGGTGAGGGAGGGCGAGTATGTCTCGCCCTCCCCTTGGAGGCTTTAGGTATAGACTTAGAATGATATTTGTTATGGGATCCAACTTTTTAGAAGGGAGAATCACACTGGTAACGGTTACGGGTAGTCCCAATTATGGTGTCGCTCGTTAGGTGATAACTAATCAGTTTTATTGGGTTTCTATTTAGTTCTCGGATAAATGATATGATGAATGGGAAAGTGTCCCCCAAATGGAGGTATGGAAGATGAGAGTAGGTAAGTGTATGTGTTCGCGCTCTTTCGTGAGTGCTATGGCTGTCGGTCTGCTGACGTTCGGCGCGTCAGCGTTTGGCCAAAACCCACCTGGTAATACCGTATTTGATCTTGTGCCGATCGGTAGTACAGGTCCTGTGTCGAGTCTGGCTGGTAATGACATTGTCATTCCAGGCGGCGGTGTCGTGGTCGAATTGGAGTTGCGGATTTCAGGTTGGGCCGCAACTGGTGATGGTGGTCTGCTTGCTGTGCAAGGCACCATTGATGGTACTGGATATTGTAGTGGTTCTGGCGATCCACTTTACCCGGTTGGTTACCCAGGTGCGCCTGTGTTAGCTTGTCCACAGGGTAATGGATGTCCAGTAGATGGTGCTACATGTAGCCAGGGTGGATTTATTGGGAAAGATGCATGTATTCTCAGTGCAAATGCTGGTGATGTATGTTTCGCTAATGCAGAGTGCCCTGGTGGTCTTTGTGTAGGTAACCCAAATTATCTCTTTGATGGTTTCAACCCACTGGCTCCAGTCGCGTTTCCTGGTCTAAACTACGAGTATGTTGGTGTATCTCAGAGCGGTTCGAAGGCAGACTCGGGCGCTTCCGAGATGTTTGGTACGATTTTGGTTCAAGTTCCTGCAGGTGCTGTTGGTACCTATACCATCAACTTCTCTGCAGATACCGAGCGTACATTTAACTCTGACGGAACAGCAAAAAGTTTCGCCGTTGTTAATTTGAATGCCGCTACGATTACGATTACGTCTGGTAGCTGCTGCTTTAACATTGGCCCAGGTACTACACAATGCGTTGATGATGTTACTGCTGGCTCTTGTGCTGGCCTGACAGCTCCGACTGCGTTCCGCGCAGGTGAGAATTGCCCGGCTACTGGCGGTCTTATTGATTGTCCAAATTGCCAAGTTGATAACGATTGTAATGACTCGAACGCTTGCACCACAGATACATGTAATGCAGGTACGGGTGTATGTACAAACGCTAATAACTTCGCTGTTACAAATTGTTGTAACCCAGCGGATGGTAGCGTAACTGTTATCGATGACTTCGATGCTTGTACTTCGGATTCATGTGATGCTGGTACAGGTATCGTATCGAATGATCCAGCCGGTGCTGCTGGTCTTTCATGTGACGATGGTCGTGCTTGCACGGTTGATGATGTTTGTGACGGCGTAGACAGCCAGCTATTAGGCGGTTGCTCTGGTACTGACGTAAATACCATCGATTGTTCTGTTGATGCTTGCCCATTGGGTGAGTGCGATGCAGCCACCAATTTGTGTGTATGCTCTGAAGATACACCACTTGGCTTTACGTTCCTAGACAAGGTTTGTGCGATTGCTGGTGTAGCTTGTCAGGTTGATGATGATTGCCCAACGGGCGATACTTGCGTTCGCGATCAGTTCACTGATCCAAACTGCTACTCAGCTGGCGAAAATGTTGCCATGGCCGTATCTATCGGTTCTGGTTCAGAAGAAGTTGCTGGCGGTCAGTTCTTGATCGGTTATGACAACACTTGTTTGCAATTGGTTAGTGTTGGTCCTTGTGCTGGTAGCATTTTCGACAACGTTATTTCTGTCGAAATTGATGAAGCCGCGGGTTCAATTTTCTATGCCGCGACTAGTGATCCAGCCGCACCAGTGTCTTCGCCTGGTCCTGCCAATATGGCATGCTTGAACTTCACCAAGATTGGTGATTGCAATAGCTGCGATGTTTGTCTAGGTGACAACAATCCTCGTCGTACGATCTTGACGAGCATTTCTGGTAATCAGGTACCAACAGCATTACTTGCTGATGGTTGCAGCAAGGCCGTTCGTGACGCTGGTACTTTGACGATCAACACGCCTGGCGATGTTGATACGAACAGTGATTGTAACGAGACCTATGCAAACGTATCGTGGAACACACCTAATGCGGACAACTCATGCGAGGGTCCATTAAGCGTTACATGTTCCGCACAACATAGCAATGCAACCATTCCACAGGGTACTGTTGATGGCTGGATTAATGGTGGTGGCAACATCCCTCAGGGTACAGCGTTCTTCATCTGCTCAGCCAACGATAGCTGCGGTTCGACTCAGTCGAATCTGTGGACTGTTCGTGTTTCTGATCAGCAGTCATTGGACGTTGAAGTTCAAGTGTCACCAGACATGGCTACTGGCCAGTTCTCGCGTGCGATCACTTTTGATCTATACTCTGACTGTGGATCTGACCCAACATCGACTTGCCAAGTTCTTGAATTTGGTGGTGCATTCAACTTTGATGCACACGCTAACGCGACATTGAAGGTCAACAAGAACAATTACAGCTGCATTACTGCTCAGGATACATTGCACACGCTACGTGGATGTGCAACACCTGAATGCATTGGTGGCAGTTGGACTGCTCAATGGAAGGGTGATCCACTTCAGGGTGGTAACTGGCTCGTTGGTGGTAACCTTGACGCTGCGAAACCAGCAAGTCATGGTAATGCTAACACGATTAACATCGTTGACTTTGGTGTTTACATGAGTGAGATTGTTAATGGCTCGTCGTATGCCCCACGTGGTGATACGACTTGTACCACAGCATGGCCACACGGTGACATCAATGCTGACGGTGCTGTCGATACGCTCGACTACACCTTCTTGCTAGAGAACTTCCTAGCTGACAGCAAGAATTGCTGCTGCCCAGCTCCACTCTCTGCAAGTGGTATAGCGACACCAACGACATCAATTTCTGTTAAGGCCATGATTAAGTTGGGCTACACAGGCGATGGTGACATCAATGGTGATGGATTCATCGATACTGCCGACATGACTGCAGTTATGCAGGGTGGCGTGCAGAATGAAGTTGTTCGACCAAGCAAGACCCGAACTCGTTAATTTTCGGATTTTGCTCAACCCATCGGCATTAGCCGATGCGGGTCGTAAGTAAATACTGGCGGCGCATGGCGATATACAGCCATGCGTCGCCTTTTTTTATAGCTAAGGCTTCAATCGCCTCTCGAACATTGACGGTATTTTCAGCCAGCGTTAAACTCTGGTGTGGAAAGCGACAAACAAACCGACCGGCTAATAACGTCCGCACAAAATCCTGTGATGCAACATAACTGCGCCCTGTTCGGCATTTTTGGGCATGATGATGCGGTTTCATTGTCTCATCTGGGATTGTATGCCCTGCAACATCGTGGTCAGGAGTCGGCGGGGATTGTATCTACCAGCGGCGAAAGGCTCGAACGCCAAGTCGGTCTGGGGCTGGTGAACCAGGTTTTTAATAAGCGAAAGCTAGCCGCAATCCGCGGTACGCGGGCGATAGGTCATTGTCGTTACTCGACGTCCGGCTCGTGCACAGATGCTAACGCCCAGCCTTTGTTGTTTTCATTCGCCGGTGGGCAAGTTGCACTGGCTCATAATGGTAATTTGATTAACGCCTCGCTGCTTCGTCGAAAATACGAAGAGGTTGGCCATATATTTCAGTCGACCAGTGATACTGAGGTCATTATTCACTTGTTGGCTAAGCCTGCTCATCAGCAAAAGAAGTTTCCGCTCAATCATGTACTCAATCACCTACAGGGTGCCTATTGCCTGTTATTGCTGTTTTCCGACCGCATGATAGCCGTACGCGATCCGCTGGGCTTTCGTCCGTTGTGTCTTGGTCATATGGACAATGGCGCGGTGGTTGTGGCGTCGGAGACCAAGGCGTTCGACATGATTGGTGCGACCTACGATCGAGATGTTGAGCCTGGTGAGATTGTAACGATCAGCGATGCTGGCGTGGAATCTCGTCGGTTTGGTGGCGATATGGGCGGTCGTGGGGCGGCGTGTATTTTTGAGCAGATTTATTTCGCTGATCCGTCGAGTTTAGTTTTCGGCGAAAATGTTCATTTGGTACGGGCTAAGATGGGGCAGCAGCTGGCGATCGAGTCTCCCGCGGAAGGTGATTTGGTCGTTCCGATTCCTACGTGTGCTACGTGTGCGGCTACGGGGTACGCCAAGCAGATTGGTATACCTTACGGGCGCGCGTTTACGACAAGTCATTATGCTGGGCGATCATTTATTATGCCCACGCAATCGGATCGTGACATCGCGGTGCGCATGAAACTGAATGTGATTAAGGAAGCGGTGAAGGGTCAACGGCTGATCGTAGTGGAAGACTCCGTAGTACGCGGAACGACGACGCGGGCTAAGATTGGGGCGTTGCGAAAAGCCGGTGCGAAAGAAATTCATCTGCGGGTAGCTTCTCCGCCGATTCGACATCCTTGTTATTTTGGTATCGATTTTCCTACGCAAAATGAGCTGATCGCTAATACGCGCACGGTAGATGAGATACGCGATTTTCTTGAAGTAGATTCGCTGCAATATATATCTCATGAGGGTATGTTGTCTTGTGTACAAATGCCGCCGGAGAAATATTGCACGGCCTGCTTTTCTGGCAATTATCCCATGAGCGTCGATGAGCCTGTTGAGAAGTTTGCGATGGAACATGGCCAAATGCAGATGTTTACTTGATGTGTTGGTCGCGTCGTTAGTGATTAATTCTGCCTAGTCATTGTTGGAGCCATGTCTTTTGATTTCGTACCGTGACAGTGGTGTAGATATTGCAGCGAACACGCGGTGGGTTTCTGCGATTCATGCGGCTATGCATAGTACGTATGGTCCACGCGTGCCGAAAGCGCGTCATGGCGGGTTTGCTGGTCTATTTCGCCTCGATTATGACGAACAACTTTTTCGTCGGAATTATAAACGCCCCATGTTGGTGGGATGTGCTGACGGCGTGGGTACGAAGGTCTTGATAGCCATTCAGATGAAGCGTTTGTCGACTATTGGTATCGACCTAGTCGCGATGAACGTGAATGATTTGATTACCTGCGGGGCTGAGCCACTCTTTTTTCTGGATTATCTTGCAGTCAATAAACTCGACACGCGTCATTTGAAAGATGTGGTGGAAGGGGTCGCGGCGGGCTGTCGGGAGTCTGGCTGTGCGCTGCTGGGTGGTGAAACGGCGGAGATGCCAGATTTATATCGCAAAGGTGATTTTGACTTAGCCGGTTTTTCGGTGGGTGTGGTGGAATGTGACCGGGTGATTGATGGGACGAAGATTTCTCCAGGTGACAAGCTCATTGCACTGCCATCTAGCGGCGTTCATTCAAATGGGTATTCGTTGGTTCGGAAGCTTATCGCTAAAGGGAAATGCCGATTGTCGGCCCATCACGAAGCGTTGGGAGAAACGGTGGGAGAGGCCCTGCTGAGACCGACGCGCATTTATGTGCAGCCGGTTCAAACTTTGCTTTCGCGATATCGTGTTAAGCGGGTGGTTACGGGCATGGCCCATGTGACTGGAGGGGGCTTGCGTGAGAATATCGCGCGTCTGCTGCCGCCCAAGTGTGATGCGGTCATAGATAAGAAATCTTGGACGCCGCCACCGATTTTTGATTTTCTGCGCAAGCTGGGGACCACGCGAGCGGAAATGTTCAAGGTCTTTAATATGGGCGTTGGGTTTGTGTTTGTGGTCAAGCCGTTCTTTGCGGGTGGCGTGATGCAGACCTTGCAGAAGGCGGGTGAGCGCCCGTTTGAATTGGGCGTGGTGCGCCGTGGTGGCGGACGCGTTCGATTTGCATAGTGTTAGCTTAACCGTCGCATTCGCGCGAAGTGCTATTTATTTTTTTGCTATTCAATTAAGTTTTAAACACCGCGCGGGCTGAAGTCCGCGTTTCATTCGGTGATTTCTATCGCTAGCAATTTTTTGGCGGTGTCTTTGCTGAAGTTTGTTTTGCAATGTTCTGAGCACAAGTGAAGCGTGTATCCGGCCAGTGGCATGGTATATTTTTCGCTGCCGTCCATGGCCAGGGAACATCCCGCACATTTAGCGACGATTTTATCAACTTGCCCATCCACCGCGTCAGCTTTGACAAGCTTGGCTTTTACCTTCGCTTCGGTTTCGGCGTCCATGGATGGTGATGATGGTTTGCAGGCTGAAACTGTGCATAGTAAGAGTATGGCTAATAGGCCCATCGATTTTTTTAGTTTTAGTAGTGGCACGCTTGTTCCTTTCGATGCAGATATTTTATCTGTGTAAAACCGAGATCATGATATACAAATCATTCTGACTGTGGGGTTATACCTCGTAATTGATACGTTCGTACATCCGAAATGAGGTTCATTTTGTATTTTATTGCGTTAAACGTGAGAATGTCTTCAAATTCACGTATGACAAGCTGTAGGCTTAGTATTTAGTCGGCGTAGAATAGTCGTCGTTTTCAGAAGAGGATACCGTCACGGTATTGGGCGTGCCTAGCCTGCGTAGCGCCGCGCGGGCTGAAGCTTGCGGCGCTTTAACTGATGTATCGCAACGCTCAAATTTAATGCGTATAAGACAAACTGAGGCTGACAATTACATGGCGAATGAGATTAATTATAGCGCGGCTGAACTGGCAGATCGATTAAAAGGGAAGCTTGAGGGGAATCCGCCGCAGCGTATCACGGGCGTGGCTACATTGGAGGAGGCTGGTGAATCATCTGTCTCATGGGTGGGTTCCGAGTCCGTGCTGTCTCGCCTAGATGACTCGAAGGCGACTGTGGTTGTCGTCGCGCGCGATGCGGAGGTTGCTGAGGGGAGGGCGGTGATTCGTGTTGATGATCCTGAGATGGCTGCTTGTTTGCTGCTTCAACTATTTGCGCCGCCGGTTGATGACGTTTCCGTTGGTGTTCACAAGACCGCGTTGGTACATCCATCAGCCGAGATTGATGGCGCGGCTATCGGGCCATTCGTAACGGTTGGGGCAGGGGCGCGGGTTGGCGTGGGGACGCAGTTGCACGCCGGTGTGTATGTGGGTGGAGAAACGAAAATTGGTCGTGATTGTGTGCTATGGCCTGGTGTGGTTGTGCGTGAGCGGGTGTGTATTGGGGATCGCGTGGTTATTCACCCGAACTGTACGCTCGGCGCGGATGGGTTTGGCTATATTTTTCGAGACGGTAGTCATCAAAAAGTATCGCAAATCGGGACGGTCGAGATTGGTGATGATGTTGAGATCGGTGCGAACAGCACGATCGATCGCGCGAAGAGCGGCGTGACGCGGGTGGGGGCGGGTACGAAGATCGATAACCTTTGTCAGATTGCCCATAATGTTCAGATCGGTAGGAATTGTATCTTGACCGGGCAAACGGGTATCGCAGGTTCGACAACTATTGGTGACTACGTAGCTTTCGGCGGGCACGGCGGGGCGTCTGACCATGTGAACATTGGCAACCAGGTGCAGGTGGGTGCGATGTCGGTGGTGACACGCGATGTGGCTGATGGGGAAGTGGTGCGCGGTGTGCCGACTGTGCCGAATAGTCAGTTCTTGAGAGAACAGGCCGCAGTGCGAAAATTGCCGGAATTGCTCAAGCGGGTGCGCGAGTTAGAAAAACGTCTAGCGGCGCGGGATAAATCATAAAAGCCCATAACCACAGACGACCCGAACGCCGATTCGCTGACGCGGGTCGCCTGAAGTTTTGGTAGGTTTATATTCATTTTTTCGGTTAGTTACTCTTGTTGATCACGATTCCTTTTTCAGCCGCTTGTTTGCGGATGGTTTTGATTAGGGCGTCGTCTAGGCCTTGCTTGCCGGTGGATGATTTCTTTTTCTCTTCGCGTAGGAACGTGCGTCGCTGCTCGCCTACTTTTTGTATCTCTGTCTGCACGCGGGCACGTGACTTCCGTTGTTGAACAAGATGATCCGCTCGTTTCCCCGGTGTCATCTTCTGCATGTTTTCAGGAAGTTCAGATTCTTTCACCTGTTCAAGTTTGAAATCTTTGTCAGAAGAAGCATCGACGAGATCCCATTTTGTGTTTTTGTATAGCGCGGTTGCTTTAGCCGCGACGCGGCTTGGTGCGGAGGCAACGCCAACACTTTCAGCGGCTGCGTCAGCAGAAATCTGACGTGCTGCGCCGACGCGGCCTTCTTTTCCAAACGGAATGTACGTGGCGTTAAGCTCGATGTTTAGTTTTAGCAAGGCGTCGTCATAAGGGGTGGTCACCTGGGCGGTGGCTGCTTGCATGTCTATGGTGCTGAATACGCCGCCGCCGCAACGAGCGACCTGATCCCATTTTTCACTGAGTCCTTGTTGTTGTGAGCCGCAATAAATTGCGTTGACCTTAATGCCTTTGGCGATGGCCATGTTCCCTACGTTGCGGAAATTGGCTTGATGCGAGGCTTGGTCGGCTGATTCATTGCCCGCTACGAAAATGAGTTTGAGCGCCGATGGGTCTGGTGACCAGTTCATCGTATTGACGGCGTCGTTTAGTACCCAACCAACAAATTCGTCACCGCCAGTGATGGACATAGCCATCATGCGTTCGTAGACGGCGTCGAGATCGCTGGTCAAATCGATTTGTCGAACGATCCAGCCTTTATCCGCCGTGGATAGATTCGGTGAGCCGTAAGTTAATAGTCCAACGCGCAGGCGGGGCGTGGGTTGGACATTGGCAAGTTCGGAAGCGATATCCCACAGCTTGGCCCGTGCGGAATCGATTAGCCCTTGCATACTGCCGGAGGTGTCTAAGCAGATGACCAGATCAATGGCCTGGGCTGCGGGCGGGTCGTAGGGCGCTGGCGAAATCTTACGCGCTTGGGCTGCGCCGATGGTGGCGAGTAATGAAACGATTAGTGATACGATCGAAATTCTTCTCATAGCAGAGGTCTCCTTCTTGTTGTGTGACAGTTGCATGGCTCAGCACGCACCGAGGGCGAATTCCCTCGGATAAACGTTGGGCCATGTAATCACCGTTTTTGTAAACGCTGTTGCGGTGACTCGCTAACATGCGAATCACAACTCACTGAGATGCATCACTATGTATGACGCACGGGGGTGGAATTGGTTCCGTCTCAGATATGTAACGGGAGTTATGGCTGCTGCTGGCAAGTGGAGCATGGGTTTATGGGGCGCAGGTTGTGAAGTGGCGTATGGACAGGGCCAATTCTAATGCATTGTGAATGATTATCATCACAACGTATCACTTTTTAATGGGGTTTCGTGATATAAAAAGCTTGGTATCGTTGGTGCCGCTTGGTATAATCGGACGTACATTTCCCCCGCGGGATTCTGAGGGAAGGCATCGAAAGGAGCTGTTATGTTGAAGCGCATGAGCTATGCATTGGTTGGCTTAGTTGTGATGGTATCGTCAGCAAGCGCCTTGGCTAATGATTGCCCGACGGTTTTTAATGAAGGCGTATTAGATCACACCTTGGGTGGTTCGTTTGGCGGTGACACTTCGGTTAGCGCAGATGATTTTGACGACGCGGCTGGGAACGTTTTTTGTAATGGTACTGGTTATGGCCCTGGTGGCGTGGCTGATAACATCCACTCGTTTCAGGTTTCTCAAAATGGTTTTTGGACTTTTGATACTGGTTGCCCTCTCGGAGATAACCTCTTCGATACCAGCATGCACATTCGAGAAGATACCGGCGCGGGCTGTCCTGGTGAGATCGTTGCTTGTAATGGTGATCGCTGCGGCTCTTTCGCATCTACCATCAACAAGTTCTTGCTCGCTGGTGTTGACTACTTTTTAGTCATAGAAGGTTACGCTAACTCGCTGAGTGGCGAGTACAACATAGATTGGGAGCAGGCTATAGCCCCTTGTTTTACAGATGCAGATTGCAGCGATGGCGATTTCTGTAACGGTGCGGAGATTTGTGATGCGATTGGACAGTGTCAGGATTCCTCACCGCCTTGCCACCCTTGGCAAACTTGTGACCCTGTATTCGGTACATGCTCTTCTCCTGCTGATTGCACGGCGGTATTGAAAGGAGATTCATTTCCTCATCCATTCTTTTTTTTAGATTGCGATGGATGTGGCTATGCCGATGAAATTACATTGCGCGATGGTTCCGGTCGTGATCTTATTAGCTACTCGTTTCAAATTATTGGTCGTGCGATTGGTGCTGCCGTTGGCGATCCTTACCATGTCAGTACTGATTTGTATACTATTGATGTAGCCGGTAATCCTGGAGTACCAATTCCCGGTACGCACTGTGATTTCACCTTTACGATTCAGCCCGGTGGCACCCCTGCTGATGTCGCGCTTTGTGAGCCTAATGGCGGCTTGCCTACGGGCATTATTTTAGAGCCAGGTTTCTTCGGTTCTGAAGGTTTCTTGGTTCATCGTTCCACAATAGATGGCAGTACTTTCTTAATTGCCGGTGGTCCACCGATCGTGGGAGGCGATATGAATCCCAACACATTTGATGGCATAGAAGCTGAGTTTGGTCAGTCCATTTTCTGGAAGGAAGATACACCAGGTGCCGAGGATTGGGGGCCGGGAGCTTTCGCGGCACCCACTGTATCTGACTTTGGTTCATTAACTGTCTGCACCGATCCGGTAGGACCATGCTGCACGGGCAACACCTGTTCGATGCTTAACGATGCTGATTGTACCGTGGCAGGTAGCACCTTACTGCTAGGCTTGAATGTGTTAGACAATCAAGTTACTTGTGCTTACACCGACTGTGATGGTGACGGTATTGTGGCTGGTGATGATAATTGCCCCGATATTTTTAATGCCGATCAGGCTAATGCTGATGGCGATGCCCACGGCGATGTGTGTGATAATTGTATTGATGATGCAAACGATAATCAGGCCGACGGGGATGGTGATACTGTTGGTGATGCGTGCGACAACTGTCCAACCATTGACAACGTTGACCAAGCCAATGCCGATGGCGATGCGCATGGCGATGTGTGCGATAATTGCATTAACAATGCCAATGATAATCAATCAACTTCCGGTGATGCCGATTCTCATCCTGATGCTTGCGATAATTGTCCAACTGTTGATAACGAAGACCAGGCCAATGCTGACGGGGATGTGCATGGTGACGCTTGCGACAACTGTCCTTTTGATATCAATGCGAATCAGGCTGATTCCGATGGTGATGGTGTTGGCGACGCCTGTGACGCATGTCCCAATGATGTAAACAAAATTGCGCCGGGCTTGTGCGGATGCGGCAATTCAGATGTTGGCGATACCGATAGTGATGGTGTACTCGATTGCGTGGACGTTTGCCCAGGCGCAGATGATGCGGTGTTCGGTGATTGTCTGTCCGCTATACCTACGGTGAGCGCCTGGGGCTTGGTTATTCTATCACTGCTGCTCATGGTCGGTGTGAAGATGATGTATCACAAGTAGCCATCGGATTCATATTTTTCTAGTTGATATGCGATGAGGAAAGTGAAAGGATTGACTATGTTGAATCGTGCGTGCAGCGCGTTAGTTTGCTTAGTTGTCATGACTTATTCGTCAAGCGTCATAGCTAATGATTGCTCGACGGTTTTTAATGAAGGCATATTAGATCACACCTTGGGTGGTTCGTTTGGCGGTGATACTTCGGTTAGCGCAGATGATTTTGACGACGCGGCTGGGAACGTATTTTGTAGTGGTACTGGATATGGCCCTGGTGGCGTGGCTGATAACATCCACTCGTTTCAGGTTTCTCAAAATGGTTTTTGGACTTTTGATAGTGGTTGCGCTCTCGGAGATAACCTCTTCGATACCAGCATGCACATTCGCGAAGATACAGGTAGCGGTTGTCCTGGCGACATCATTTCATGTAATGGTGATGGCTGCGGCGGTCCTAATTGGCCATCTACGATTAATGATTTCTTGGTAGCTGGCGTTGATTATTATTTGGTGGTGGAAGGTTACAGCAGCTCCCAGCGTGGTGCTTACACCATTGATTGGGCACAGACAGCTCCTCCATGCGTGACTGATGCAGATTGCTGCGATGGCGATATTTGTAACGGGATCGAATTTTGTGATGTTAATGGTCAGTGCCAGAATTCCCCGCCAGCTTGTCAATCTTGGCAGGCTTGTGACTCGCTCACCGGTGCATGTACTTCGCCGCCCGATTGTCTATCGTTTTTGAACGGTCCTGCCGGTGGTTTTTTCTTTCCTAACGCTAATAATTGTGAAGGTTGTGGTATAGCGGATCCGTTCGTGTTGCGAATTGGTGGTGGTAGGGAGTTGATCAGCTATTCATTTGAAATGTTTGGTAGAGAGATTGGCGCAGCTATAGGTGACCCTTACGGGGTTGCTACTGATTTGTATACGATTACACCGGGCGGTAACCCTGGTGTTCCTATCCCGGGGACGCATTGTGATTTCAACTTTATGATCCAACCGGGAGGTTCGCCTCCAGATATTCTTCTTTGTGAGCCTAATGGTGGATTGCCTACTGGTGTCATTCTTAACCCTGGAAATTTTGACGCTGAAGGCTACATTGTTTACCGCTCGACGACCGACGGGTCAGGAGTTAGTCTTGCTGGTAGTGGGAATGTCGTCGGTGGAGATATGGATCCGAACACGTTGGATGGCGTAGAAGCTGCGTTTGGCGTTGCGATAATTGCGTTAGAAAGAACTCCGGGCGCAGAAGATTGGGGCGGTTTCGATCCTTTTACGCCCCCTGGTGTTTTTGACTTCGCCAATGCTCAAGTCTGCACTGTGCCAGCTGGCCCATGTCAGTTAGGTGTGACTTGTACCATGCTGAATCCCGATAGATGCGCGGCTGCGGGTGGGACTATGCCACTTGGCGTGAATATCTTGGACGATCAAGTCACCTGCGCAGATAGTGACTTTGATGATGATGGTGTTCTAGCCGGTGACGACAATTGTCCTGAGCTTGCAAACACAGATCAGGCTAATGCTGACGGTGATACTCTCGGCGACGCGTGTGATAATTGTATTGATAATGCAAACGACAATCAGGCTGACGGGGATGGTGATACTGTTGGTGATGCGTGCGACAACTGTCCAACCATTGACAACGTTGACCAAGCCAATGCCGATGGCGATGCGCATGGCGATGTGTGCGATAATTGCGTGAACAATGCCAACGATTATCAATCAACTTCCGGTGACGGCGACTCTCATCCTGATGCTTGCGATAATTGCCCAACTGTTGATAACGACGACCAAGTTAATGCAGACGGGGATGCGCATGGTGACGCTTGCGACAACTGTCCATTTGATATCAATACGAATCAGGCTGATTCCGATGGTGATGGTGTAGGCGACGCTTGTGACGCTTGTCCTAATGATGCAAACAAAGTTGACCCGGGCTTGTGCGGATGCGGCAATTCGGATGTGGGCGATACCGACGGCGATGGCGTCCTCGATTGCGTGGACGTTTGCCCAGGCGCGGATGATGCGGTGTTCGGTGATTGCCAGTCCGCTATACCTACGGTGAGCGCCTGGGGCTTGGTTATTCTATCGCTACTGCTCATGGTGGGTGGAAAAGTTTTTTACAACAGAAAGCCGTCGGATATATTTTTCTCAAGATGAGACAGACGGGTAGTCTATATAGCGCGGTAATGTCACGACAATGGCACCACTATCTTTAGTATGTGCGTAGTTGGCTACGACTACTTGCAACTGCAACAGTCGAAATCGGCGACGTTGCCCACGGATGGACATCGACCGGTTGAGGCTGGCGTTGTTCCAGAATTTTATTGGAAAAAAAGTACGAAGCACACGCCATATAGCCCATCGGTTACCCGACTTCGCGGCGTTGGAAAGTGGAGACGGCAATGGCGATAATGGCCGTGGTCCACAGCGCCGCGTATCCCGTGGCATATCCCAAGTATTCAAACGGGACCGCCGTCTCAGCTGATTGGGCATATAATCCGTCAATGACCCAGAACAATCCGGCATTGGGCACCAATTGATAGGCTACGTTAGACAACCAGGACGAATCTGCGTATTGGCCAAAGGCATAGTCTGAGATGATGCCTAAGCTGAGGACAGACGAGCAAATGATTAATGTGGGCATCTGTCCGAATCTTGTGGATGCCGCCAATGCGACCGCTGCGGTGATGATGGTTATCAGCAGGACAAGGTAGGCGGCGATGATGATTTGTCCGCCCACTAAATTACTGAAAAAAGGGATAGGAACCCAATGTTCGTCGAGCTTAGCGACGACGATGACCGCCAGGGTCAATGCCGGGGTGAGGAACATGAGATTCGTCGTGGGGAAGTCTTTTCCATGAAAATAGTTTCTGAAGGTGGCCAAGAGTAGGGAAATAATGATGGCTCCCGCACCCAGCACGAGAACTGGCCCGTCCCACGGGTCACTGGAGTTCTGGAGAACGCCATGACGCTGGGCAAGTATAAAAACGAGGAAACTGATGTAATACGCTAGGGTGAGGGCCGAAATAAGGCCCGCGAACTTGCCCAAAATGAACACGGGTCTAGATATAGGCTTGGAAATTACAGATAGCACCGTCTTGTTTTCTATCTCCCTGGTCAAAATTCCTGTGGCACAGAAGACGGATAAGAACAAACCGCTGATTAGCAACGTAGAAAGCCCTACGTCGAGTAGGAGTTTATCGTCGTCCTCAAGCGTGAAGCCGGCCAAGGAGACGTTGAGAACCATCAGCATGGCCGTAGCGAGAAGAATGACGCCGTAAATGGGCTGCCGAATCGTCTCGATGAATGTGTTATGAGCTACTGTGTAAAATCGTTGCCACATAAGATAATGACCGACCTATGACTGACCAATGCACAACAATCGTATCGGAGGGTTCCGCTGGCCGCCAATCCGTGGTTGGCAGCTGCAGGGTGATATTGTACCCTGTCTCCCCGCGGTTACAAGCTGCGTCCAACAGCGAGCTACGTTACTAATGGATACGTCTGGGTTATGATCTGGGTTCGGCAAAACGAACAAGACATTGAGAATCAACTACATGGCTGAGTTACAAGAAAATCGATCTCCACACCAATTTAGGCGTGCCCAAAACGTGGCCAGCATTGGGTTTGTGCTGCAGTTATTGTCGTTTGGCACAATGCTGGGCATTTCGATTAGTTCAGGTTCCGATGCCATATATGCGGTATCGAGGTTTATGCTGATCGGACTGCCCGTATGGCTCATTCTAGCGCTCGTGTTTAAGCAGGTGCGGCGGGTGGCGGATGAGGCATTGGAAACCGAACATCTTAAGCGGGCCAGGGTAGAAGGCGGGACGGAATCCATCTTTGAGCTGGACGATGACGCCCTTCTTTTAGAGCAAAATCGGTTGAGATGGATGCTTCGATGGGTGTTACCTGCTGGCACGGTTCTGGTCGCTTCAATCCTGCTGCTAGGTCATTTTGTCGGTTGGACCTGGGCATTTGAGAATGCATTTGCGTTGGCATCCGACGGCCATGTGAAGCCTACCGAAAATCCTACACTAATGATGTGGTTTGTCGTTGCGATTGGTTTTATAAACTTTTTGTATGCTCGATATGCGGTTGCACTGTCTCGATTGGCGAATTGGCGCTTGCTCCGCGCGGGGGCAGCATGCATGGCAGGTAACGCTATCGGTTGCCTGATTCTCGCGATTGCGTTGATGGTAACCTCGACTTTTGAGTGGGCTGAGCCACTGGCCGCTTATGCGGTGCGGGTGTTGTTGTTGGTATTAGGTGTCGAGTTTACGGCTAATTTCGTATTAGATTTCTATCGACCACGCTCAACAGGCATTGTTGCGAGACCTTCGTTTGACAGTAGATTGCTGGGACTCCTCAGCGAGCCTGGCGGGATTGCTAAATCTATCGCGGAAACGATGAACTACCAGTTCGGGTTCGAAGTATCGACTACGTGGTTTTATCAGCTTCTTCAGCGATGGTTATTCCCCATAACGGTTGTGAGTTGTGTGGCTGTCGTGTCGCTGAGTAGTGTGGTTATTGTTGATGCCGACGAGCAGGCGGTGGTGGAGCGTTTTGGGCGAGTTGTCGGTGGCGAATCGTCGGTATTGTCACCGGGTTTGCACTTAAAAATGCCCTACCCGATTGATATCGTTTACCGCGCGCCGGTAAGTCGCATCAGCGAGGTTGTCATCGGTGAGGCTAATGATGACGATCATGACGAACATCATGCTATCGTGTGGACAGAGGCCCATGATTTCGTCCCGGAGATGATGCTGTTGGTGGCGTCTGGCCGTGCCGGTCAGCAGCCACCCATTGAATCTGAACAGGACGATGACGTAGGTCATAAAGAAGATGGAACAGAAAGCCAGGCTGTGAGCCTGATTATGGTTTCGATACCGATCGAGTATCGTATCAAAGACATTCAGCAGTATTTGCATAACTATGAAGCCCCGGTCAAATTATTGGAACAGATTGCCTATCGATATTTGACTGACTACGCATCCAGTGTCGACGTGGATGAACTGATTGGGCCAGGACGAAATGAATTTAATGTTAATTTGCAACGTATGATTCAGACCCGGCTTGACGAGCTAAAGCTTGGTATCGAAATCGTGTTTTCCGGCGTGAGCGGGGCGCATCCACCGGCGAAGGATGGTGTCGCAGCATCTTTTCAGTATGTCATATCCGCAGAAACTGGACGCGCGGCGACTATCAACACCGCGAAAGGCATGGCCCAGGCGACTTTGATTGGCGTGGCAGGGACTACCGTGCGGGCCAAGCAACTTGATGAGGCGATCCAAGCGCGCAATAGACTGCGCGTAGATTTGGCTACGACTGCGGAAGTTGTACAGGAATCTGAGACGCGGGTACGCGATTTACTGATGGGCAATCCTAGCAAAGGCATCGGACCTTTGTATGGTAAGGCTGCGTCAGCCATCGCAGAAGCTCGGTCGCAGGCCTCGAAGGATATTAGTGCTGCTGCGTATAAGGCGCGCGTATTTGGAACCGAGGTGGCCGCTTATGAGGCCGCGCCAGAGCTGTATAAGCAGCGAAAAATGTTGCAAGTGTATGAAGACATCGATGATGTGCGTAAGTATCTCATCGTCGGCGACGCTAAGAATTTTATTATTACATATGAAACGTCGGAAGAAGGCGGATTGGACCGCGTGTTGAAAGAAGGCTTGACAAAATAATTCCTTCGTGATTTGGATGAGCCTGCGGTTACGTAGGCATCGTGAGGAGATAGGCGAGTATGAAAAACTTTGGCACATTAGCTGCGGCAATTTTTGTAGCGGCGGTTCTAATGTTGTATATGTGTACGTTTCAGGTGCGGTTTACTGAGGTAGCCATCAAGAAAACTTGGGGCAAGACGACCGGCACGGCCATTGATGAGCCGGGTTTGCAATTCAAGTGGCCTCGTCCGATTCAGGATGTCGTTGTTTTCGATAAGCGCATACGCACCCTAGAGGATCGAACCGAGGAAACGCGCACGGTTGATGGCAAGAACCTACTCATTACGACGTTTACCCTGTGGCGCATCGAAGACCCAATTAAATTCCATACGAATTTTCCTGATTCGGTTGAGGATGGCGAAAAGAAACTGCGCACAACGATCGTGACGCATAAACATGCGATTGTCGGTGAGCGGACGTTTGGCGAATTTGTCTCGACTGATCCCTCCAAGCGAAAAATTCGTGAAATCGAGCAGGAACTTCAGGCTGCCATCGCTAAGGACGCGCGTGAAGAATATGGCATTGAGGTCGTGGATTTTGGTGTCAAGAAACTAGGATTGCCTGAGACTGTTACCTCGGATATTTTTAGAAGCATGAAGGCCGATCAAGACCGACTCGCGTCGCGCTACGTGGCTGAAGGTGATGCCAAAGCGGGAAATATTTTAGCAGAGGCGGAAGCGACCAAGGATCGAATCATGGCTGCTGCAGACGAGCGCGTCTCCGAAATTTTGCGTGAGGCTCAGGAAGTGGTAGGTGGCTATTATAAGGAATTTGACCGTCATCCCGAGTTGCGCATTTTCTTGGATAAATTGCGATCAGCCCGCGTGGCTTTGAGAGAGCGAGCCACGATAATTATTGAAGCGGCTAAGGAGTCGCCATTCGACGTATTTGATAAAGACGTTCGCGATCGATTAGGAAAGTAGTCCACGCTTGTCGGGGGCTACGCGCGGCGAAACGTTGTAGGTATGGATTGAGATATTGCGCGATAGGCGTATGGATTAAATGACGATGCACGATCACGGCGACCAAAATCACGAGAATTATGACAATCCTGCTGTCGATGAGCACGCCTATCGAAATTTAGGGGGCGATGAAGAACCATTGGATGCGGCTAACCAGTCTTTATCTGATGCGCTCATATCCAGTTTTCGTATTCTCAAAGGCATCATGCTCGTGTTGATGTTTCTGTTCTTTTTTTCAAACGTGCGCAGCGTGGATACCAGCGAACAGGCACTACAACTGCGACTAGGATCATTGCTTGATGTGCACAATCCAGGTTTGGTTTGGGCGCTGCCTTATCCGTTCGATGAAATTGTGCCCATGCCTACGGAAAAGAGTAACGAATTGCTGATTACCAGCCATAGTTTTTATCGGTTTGCGTCAGAGGTGGGAGTGCCTTTGGCTGTCATCGCACGCGACGCAACGGAGGGACTGGACCCCGTTCGCGATGGGGCGCTACTCACTGCGGACGCTGGTTTGGTACACACCCAATGGAAAATTACCTACAAAATTAATGATCTACGAAGTTTTGTATCCGTGGTTGCAGGCGATAATGTCGAGACGGCTGAGTCGCTGATTCGCAGCTACATAGAAACGATTGGCGTCAGTCTGGCATCTGAATTAACAGCCGAGGAAATCATACGGACGCGGCTGGAATTTGTGCGGTCAGAGATGAAGAAAAGGGTGAATGAACGGTTGACGGCCATAAATAGTGGCATTGACGTGACGCAGGTGGAAATGTACGAGCTGACGCCACCATTGCAAATACGTTCCTCATTCGATAACGCACAGATGGCTGAAAACCGTAAGCGAGCGGTTATTGCCCAGGCCGAACAAGCACGCGTCAAGGTATTAAATGAAGCTGCTGGGGCGGCATACGCAGCACTAGTCGAAGCGTTGGATCGGCGTGACCTTGATAAGGCCGAGGGGCGCTCATTGGCTGAGGCGCAGCGCGAAGTTGATCGCGTGTTGCAAACACTGGTTGAAGGGGAAGCCGGTATCCAATTAAAGGAAGCCGGATCACAGTTGTCTATATTGGTTGGTCAAATTAAGAGCGATGTTGAGTTATATCGCACGTTGCTTCCGGAGTACGAGAGCAACCCTGACTTACTCGTGGCTAGGCTTTGGGAGCAAACGCGAGAATCTATTTTCAAGAATCCAGGCGTGAGTAAGATATACCGCCCGCAGGGATCTCAGTTCAGACTGACGATTCCGTTAGACCCACAGGAGACTCAGCTAGCCGAGGAACGACGTTTGGCGAATGACAGTTATGATATGAGCAAGCTCAAAGGGCGTAGGAAAGCGATATTGCTAAATAAGCCATGACGTATATATGTCACTCATGTGCGCTAGTGAATTGGAACATGGTCACGATCGTTCGTGATGTTAGGGAATTGAAGAGGTGACCGCATGGCCGGTACTAAATTGCCTGTGGTTCAAACTGCGGGTTTATGTAAGACATTTAAGGATTTTTGGCGAAGGCCACGTATTGCGGCGGTCAAAGATCTAAACATGGAAATTCACGCCGGGGAAGTGTTCGGCCTGCTTGGTCCTAATGGTTCCGGAAAAACGACGACCATCAAAATGCTCCTCGGGCTTCTATACCCGACGCATGGTCGTATTTCGTTGTTTGGAAAACCGCCCACGGACGTATCGGTGAAGTCGCGTATCGGCTTTCTTCCCGAGGAGTCCTACCTTTATAGGTTCTTAACTGCTCGGGAGACGCTGGATTTTTTTGGCCGACTTTTTCGTTTGCCCCAAAAAATTCGTGTGGAGCGTACCGCTCGTTTGCTAGATATGGTCGGCTTGTCGCATGAAGCGGATAGGCCTGTGGGTGAGTTTAGTAAGGGGATGGCCAGGCGCATCGGGTTAGCCCAGGCACTGATTAATGATCCTGAATTTTTGATTTTAGACGAACCTACTTCGGGTCTTGATCCTATTGGCGCACGCCAAATTAAGGATGTTATTCGTCGGTTGGGACAAAAAGGTAAGACAATTTTATTGTCAAGCCACGTGCTCTCGGACGTGGAGGATGTGTGCGATAATGTCACCATATTGTATGGTGGACAAGAACAAGCCGTGGGCAGCATAGACGATCTTTTGTGTCAGCAAGATGTCACACAAATGACTATGCCTACCGTATCGGATGAGACGATCCGTGAAGTCAAGGATTTAATCTTACGTTTAGAAAATAAAAATGCAGATGTGACGCATCCTCGGCACAAGTTGGAAGACTTTTTTCTACAGATTGTTAGCCAAGCGCAGTCCGCTGACGTGAAAACCTCCGGTGCGCGGGCGGGTGGCGAGGTGCCTGATTTCTTGAAGACAGCTACGGCGACGGAAATGGTTGATTTGGTCGGATCTTTAGTGGCTGCGGGGTCCGCGCCTGAGGTCCCAGTCACGGCTATGGCGCCGCCGAAAACGAAAGATCTAGTTGACCCTGTCAGAGGTGTACTCGATGAATTGCTTGGGAAAGAGCCAGTTGAAGCGGACGAAGCCGAAGAAGCTTCAGCTTCTACTGAGACGGATATATCCGTCGCGTCGAGTAAGCCGCCAGTATCTGCTGATTCGAATGTGATTGACGCATTGCTGCAGGGCGAACATAAAAAATCAGATGATACAACCTCAAGCGAGTCGAACCCATGATGCAGGTTTGGACGATAGCGCGACAGATGATAGCCGAGGGCATCCGTATGAAGATCGCCCTTGTTTTTTTTGTGCTCATCGCGGCCATCGTCTTCGGGCTGCCGTTTTCGGTAACGGGGGACAGTTCGCTGACAGGCGCGGTACAAAGTTTCATGTCATATAGCTTGATGGCCACTGGTTTGTTGTTGGGCGTACTCACGATATTTATGTCTAGGTCTCTATCCGACGAATTTGTCCATCACCAAATGTTTCTTGTTGTGACGAAGCCTGTTTCGCGGTGGCAGATTATTGTCGGGAAATGGCTGGGGATGAGCTTGCTCAACGCGACTTTTTTGCTTTTTGCAGGGGCGTCGATGTATGGCATGGTTCACTACATTAAGTGGACCCACCCGCCCCAAGATGGCATATTGGATGAGCAAGAGCTTAACAACGAGGTGCTTGTCGCTCGTCATGCACGAGAATGTAACGTGCCCGATTTTCCGGCATTAGCCGAAGCGGAATTCCAACGCGATTTAGAGCAGGGAAAATATGAGCAACAACCTTATTTTGACCCGAACTTGCAAAGAAAAAACCTAATCAATAAGTATGACGCAAGATGGCGGGTGATAGGCCCCTATGAAACGCGCGAATTTTTGTTTGATAACATTTTATGCGATCGATCTGCAGATAAAGAAATTCAAGTTCGGTACAAGGCCGATATTTCCGGATATGCGCAAGACGAAATATTTCGAGCTGTGTGGAGAGTCGGTGACCCCGATAAGGGTGCAAAAGCTTATGAGTTGCATGTGCGACATGTCATTGATCGATTCCACACGATGCGAGTCCCCGCCAATGCCGTCGCCGATGATCATACGCTAAAAGTGACTCTGGTAAACGTCAATCCATTTGAAGGAGAAATGCAAAAAGGCAACGTGTTACACATCCGTAAATCCGACGGGATGCAGGTACTTTTTATTGTTGGATCGTTCGAGTGGAATCTGGTTCGCCTCCTATCGATGATGATGTGTAAGTTGATGTTTTTAGGGGCGGTAGGTCTGTTGATGGCTACCGTGTTTTCATTTCCCGTCGCGTGTCTTACATCCTTTACAGTATATATGATGGCTGGGATGCGTAGCTTTCTTGAAGAAGCTTTGGATTTTATGACTGACCGCGAATTTTCGATGTTTTCCTCCATCAATGAATTTGCCATACACTCAGTGGCTTACATGTACAACATGGTGCAATGGGTGATACCCAGCTTTAGTCGATATGACGCAGTCGAAGATTTCGTAAATGGTCGTAATGTTTCTTTAGTATGGGTGCTTTCCGCCATGGGGGAGTTGGTGGTTATTAAAACTGTCATCATTCTGGGGCTAGCCATTTTCTTTTTCTATCGGCGCGAGGTGGCGGAAGTTTCTGTTTAGCGGGATTTTTGTCCCTTATCGTAGTCATTGAGTCATTTGAAATGTCGGATGTAATGGCCGAATAGTGTAACTGACATGACGCAAATCATATTTGATTCATTACCAGAACATCTGCGAGCAAAGCAAGTTGCGCGCAGGTATGAACGCACCGTACAAATGTTTTGTATGGCATTGGCCATCGTTTGCGTTGTCGCTGCTGGTTTTTTGCACAAGCCCATTAATCAGTTAAGAAAATCCCATCAATTGGTAATTGACCCATCGAGTTTAGCTGGCTTGCCGCCTGACCTGGCACTGCTAGGCAAGCTGGGAACGTTTCGCGCATTGGCTATCGATTGGGCGTCCATCCGGGCCAATCGAATGAAAACTGAAGGCAAGAATTACGAAGCGTACGAGTTACACCTCATCATATGTGATCTAGCGCCGCGCTTTCCGCGTGTTTGGGCAAACGCGGCGTGGAACATGGCCTACAACATTTCAGTTTCTGAATACCTGCCCGAGGCTAGGTGGCGTTGGGTTAGTAATGGTATCAAGCTATTACGTGATCGCGGTTTACAATATAACCCACGGTCCGTCACGCTCTACCGTGAATTGGCTTGGATTTACTGGCATAAAATTGGCGACATTACAGACGATCATCATTTGCAATATAAAAAGTCGCTGGCTGTGGAGATGGAAGAAGTCTTAGGCGCTCCCCCTATAACGACCACAGATGCTGAGTATTATGCATGGTTTAAGGAAATCGTTGACGCGCCACGAGACTGGGATCGGTTCATTGGCGAGGACAAGGAAGTACAAACATTGGTACAGCGTTTTGGCACACTCAATATCGAGCCAGATCATACATTGCTAGAATTCGTCGCGCGTTTTCAACGGCCTGAGTTGCAAGCGAAAGATTTGTTGGCTGATCAAGCACAAGTCGACGCCAAGCTATCCAAACAGGTCGCTGTTTTGCACGACGTTAACGTGGCCCCTGCCCTGGATCGGCTTCTGGCTGCCCTTCGTTCTCGCGTATTACGGGAAGAGTTAAAGTTAGATCTTGACTACATGTATGAGCTAATGGCTGAACGCTTTGGTCCTCTCGATTGGCGGAACGCCTTCTCGCACACGCTATATTGGGCAAGTTTGGGCGATCGAGTTACCAAGGATACTGCCCGTAAAGACTTTGCGGACTCAGTGAACAACGCCCGCATCGTGCTTTTTTCCATACAAAGCATTGTCATGCGCGGTCGCATCGTGTTGTGGCCAAATTTTACTGACCCCATGTCGTCGTACATCGACCTTACGCCGGATGTACGATTCATTCCTTATTTGTTCGATGAATATATGCGTGTCAGCAAAGAACACTTCCCGGACGACCCCGGTTTAGCTGTAGGACTGCCTGCGAAAAATTATATGAATGGCTTAGTGACCAATATGGAAAATTGGACGCAGTTATTGTACCTGGAAGGCGGCGAGACAAATCTCAAGACTGCGGAAACCTACTACAGATGGCTTAAAGAGAATAATCTGCATCCAGACGGTTCTACCCAATCACGTTACACGAAGACGTTAGAAGCGTTTGTTATGGATGATATTCTTGCGCAGCTCGACACGACACGAGCAGCTAACGGTACAATCCGCTCTCTACTAAAGCGGGGATTCAAGCATTTAGGTCTTGGGCAACGGCAAGCCGGACAAGCCGTGTTTCAAAGAGCTCAACTATGTCATGCGTATTGGAATAAAAATATTGGGGATAGCGCACGCACGGACAGCAGGGAGCTAGACCCCATTTCGGTCATGGCCAGGAATGAACTGGTTCAATTTATGAAAGAGTCATCAATCTCGCCATTATTCAAGGCCCGGTTGTGGCGAGAGCTACCACTTGAGATGCGCCAAGCGGCGTATGATGATTTATTGCCTTACGCGGAAAAACTTTGTGAAGTGCAACAGCCACCATGGTCAGTCAATGCCATGTTAAGAGAGCCGCCGGACATGGCCGGTTTCCGACTCAAGGAGTTGAACGTAATCGGCAAGCCGCGAAAAGAAGGCGTTGAAGGCGGCGAACGATTTAAGTAGTGAGCTGCCTTCCAGGGCTATGCGTGAAAAACCGCTGAGCTGGGTAGGTACCGTATGGATGGTTAGCGCGTAATTTCTCGTTGGCGGAGTGATGATTTCAACAGGCCTGAGATGCGGTTGCAAACGAAGTCACGAAATGTGTTGCTATCGAGTCGACGAAGTCTGAGCATTGGCCCGCTGACCAATTGGCCCCGCACGTCAGGCGTGAACTGCGTTTCGTGGAATGCGATCGCTTCCGCGGTGACAGTACCAAGTAGCTCTAGGCGATATTCACCATAACCAAAGCAGAATCGAATCTCTCTCCCGCCTTCAAGAAAATTCGATGCGTCCATATCCATGGAGACACCCGAAGGTTTGTATTTCTCCATCAACTCGACGAAGACTGGAATCATTTCGTTGATGAGGCGATGGCGAAGCTGCTGTATGATGTCTGGTTTTTCCACCTTGTTTTGTTGAGCAGATTGTTCCGCTTCGCGTTGTTTTACTACATTCAGTATCTGATCAAGCTCCGATTCTGGATTAACCTTAGATTGATCAGGTGTGCGAAATCGTTCCACAAGGCGTTTGTAGTTGCTCGCCGCTGGCTGGCCTTCAGATGGATTTGTCTCGCCTGTCATGTTCGACCGTTGTTATTCGTGTTAACAGTTACCATGCGGCCAATCTACGCGATGATTCGCAACACCATTGGCTGCCATTTATACCTGCTGTAGCGGTGCGGGGCGCAGGTTCCGCGAGTCAGCATACGTTGAGACTTATTAATGTCACCGCTTGCTACTCGAATGCGATGTTGCTCAAATAAAACAGCGTGCCATAATGACGCTTCGGCATGTTAGCCTTTGGTCTTGAATTTTCTGCAGGTAAAGATATATCGGAACTAGGAGTCTATTCGTACCGTGAATGGCGATAGTCTTGTCAAAAAAGGCAAAAAACAGTTACGCGGACCATGCTTAGCCGGTTCGAAGATTGACCTTGTATTAGACCATGAGTATCATTTGGATAGCCAACAGCGAGATAGGTGTCCATCGATCAATAACGATTACGTATAAATAATCTGACGTATGATTTTTTAGGACTGAGTCGGGTTAACCCATGATGGATGTAAATCTCAGCGAGCTCCGTGAATGTTAAAAAGTTATTCATCCTGTTTTGGCTACCTTGATCACGCCGTGGCGTGGTTTTGCAAAGGAGATCTTCAGTGCCAACGCTGACCGTACTCTACGGTCCTGACCATGGTCATTCTTTTACCGCCGATGATGAACCACTTGTCATCGGGCGCTCTGCGGCCGATTTCCAGTTGTCCGACGGCGGGTGCTCAAGGCAGCACGCGCGTTTGCAGCCGAGTCAGGGAAGCTGGTGTATTGAGGACCTGCACAGCGCCAATGGCACTTATGTAAATGGCCAAGTTATCTCAGCCTCGAAAAGCCTGCGACACGGCGACCAAATCCGAATTGGTGGCACACTCTTATTATTTCACGATCAGTCATGCTGGGATGGAAGAAGCGGTTCATCGGCGATTACCCAAGCGGTCGATGTAAAGCTTAATCAGCCCACAGACGCATCGATCATCACAACCATCAATGCCACTTCAGAAGAGGCTATCCAGGGTACCGAAGTTTCACCGGAGACACCTACAGAATCTTCTTGGTCAATCATCTGCCATTTCGCAAATATACTCGCGACCTCACAATCTAAAGAAGCATTGCTCAATCGAGTGGCTGATATTGTGATGGATCAACTGAACGCAAGCCGGCTCATCGTCCTACGCGTAGATATGCGTGGCGGCGATCTCGTGCCTGAAGTCGCTAGGTTTCGTAGCGAAATAAACAACCAGCGACCTTGCATCGAAGTATCTAAAAAAATTACGAGCCATGTGTTAGAAAAACGCGACGGCGTTCTTTGCAGCGATGCGATCAGCGATGAACGCTTCGTGGGTAGTGGTAGCCATGATAGCATTCATAGACTCGGTTTGCGTAGTGTTATTTGCGTGCCGATCATCGCCCATGATCACGTGTATGGCCTATTGCACGCGGATTCTTCGACGGCGGATCATGTGTTCTCCGAAGCGCAATTGCGCCTGGCCGTAGCCATTGGCTGGGTGACAGGACTCGCCATCGACAATATAGACTTACATCAATCACGCATGCGTACCGAGCGGTTAGCCGCGACTGGAGAGACGGTGGCCTATTTGTCTCACCATATGCGTAATCTATTACAAGGCATGCAAAGCGGTGCGGAGTTTATTGAGACCGGCCTGGATAAGACTGACATCAATCAGGTACGGTCTGGTTGGCAAATGATACGACGCAACATTGACCGCACACTCAATTTTGCCACTAATCTGCTAACCTTTAGCAAAAAGCGACAGCCTTATTTTCGTGAGGTGAACGTTAATCTTGTCGTGGAAGATGTCCTTCTGTCAATACAAAAACTTTGCCGAGAGGAAAGCATAAGTATTGAGACATCGCTAGGACAGTTACCACCCGTCGCGTCGGACTTTGACGGCCTGCACCAAGTCGTACACAATATTGTGCTTAACGCCGTACAAGCGGTAAGAAGTAAGCAGGGGTTAGTCCATGTTGCTACTAGCTACGACGCCGCTTCTGAAGATATCATCATCATAGTCACTGATAACGGGCCTGGTATTTCCGAGCGAGAGTTGACGCACATTTTCGAGGCATTTCATTCTGGAAAAGGACATGCCGGAACAGGCCTTGGTCTGGCTGCGAGCAAGAAAATTATTGAAGAACTCAACGGGAAGATTCTCGCCGAAACGCTGCCTGAATCAGGTACGCGTTTTACGGTTACTCTGCCCGTCACATTGACTGCCTCTTTCGACACAGATCAAACGCCACAGCCCGACTAAAGCTTACCTGGATCTGCACGACGCGGTGGACGCACCACGATTACCCCAGAGAGGCTGGTTTAAGCCCAGCCTGGATCATATCCGCTGCGCCTGCATCCAACGATGCGGGGACGTCCTCTAGGCTTTTGTAGACGATGTCCGCGCCGCTTCGGTGTAACCGCGAGTCGTGACAACAGCCAATCGGAATACCGACTGTAAACAGAGTGGCCGTAGAACCCGCGCGGGCTACGATATCGGACGAGGCGACGACGACCGTTCTTTCGTCGCCGGCTGCTAGCTCGCCCAGTTGCGATGCCCGTTGCCGTGGCTCGATTGGTAAGGATTTACAAGAAACAAACCCGTCGGCTAGCCCTGAATCCGCCAGGCGGCGTGTATACTCATCGAGCACGCCGCCATCGCCTGTTGTTACACCCACGCACCATCCAGTACGTTGCAGTGAAGCGATTGTCTGCGAGACATCATCCTGGAAGGTTAGCTTGGACAAACTCTCTGGTGCCGCGAGAGAGGCCTGAAACAAGCACCAGAACTGTTTGATCTTGATAGGTGTAGCCCCGGTCAATAACGGCGCCTGCAAACCTTGCTTACGCCATAATCGCCAAAAGGTCGCTTGGTCTAGGCACGACCAACCCGCATCAGCCACCGCTTTTTGATAAGCGGCGAAATGGGCATTTTTAATGTCGAAAACCAAGCCTTCCAGTTCAATAATAAATCGCACGCCAAGCCTCCTCACAGTTAGGACTATTTGGTAGCACAACGTAGCGATTGCCCCACCCTGATGCAACCTACATCGAGGTTTGAGCAGACAATAGTATAGAAAATGCAAGCGGATGCCTCACAAGGAATTGCATGGGGTATTGGCGAAGCTGCGCGTCAAGCGAATGAATGCGTCCAAGCCTCCGTCATTCCTGCCTGTGCGGGAATGACGCATGATGGTTTCTAGTTAGTACAATTTGTTGTTCATCTTACATGGTGCTTCGGTGCGTGTGAAAGTAAAACGATCATGAGTCTAACATTCAACCACTAGATATATGGGACGCGATATTTTCATTTATGTATGGGTGCGCAAAAAAAACAGAGACGATCTTTTATAGAGATCGCCTCTGTTTAGAATGCGAAACGCAAAGTCAATGACTTTGCGAATGATGAGGTGCCGGTTCTACTTAGGGAAGTTGAACGTGCGGCCCTTGACGACTGGGCTTGTAACTACCATGAATGAACCAGTCTTTGTGCGTGCAACAGCCTTGATGGCGGCCTTGCCGAACTTAGCGCCAAGAACGTTCTTGCAAGCTGTCGTTGAGCAGTTGCGTGGGTTAATGTCCTTGTTGGCACTGCGTGCCCACTTTGCTACCTGAGTAGCTGAGCAAGTCTGGATGATGGCACCCTTGTTGATCCAATTGGCGAAAGAATTCAATGTGGATGGTGTAGGGCGACCTTGCTTTGCTGGACCCTTAGTCTGGTTCATCAACGTGCGAAACGAGTTGATCTTGCAACCGAAAGTGCTATTGCACTGACGATATGCAGTAGGTGAACCAGCTGGTTTAGCAGAGCTGTTGTTGGCCATGCTTGTGCTAAAGCCAGTGGTCTTACCAGATCGACCCGAGGTCGAACGCGAACTACTTTTCTTGTTGCTTGAAGGCATTCTATTTTCTCCAAAAAGTCCTAAAGTACCAACCTCTGTCGGTTTCCTATTCTCACGAGCCGTTCATCGGAACGCTCTTGAACTCTCTTGAGATAACACAACTGGTAACATTACGAATATAGGGCTATGTGATGTACGCCGCTGGTAGCGAGCACACCAATCGCACAGCAGGTCTAGCGGCGAAGCCATGACCAAAAACGCGATTCTATGGCTGCTATAATGGTTTTTGTGTGTGAAATAGTTTCATTGATGTGCGCATGCGAACGTTAGATACATGCGAAAAGTCGATGCGAAATTTTTTTAAAATTTTTTTAAAAAATATCGAACTGCGCCGCCCAACATACAAAAAAAGCTATGAGACGATGCGCGTAAACAAAAATCGCTATGAAAAATTTATGGATTTTATATGTCCGCAGCATGACACCGACGTCGCACCTTCGTGCTCACTAGTCAAATATTGTGCCGTGAAGGAAATGGTCCCGCGCGATGTTTACTTTCGGACGCAACAGTAGTAAATCGCTTACGCTAGGCCCGAGAATTTAGGTTCTAGAAGCCAGAAATTCTACAAGATCGATTTTGGTAATGATGCCAACAATCTTGTTGTTATCCATCGCAATCGCTACATGGTCGTCGTCGAAGACCTTTTGGACTTTTGAAAGCGGTTCACCCAGTTCTACCATCCCCTGCAGGGCCGTAGCCGCCTTCATCACGGTGTCGTCCCCTTTGCACTTACCGCTAGCCAGAGTTCTTAGCAGGTCTAATTCGTGGATCATCTTAAATGTGTGATTGTCTTCAGCCACCACCGGCATTTGAGAGATGCCAAGGTCGCTCATCCGCTGCACCACGCTAGCCAGGGTCTCGTCAGCACGCGCAAATTCTACATTGCCTCCCTTATACCGTAGCAGGTCACGAACCGAGCCAAGACGATCCTCAAGCCCCAGGAAGCCTGTGTCTTTCATCCATTCATCGTCGTAGCATTTGCTTATATAGCGATCACCAGAATCAGGAATAATCACCACCACGACCTTCCCAGGTCCTAGTCTTCTGGCTACCTCCATAGCCCCGAAAACAGCCGTCCCAGCCGATCCGCCCGCGAAGATGCCTTCCTCTCTCACCAGTCGTCTTGCCGTGAGAAATGAGTCTCGGTCAGAGATCGGTATGATTTCGTCAATCACAGAGAAGTCCATCGTGTCCACCATGAAATCGTGCCCGATACCTTCTACTCGGTAGATGCTAGGAGGCCCAGGCTCTCGACCCTGATGCATATCGAAATAGATACTGCCATGAGGGTCAGGGCAGACAATCTGAAAATCTTTCCCAGCTTCTGAGGCCTTCTCTTTGAGATATTTTCCCGCGCCAGATATCGTGCCACCAGTGCCGATGCCCCCGACGAGGCAATCGATTTTTCCATCCGTGTCCTCCCAGATTTCTGGTCCGGTTGATAGGTAATGCGCTTCGGGATTATCCATGTTGCTGTATTGGTCAACGTACAACGAGTTTGGAATTTCTCTAGCCATCCGTAGCGCAACACCCACATAACTATCCGGATGATCGTGCGATAAGTCCGTAGGTGTCACCAACACCTCCGCGCCATATGCCTTGAGCATATCGATTTTTTCTTTGCTCATTTTGTCGGGGATGGTGAATACGCAGTGATAGCCAAGAACCGCCGCCGCCATAGCTAGCCCCATGCCGGTATTGCCAGACGTACTTTCGATGAGTGTAGCGCCAGGCTTGATGAGGCCGCGCTTTTCCGCGCCCCGAATCATATTCAGAGCCATGCGATCCTTTACGGACCCGCCAGGGTTTAGATACTCCAGCTTAGCCAGGAGTAGCGCCGAATTCTCATCGCAGAGTCGATTGAGCTTGACCATGGGCGTGTGGCCGATTAGATCCAATACACTGTCATTAAACTTCATGGCAAACCTCAAGAAAATCAGTTAGTGGCGAGCAGCTATAAGCACTCTCCATTATGTAATAGCGCCAGCATTACCGGAAAATCGCAGGCAAAATCGCAATCAGGATACCGTACTACTTCTTCAGCAACCATAGAAGGAGTACGAATAGTATAAGAATACCGATAGCCACCGCACCCCAACCAAACGAAATCATGTAAGCTTTCGCAATCAGGACCTCGACCATTCCGTAACCCAATCAAATTCAAATATCCTGGCCATTCAACAGTCCGCACGCCCATATCGGATAAACCGATCTAGATGATGCGCCTCCGGCGAACGACTTCAGGCCATGATAGGGCAAACGGCGCGCCGGACGCAAGCTTCGCAGCGTTGTTGAGTGGTAAGGATATCAATAGGCCGTTATTTGGCCGATTTGAGACGGGGGGCGATTGCCGATGGCAAGGGGGAGGCGCTATCCGTCGTGACTATATTGTCGGAGCGACAGTTTGCGGCGCGGGCGATTCTTCCGATTCTGCAGCTAGCTCAGCCAAGGCTTCTTGGTATCGCTGTTGCAGTTCATCAATTTTTTGTTGATGGCGAATACGGGCTTCATAGCCCAACTGATCCACCTCGCGGTTTTGTAACGATTCGAGCATTCTGCGTAGTTTGTCAATCATGGGATGTACCGTTCCAAAGAGTAGCGATCATTCAACACTTATAGTGCGATCGATATAATTCTGCCACAAGCCGCAGGTATTATATCTCGCGGATATTTTTCAACACCTAACTCTATCTAATTTGATCGGACGTTGGATGTTCATGCGTTAGCGTAGTCCGTGGATTTATTCCATCGGTTGCACAATGATAGACGCAAGTGTCGTATATCGCCGCCACGCTACGTCATGCATATTGTTATGGGAAGATCAATATGTCGGTAATAACCTCGCAACGCCTAATCCCTCGATGAAACCTTTATAGGACAAGCCCTGACTACACCCAGTGCGAATCCCATCAACTCAGACTACCGATGAGACGATTGTGGCAGTTGTGACTGTCGAGGACGAGAGTCAACAGCCCTGTGGCTGCCGGACGTACGACCTGAGGATGGGAGACGTCCGCACGTGTGTAGATGATGCTACGATTTAAGGCATAGAGTATCCATGGCCACAGCTAATCGAAAAACTCGAAGTAGAATAAATCCCTCAGATGATCAGCGCGAGGTATCTGAATCGCTGCCGCATCCTAGCGGTCAAGATAGAGCAACGGTAGCGGCGCACGAGTCGCGTTCGATCTCGTTAGGTGATCTTCAATCTGAAGTGTGTCTGGCGATTCAGGCTGGCATGACACTTAAATTGGATCTCTACGCAGACACCGGGGAATTGCTGCTGGCCGCAGGTTCTTGCGTCACCCGCCGATTCTTGGAACTTCTCAGTAAACGCAAAATTACACGGCTCCATCTTCGCCCACCTGTGAATGACGAGAATGTTGTGCTCGATGAAATCGAAGAATCTGAGAAAGAAATATCCGATGGCATATCAGAGTCTGTTGCTGTAAAAAAATCGGCTAATAAGTTATTTGAAACGCCGTTTAGCATTGAGCTAGACGAAAAGCTTGGGGCTGAACTGCGCAAGCAGGTGACTTTTAGACCCATTCACGCCTGGCGTCGTCCTAAATTAGCTATTGATGACCTTAAAACCCAGGCGGTTCGCGGCGTACAGGTGCATGAGGCCACCCAGCACGCAGTGAGTGACGTGTGTGGAAGGCTATTGGATGGCACACGAACTTCAGCCTCAGAATTACGGCAGTCCGTTATCCAATTTGCAGAAATGGCTGCGGTCGACTTCGATTTACTTCCTCTGGTAATCGCGCTTCAAGAATCAAGTGGAGATTATCTTTACGACCACTGCGTCAATGTCGCCTTGCTAAGCATGGCTATGGCGACCCATCTGGGCCTTGACCGGGAACAAGTGACCATCGTTGGGCTAGGCGGTTTGCTACAAGACATCGGCATGCTGTGTGTGCCCCCAGAAATTCGTCTTTCAAGCAAGCCGCTCAGCGATAGCGATTGGGACGAAATACACCAACATCCGTTACATACGCTAGATATGATACATGAGCTTCGCGGCTTACCGCAGGAGGTCAAATATATCGCATACCAAGCCCATGAAAGATGCGATGGCCAGGGGTATCCACGGGGACGAAAAGGTAAGCAATTACACCAGTTTTCTAGGTTAATCGCGATTGCGGATGTCTATTCCGCGATGACTTGTGACCGGCCCTATCGATCGGCGTATCTTCCTTACCATGCGATCAAAACCATTCTCAAAGATGGCAGTATCAATAAGTTTGATAGTGTTCTCGTACGAGCTTTATTGGATACGGTGTCTCTATTTCCGACCGGTAGCGAAGTGTACCTAGCCAACGGCGAAAACGCGCGAGTCATACGAGCGAACCCCTTATTACACACCAAACCCGTCGTTGAATTATTGACGCACGATGGATATCCCACGGGTGAACTTCTAGATTTATCCATGGAAGACACTCCGGCTGTGGTAGAAGTGGCCGAGCGAGAAAAGACTACATCAACGTCCGACATCCTTTAACGCCGCCGCGCG
>JAJDDW010000081.1 GCA_029260115.1 Phycisphaerae bacterium | reverse complement strand
TCGTCCCCGGCTGGCGCACCTTTGATGCTCAGCCCAAATACACACAACCCGATAGCTAAGACCCCAAATATGGGTGACCAAGCTCGAATACCTTTTCCTCTCATAAGTCCTTACCTCCTGCTAATTACCAAACCCCAGTGTTACGACGACGAATGGTTCATTTCGGATAACGCAGACACACGCTGCGCACCAGACATAACAATGCGAAAACCTTTTGATTTCCTTTTCGATAAAGTGACAAAAGAGTTGCACTGATGTCAGGTGAGCTAAAAATAGTTTTACCTTACTCAGTGCTTCATCCTCCTCCCAAAACACCAGCTCGCTGTAGTATCAAGCGAGCCAGAAACCAAGTGACAACCCCCCAAAAGGGCTTGCCAGCACTGGCCACGAACGGCCAATGTACCAAAACCGACATTTTTGGTCAAGGTTTTTTTTATTCTTAGTACCTTCCACGTAATAGTCCGATCATCCCAAGCTACCATCCATACCACCCAAACTAACATTACAGCCAAAAAACGCACCATTATAAAGCTTCAATTTACTTTGTCGTCCTATTTTGCCACCCGGGAACACAACCACCTATCCTCCCCATTCGCCTCAAATGCGATTTGGGCCCCATATTCGCAATCAGCGAAGCCAGCCGGTCATTTATTAACGATAAAAAGAATTCGGAGAAGGCCGAAACCGGCAAATGGTTGATATCAGTACAGTCAATTGTGCCAGGGAAGTGCTCCAAAACAAAAGACTCCATCAACAAGTTAGGGGAAATACGAAGAATTCAGGCGCTTACGCACACGAACCACTTGACCATCATAGAACGGCCAACCATTCGGTTTCTACGCCCCCCTCAACAATGTCGCGCTGGCGACACTCGATCAAACGATGCTCAGCCATGCTCAGCGCGATTTTACTTGCGTATCAGAACTGATATCCAAGACAAGCAAAGAAGCCAGACAAGTCCGATAGTGCCCAATCATCAAAAAATATGCTTTTTATCAGTATTGTTTTCTTGAAGTTCGTACTGCTAGGACTTACTCTAGGGTACCCGATGAGACGTTGGTATTACCTAACTCATCAGGTAGCCGCAGCAAGCCGCCTATTTGGAGGAATAGGGAAGCATTCATCAAGTAGCGCGATGATGTATACACGATTTCAATAACATCGCTCGTCATCGAACTTGTTGGATAATCATTCCTCACTATTACCACGGAGAGAGTATGGTGCACGCCTTATATAAACCAATTCGAGCGTTTCGCTGTAGACTGTTCAGTCTAGTCTGTGCAGGCCTTAGCTTAATTCTATTCGGCACTGATCTGCGAGCTATCGAACTTGTTCCAGAAGAGATATACCATCTTGAATCGGGAAAGGTACGCATTCAGTTTGACCCAAATGTTTTGCAAACGCTCGATTGGACCTTAGCAGTCATCGACACACAAGGCGAAACGGCTAACGCTACCTCTGCTATCCTAGACATCCATACAAACTCAACTTTTAGCGCGGCTATGCCATCTGATACGACAAAAGATTTTCGTGTTGGGGGTATAGTGAACACTACCGGCGGCTTCATGGTTTCAGAACATGGCCAGCGCAGGCTAGTCTTCCGCGAGCTTGTGATCAAATTCCAACACGATGGACCTTGGATAGTCACCAGCGGCGCAGCCAACAAAGAACACCTCCCCGTAGAACTCGAACTAGCAGAACCCTCAGTCAACATTGACTTTGCGACAGGGCGATTAGTCATCGTAGCGACATTACGTGTTCGTGATTTCATCGACAATCGAGGTCTAGACGTCACGTCGCGCGCACTAGGCAAGGTTGTGATAGACGGCATTCTATCCAGCGACAGAAGCTGTCGAGAGTGGACCGGCGCATCAATAGCTAAGCGTGTACTATCAGGAAACCAAAGCGACAATCTCAGCTATGTAGCGTCGGGGCCAGACATTATTGTGCGAAGTATCTTCGATGTGAAAAGTTTTGGTCAAGCACCAACAACTGATATTTCTGCTTTCTCGATAGGCACGATTTCCTGCAACCAAGGCGATACGCCAGCAAGTTGGCTTAGCTTCAACAATCAACATCCCGTCATTGCGCAAAATCTCTATCGCATGAAAGATGGGCGATTCGAGCAAATAGGTATGAGCTGGCTGAAGCATGGATTCTTGGCTACGACTGGTGATAGCTGCAACATCGGTTGTACACCACCGCCGGGTGGGACTAGCCAGCTGGGTGTTGGGTGTTCAGACCCCTACTCCGCTAGCTTGAATGGCCAACAGAGCAATCTTGGTCCGCGGTCTGACGTGAACCCTGTCACAGGGTGGTTTATTTTTCCATGGTCCGCGCCAGCTGCAGAATCGGTCATCGGCCGAAGACTACAAGCCCACAGTGCCGACATCGACCCCATGCTGAACACGGGTGCGTTGTATTTCGTTGATGCCCAATATATATCACAGGATGATGCGGCCGCAGGTGTAAGCGCGAACAATGTATCATACCGTCGAGCGACCATCACGCAGCCAAACACCGATTTCCAATTGAATTTGACGGCTGCAACAAGCCCGCTATCTCCTGGAATAAAAGCGTGGAGACATCACGATAGTACAGTCGTCGAAGCTATTGCAGACGTACCGGGAGATGGTCGATTTATCGCTTCCGCAAAGACCATCCAGCTCGCAGGTGGATACTGGTCATATGAGTATGCCGTGTACAACATGAATAGTGATCGTAGCGCGGTGTCGTTTACCGTACCCTTACAATCTGGTGCAAATGTAAGAAACATTGGCTTCCATGACGTCGATTACCATAGCGGCGAACCATACGACGGTACAGATTGGTCGGCCACAGTGGGCACCGATTCCATCACTTGGACCACCGAGCCTATATCGCAAAACCTCAACGCCAACGCCATTCGTTGGGGCACGATGTATAAAATCCGCTTTGAGGCTAACGACGCCCCCAATCCCCAACCCGTCACAATCGGCCTATTCAAAGGGGGCACCCCGTCCAGTATCGATGGCTTGTTGGTCGCACCTGCTCTGCCTCCGCCATTGTGCGGTGATGATGTCGTCGAAGGCGATGAAACCTGTGAACCGCCAGATGGCGTACTTTGTGATGCGAACTGCCAAACCATTTCAAACGACGCTTTGCGTGGCGGACAACTGTGGGACCAATGGTGGTCAATCAACGGCAGCCCGACACCGGTCGGCGATCACCCACTCTACCCGGCGATAGGCCAAAAAAACGGGGCCAATACTTTCCGCTGCAAGGAATGCCATGGCTGGGATTATAAGGGTGTCGACGGTGCCTACGCTAACGGCACTCATTTCACAGGCATTATTGGCATTTGGAACACCACGAAATCTGCGGCAGAGATGTTCGATATCGTCCAGCGCGACGACGTGGTTAACGGCCACGATTTCAGAAACCTCGGCTTGAGCGATCAAGACGCCCGCGATCTAGTTCAATTCATGTTGGACCTAGCCATCGATACCGACACCTATATAGATGTTAACGCAACTTTTATCGGTGACTCCGTAGCTGGCGCAACCAATTACACCACGGCTGGTTCTACATCGTGCGTAACTTGTCATGGCCCGGAAGGAACCACCATCAACTTTGGCACGCCTGCCGATCCTGAATGGGTGGGTACGATCGCGGCCCAAAATCCTTGGGAACTATTACATAAGATAAGGTTTGGCCAACCGAATTCGCCAATGCCAAGTTGGTTAACTGAAGGAGGTAGCAATCAAGGCGCGGCAGACATCGGTGCTTTCGCCCAAGCCACATTCCCGGAATTGTGTCTTAATGATGGGCATTGCGACGATGGACTATTTTGCAACGGCATCGAAACGTGCCTAAATGGTCAGTGTTTGATAGGTAGCGTGCCTTGTCCGCAGCAACCATGTGACGACACGACTGATGTTTGCGGCGTGGCGGATGCACGTTACGGCGGACTGCTTTGGGATAAGTGGTGGGCGGAATTAGGATTGGATACGCCAACTGGTCAACATGCGCTCTATCCAACCGGCGGTCCTCATGTGGGAGACGAAACATTTCGCTGCGCGACCTGTCATGGCTGGGATTATAAAGGCGCGAATGGAGATTACAGTAGCGGCCCAAATTTCACAGGCATACCTGGCGTGTTTGGAACGCAATTATCCTCGTTGGCCTTATTTGAAATTATCCAATCAGACTCGGCTGTCAACGGACATGGCTATGGTAATCTAGGGCTTAGCGATAACAATATTTGGGACTTGGTCGAGTTTATCGAAAACTTGATGATCGACACTGATCCGTTCGTGGCTATCAATGGCGATTTCGTCGGTGACCCAGTTATTGGTCAGGTTGAATATGAGACCGGCGGCTCGACCTCGTGTATTGTATGTCACGGCGCGGATGGAACGGCCTTGGATTTCGGTTCGGGATCACTGCGAGAATGGATCGGCACCGTCGCGGTCTATGACCCGCTCCGATTATTACACAAAATTCGCATTGGCAATGCAGGCGGTCCGATGCCCAGCTGGCTACAAGGCGGAGGAACCGATGAGGGCGCGGCCGACATCGGGCGATATGCCCAGCTGAACTTCCCGGTGGATTGCACGTTGGATTCTCATTGCGACGACGGCATATTTTGCAACGGCGAGGAAACCTGCATATCTCGATTTTGCGTAGCCGGAACAGATCCGTGTCCGGGCGAATTCTGCGAAGAGAGCATTGACGTCTGCATCTCTGGGAATTGCCCGCCGCCAACAGTGAGTGGCGTGGGCAGCCGACATGTGCGTATTGATCCGGCTGTGCTAGCGCAACCCGTAGCCTTCAGAGTTGATGGCGGCGCAAGCGACCCCGGTGTGTTCTGTTTATCTGCTTATGTACAGCTTGACGGTTCGCTCGGGGTATCGCCAGCGTTCCAGATACCGAACACTTGGGGTACAATTTTCATCCGAGATGAAGCGATCACACCCGACTCAACCTATATCGTGCGTGCGGACTGTGGCGATGCCATCGCGGCGGATTATTCATTCGCGCAATCGGCGACAACAAACACTTGGGGGGATGTGGATAGCAATTCAAATGTAAACGCGGCGGACATCCTGACGGTCGTGAAAGGTTTCCAGCTGGACTTTACTCTTGCGTCGTTAGAGCAAATAGATTTAGCGCCATGTGTTCCGAACGGCATTATCAATAGCTCCGATATACTATTGGCCGTAACGGCGTTTCAGTTGGTTCAATACTCTGCCATGGGCTGCCAACAAGTTTGCCCATAAGTTTAATCACGTACTAACCAGCACAATTTTACCCAAATTAGCGGCGGATCGCTTTTTTACGAATAAAGAATTGTTGCTTTTCACTCACCATGTTGTCAGACTGGTAGACTGTGGCAGTATGCACATGCGTGTATGTACTTCTACCGAATCATGATGTGGAACGTAAGCGCTTCGCAAGTGAAGCGTTCGTGGTTCATTTAGGATCCGAACTTAACGAAGATTCTAAGCGTTTCACATTTGAATGAGTTAAGTCAGAAGTTAATACTTCTAGGTCTTGTTGTCTTGCACAGAAATCGAGCAGCCGGAGCGGGATCGGAAATTGAGTTTTCAAAGTTAAAAGTTAAATGGGGAGTGGAACAAATGAATCGAACAGCGGTTACTTTTATGTTGTGCATGTCAATGTTGTCGATATCCGTAAGTCACGCTCAGGAAATTGCCTTTGTGCCTATCGGGGCTGATGGTGCACATACCATCGTGGGTGACGAAATCATTCTGCAAGGTGGCGGGCAACTCGTGGAGTTAGCCATCATGATTTCAGGATGGGATCCAGACTTAGACGGTAATCCCTTGTTCGGCACTTACCAAGCAGCCTTCGACTCCTCGACTTTGGCCAGTGGCACGGGCGCGTCCCTCACCACCTTTGCCAATCCTAACAATAGCGCGGGTGCTTTTATCATCACCAAACGCTGTACCGTAGGTCAAATGATAAATCCAACTGGTCAACCCTGCGATACCGCTGCTTGTCCATCGGGAGAGTTCTGCGTTGGTAATTCCGCACTGATCGTCGATGGCTTCGATCCCATTTGCGGTGTTGCCACGATTCTGCCGGATTTTGAATATTTTTGTACTACAGGTACGGGTGCGACGACAGGAGTAATAGACGACGGGACCGCTCGTTATGGCGGCACGTTGTTGATTGAGGTACCACCCACCGCTGCGGGTACGTATACGATCGACTTCTTCAATAATCCGCAAATAAGTTTCATGCTCAACTTCTCCGCCAGTCAGATTACGCCGGTAACGTTAACACCGGCTAAAATTTCTATCGCCTGCCAGACTAATCTCGACTGC
>JAJDDW010000009.1 GCA_029260115.1 Phycisphaerae bacterium | reverse complement strand
GAACGTGCACATCCATTCCTATAGTAATCATGGCTGTCCTCCGAAAAAGTAAACGTTGGCGCGAAACAACGCCGTCATACACGTACGCGAAAGCGTACCGGGGACAGCCTCTTCATGACATTAGGTCGGGTCATCGACCCGGCAAGTCACGAGCCAAGAAACGTCGGGTCGATGACCCGACCTACGCCTACGGCAGGCTTATAACCCGTCATTCCCGCGCAGGTGGGAATCCAGCGTAACGACATGTGGGCTAAGCTTTGCTTCACGCTACTGCGCCCAGCGCTTCTATCAATCAATCCGCGTAATCGTAAAACTACCAAGCGGCGCCTGATCTGCCCCATTAAGAAACGGATAACCAACAATCTGCGCAATAGCTTCAGCCGGGTTAGTATCCGCATCAGCCGAGGCATAGGATACCCCGCTATCGGTCCCTGCATCAAACGGCTCAATGGCCACAACAATCTCATCAGCCCATCGGTTATGATTAAATAACGCCACGCTATCCAACCCCACAAACCAATCCGGACTAGGCGCGAGCATCGAGGTAATCGTCACCAGCCCGAATGCCTGCGTAGCCGTGAAGTTGACAGATACCGAACCCGGAGATGGGCTAATCCCGTTGCCAGAGATAACGCTCTCCGCATTACCTGCTGAGATAGCCGCGTTCACTTCGCTGGTCAGCGGCGTCTTACTACCAAGTTCAGCCATGTCCTCAATCCCCACCGAGCTAAGTTGGCCAACCTCCCAGAATTTTACGTTGCGATTATGCGTCCCACCAATTAACCCAGAAAAGTGTGGCCCGGAAGGAAAATCCTGCGGATGGGTAGCCGCGCTCCAGGCAGATTCAAACGTCAGTTGATACTCAGCCGTCGGCGTAGGCGGGCCAGTGAATTCAAGCTGATAAGAAGCGTAATCCCGCAGGTCCACTTGTCCGTCTGGTTCGTAATCCGAACACCCGCAACTAGGATTCACCCCGCCATCAGGGCCAACCAGGCATCCCGCAAGGCTTTCCAGATCGTTGAGATTAATAATGCCGTCACCGTGGCACGGCCCCTGTTCGTAGGCCCCCATATCCAAATACGTCACGCTGCCCACGCCAGTATCCGCGACGCTCATGTTATCAATCGCGCGATCTTTACCATCAAGATCAACTAACCCGCCACCAGCCGCAAGATAAGCATCATAATCCCCCGCATCGATGCATGGTGATGTGCCTTGTAATCGCAGGTCGTCATCGGCTGTACCAGCAACGCCATCAAGCCCAATTGGATCAACAAATAACGGATCAGCGTCGATATTTCCGCCTCCATCAATACCAAGCAACGTGTCCCATGATGTGCTTCCACCGCTTTTATCTATGTCACTATGAATGTAAATCGGCATGCTAGCGGCACCATTGTAAATCTCATCAGGACTGTTACCCCAAAGGATGCAGTTGGTAAATGTCGGTGTAGAAGTGTTTATATTTCGAATTCCACCTCTACTAAACATGGAAGTGTTGTTGCTAATGTTACAGTTGGTCAATGTTGGATTGCTCTCGTCATTAAACAGTCCACAACCAGCATATTTTGTGGTGTTTGCACTGAAAGTACTATTGAAAATCGTCGGGCTGGAAAAATCATTGTACAACCCACCCCCGCTGTGAGCATTGTTTCCAGTAAACGCACAGTTAGTCAGAGTCTGGTTGTAAAAGCTAAGCCTGTTGGAATTGAAAATTTTCATTCCACCTCCGAAGATCCTAGCCATATTGCCGTTGAAAGTGCAGTTAGTTGCTACCATATTGCTATTGGTATTTTTCAACCCTCCGCCGCTGCCGCGAGCCGTGTTCCCTACGAATGAACAGTTAGTAATTGTTGAATTGGAGTCTTTAATGTACATACCACCGCCTTCTTCGCCCGTTGCATCGTTTTCACTAAAAGTGCAGTTATTTAATGCTACGCCACTAGCATATACCAGCATGCCGCCACCATTTCGGTCAGCCGTGTTCCTTTTGAAAGTGCAGTTGTTAACAGTTATGTCAGTCGAGTTGAATTGAATATTCACCCCGCCTCCATCAAAGCTGGCCGTATTTCCGTTAAAAATACAATCGGAAATAGTTATAAATTGCCCTTGAATATTTATCCCACCACCTGAAGCGGCTGTGTTGTTGTTGAATATGCAATGGCTCACAGTTGGTCTGCTTGGATGTTCGATCTTCATGCCGCCGCCACCCGTGTTGCTGTCGAATGTGCAGTTGGTCACCATCGGACTGCCATTGCCACCAATATACATGCCGGTCCCGGTATTATCGTTGATAGTGCAATCGGAGACCGTTGAATTAGCCCCGGCATTAGATATTCCGATGCCGCTATTTCCGCTGATATTGCAGCCGGTTACTGTTCCGCCACCATTGGAAATGCCTACGCCTGTGTTTCCGGTGAAAGTGCAATTAGTTACAGTTCCGCGGGAATTGTACATGCCTCCTCCACTGTTATCACTGAAAATGCAACTAGTCACCGTCCCTCCGTAATTGTACATTCCTCCGCCTACATTTTCGCTAAATGTGCAGTTGCTTACCGTGATTGAGCTACCCATGGGGTCGAGGAAGTTTGCAACAAAGATTCCGCCGCCATAATCAGCTACATTTCTGGTGAAAACACAATTGGTCACTGTTGGGTAGCTGTCGAGAATATACATTCCACCACCGTACCAACTACCAGCATTAAGCCCTATTCCCCCTGTAATCGTGAATCCATCCAACACAGTAGCCGCTGTTTCGCCTTTTACGCATAAAACAACAGTGACACCAGATCCCACATCAGGTACAAATGCAATCGGCACATTCGTCGCGTCAATAATAGTCGTGGCCGCGCCATCCCTGCTACGCAGCGTGATAGCCTTACCTATAAAATCAATAGCTTCAAAGTAAGTCCCAGGCGCAACCTCAACCGTGTCGCCATCTGCTGACGCGACGATGGCATCTTGTATAGCGCAATAAGGATCAAAAGCGCCCCCACTCCCCGGCCCGGGGCAGTTGTCGTCGTCCACGTAATGAGTCGTCTGCCCGCTAGCCCCGCCGCACAAGGCCAGGGTGAGTGCTAGCGCCGATAGTATATGCATAGCCGCGGATTTGCGCCGCCGACCAGAGATTGAACTTTTAGAAATCATCAGCGCTATTTAACCCTCCCCGACAAAATGAACTCCGCTGAACTGTGACTACCCACAATACCATTGAGCCATCCCAATGACAAGAAAAATCACGATCTAAATGGCCAGAAGCGTACAACCGTTAAGGTATCCAGGTGCCCCATTCTATGCCAACTGGCAATGAGCGGGGGGACGGATCACCAGCTATCAACCCCCGCAACGTCCGAAAATATATCTAATAATTCGCCTAAACGCCCATTATATGAGCTTGCGTCAATAAATATTGCAAAATATTGTTTAAACGCTTGACGAGCAATAATAGCGTGCTATAGTTAGGTAGTTGTTAGGTAACAAGCTTTGGCTTGGATGCCTCGTAAAGGACGCCGCATCGAGCGACGTAGCAAAGGAGCGGGAAAAATGGTTAGAAACGTGCAGACGATTCGTAGCGGCGACTTAACTTCGGTAAGCCAGCCTAGCCAAACTTCAGATCGTGTTACCAAAGCGGCGTCGCCGGTGTCGCTGCGAATTTCAAGCGTGAAATCTACCAGCCTACCCCGCGTCACGAGCCGAGTCAGCGACATAGCCATGCACTTCGGCCTGCCGCTGCAAAAACATCGAATGACACTAATTAGAGACACCTCCATGACACTAAAAACGGCTCAGGTAGTCGTCGTACTGGGCGCGTCTGGCTCTGGTAAGACGACTGCCCTGGGCGAGATTGAGCGACGGGTAGGCGTAGGGTGCGTCGTGGACCGTGCCCGATTTCCTAAGCACTCGGCCATCGTCGACGCCATCGCCCCGTGGGGGACGCTTGAAGAGGCGACCTCGCTTTTGACCATCTGCGGACTGGGCGAGGCCAGACTGTGGCTTCGGCCCTACGCAGAACTATCAGCCGGGGAACAATTCCGCGCACGATTGGCCAAGAGCTTAGCCATGCACCGACGAAGTGCCAACAGCATGCCACTGTTGTGCGATGAGTTTGCGACACATCTACATCGCCGGTCCGCGAAGTCCATTAGCTATAATTTACGAAAACTCGTTTCGCGTTGTGATATGACGATCGTACTCGCTTGTAACAATGAGGATGTGCTATCAGACCTGCGCCCCGACCTGATTGTCCACATGCATGGCCAGGGCGAAACAACGGTTCAAACGCAGACTCAATCACGCGGCCAGGTGCCATCAATTCGGCGACGTCTACACATCGAGCGTGGCTGTGTGCGGGACTACGATGCGTTTTCAAATATGCACTATAGAAAATCTGATGAGTTGGGTTTTGTAGACAAAATCTTCGTTATGCGTGATGGCCACGGCGGTGAGCCTGTGGGTATCGTTGTTTATGCGATGAGCGCACTTGAATTATCACTACGAAACCAGGCGACGAATGGCTGGTTCAAGAAAAATCCAACGCGCGTAAATCGTCATCTACGAACCCTACGCCGCTTAGTCATCCACCCCGACCTGCGGGGCTGCGGATTGGGTCATTATTTCGTGCGCAAAACGCTGCCGCTGGTGGGGACGAAATGTGTCGAATGTTTGGCCGCGATGGGGGAGTTTAACCCCGTTTTTGAAAAAGCCGGTATGAAGCGTATTGGCCAATACGAATTATCTGCCAAGCGAAAGGCCGCGATGGCGAAACTGAATCAGTTGGGCGCAGACCCCAATCGTCATGATTTTTCACGGCAAGTAGCCCGCCGGCCCGGCGTGCGGCGCATCGTGGCTGATATGGTTTACGACTGGTATCTCCATACGACAACCGAAGCGGATGTGCGGATGGGGCGTCAATCGACCCAGTCGTTGGCGCTCGCATTCCGCAGTCTGATTGCCTGTCGGCCGGTGTATTATTTGTGGCAAAAAAATGCTGCGACTTGTCTCGGTAAAAAAACAAAAAAACCTGCTCAGCGTCGCACGTAACGATCTGCCTCCTTCCACCCCGCGCCCATCGGGTACGGTCGCCCTGCCGTGCCCGGTGGGCATCCCTCCATGTAAGAGAGGGTGTCATGGCGATTGAGTTTTGCTTTATTCAGTGGAGAAAATCATGGAAATAAACGAAAAAAATAATTCATCGTGCAATCGTAAGAACCCGTGTATTCGACCGATGAAGGGCAATATTTCTCGTGCCTGTAGCGCTCAGGATAAGCATCACCCGACCCGTCAGCCAAAAAAACGTGCGTTACCAAGTTAGTTTGGCAATACGCGCCGCGGCTTCGCGCACGCGATCTTCGCACACCGTAAGAGAAAATCTGACGAAGCCTTCTCCGGTTTTGCCGAATCCTGCGCCGGGAATGACCACGATGTCAGTCTCGTCCAGCAGGCGGGTGGCCACCGACCATGAATCATGCCCTGGGGGGCACTTAGCCCACAGGTAGAAGGTGGCTTGTGGTGGTGTGACTGACCAGCCCGCTTCTCGGAGTGCCGACACGATGACATCTCGGCGATGGTGATACATGTCGCGAAGCTCGACAATTTCGGGTCTATCGAATCCGGTCATCGCTTCGATGCCTGCTCGCTGTATGGGTTCGAACATGCCGGAATCCAAATTGCTTTTAATCTTGGCCAGGGCGGCTAGGACATCTGGACGGCCAACCGCAAACGCCGTGCGCCAGCCGGTCATGTTGAAGGTTTTGGACAGCGAATGAAACTCGATCGCAAGCTCCTTGGCCCCGTCGATTTGTAGGATGCTCGGTGGCGCTTCATTAAAATATACTTCGCCGTAGGCGTTATCGTGGGCCAGCAAGATGTCGTTGGCTTTGGCGAATGCGACGACTCGCTCGAAAAAGTCGAGCGTCGCGCAGGCGGATGTGGGGTTATTGGGGTAGTTGATCCACATGAGTTTCGCTTGGCGGCAAATATTTTCAGGGATGAGCGACAGGTCGGGTAGCCAATGGTTGGATTCGGTGAGTGGCATGGTATGGCACACGCCGCCCGCGAAGATGGTACCGCTTTCGTAGACGGGATAGCCCGGCTGAGGTACGAGCACGACGTCTGAGGGGTTAATGACGGCCAGCGGCAGGTGGCCTATGCCTTCTTTTGAGCCGAGCAAGGCGATGACTTCGTTGTCAGGGTTGATAGTGACACCGTAGCGGCACTTCATGTAATGGGCCGCGGCGCGGCGATATTCGATGAGGCCTATGGTGGGGGTGTAGTTGTAGCTGCCAGGGGTAGCCAGGGCCCGGGATGTCGCATCAAGGATGAACGAGGGGGTTGGCAGGTCTGGATCACCCACGCCGAAGTCGATCACGTCTCGGCCAGCGGCGATGGCCGAGCGCTTCCGCTGGTCGATTTCTAAAAAGAGGTAAGGTGGTAGGTTAGATAATCGATCCGCACGTATGTCTGACACAGCCATTCTCCGCAATAATATTTACTCAACAGGGTCGTTCCCCAAAGCATGAGCAAAGGTTATGCCGGTGGGCGGCTGCGTCAATGGTCGCAGTTACTTATGGGCAGTCCTGCGGTGCGGGGTGGGGGTATGGTACCCCTTGGAATGCTAGGGCGAATGACAGTACGTCGGAGGCGCTGATCACTCCATTGGGTTGGGTGGGGACAATGTCTATCCGTGATACATGTGGGGCGTCTGGGTCTAGTTGGAACTTCTTGATCGCGGCTAGGATGTCGTTGGCGGTGACGAGTCCGTCGGGGGCGGTCCACTTAGCCGATGTGTTATCAAAAATACCCACGGCGTCGCCATAGAATCTTGGTGAAGGCACTGAGGTCGTGGCAACTATGGTGGCTGTGCCGAAGTTTATATCGTCGGTGGTTGGCGCGATGTCGTAAATATTGCCTGGCGCGATGATGCATCCGCCCACATAGACGGGCGACTCAGTCCAATCGCGGAATACGGGCGTGTCAACAAGTTGTGCCAGCCCATTGGCATCCGGAGCGGCGACGTATTTGTCGGCAATTTGCCCAGCTTGGCCAAGGACGGTTACGCGGAAAGCGGTGTTGGTTGCGCCAGCTATGGTAGGGTCAAACGTGAGGTATCTGTCTTTTGTGTCGTCTAATGGTGCAGATGTAACAAGTATGTTTGCAGGCGGTAGATCATCAATGGGGAACGTGAATCCCATGCCGTCAACGAGGAAGGTGTCGGCGGTGTTGTTGACTAGTGAAATTTGATATAGACCCTCCGCATCAGCCGGAATGTCCAGGAGGATTGTTCCTATATAGTTTCCTAAGGCATCAGGCTCGGCTACGGAGGCGCCGATTGAGGTGTTTTCGAATGCATAATTCAACCCGGGGAATGTTACGTCAGCAATAGTCGTAATGTTTCGGAATAGGTAATCAGGATTATTCGTGCAAATGCCGTTGTCAATAGGGTCACAGGGGCCATCGGTGCAGTTGCAACCGCTGATAACACCAATTCGTTTTACGATAAAGGCGCCATTGCTGCAGGTGTTGCCACTGTTGGGACAACCGTCTGGCGTGGCGAAATTCATTGGTTGTATGTCACCGCCGATGCCGTTGCTATAGCTTGCTCCGTCTATTTTCGCCTTTACCAATTGCAAATTGCTATCGCCTACACCTTCCCATCCTGAAAATTGTAATTGTAATTCCACCTGCGCGCCGCCGGGAGGTATGACAAAGTATTCTCCCAACCAGCTCCCTGCTGTTGTTGCGCTAGCAGTGCCTTGAGGCATTAACTGTAATTCGAGATGGGCACATGACACGTTTGATTGGCAAGAATCTGGTATGCCGTCGTTATTGCAATCGGTTTCTATGGTCGTAGCTATATCGCAGAAATCTTGCAGTCCGTTGTTATTGCAATCGGTTTGAGATTCGCATTCGTCTGGTATTGAATTCAAATTGCAATCCTGGCTAGTGCCTTGAGCAATGTCGCAGGTATCGCCTATTCCGTTATTCTGACAGTCTGCTCGCGGATCAAGAACTTGGCATACATCGCAAGCATCACCAAGGCCATCGCCGTTGGTGTCTTCTTGCAAAGGATTAGCGCCTAGTAGACAGTTATCGCAAATGTCCCCGATACCATCGCCATCCGAATCCACTGTGGTTGGTTCAGGAAATGTTGGGCAGTCGTCAATGTTGTCGGGAATAAGATCGCCATCACGGTCTCCTATCCAGACTGCAAGTTTGTACAGGAAATAAATAGGTGCACCGGGGTGCGAAACCACATCAATTGCAATGCCATCCAAATTAACTCGTAATATATTTTCATCCGAGCAAGATATCGAAAACAGTTGTTGTCTCGCATCATCAACAACTATACTTTCGCTACATAAATTCAAGTCTTTTACAAATAATCCAGAACTAGAAATAAAGTCGTTACCGACTAGAATATTATTTGTGCTTTGATCGACTGATAACGTACTGGAATCACGCCAACGGTTAATTGAGACGGATTGGTTTGTAGCAAGGAAGCTAAGAACAAGGCTATCCACGTTCAAAAAGAAAAGCGTGTTGACATCGTTGATGTCCTCCCCCGACAAAAAGTACAATCTGCCTAAAGATTGATCAAGCGCTATGTCATTCATTTCAATGGAAGAAGAAACCAAGTCAGTAACATTTGTCCCATCAAGATTGGCGCGGCGAAGTCTGCTGGTTGGAGTGTTTGCGGTTATCCAGTAGATGTGACCGTTTTTACCATCAACAACAACTTCTCGCAGAATGTCACCATCGCTTATGATTACAGGCTCGCGCTGTGTACCATCAAGATTTGCTCGCGTGATAACATTGTTAGTTACCCAGTATAATTTCTGATTCCATTCGTCTACTGAGATGTCATATAGTGTGTCATTGGAATTGAAAATGATATGGTTATCCGTGCCGTCCGAATTTACTCTTCCTATTGGATATCCATTCGTGCCAAAACCAAAGTAGAAAATAACAGCCATTGTATTATAAGCACATTCACCACTACCCGTGTTGATTTCGCAATCGTCAGGCGTACCATTTCCATTGCAATCCAAGCTGTCGCTACTGGCGATATCGCAACTGTCGGGAACATTATTTTGATTGCAATCATCAACCGACAGGTCTGCCAAATCGCAAGAGTCTGGAATTGCGTTGTTGTTACAGTCTGGCGCTAATCCAGCTGAAATTTCGCAACTGTCAACGATTCCGTTTCCGTTACAGTCTGGTTCGCAGATGTCAGGAATGCCATTTCCTGTGCAGTCAATCAACCCGCCGAAAGCTATGTCGCAAGTGTCGGGTATGGCGTTACCATTGCAATCTGGCTCACAACCGTCGGGGACGTCGTTGAAATTGCAGTCCAGGGATGTGCCGTTTGCGATGTCGCAGGCATCAGGAATACCATTGCCATTACAATCCAAGTCAAAATAATTTAAATCGAAGCTGATGTTAGAAAATTGTAATCCAGTTATATCCACTGGTTCAATGTTGCTTCCGTCAAGATCAGCCCTTAAAACCATATCGAAATATCCAGAAGATATTTCTGGTCCTGATTGCCAATATATTTTGCTGTTCGCTGTATCGATACCCATTGACCAATAGCAGAATGCATCGTCGATTAGTAATTCGGATTCACTTCCGTCCACGTTGGCGCGATAGATATTATCTGAGCGACACCAATACATTTTTTTGCCAATGGGTTCTACTTCGACACCAAGTAGGGATGAGCCTGTAGATAGCAGCAACTCTGATCCTGAGCCATCTAAGTTCGCGCGATGGATACTATCGCTATTTTGTGTCCAGTACAATTTACCTTCGAGGTAGTCTACAGCGATTCCAACATTAGCACCTAAGCCGCTAAGGATAACAGTGCTATTGTTGCCCAAAAGATCAGACCTGCGAATTTTTGAGTCCGAAGCGGTCCAATAGATATTTTTTGCAATTGGATCTATAGCGACATGGATATTTATCTGTCCAATAGTCTGGAATGTTTCCTTGTTGCTGCCGTCTAAATTTGCCCAGAAGAGCTTACCGCCAAAAAAATAGTCATAGCCGTATTTTTTGCCGCTAGGCAAATCGACTTCAGTTTTAGAAAAAAAACGATTATACCACAGATACCGTTCGTCATAAGAGATTTCGTCGCTATCAAGAACGCCGTTGCCATTGCAATCTGCGATACTGCTCAAATTCAAATCCGTTTCTGATTGAATCTTAGCATCGGCCTGCAGGGTGTTAATTCCAATTAAGGCTTCGCTTTTCTTAACTAAGGAATGATCGGTTCGATCTGGCGATTGTGCAGTTGCTAAGTGGGTGGATAGTAGCACGGTGATTGTGGCTAAGACCATGAGTCGAGTTGCCATAACGCTTGTCTCCCTAATTGAGAACCTACTTCTGCTACCGGCTGAGAAAAGATGGTGGGTTCAATATAACTCTGTTGCCTCCGAAAGACAAGGAAAATCAATTTATAGTTGATTTCGGATTTAGCTACGTTTAGGTGCCTTATTGGTGGGGTTGTTGGGGTGAAATTGACCTTGGGCGGGTGTTAAGGCCTGTATAAGAGGGGGGGAGTGGGTATCGCGCGTTGACTAAGTGGCCGGTGCCTGGCCAACATTTTGCATCAAAAATTTAGCGTCATGCGTCATTCCCGCCTGCGCGGAATGACGGGGATTGGGCGTTCACATGCGTCGCTAGTTCATATTATTTGTTGTGACGGGCGCGGTTCTGGTTGGAGATTAAATACTCGGAACGTGAAGCGTGAACTGATAGGCTTCGTGGGCTGATGAGCGTTACTAACGGAGTTCTTGATATCACGGGTTAGCTACGACATACCCATACCATCCAACTTTGGATTTTGAAGACGACAGAAAAGGAGGCAGCCCGCCCGGTGCGGTTGGGATGGAGTACAACCGGACGGGCTGCCGAGTGTCCTGTTTAACTTGTCGGCGCGAAATGGTCGTAGCCTTATGAGGTGTGAGCCTCATTTTGTGGCGCCAGGGCGCTAAGAGTTGTTCGTTAATTGTGCGTAGAAGCAGTTTGGGGGGCGTATCGGAAAATTTTGAGTAGTAGGCCGAAAATGACAGGGGTTCCGACGGCTAGCCAGACTGGCCAGCATAGGAAGATCATGGCCGTGGTGGCGGATTGGCTACGGAAGATGGCCGAGTAGTATATGCCAGATGTGGAAAGTGTCATTATGATGGCATTTATGGCGGCGGGCTTAGTGATGGCGGTGTCGCGGTCCATCTGCAGGCGGCGAGAGACCAATTTGTAAATCAAGATGAATGGCAAGGACGCCCAGAGCATAAAGCCAATGGCGGCGGGTGATATTTGGCCATGACTGGCGTAGAGCATCATGCCGAGCGTGCTTAGTAGGCCAAGGGATAGGGCGAGGCGTTCGATGGTGCGGTGGGGTTTTGGCATATGGTTTACTGAGTCCGTGAGGGTGAGTGATGATAAATTTCTTAATAATGGCCAATAGTTTTTTTATGCTTTCAGGGCTTCCAGAGTCCGTGCGGGATCCTAATGAATCGGGATTTATTTTGCCCGTGGCTCGTTTTCTATTTTCTATGGCCTTGCATCATTTCGTCAGCTAATGCGATGGCACCGTATATTTTTCGTAGTGCCTCGATGATGGCACGTGCGTCTACGCCGACGGCTCGGGCGTTTTTGCCAGAAAAAACCGTGCCCCAGGCTAAGCTGTGGATATTGCCGTCGAATATGAGGCCAATGACCTGGCCGTTACGGTTGACCATGGGGCTCCCGGAGTTTCCGCCGATGATGTCTGGCGTAGAGACGAAATTGAAGGGGGTGCTCAGGTCTAATTGATCTTTATGGTCGATCCAAGATTGCGGTAAATCGAAAGGTGGTTTGTTATTGCGGCTGGCTGATCGATTGTAGATGCCGCCCATGTTTGTGAAGGCGGGGATTTTTTCGCCGGACTCGGTGTACCCTTTGATGGTTCCGAAAGAAAGCCTTAGTGACGAGGTGGCGTCAGGTGCGATGTTTTCTCCCATCACAGCGAACTGGGCGGCGGCGATTTTGGCGTAGGCCTGGGCCTCGACGGCTTCGACCTGTGTCTCGTATTGTTTGTGCAATGCGCGGGCCTCGGGATCAATAGCTACGGCTAGAGCGATCATGGGGTCGGTGGAGGCGTCGATAGCCGTTTTGCCTGCGGCCGCGTAGCGCTTGCGAATATCGATGTCACCGAGTCGGGTTTTTTTCACGGCTAGTTCCGCGCGAGCCCGAGGAGATTTACCATCTAGTAGCTTGCGCACGAGCGGGTCATCTGCGCCAAAAGTTTCCGCGAGATAAGATAGCCCGCTTTCGATGTTGGCGATTTCCAACGCTTCGTGAATCGGAGCTGGAGAGAATAGGGAGAGGTAGAGCGAGTCGAGTTGGGCGTCGTGGTAATGATCCAGTCTCTTATCGTCAGCCTTGGGCAATTCATCGGCCAGTTGCACGAGGTGATTTGCGATATCAAATAGCTCAGATCGTATGACACTGCGTCTGGTTTTTAAGGCAGTATAGCGCACGTAGATTTCTTTATGAGTACGCTGGGCCTGGGCGATTTGGTCCCAGGCGTCTCCCCAATCGGCGAAGTATTTGAGATTATTCTTAACGGCTGATCGGAGTTTGTTTTCCGAGTCGACTTTCTTAGCGAAAACGTCAGGGTCAAGTAGGCCTGCGAGACTGCCCACGAATGCCTTGCGAGAATTTTGCGTGCCGTGTAGTGCGTCGATAGCCATACGCTGTTGGTCGTAACTTCTAGCCGAGAATGTCAGTAGATGAATTTCTCTTCGCCAAAGTTTTTGTAGGATCGTAGGGTAGGACGTATCTCGTAAAAATTTTAGGTGATCGACGGTGTACAATCTGTTTGTGGAGTAAGGATGGCCAACGACGAAAATTAGATCCCCCTCGGTTGCCCCTGTTGAACTCCATCGCAAGTAATGGTCTGTTTGGTAAGGCTTATTGTTTTCGTAGAGGCGGAAAAACGTGGTGTCTAGATTGAAGCGGGGGTATTCGAAGTTGTCATTGTCTCCGCCGAAGAAGGCGGCTTGTTGCTCTGGTGCCCAGACTAATCTGATGTCGGTGAAGCGTTTGTAGCTGTATAGATGATACATCGCGCCTTGGTAGAGGGTGACGATTTGGCAATCTAAACCCGTTAATGCTTCGGCTGCTTTTTCGATAGTAGAGATTTCGACGCGTTTTGCGGTCGCGGCCTGTTCGGCGCTCGCGCCTTGTGGAGCGGCTGCGTTGACGCGGTCGGTCATATCCTCGATGGACATAAGGATGCGGACTTCGAGGTCTTCACACTTGAGTTCCTCGGCGAGGGTGGGCGCGTAGAAGCCGTCGAGTAGGAGGTCTCTTTTGGGCGTGCTGAGTTTTTTAAGTTGACCCGAACCCACGTGGTGGTTGGTCATGACTAGCCCGTCTGCTGAGACTATCGAGGAAGAGCTACCGCCACCGAAACGGGCGGTCGACTTTTGCATGTGTTCTAGCCAGGTGGGCGTTGGCTCAAAGTTGTACTGCTTTTTGAGTAAGTCCCGAGGTGGACGATTTAATAGCCACATGCCTTCGTCGGCTAAAGCGGTGGTGGTCATAGCTAAGGACAGAAAGGCTAGCGATAGGCACGACTGGATAAATTTAATGTTCACGTTGTAAGCTCCTGAAGTTTAAGTATTTTAAGGACAGGTACATTGTGCTCGAAAATGGACGGCGGGCCAAGTCTTGGGTGGCGTTGTGCCCGTCGATTACTTAATGTGCGTGCATGACGGCTTGCGTCCAAAAAGAAGGACATGGACCAGTTAGTGTGACGGTGTATGTGTTTTGTACAATAGTCTTTCATGCGACATTTTGAACCAGACGACAGTTGAATTTTTACTATTCAAAAAAAACCGTAAGCGCCCACTTGGTGTGAGCGCTTACGGATCAAGCTTAATTCAGATGTTTATCTATACTACGGACAAGGTACTGGGCAGCCGGTATCACTATAAGGTGCTAGCTGGAAAGCCTTGACGATAACGAGAATATCCGAGGCGTTGATAATCCCGTTGGGCTGGCATGGGGAAATATCGAAAGCCTCGAAAGGTATTCCCAGTGAGAAGTCAAGTTGAAACGCGAGAACGATAGCGAGTATGTCGTCGGCGTTGACAATCCCATTGGACGTGACATCACCCCAAATTGGTATATTCACGGTTGTAGGTAGTGACGAGAATGTGTCACATTCTGCCGTGATTGTGTATGAACTATTTGGGCCAGGTACAATGTCTATGCCTTGTACAATAACCACGCCCCAATCAATTGGTAATTGAACCACCGGCGTATTGACAATCGAGCCATCTGCCGCGATGTATTTATCCAGACAAGTCCAATCTGATGACGTCAGATGAAGTGCTACTGCGGCACCAGAAGTCATCGGTAACGGCTCTATGCTAAAGCCTCGAGGGCCAACCGGCTGTAGATTGGGTGCGTCCGCACTGGACTGGCCTACGCAGAAACCATTATCGCAAGCATCGTCTTTAGAGCAGACGTCCAGATCGTTACACGGTGTTCCGTCAACTACAAGATTATCGTCACAAGTACCAAAGTTATTGCAACTGTCCGGGAGGTTGCATTGAGTAACTGTCGGTCGGCCACATGACGTGCCGCGAGGCTTGTAATTTGGCAAGCAACCACCGAAAGCGTCACACGAATCAGGGCTATCGCATTCTCGGTCTGCTGGATCCCCACACGGCGTATTTTCAGGGCGCGGTGGATGAGCACACGAGCCACTAACGCAAACATCAAGTGAGCATTCAATCCCATCATCGGCGCAGACCGTATTATCTGGTTTGGGGTTTGGTTCGCAAAGGCCCAAGCCGTCACAAGCGTCCGGGCTATCGCATTCCGTATCGCTGGGATTGCCGCAACTCGTTCCTTCGAGCAAATTGGACCAACCTGATGATGAAACGCTAGGTACACACGCTTCACAATCGTTAGCCGGATTGCGATCGCCAGCCGAGTAGCAAACGCCGTTAATTACGCAGTCATCAACCGTAGAAATATTGAGGGCAATCGTGCCGGTATTATTTTCAAAACCGGCTACGCGTAGGAAGTAGTCTTCCCCGGCTACAGTGTTGAAAGTGATGGCTGCATGCAGACCGATACCGCTATCATCATCACAGGCGATTTCTACCCCGCCGGCAGCTGGACATTCGTCGTAAATACTTAGCACGGAATCGTTGGAGGGCAATAGCATACTGCCGGTCGTACTCGCAAATGTGATTCCATCGCACAAAGCAGTATATACAAACCAGACATCGCCGTTTGAGTCAGGCTGGCAACTGGCCTCTGCGTCATCTGGCCCTCCATTTTCGTTAGCGCTCGCAGTTATACCTGGCAAGGCTGGTATTGCAAAAGCACAATCGTCGTTGCATTCGGGGTCTTCTACCCCCATACAAACGCCCGCGCCGTCGCATGTGTCTACACCGATATTAGGTCGACCTGTGCCTGTACACGGATCGCCATCATCACAAAGCGTTCCGGCTGTGAGCAGAGAAAAGGAGGCGGTGTCTGTTACTGTATCGCAAGCTTCGCAGTCATTACCTGGATTCAAAGCGCCTTCACTAAAACAAACGCCAGTAATCAAGCAGTTTCCAGGGGCGAGCATGTTGTCGCAGGTATCCCCCGCCTCATTGCACGAATCATTCGTGCATGGGAGCGAGTCGTTACAACTGACTGCGGTGCCGCCGGAACATACGCCAGATGAACACGCTTCGCCCATATTGCAAAACAATCCATCGTCGCAGGCGCTGCCGTCGAGAACGTCGTTGGCCAAGCATGAGCCAGAACCGTTGCAGGTGTCGGCATCGGTGCATTGGGAAGTGCTAGGATCGCCACACGGCGAATTATTTGCAGCAAGATTAGTTTGGCAACTGCCACCACCGTCGCATGTATCAGCTAGGTCGCATTCAGTATTACTGGGGTTCCCACAGGGCGTGCCGCTGGCACGAGGATTAGCCAAGCATAGTCCACTACCATCACAAATATCAGGCGCATCACATTCCGTACTAGACGTATTCCCACAAGGTGCGCCGATCAGAGAAAAGGGATGTGTTACTACCCCCGTGCTCGCATTGCACAGGTCTTCTGTACATTCGCTGCCATCATCAAGGGCGGTCAACCCGCCCGCCATCGGGTCGCAGCAAAAAACACCGGGATTAAAGTTCTGAGCGTTCACGCAAGTGTTGCTGGCGGTGCATGCATCATCCGTGCAGGCGTTACCATCGTTGCAGTCGAGATTAGTCTGGCAGGCGATAGAAATTTTAGCCGGTGTTAACGTTACCGGCGTAATCTGACTGGCGGAGAAGTTGAGCATGAAACTTATTTGCGGATTATTGAAGAAGTCGATCGTATACGTACCCGCAGCGGT
>JAJDDW010000080.1 GCA_029260115.1 Phycisphaerae bacterium | reverse complement strand
AAAACGACCCACTTGGGCTAGCCATAGTTAGGCTGTGAATCAGCCGCATCGTTGGTGACGCTCGGATAGAAGATTGGGATTGCAACGGCCACCCGGAAAGAGCAAAAAATGCACTTGACTTGCAAAGGGCTTTCATAGAAGTCACGTAGGGCACGGTCGTTCTTTCGCCTACTGGCGAAAGGTTGACCTGCCTGAACTATCGACTCCCCCATGTCCAAAAGGAAGGACATGGGCACCCGGCCTACCTGACTACGAAGAATTGGCCAACATTCCAGGTTGAGTCCATTTGCAATATATACCATGCTTTCTAAGTGATCTTTCTATCTCATCCTTCCGATCAGCACATCCAAGAAATAAACCCATGGCCATATCTTGAAGTGTGTCAAATGTTGCATTGAGATGTTCTGCGTGGTAAATTACCCATGTTTGCTCTCTAATGCCAGCCCTAATGAGTCTTTCAAACAAACTATCATCTTCTATGCAAAATACGCCGTCCTTGCATCTTCGGATAGCCGTCATTTCGCTCGGACTGAACATGAATTTCAAGTGATCAGATTTAAAGTCATCCCATAGTTGAACTATATACGGCGCCTTTGAAATGGAAAGAAATGCTTTAATTAAGCGATTTTCTTCGCGAAAATACTTGTTCATTGAAATTGGTTGGTATTCCTTAACGAGTGGATGAGGCCACATGTCATGATAGCAAAACAGATTATCATTCGCTTGATCATTATCCAAGAAACGATCGAACCGGTCACAATGAGCTCGCCAATATTTGATCGATAATTTCTGCATGTTCATCAAATCTTTCAGTTCGCTCATTGGGCAATCCAACTTACGCTCAACCAATTCTAGCGATATTTTTTTCAAAATCGATTCCCTATTGTCATGTCATCCACATCATGCAGTTTAGCAAGACAAGTGGGGCGATGCCCGACCTACTTATTGCCGACGTTTATATGTGCCAAAACTATGGCACTTACATGAAGATACACTATTCACCCAGCTGCGCCACATCCGAACGAGGCACATCAATCTGCCGTGGCGTCAAATCAATGGGCTGAATTTCTGCGATGTCGTCGCCGCCGGCTGCGCCTAGCTCTTTGAATCTTCTCGTGCTAGGCAAAATGCGATGTTCCAACGAACCGACGGCACCATTGTAGGCTTCTACCGATCTTGATAGGTTTTTACCGATCTTTTCAAAGTGGGTGACGAAAGCACTCATCCGGTCATAAAGCTCTCGACCAAGTTGGGAAATTTTCTCAGCACTTTCAGCCGCCTGCTCCTGACGCCAGCCGTAGGAAATAGCCCGCAGCAGGGCGATTAGCGTAGTGGGAGAAGCTAGGATGACTTTGTTTTCGATCGCATTCTCAATCAGCGTTGGGTCTACATCCACAGCCGCACTGAAAAAAGATTCGCCCGGCAAAAATAAAACGACAAACTCCGGCGTGACGCCTAGCTTATCCCAATAAGTTTTGCTGGATAATTCTCGCACGCGACTTCGCACCTGCTGGGCATGTCGGTCCAGGCATTGTCGCCGCGTGGCTTCATCCGGTGCGCCGACCGCATCGAGATAGGCTTGCAAGACGGCCTTGGCATCGATCACCACAGATCGGCCACCCGGCAATCGGACGACCATGTCCGGACGAAATTTACCGTCCTCCGTATCTACGCCCACCTGCTGCTCGAAGTCGCAGTGTTCGCTCATGCCAGCTAACTCCGCGGCGCGCTTGAGGGCTAACTCTCCCCACTGCCCGCGGACTTTCGGATCGCGCAGCGCGGTGGCCAACTGCCCGGCCTGCTGCTGCAACTCCTTATTGCTCACGGACATGGCCTTGACCTGCTCTTGCAGTGAGCCATACGCGGTTTGGCGAGATTGCTCCATGCCCTTAATCTGCGTTTCGTATCGCAGAAGCGCGTCCGCAATAGGCTTCACCAATCCCTTGATAGCCTCCTCACGTTTTCCCAAATCACCTTTCGCATCACTCATGACGACCTCAAGCGATTTCTTAGCCACGGCTAGGAATTGCTCGGTGTTGACTTGTAGCGCCTTAGCCGACAAGGCCTCGAACGAATCTTTGAGCTTATTCTGGGCGTCATCGAGCAAGTGCTGCTGGGCCTCGAAACGCAGGGCTGCTTCTTCAAGCTTGGTCTTAGCCTGTACGCATTGCTGACGCTCGTCGTCAAGCTGCTCACGCAGTTGGTCAACTGTTCGCTGCCGCTCGTCTGATTGAGCGCGAACTTCCTCTAGCGCACGATCTGCGGACGCGAGTTGTGAGGCTAGGGTCGATTGCTGCTGCTGGGCGGCTAGCTTGTGACGGCTCGAGGCTAATAGCCAGGCGAGTATGCTGCCGACGGCCAACCCGCATAATCCAAGGATGCTTTCTAACATGGGATGCTTTCTAGCATAGAATGCTTTCGGCCAATGATGTTGCGGCAGAGTCGAGAATGTCTGATGCACAGCGACTCGCCAAGCGACCCGAAACCGCCGCACACGATACAGACTGATTATCCGGCCGCACACCAAAACGGGCAACCCCAAATGGACGATGGCCAAAGTCGCCTAAACCGGAAGAATCCCACGAAAAGGTGATTTACTTCGTCGATCCTACCCGGTCTTGGGTTGACCAAAATGGCCGGCAAGCTACTATCTCGGCGCAATGTCACGCGCAATAGGTGTTAGATACTGGTCGTGATTACGATTTCGACATTGCGTGATAAGAGGATGTAGCTCAGTCGGTAGAGCAACGGCCTTTTAAGCCGTGGGTCCAGGGTTCGAGCCCCTGCATCCTCATTTAAGTAAATGCTGAATCCGTAACGACTTACGGATACCCGCCAATCGGCGACTCGGCCGCTACCAAGATCTGAAAACATATCACATGATACGCTTCCCATTTTGATAGGGTTGCAAATGGCTAGCAAAACAATTCCGAAGCTACGACGACAAACTAGCTAGTCCGGCACGAATCGCGCTTTTAATCAGATTGATGGATCACGAATATATCTCGGCGATTGGGGGGTCGTGGGAAGCATTGAACGAGCATCATCGTATATGCGCCGAAATCAATACGAATGGTGGATTTTTTCGTATCGAGAAAAACGAATTGACGATCTGCGAATTGACAAGGCAGTTTATGAATTTCACACAGGCCTACTATGCACTTGAGGAAAGCAACTCGACGCCGCAAACATCGTTACTTCGGGAAGCGCTCCAACCGCTTAATTCGATTTATGGTGAATCACTGGTCAAGGTATTTGGACCGCTCGCACTAACGGCCGTTCGCCAAAAAATGGTCGAAATGGCCTAGTGTCGAAAACATAGTTACCAATCAGGTGTCGAGGATCAAAAGATTTTTCAAATGGGGCGCTTCAGAAAAATTGATTTCGGAATCCGTATTTCATCGCCTGGACGTCGTCGAAGGTTTGATACAGGGTCGCTCATTCGTGGAGGAATCTGATCCAGTCCGTCACGTTGAACAAGCCGATTTCGATGCAACGACACCACTTTTGACGCCAGCGCTCCGCGCGATGATCACGCTTCAATTGATGTCTGGATGCCGGCCATGTGAAGTTTGTAAGAAGATAGCGTCAGGCGAAGTTTGGATTTATTAGCCAACACGTCATCAGACAATGTACATCAGCCGATCGCAAGAAACCTACCTAAATGCCACGGCACAACAAGCGATCCGTCCAGGCGACCAAAAATAAGAATTTATTTCGAGGTTTAACTTCATCAAACCAGCCAGCTTCCGATAATCACGTATGTCTGGAGGGATATCGATGGAGCAAATGAACAGTCAACGGCGAGAAGTACTTAAAAAGGGCATAAAGCTCGCATTCGTCGCGCCGGTTATCTCTACATTTTTCGCCCAAGACGCCATGGCCTATGTACATAGCTGTTATCCAACAGGGCATGATTGTTCACCTAGCAGCCATAATGCAGAACCGTGTTGCAACGGTCTTATTTGTACACCACAGGGTGCCGGACCGCCACGCTGCCAATGATAAATCTAGCTCTGGCACACAACCCAATAAAAAGCCCCGCACATCATCGAAGTCCTGGGCTTGATATTGCTACGGTTTTAGTAAATTATGCCATAATCATGCTATAGCGCTTGATAATGCTACACATTCTCGTCAATAACCACCGTTAACCATACGCCGGGCGGGACTCGAACCCACGACATTCGGATTAGAAATCCGATGCTCTATCCAGCTGAGCTACCGGCGCTACGTCGCCCACCGTCGATGATGGGGGCTAACGATCGCCTGAGTGTACCCTGTCCTGTAAGATCTTCCAACTTTAGCCACTCTATTATTCTCTACCTCCCAACTGCGCGTTTTGACCGGAGATTTCTCGTTCATCGACGCACACTTGGTCGCCACCATCGAAGGCGTAACTATAAAGCTAGTGCTATCATCAAGACTTCTTGGCATACGGAGCGTCGTTTTCAGTTTTCACGATCACTACTTCGCAATCCGGCAAAGCGGCAATGAACTGTCTGCCATAGGGCTTGCGGCAGACTCTTGGGTCCAGGATCACCACGATCCCACGATCAGTCCGTGACCGAATCAATCGGCCTATGCCCTGCTTGAATTTGAGAATGGCCTCGGGTACCTGATATTCCATGAACGGATTACCCCCCTGCTCACGGATACGCTCGATGCGGGCTTCAACCGTCGGCTGGGCCGGCGACGCGAACGGCAGCTTCACGATAATCACATTACTCAGCGATTCACCGGGGACATCCACCCCGGCCCAAAATGTGTCCGTACCAAACAGCACACTGCGATGTTCATTACGAAACCGCTCTAACATAGCCGACCGCGTCAAGCCCTGCCCTTGCACTAGCAGTGGCATCTGATTCATGTGGCAAAACCGCGTCATCATCTGGGCACATTCGTTAAGCATCGAATAGCTAGTAAACAAAACAAACGCACGCCCCTCCGTATGCGACAAGTACTGCGCCAATTTATCGCACACAGCCGGGAGAAACATCGCTGCATCGCCGGGGTCGGGCATGTTAGACTCAACGTAGGCCACCACCTGCTCACGATAATTAAACGGCGAGCCTAACTGCATGGACCGCGTATCTTCTAGGCCCAGTCTCTTAGACACATAAGCGAACGGTTCACTATTGGTCGTCGTCATAGTAGCTGACGTCAGCACGACACTCCGTACCGCGTCGAATAATCCTTCGCGAAGTTCCGGACCTACGTCTATGGGGCGAGACGCTAAGGTGATTCGGGTTCGACGGTCGCGACGGACATCAATCCAGTAGACCCAGGACGGAGACTCGTGCTTATGCCATTTGTCAATCGCCTCAGCGATGCCCGTGCAGCGATTCATCATCGACAGGATTTCCAGCTTTTTCTCCTCGTCTTCCATGCCCTCGCGTAAATTGCTTAGCGCAGACCGTAGCCTCATCAAGCCGCCGGTCATGGGTTGGTCTTCGAGAATCGCTTTTCGCACACGACCAGAAAAAGATGGCTGGGCATCGAGCCAGGCGAGCGTCATCTCCACATATTCGTCCATCGTATCACGGCAATGCCCCACCTGCTCGATAGCTGGCATCGCATCTGGACCAAACAAAATCCCCTTCCCGGTGTTCTCATGCGACAGCGCATTGAGCAGATGACTAATCTGAGCCGTAGAAATGGAGTTACCCAAATGATCAGCCGCGACACCTTCTACGGTGTGCCCTTCGTCAAGAACAACGTAATCGTAGTCGGGTAAGATCGATGCCCCCTGCCGTCGTAGCGCAATGTCTGAAAACAACATCGCGTGATTCACTACCAGCAAATTTGCTTTGATCGCCCGACGGCGCATGCGTTGGTAGAAGCAGGTATCAAACGTCTCGCACTTTCGCCCCATGCAATCGTCCGAGTCGCTCCGGACATGATCCCATACCGCGAAGCTAGGCTCTTGCGGAAGATCTGCCAACGAGCCATCTTGGGTTTTGTAGGCCCAGTCCTCAATCTCCCACAGCGAGGCCAATTGAATCTTGGCTGGGAACAGTGTTTCCTGTCTGCCGCTGGCCCGTGTGAGTCTTCGCAGGCCCAGATAATTCGCTCGGCCTTTGACTAACTCTGCGGTAAAATCTTCGGCCATGATGCGTTTGAGAAATGGAATGTCTTTGTTGATCAATTGTTCCTGAAGCGCGATCGTGTGCGTACTAATCACTACCCGTCGCCCCGTTCGCAGCGCACACTGAATAGCCGGGATTAAGTAAGCGAAGCTTTTGCCGACGCCCGTCCCGGCTTCGATGAGGGTGTGATGCTCTTGTCGAAATGCATCTTCTACTGCGATAGCCATCTCGACTTGTTGCGGACGCTGCTCGTAGTTATCGAGGTCCGCTGCGATGGGACCATCGACGTCGAGTACATCACGCGCGGCAGAGGCTTGGCTAATTGGTTCAGCATCCATGTAAGCATTGTGCATCGGCTCGATCATAGCCACAAGTAGCCACTGTATTGCACAAACTTGTTAGTATCTACGATAATTCGTCGTGTGATGCACTTTCTACTTGGCTTTCATCGTGCACGGCTCAACGGCCGGTGGTCTTCACGACCCGATAGATGCACCCCGTGAATTCCATGATTAACAGGTTTCCGTAGGGGTCCACTTCAACGTCCAGAGGCTGATTGAAGTCGACGGCAAAAATGCTCGACACCCCTATAGGCCGATTGGGATCCGACCGGTCCAGCACCACGCGAACAACGTCATTGCCCTGACCAGTCGAAGCCAAGTAGGTCGTGCACTGCACGACGTCTTCATCCCGACGGTGTCATGCCGTGCGATGCACAATCTCTTCCCCCCCCAAAAAAACAAAACAATAACTCGACGGGCGATGCCCGACCTACGGTTGGATTTTTCGGATTATGTTGTTAGCATTTTGATATGCCGAATTATATTCGCTGGCGTGAACATGGTGCGTCCTACTTTTTCACGTTGGTCACTTATCGTCGTCGAAAACTTTTCTTGGATGCTTATGCACGCCGGGTATTACGACGGGCCTTTGTATCGGTGAGGCGGGCCTACCCGTTCGACATGTTTGCTTGCGTATTGTTACCCGACCACCTGCATTGTCTTCGGTCGTTGCCTGAGTGTGACAACAATTTTCCCATTAGATGGGGGAATATCAAGCGATTGTTTACCAAGGAGTATCTGGCCGGAGGTGGCTCTGCCTTGGCGGTGTCCGAAAATCGAGCCAAGCATCATGAACGAGGCGTTTGGCAAGCACGCTATTGGGAGCACCGAATTCGTGACGAAGACGATTGGTATCGACATCGAGATTATATCCACCTTAATCCTGTGAAACACGAATTGGTGAGTGAGCCGCGTTCGTGGCCATGGTCTAGCTTTCATCGCCACGTTCAACTCGGCTGGCTGGACAAGAATTGGCCTGGAAATTCTACGGTTGATCTACCGGATAACACCGGCGAATAATCGGTAGGTCGTGCACCGCACGACTTATTATCTGTGATTCGTCGTGCGATGCACGACCTAATGTCATGAAGAGGCTGTCCCCGGTACGCTTTCGCGTACGTGTATGACGGCGTTGTTTCGCGCCAACGTTTACTTTTTCGGAGGACA
>JAJDDW010000079.1 GCA_029260115.1 Phycisphaerae bacterium | reverse complement strand
AACGCCGTTGCAGAACATTAAGTCGTCGGCGCAGTTCAAATCGTTTGCCGTAAACACGCACGTACCAGCCACGCAGGTATCGTCCGTACAGCCAACCAAGTCGTCGCAGTGAATATCCAACGCACATTCATCGCAAACGTCGGTCGTCTCATTACAGAACGTACCAGCCAAGCAAGGATCGCCAGGCTCAGTGCAAATACCCGTCTGACAAGTCTCTATACCGTCGCAAAAGAACGCATCGGCACAATTTGTTCCGTTAGTTACAGGCGTTAGTGTATCGCAGTTGCCTTCTAACCCAGCCGCACTACAAGAGGCCGTGTTACAAACATCACCGGCGCCGCTGCAATCTGGAGCGCTACCTGCTAGACAAATGCCCGCCCCGTCGCACGTGTCCAATGCAGTACAAACATCACCCACATCGCAAGAAGAACCTAACAGCTCAAATATGCAAGTGGCTGAGCAGCAGTCGCCGCCCACCGTACCGCCATCATCGCAGTCCTCGCCAAAGTCTGTCGTTCCGTCACCGCATAATGTCAAATTAGCAGTAACCTCGGAAACATCGGTACGCGTAATCAGCAAATCGCCACCATCGATGCACGAATATCGCATGGCGAATGAGCCGCCACCCAAGTCGGCTAATGCGCCAACAAAGCCAGCGGTAAGTGTGAATGAATAAGAGCATGGGGCAACGCCGCATGGCACAGCGTCTATAAAGTTCAAATTGTCAATCGTGGTAACGGTATCATATGGCGATAGGCGACAAGAGCCGGCTCCACTAAGTAGCGTCACATCAACTGTAACAATATCTCCAGCTACTGGGCCAAAGCCACTTAGCCAAGTCAGCTTGACCATGTCTTCGCCGCCAAACGAAATAGAGCCAGCCGTAGTGACAAAATCTAAATCCAGATACGCAGAATCGCTAGTAAGAATGGGGTCAGCGTCGTCCCAATTTGTTAACGCTGCTTCCTCAGCCATATCCGGAGGGTTTGGAGCAGCCAAAACGGCCGATGGACATGCCAACAGACCAAAAATCAGAATGTGTAACACACGCAATGTCAGGGTTGTGCGGGTTGCCATTATTAGTTATTCCCCTGGATGCGGACTCTGCCATAAATCACAGCCAATAAGCACGCGACGTAATCTGGTATCATGAAAAAAATGGACAAATGACAACTGCTCGATTGCCACGACACCGGCCGTTGCGCGAACCAAGTGTTGTTCATAGCCACCTGTATAAAATCTATCACCAAGAGCAAGCTCCCTTCCCCAAGGGAATTGTCCGAATCTACATCTGTAAGAGCATTAGCCTCCTCAAGGTAACCAAAGGCTGCAAACTTACGCCAACCGCCGCATCACGGGAATACCACCACACGCTAATGAGCGCAAAAACGTACATTAGACAGTCGTCGAGGCAGTCCAAATAAAAAGTACGTCAACAACAGTAGTAACGTCGCGATCCGCTCGATCAGTATATCCCAATTTACGCCTGAAATCCATCTTAATTTTTGTCCATCCACGCCTACGACCTAATAGTTTATTTTTTCGACCATCACTTTAACAATGCAAGGTAGGCGAACACATTACCCAATTTGCCAACTTAATCATAAGTTTAGCATCCTAGACCACCATAACACAAAAAAGCAATACACATCTAGTCTATTAACCGCTTACTGCTGGATAGCACTATAAAGCCTGACATGAATTGACCAAAATAACTGTCTATATATAACGTGGTATGGGACGGATATTGGTCGAGGCATGTTTTTCTTGTCGATTTCATTCGCCACTGGCCGATAATGCCTATAGTAGTTTCGTACCTTTTAATAACGGAGCCTAGCGGTGAAACGTCTGAAAACTTCCTATGTCCCAGTCATCCTGCTCTGCTCTTGCCTAGCGTCTACGCCCAGCTGCTTACCGGAAAATTACTTTGCACTTAGCGCCAGAAACATAGCCGTTGCATTTGCAGATACCGTACTCGGCACACTTGTCGAACCGGTTTTGGATACAATCGACCCACCTATGGCCACTGGTGGAACTGGTACCGGTACGACGGGTGGCTAATGCGCTCATCTCATCTCGCGGAATGAACGCGCGGCTAAGCTAATTGTCTGAACTTATCTAAACCAGCGACCTCCCTTCTAACGCGCCATACTTTTCGTAACTTCTAAAGGCGGCTGGCTTGACATCTTTCCATCATCTAACTCATCATGCATAACATGATATGTTTTTCTAACGAACAAAAAATTATTTTCGCGACCTTATTGGTCGGCATGCTGGCTGGTTGCGCGTCGTCAGGTCTCCATCGGACCGACCAAACGGTGTACCGCGCGATTGCGGACCGACAGTCAGCCGCACTGGGGCAAACGACGAATGTTGATCTGCGCGATCCGTTAGAACCAACCGGCGTGACACAGCGGATATACGCGGTCGACCCGCGTCCCGTCCCTACTGACTTGCCAGACTCATTTAACACCCAGTCCACGACGACCGAAACCTCCGCAGCCGGAGTTAACAACGACGACCAGAAGATTGAACAAGTCGCGGCTGCAATAATCGAAACGACGCCGGATGATGCCACAGAACCGTCGCTACCCAACGACGACGATTTGATCACTGCTAGTGTATTTGACGAATCAGAAATGGGGCATGTGAAAATATTTTCACTTCCTGATGCCCTAGCCTATGCCATCAATCACGCCCGTGAATTACAGACTGCCAAGGAAGACCTCTACCTAGCGGGATTAGCCCTGACACTCGAACGACATTTGTGGACCCCTCAGTTCGCGACAAACATTTCCGCCCAGTTCGCCGACTTCGGACAAGTCCGTAGTTTTGACCGGGCTATGGAAACAATTAGCGAGGTCTCTGTCAGCCAGCGTTTACCGCAAGGCGGCGAAATTACCGCGCGGGTAATCAGTTCGTTGGTACGTGATCTAGAGAAGCATATTACTGCAGGTGAAACCGGCAATGTCATTTTAGAAGCTGACATCCCGCTATTTCGTGGCGTGGGGAAAGTAGCCTATGAATCGCGTTATATTTCAGAGCGCGAGCTAATCTACGCCGTGCGCGATTACGAACGCTTTCGACGATCCTTCGTCGTGGATATAGCCGCAGATTACTTCAATCTTCAGCAATTAAAAACGACTATAGCGAATACGCACAAAAGTTATTTAGGTCGAAACAAGGACTGGATCAAGGCAGAGTTCGTCAACCGAATGGGACGTAGCCGAAACGTATTTGAAGCCCCACGTGCTAAGTCTATTTTTAGACAAGCGGAAGCTTCCTTAGTCAGTAGCAAGGAACAATACGCGACCGCACTCGACCGATTCAAAATCCGATTGGGAACTTCCGTCGACGACTTAATGGATGTTGTGAACCAAGACGCGGACGAGGCCAGCAAAGAGTTAGACGCCTTACTACCGTCGATAACTGTTAGCGACGCCATCGACATTGCTTTAACATATCGACTCGACTTACTCAATAGTGAAGACGGTATAGACGACGCGCGGCGCGGCGTAGTCATCGCAAAAAATCAACTATTGCCCGACCTAGGCTTGCGTGGGAATGTCACGCTTGACTCTGACGCTGAGCAATTGAATTCTATGAGCTTCAATACCGAGCGGGCTACCTGGCGCGGTTTCATTGAACTTCAAATGGATGACCGCGTCAGTGAGTCTAATGCTTACCGCTCGTCGCTCATTACCGAAAAGCGGAGCCAACGAAATCATGATGAATTCCAAGATCGCGTTCGAGCCGACGTGCGCCGCGCACTACGACGCATAGACCAGCAAGACAATCTCCGTAAAATTCAGGCATTAAACGTCGAAGAAAACGAGCGACGACTGGAAGCCGCCCGCGCCCAATTCGACCTGGGCCGATCGACAAACCAGGACGTCGTAGACGCTGAAAACGAATTACTCTCAGCCAGAAATGACTACGCCCGCGCGGTAGCGTCCTACCGCATCGCGATTCTGGAATTCCGCCGCGACACCGGCACACTACGTGTTACTGATGATGGGCGCTGGGAAGAATAGTGAATCGATTCTCTATTCAAACGTCGAGCTACGTGCTTAGAACTGTAGTAGTAAAATTATCCTTTTCTCCTACGAGTTTATTCTTAAAGGAAGTGCCGCACTTTGGACACCTAGGCTCGACCAGCTCCGTCAGATTATATCCACAAGGCGGGCAGTATCCAGAGTCGAAGAATCAACGGTTCTTCCACGCCAGCTAGCCCCCTAATGACAAACGCATATCGGTTAGGAAAAACCGATCTTCGGCATAGCCACATGATCCTGAATGCGCGCTATGCCCTGTGTAGTATCGGGGCATAAAATCCGCTGCAATTCGCTTTAGTGGTAAGATATTTGCCCGATGCACCTAGCGTAGATTTCCCGGCTGGGCACTTCGACTACAGCCGTATCGAAGATGCCATGGGCGTCCAAGCGTGGTACGAGCAGCACAAGAGTGATTTGCAATGGGATCCAAATTCATCCCAGTTTCGGCAAGCAAGCAAATCGCAGTAACGCCAAGCATGTGGAAATTGTGCATGACTACGACTCGCCAATCTAACAGGGTTCAGCGCAATGATTCGATGACTCGGCAAATTCGCACCGATTGATGTCCAAAATCTACCCCAGACCGTGTAAACAGACAATTTCCGACGGTTTATCTATTGGTATTCCGGAATCGACAAGTTACCTTGTATCTTGTGTGACGATGGTATAATAGCCTTGTGGGTTAGCCGTTGATGTCTGGATGGAGCAAACTTTTTGCGCCTGCAGGCTCGTGCCCCGGTATCGGCTATATTGGTAGAATCATTATGACAACAAGCATGACATCGACCTCAGATAAAGCAGCAGCCCTCGGCAAACATGCCCAGCAAGCTAGCGCCTCACGAACGCGGTCCTCGCGGATGATGTTCGTAGCTATTAGCGGCGTGCTAGCTATTGGTGCGTTTGCTCTTTTTACGCGCTCATCGCTTAACTGGCTCACGACTAATTCGGCGATGGCTAACTTTGAAACCCACACTGTTGGGCGAGAGACGTTTAACGTAGACCTTATCGAAAAAGGTGAAATGCAGGCTGCCAAATCAACAGATATCATTTCAGAAGTGGAAGGCCAATCTACCATCATATGGCTCATCCCCGAAGGTACACCGGTAAAGAAGGGTGACCTCCTCGTTGAATTAGCCTCGGATAAAATCGATGACCGCGTCCGACAGGAGGAATTGAAAGAGTCCAACGCCATCACAGCTTATGAATCTGCACAAGCAGAACTTGAAATCCAACAAGACAAAAACGCCAGCGACATTCGCAAGGGACACCTCGTTATCGAACTGGCTCAAATCGAATTGGAAAAATACGAAAAAGGCGAATGGATGCAAAAGCAAAAGGACGCGAACATCGCTATCGATCAAGCGCAAATGCTTTTAGAACGTCGCGAACAAGATTTCAAAGCAGCCGATGAACTTCTCGGTCGAGGTTTTATTACGCAAACAGAATACGACGAAGACGAATTCAACCATAGCAAAGCCATTTGGGATTTGGAAAAAGCAAAAAACGCAAAGCTCGTACTCTCGCAATATACACACATCGTCGACTTGAGGCGTCGTCAATCCGACTTGGAAGAAGCCCAAAAGGAACTCAATCGCATCAAGAAAAACGCCCAAGCTGAGGAGCGCAAGAAAACCCGCAACCTCGAAGGCAATCACAAGGAATTGGATCTAATCCAAGATCAACTGGCCAATTTACGCCAACAAAAGAAAAATTGCAGGCTCACGGCTTCAGCGCCCGGTTTCGTAGTTTATTACAGTGGCGGAGGCGGCAGGCACATGATGAGCGGAAGTCAAATTAAAGAAGGCGAAACCGTATACGAACGTCAGATCATTATGCAAATTCCAGACACGTCTGAAATGGTCGTGAAGCTGAGAGTCCACGAAGCCAAGACCAACAAACTAGCCATTGGTCAACGGGCAATCGTCGAAGTAGAAGGCCTTCCTGGTAAACAATTCAACGGTCGCGTGAATAAAATTGCGGCTATTGCAGACACCCAAAACCGCTGGCTAAACCCCGACCTTAAGGAATATGAAACGGAAGTTCTTATGGACGAGACTACCGAACTCCTTAAGCCCGGCGTCACGGCCCATGTACGCATTCTTGTCGAGACAATTGAAAACCAACCAGCGGTTCCTGTTCAAGCAGTGTTCACCAAAGGCCCTAATCAGTACGTCTTCGTATCTGAGTCTGGCTCCCCGACACCTAAAATTGTCCAACTCGGCGCGATTGGCACGGATTGGGCTCAAATTAACAGCGGTGTTAACGAAAACGATAAAGTGCTTTTAGCTTTCGATGATAAGCTCCGTAGGCTTATCTCTACAGAAAGCGCCACCGCAGACGCATCAGACAATAGCGCGAATAGCCACCGTCCTGCTGGCGAACAAGGCCAGAAAAAACGCGGCGGCCGCCGTCCTGGCAGTCCAGGGAAACTTGGGGCTAGTCCTGGCGCTGGCAATCACGAAAAGGCTAAGACCAACGCCAAGCCCTCTAACCACGGAACACCTTCATAACCGTATGGGCCTAATCGCGTCAGTCAAAAATCTTTCAAAGGTATACGGTGAGCCGGGAAGCCCTGTATGCGTACATGCGTTGCGCGATGTTAGCCTAGGATTTACCACCGGGCAGTGCGTAGCACTTTGTGGTCAAAGCGGGTCCGGCAAGAGTACGCTGATGAACATCATTGGCTGTTTGGACCGCCCTACCCGAGGCCAATATTTCTTAGGCGATATTGACGTCGCGGAACTATCCGACGACGAGCTATCTGAAATTCGAGGCCAGCGTGTGGGATTCGTGTTTCAAAATTTTAATCTCATCCCCCAATTAACCGTTGCAGAGAATCTTGAGATACCCTTATTCTATCAAGGCACGCCACCGCAGCAGCGATCTGCGCGTGCCGCCGATCTGATCGAACGCGTTGGTCTACAAGACCGAGGTCATCACCGCCCAAGCGAATTATCCGGCGGCCAGCAGCAACGAGCTGCAATCGCCCGCGCACTCATTAACGATCCTTTAATCATCCTGGCTGACGAACCGACCGGAAATTTAGACACCGCAACCACAGATCAAATCCTCGCGCTCTTCGACGATCTACGAACCCAAGGCCGCACCATTATTATGGTCACCCACGAGCCTGATGTTGCCAATAGATGCGACCGCATCGTCACATTAAGAGATGGCCAAATTATCAGTGACACCCAGCCAAACTAAGCAGTGTCTCATCAGAGACACCTAACCGAACAAGGTTTGTGTCTTATCCAATACGAGGTCGCAGGAGTGAGCCCAGCTTACCCGTATCTCGCGAATTTTTTTTAACATAGATATATCCGATAGACCAAAACATTCTCATCGCCCTACTTTTGCAATCCGAATGATTAGAGAGATCAGAAACACGTATACAAATATGTCCACAGACGCATTTTCGGACTAACCACCATCAGGTCGCCAGTCGTCCATCTTCAGACCATAAGCAATCACCCTAGCCTAACTTTATCAAGGAAAACGTTATCCCAGCCTGTTAAGGAGGCTTTGGAAAAATTCCGATGAAAAGATGGATAGTTTAGGCTGACTGTGACGACTATACCCATACTTCGCATTTATCCTATTGTACCAACCATGGGCCTGCGAATAGTAATTGAATTAAGCGTGCTCGGTACGTGTGGATCGCGGCTGAGTCTGGTTTGAGACCAACGGGATCATTCTAAGGAATACTAAAACAATGGCTAAGGCGATAGCGAAAAAACAAACGACTGCAGCGGCGAAAAAAACTAAGACCACCCAAGCGAAGGCCAAGCCGGTTGCTTCGCGTAAAACCACAAAACCAAAGTCAGCAGCCCCGGCAGCGCCTCAGGCCCCTAAGCGGTTTGCGGCCTCCAAAGACCCGGCCGCCCTCAAGTTGTGGGATCGCTTTCTCAAAATCCGTAGCGTCGAACTTCGGAACGAAATCGTCGTACACTATAGCCATCTTGTTCAGACTCATGCCGCAAGGCTCTCGCGTAAGTTACCTGCACAAATTTCCTTCGATGAAATATGCAGCGCAGCCTTTGATGGCTTGATCGAAGCTGTCGAAGCTTATGATCCCGAACGAAAAGCTAAGTTCGAGACGTTTTGTCAGCAGCGTATCTCTGGCGCGGTTATGGACTGGCTCCGTAGCCTCGACCCGCAGAGTCGAACGGTACGTACCTTTGAAAAACGCCGCATGCTGATTCGAGAGGCTATGGGGTCTGACTTAGAAACGCTGCCGTCTCAGACTGAGCTAGCGAGTAAGCTAGATATGACCATAGATCGATACGATCATCTCTGCCGACTATCTCAACTGGGTAAAGAAGTTCACTTCAGCGCGATGGAACCACCGGACGATCATCGTGGGCATGGCTCTTCACACTCTTGGGACACGCGCGATACGAAGGTTGAAGACCCAGGCGTGACCGTAAATCGACAACTATTCACCAAACATATAACCGAAGGCTTAGCCCGCGAGGAAAGACTCGTGCTCGTGCTCTACTATTTCGAGGGCATGACCATGGCTGAGATTGGTAGTGTGCTCAGTCTTTCTGAATCACGCGTCAGCCAAATACACAAGGAAATCCTGCAACGCTTACGTCACCGCTATGGCGGGTCCTTGTGCGAAGAACTCGTCGCATAAACCAAGCAGCTACCTGCTTGACGATGATAATCGAATAAACCATTACCTGGTCGGCCTCGCGGTCGGCCTTTTTTTTGCGCGGTGTCTAATTAGTCAGCGGCAAGGACTGCGGTTGCTGATACCTAGCCCTACGTTTACGATCGCCCTAATGACGAGAAACATCATGCTAAAGTTAGCCTTCGACGGCACAGATTTTCATGGCTGGCAGCGTCAAGGGGAGTATCGAACGGTTCAGGGTGTTATGGAAGACGTCTTACGCCATGTCGTGCGCCATCCCGTGAAGCTGACCGGATGCGGGCGAACTGACGCTGGCGTACATGCCGTTGGTCATATTGAGAACTTTCATACCAGCTTTGCCCATGAAGCCGACAAGCTTCAGCGGGCACTGACCTCCCGTCTACCGTATGATTTAGCCGTCGTTTCTGCGCAGGATGTACCCGACGATTTCCATGCCAACCGCAGCGCGATCAGCAAGCTCTATCGATATCGCGTGTTTAATAGTCCCGCCCGCCCCGTGAGTCAGCTATCGCAGCGTTACGTGAATCATTATCCCAGGCGACTAGACATGGCACGGATGCAACGTGCGGCCGAATATTTCGTCGGCAGCCATGATTTCACGAGCATGGCTAACGTGCGGGGAAAAAGAATAACCATGGTCCGCACTGTTTTAAGATGCGATGTGACGCGCGATGGTGATGAGATACATATCGACGTGGAGGGGACTGGTTTTCTATATAACCAAGTCCGCATCATGGCTGGCACGCTCATAGAAACCGGTCATGGTCGATGGGAGCCGGAGGAAATGTTAGACCTGCTTAATCTACGAGACCGAACCAAAACCGGATTCACCGCCCCGGCCCATGGGCTTTGTTTGCAGTGGGTGAAGTATCCGGAGGAGATGCTAATTCCTGAGCAAGTGGATAGGGTTTCATCGTAGTGCCGCGAATGTGACATCCACGTAGGTCATGCTATTGCATGACGAAGCGATTCCCAAATACGGCCCGGAGGAGATTACCACCTCAGAGCCGGTAGCGCCAGCGCCCGGTGTCTTCGGGTGTTACACGTGATGAGAACGCTTTGTATCATGGGACGTGTATCGCGATTTGAAGACACGGGTCGCTCGCGCTCGCCGCTCGGTTTGTCTTGATGAAATGCGACAATCATTTATCGTTCGTCCTTCCCCACCCTTTGCCAGTAGTCAAAGAATGGGGCACCCGGTATACTGATATAGTAAAATTTCTATTGTTTCGATGGGTTGGGGTCTTTGCACATGAATGCCTGGAAAAAGATATTATTAGCCCTCAAGGTTTTGCTCTGTTTATGTGGGATCGTATTGGTGATGTTTGTTCAATCCAGAAACAGCAGTTGGCAGCGATACTCCGCACAGTTAGAAGCGAATGGAGAGCCGCTAACGTTCAAGGATGTTCAGGCTCGGCGATCGCCTCAACCGGTTACGAATACCATCGCCGAAGTAGTCACGCGCGTAGCGGATGCTGTACAAAAAGATCAAAGTCGTATCCCTCATGGCATATATGGTTTGCGAGATGGCCCGAAAATTAACTTCTTCGATGGACTCGATGCCGATACGATTGAACTTTCTCGGCAATATTTAGCAAGTAAATTACCCATCCTTACGGAGCTTGATACGCTCAATGGCTTAGAGACCGGTCGGTTTGAGGTTGATTTCGATTGTCCAGCTATAGAAATATTTGACAGTTATATTGACAAGCTGCCAGCGGTTCGACCAGTCGCTAGGTTACTTTACCTTCAGTCAACGCTACAATTAATTGATGGCGACACCGACGATGCCTCAGCTATAATTACTAGGCTATTGGATGCTGTTTCGCACTTGGCAGATGAGCCATCATTCATTGCTCACTTGATTCATATTGCAGCAGCCGACTGGGCCTTGCATGCGCTTGAAGATATATTGCGAGTCACATCGATTAATGATGACTCTTTGCGACAGATAGATGCGGCGTTCACAAATTACATTACTGCTCATTCAATGAAGTGGGTTTTGTGGGGCGAACGGGCCATCTTTATTGAATTGTGCGATCAAATGCCGACACGAACTAATGTTGTTGATGATGTTGCTTCAATAGTATTTGCTCTAGAAAGGCAACAGGGAACAAATCTGTTAAGCCAGTTGATCGATGCAAATGACGAGCCTGCCGCTCTGTTGGCGGCTAATAAATTATTAAAATTGGAGATACAAAAAATACCGAAAACACATGTATTTACCGGTATGATTTTTCCGCCCATGCCTAGATATGTGGAACTACATTTGAAAAACCTCGCTGTCATATACGCGGCACGGATCGCCATTGCGGCCGAGCGGTATCGGCTTGTTGAAGGTCGGCTGCCTGAGGGTCTGGAACAGCTTGTTCCTTTGTATCTTTCTGAAATTCCGATTGACCCTTTCGACGCATTGCCTATGAAGTTTTCTCAAAACGAGTCCGGGATTATTATCTACTCTGTTGGGGAAAACGGAGTTGATGATGGCGGCCTTGTCTCGCGAGACAAAGATCATAAACGTGCTTTGGATTGTGGTTTTCGGTTGTTTGATTTTGATAAACGCGGGCTTATTATTCTTGAAGGTAAAGAAAAAGAATGAGTGTGTAAGGTACGCAGAGATGGCTTGATCGTTTCCCTTATGCGATAGTGTTTGGATCATCGACTCCCCCATGTCCAAACAGAAGGACGTGGGCTACCCGGCAGAGTACACCGACGCGAAGTTGCGACTTTTGAGTCATCATTTTTTGTGCGGCGTACTGATATTGAAAAACTCTTGCGGCTTGGGCATGACAACCCCTTGCATATCTAATATGAGTTTGGCGTCTTCTGACATACGGTCCTGCGTCCAGACCGGCTCCCAAACTAATTTGACGCGGACATCATCTACGCCGCGCAGTTCTTTAACTTTACCTGCAACCTGCACAGGAAGGAGTTCAGCTACGGGGCAATTGGGCGTGGTCAGCGTCATCTCGATATCGATAATACGGTCGTCGTTTATTTTAATACTATAAATAAGGCCTAGATCGTATAGGTTGACTGGGATTTCTGGATCGAAAACTTGTCTAATCGCTTCGATGATTGCGTTTTGATCGGGCATGATGGTATCGTTGGTCGGCGAATTGTCATCCATAATCGATGATCTCTTTCTTTGTAACTATTAAACGCTGAATAGTTTATGCCTACTCCGTTGTGACCTGCTCAGAGGCATCGCCCAAGGCCGCGTTGATAGTGTGCCATGCTAATGTCGCACATTTCACGCGAGCGGGATATTTACACACGCCGGAAAACACGACAAGCTTACCCAATGCGGATTCGTCTGATTCGCTGGCGCTGTCTTCAGTTAACATTTGATGAAAGGAGTCGAACATAGCGCGAGCCTGTGCTACGGTTTTGCCCTTCACGGATTGTGTCATGAGCGAAGCAGAGGCTGTCGAAATAGCACATCCTGAACCTTCAAACGAAATATCTTTGACGATGTCGTCCTCGACATGCAAGTAAACCTGAAGCTTATCGCCGCAAAGCGGGTTATAGCCCTGAGCCTGCCGATTGGAATCCACAAGCTTGCCCTGGTTGCGGGGCGACTTGTTGTGGTCAAGGATAAGCTGCTGATAAAGGTCTTGAAGGTCATCCATTATCGAAATACCTCCATGACACTTTTTAGCGACTCGGCCAGTGCGTCCACATCCTCTTTGGTATTGTACAATGCGAAGGATGCTCGCACAGTGGCAGGGATATCGTAGCGATCCATAATCGGTTGGGCGCAATGATGACCGGTTCTAATCGCGATGCCCTTTTGGTCTAATATCGTGCCTACGTCATGAGGATGAACGCCATCGACCACGAACGATAAAACAGAGACTTTCTCGGCTGCGGTGCCAATGATGCGAATTTCTGGAATAGCTGTCAGCGCCTGCGTCGCGTAATCCAACAACATTTCTTCGTAAGCCAGAAGTTTGTCGTAGCCAATATCGACAATGTATTGAGCCGCAGCAGCGAAACCGATGGCTCCGGCTATATGCGGCGTACCAGCTTCAAATTTATAAGGTACATCGTTATAGGTTGTATGCTCAAAGGTAACGGAGCGAATCATATCACCGCCACCTTGATATGGTGGCATGCTATCGAGTAAATCGAATCGTCCGTAAAGTGCCCCTACCCCCGTCGGGCCAAACATCTTATGGCTTGAGACGGCATAAAAATCGCAACCTAATTCTGAAACATTTATTGGCAAATGAGGCGCAGCTTGGGCGCCGTCAATGAGGACGGGAATGTTCTTCTCGTGAGCGAGGGCAATCATCTGAGCTATGGGATTCACGGTGCCCAATGCATTAGAAACGTGCGTCATAGCTACGAATTTCGTTTTCTCTGAAAGCTTTTCGCGATAGGCATCTAAAATGACTTCGCCAGCGTCGTTGATCGGTGCAACTTGGAGAACCGCGCCGGTTTGCTCGCACAGTATTTGCCAGGGAACAATGTTGGAGTGATGCTCCATAGCTGTGACGAGAATTTCATCACCGGCACCGACGCGACTTCGCACAAAGGTCTGAGCCACGAGATTAATAGCTTCAGTCGTACCACGCACGAAGATGATTTCTTCAGGCCGAGATGCGCCGATGAATTTTGCGATCGTTCCCCGAGCGTTTTCGTGCGCTTGGGTGGCGCGCATGCTTAAATCGTAAACCCCGCGATGAATATTGGCGTTGTTATGGGCGTAGAAATTGCTCACGGCGTCAATGACGCACTGCGGCTTCTGTGAGGTGTTGGCATTGTCCAGATAAACCAACGGCCGGCCATGACTCTCTTGCTGCAATACAGGAAAGTCCTGCTTGAGGCGATGCGGGTCCAAGGATGAGGCTGAGCTAACAGGATTCATCTTAACTTGTCTCGTCGTAGCTGTGATCATTTAGCTATCACCCAACAACTCACCCTGCGGCAACCTCGTTAACAGTCGCTTTGAAAGGTGCTTTCGCAGGGAATCAATGCGCACATCAGACAAACATTCACTGGCAAACGCAAAAACCAATAAGCTACGAGCGGTCTGTTCGTTGATACCCCGCGTTTGCAGATAGAATAGCTCATCTGCGTTAATCTGTCCGATGGTCGCGCCATGGGTACACTTCACATCATCGGCCAGAATTTCCAATTGCGGCATGCTCTCTACCATGGCTTTGTCTGATAAAAGTAAGCTGCGATTGGTCTGCACGGCGTCGGTTTTTTGGGCGTCTTTCCTCACGATAATTCGGCCACGGAATATCCCTTTGCCCTCGCCCTGCAAAACGCCTTTAAAAAACTCCCGGCTGGTGCAATTTGGCTTGGCATGGTCGACCGTTAAATGATTGTCTACATGTTGCGTGCCATCCACGAGATACAAACCGCTGAGCGAACAATGTGCCCCAGGTCCGTCGAGTACGGTGGCGATGTTGTTACGCACCAAAGCGCTTCCCAGCGACATGCCGAACGCATGTACCTGACTGTCGCGATGCTGCTGAATCTGTAAGGTAGACACATGATAAGCGTCTTCGCTTTCGCATTGAAGGCGGTAACTAAATACGTGGGCGTTATCCTGAGCGATGATTTCTGTCGCCGTGTTCGTGAAATGCGGCATCCCCTCACCAAGCGTGCCGTATGTCTCTACCACCGAAACCTGACTCGATGACTCAGCTACGATGAGATTGCGCGGATGCGTGGAGACCGGGCTAGCGTCGACGTCAGTTAAACATAACACATGAATGGGCTTGGTTACATTAACGCCCTTCTTAACGTAGACGAACAATCCGTCGTCCATCATCGCAGTATTCAGCTCGGCCAAGGGCGA
>JAJDDW010000078.1 GCA_029260115.1 Phycisphaerae bacterium | reverse complement strand
TAGTTAGGCTGTGAATCAGCCGCATCGTTGGTGACGCTCGGATAGAAGATTGGGATTGCAACGGCCACCCGGAAAGAGCAAAAAATGCACTTGACTTGCAAAGGGCTTTCATAGAAGGGCACGGTCGTTCTTTCGCCTACTGGCGGAAGGTTGAACTGCCTTTACCATTCACACTTACGCAGATATGACGAACATAGTGAATAGCTAGTCACGGTGCCCCATACCAACTCCGAGCGGCGAGCGCGAGCGACCCGTGTCTTCAAACCGTCGTATGGGCCGCAATCACGCAGAACGTCCGTAATGTTTGTGACAACCTGAAGACACCGATGGCTGGCACTACCGGCTATGAATAGGTGGTCCGATCTGGCAATTATTTCCGGCCGCTAAATCACCCGCCGCTTCTCTTCGCTGGATATCCCATGTCCTTGAAGATGGTCACTACCCGTTCCGTATGATCGCCCTGAATTTCTAACACCCCGTCAGCCACTTTCCCGCCGGCGGCGCAGGCTGATTTTAATTGGCGGAGTATTTCGCTGAGGTCAGATGCTGAAGGGTCTAAACCTTCTACGACGGTGACGACCTTGCCCTTGCGGCGTTTCTCGCGGCGGACGCGGACTGGCTGGTCCTTGCGGGCTTTTTGATCCGTAGGCTCGCGTACCTGGCCATCGGCGCTGCGGGGGCAGGCGCATTGATCCAGCGGCTTCTCGCATACTTCGCAAGATACGGGTCTTTCCAGCGGCGTTCCGTCAAATAATCCAGACATGGCCGCATGATACTTGAACCCCGCGTCGCAGCCAACGGGCTTTCCAGAGCGGCATCAAGTGAGTATCGTCCCTAGCATGATAGATTTTAATGAGCCACAATCCATACGCATCACCTGTGCCCCGAGCTTGGTGGACCACCTTCGACGTGAGGTCGAGGCCATGGGATATACTGTTGATTCAACGCGACTAACCGCGCTGCAGATCACGGCTAACATCCACGACGCCATGAGACTAAACCTCTATTTACGAACCGCGTTTAATGTACTCATCTTAATAAAAAAGTTCACCTGCAATAACCCGGATGAGTTGTACAAACAAACGCTTGAGATTCCGTGGGAGGATATGATCTCGCCCGATGAGTATCTATCTGTCGTGTCGAGTGTGAATACGCCGACGATTAACGATTGGCGTTTCGCTAGCCTTAAAGTTAAGGACGCCATCGTGGACCGCGTCGCCTCCGTTCACGACGCTCGGCCAGACTCCGGACCTCGGCGGGAGAATTTTGTCGTTCATCTTTATTGGAGCGGGGATGATGCCCAGATTTTCCTCAACACCTCAGGTCGAAAACTCGCAGACCGAAACTACCGGAAGATTCCGCACTCCGCGCCGATGCAAGAAACCTTAGCCGCGGCCGTCATCACGGCTACGGGGTATGACGGGTCCATGCCACTCATCAACCCGATGTGCGGGAGCGGTACGTTAGCCATCGAGGCTGCGCTGCTGGCTTCAGGTCGACCGGCGGGATTGCTCCGTGCTAATTATGGGTTCATGCACTTAAAGAATTACGACGCCGAGGCATGGCAGGCGCTGCGCCGCGAGGCTAAGAAGATTCGCAATAAGCATGCCATCGCGCCGATCATAGCGACTGATATTGACGACCGCGCGGTTCGAGCGGCTAAAAAGAACGCAGAGACAGCCGGGGTGCATCATATGATTCAGTTCGAGCAGTGTGATTTTGAGGACTCTCCCATGCCGGAAGAGAAAGGCATTATCATCATCAATCCCGAATACGGCGAGCGACTTGGCCTGGATACGGAACTTGATAAAACCTATAAACGTATGGGTGACTATTTCAAAAACAAATGCCAAGGATGGACAGGCTATATCTTCACGGGCAACCTGGACCTAGCGAAATTAATTAGACTAAGACCTAGCCGACGACTGGAATTTTATAATGCGAAGATTGACTGCCGCTTGTTGAAGTATGAGTTGTATGAAGGTACGCGGCGGGAAGATAAGTGAGGGGAATGCCAAAGACTCAGCCATGAATAATGCAAGAAAACGCAATTAACATGCATCCTCTCACCCCGCTCGACCATTCGTATACGCCGCTGTGATCGCATCGGTAGGCGATTCGAAAATCTGGCTCGTGGTTCCTTGCTCTATCAACCGTCCTGAACCGTTTGTCACCCAGAACATCGCTGCGTGGTCGGCGATGCGCCGCGCTTGGGCTAGGTTGTGTGTCACTAAGATAACAGTAAACGAACTGGACAATTGGCGGATTAAGTCTTCTATTCGGCCGCTGGAGTTAGGGTCTAACGAACTACACGGTTCATCCATAAGCAGCACCTCCGGCCTCAGTGCGATCGCTCTGGCTATGCAAAGTCGTTGCTGCTGTCCACCCGAGAGCGACATAGCCGGTGCGTCTAGGCGATCTTTCACCTCGTCCCATAGGCCAACTTGTTGCAACACCGTTTCCCGCACTTCCTCAATCTGCCCACGCTTTCTCATCCCGTGTTCTTTAAGTGGTAGGTCAAGATTCTTGCGAACCGATAGGGGGAACGGGTTGGGCTTTTGGAAAATCATGCCAACGCGCTGACGCAATGCGCGAACGTCGATGTTAGGATCACGCACGTCTAAATCGCCAATCCTGATGTGCCCGTTGACCGAACAGCCGGGAATGAGATCGGTCAGCCGATTCAGGCAGCTAAGGAAACTCGTCTTGCCACACCCCGATGGCCCGATCATCGCGGTAATGCAGCCGCGGTTGATCGTCAGCGTAATATCCTCGAACGCAGGCTCCTGGCCATAATGTACAGACAGGTCTTGAACATGGATCAAAGGGTCGGGCTGGCAGCAGGGCGGTCCAGCTTCCAAAGGACCGAGCGTAAACGGAGCCGGGGTAATCATGTCGGGCATCGGTTGCGATCCGAGCGGGTCACTTGGCGGTCCATCCTGAGAACATTTCATTAGCTGATGATCCTTTTGTGTAGCCAGCGATCGGAAGTCCACGACGCCACGCTGTTGACGATCAGGAGTATTACGATGAGCACTAGCGCTGATGCATATGCGTTGGCATCGCCGCCGGCTACGTTCATAGACAAATCGAAAATGTGAATCGAGAGCGACCGGCCAGAATCGTGCAGCGACTGCGGCATGCGATCTACATAGCCGCTTGTGAAGATCAGGGCGGCCGTCTCCGCGATGGAGCGACCCATGCCCAACACCATGCCAACCAACAAACCCGGTGCTGCGGCTGGGAGCAGCAAGTGAATGAGAGAGGACGTGCGCGACATACCAAGCGCAGCCGCGCCCAAACGATACTCATCTGGCACGGCTCGAAAGCCCTCTTCAGTAGATCGAATCAGGATGGGCAACGTCATGCAGGCTAGCGTCAAGCCGCCGGAGAGTATTGAGAAGCCCATGCCCAGGTAAACGCAGAAGAACGCATTTCCGAATAGGCCGAACACGATCGACGGTACGCCGGCGAGTACATCGAGGCTGCGACGGACCAAGCGGCCAAACAGATTATCTGACGATGTAAACTCGGCCAATAGCACGGCTGTGCCTACGCCCAAAGGCATTGCCACCGCTATGCACACCGCGAGAATAAGAAGCGTCGAAACGATGATCGGGCCGATGCCGCCCGCGCGACCCGCATTGCGCGGCGCCTCGGTGAGAAAGCGCCAGGAAACCTGCCCGATACCGTGCCAGATGATGTCACTAAGCAGCCACACGAAGACGCCCGTCACGATTATCGCGATGAGCCAGACTACGACGGTGGCTATGGTGTCGGTGAAACCCGTGTGGGCAGGGCGAAATGTTGGACGAGCAGCCTCAGCCATAGATGCGCCCCTTGCTATGCACCTCAGCTGCGCTAACCAGGACCACGATCAGCGCGAGCAGGATCAGCCCGCTGACGAAAAGTGCAGAGCGATGATCGCCCCCTGCGTAGGCCATTTCCAAAGCGATGTTAGCTGTGAGCGTACGGATGGGATCAAAGATTCGGCTAGGCGTCTGAACGACGTTGCCGCAGACCATGAGAATCGCCATCGTTTCGCCGATCGCCCGCCCGGTTTGAAGTATTACGCCTGTGATAATTCCGGACTTCGCAGCCGGGAACACCACGCCACGGATGGTACCCCAACGGGAAAGCCCAAGCGCCGCCGCACCGCGTAGGTATTGCGCCGGAACATTGGTCAAAGCGGCATCAGCCATCAGCGCTACCGTGGGTAGAATCATGATCGTGAGTATAATGATACCAGCAAGAAGGCTTGGGCCAGGTGGTTGTAGCTGTCGGATAAGTGGCACTAACACAACCAATCCCCAGAACCCGTACACGACCGACGGAATGCCAGCTAGTAGTTCGATAAGCCTGCGATAGAATTTTGCAATTGAACTCGGTGCATAATAGTGGCAAAATACAGCAGACCCGATACCCAGCGGCGTGGCTAATAGAACTGAGCCGGACATAGCCAGCAATGTCCCCCATAGCATAGGGGCCAGGTTAAAGGTTCCCTGGGAAGCGTCGGCTGATGGGTGCCATGACGCGTCAGTAAAAAACCGCGTGATGCCCACATGTTGCAAAGCCGGCATGGATTCGATGACTAGGAATGCGCCGATCAACAGAACAATCGCGCCAGCAATCGCCGCACAGCATCGTAAAGCCCAGATAAGGAAAATGTCACTTCGCGAGCGGGACAAAATACTGTTCCTTTACAATGTCGTGAACCTGCTTGGAGCGGGCGAATTCGATGAACTCCTTCGCGAGTCCAGTTGGGGTCGTTTTGGTTAACAGGTTAAGCGGTCGCGATAGGGGGAACGACCCGTTACTAAGATTTTCCAGGGTCGCGGCTACACCATTCACGGGTAGTAGCTTGATGGGAATACCGTGCGTCTCATCATACTCAGCCGTGCCGATCGACACGTAGCCTATCGCATCAGGATTTCCCGCGACGGTTTTAATGCCCTGCTCGTTATCTCCGATGACCACGTCGGGATGAATGTCAGTATTTTTGATCGCGAAGTAATGAAGAAAAAGTTCAAGGGTCGCTCGTCCCTCAGCTTTGTTGACCACCGTAATCGGCGCATCAGGCCCGCCTACGTGCTTCCAGTTTTTGATCGCTCCCGTGTAGATAGCGACCACCTGCTCATCGCTCAAGGTTGATACGATATTTGCTTTGTGCAAAATAATGCAAATACCGTCGCGGGCGATGGCGAAGGCCTGGAGGCCTTTTTCCGAATCCTTGAGCGATCGGGATGCCATGCCGATGTCAGCTAAGCCGCTTCGAGTGTCAGCGATACCGCGCGAAGAACCGCCGGTTTGCACGTTCACTCGTACTCCGGGGTGCAGCGACTCGAACCGTTTTCCAATCTCAACAGCTAGCGGCGCAACCGTGCTCGAACCAGTTAGAACAAGCTTCTTTTCCGAACTATCAGATTTGGAACAAGCGCCAATGGTTCCCATAATGAGGAGCGATACAATGGCCATTTTAATTGGCGTTAATTTCATATGACATTCCTTGTTTGTGCAGGCTTCATTTGAATGACACCAAGCAGCAGCCGAGATTAATCGCCTTGCCAGATCGGGTATCTTCGACCTCCGGCGCAAGCGAGTAGAGCACGGCCTTCCCATCGCGCTGAGCGACGACTAACCCCGCTTCCCGGAGAGTCTTTAGGTGGTGAGATAGCAGCGTTTGTTCGATTCCGAGCGTAGCATTTATTTCGGCTACGTGCTTAGGGCGTTTCATAAGCTGACGGAGCACGGCTAAGCGGGTTTCGTCAGCCAGAACTTTCAACAGCGTAGCGCAAGAAGTCTTAGTATCAATCTTACATGGCATAGTTTCGTGCTTTCCCAATCACAATTGAATTCAATACTTATTAACATGAACGATTATTCAAGTCAAATGTTGATTTTTGTTTGCGAATTATCCTGGCTGCAGTTTCATGACGCTGGGTATGGATGTCCTACGCGGTAAGACGCCCGGTGCGGTTCGCAAGAAAATGTGGACGTGCTTGCTAGCTTACCATTTGATTCGTCAGGCTATGTTGCCATCCACGCGGCCGGCGGGTACGTGGCCAAGCATCGCCGCATTCGTCATGCTATTGCATGACGAAACGACTGGCCGGTGTAATTACCGAATACCTTAATATAGAAAAAATTCGAGGCGTGATCGCAAGGGTGGGTGGTCGTCGTGTGATTCAAGCCGTCGCATTGCAAGAATCATCGACTCCCCCAGGTCGAAACAGAAGGACTTGGGCTGCCCGGCCTACCCCCCTAATTACAAGCCTTGCTTCTCGAGAAACACGCCCTTATCAACTTTCTGCAAGAAGTTTTGATAGAAAACCGGGTCTTCGATGGCTGCAACGGTTATCACTTCGCCCTTGTTATTCAGCATTTTTACTTGGAAGTTTACGCGAAGTCTCATGCCGTCCTTTATTTCTGTGACGTTGACTGCGCAATCCAAAATAGAGTTCTTCCGCCAGCGGGCGTCGCGGCCTTTCCAAAACTTGGACCAGAACTCTTCGCCACCCTTGGTAATATCTACCTCTTTAATGGCATGTATATAGCCTAAATCCAAATTAGCCTGCTGCGGGATATATGATTCGTCTTGCAATACGTTGAGGACTGATTTCAACGCTCGCTTGGGTTCGTTGATATTGTAAGAACGAGTCTGCATTTGACGTACTTGCAACTGCGTCATGGCGATTTTTTGTTCGGCGCATGAAGCGAGCAGCAGCAAGGCGATGCAAGAAGTTATGACCAGCCTTTTCATATCGCTTGTCATCCTTTCGGGTTATTAGAACCTGCTTGAGTGGTACGAAAAATCGAACACGAGGCTAGCATTGTCGAACTTAATAATTACCGTAAGCGTGCGCTGGCTTGTAGCCGCTGCGCCGGACGAGGCGTTGTAGCCCGCACCAATGCCACCAAGAACCAAGGCGCGGCCGGGCGTGCCGCCAGCACCGGCCATGCCGCTAATCCCACCGGAATCATTCGAGTAAGATGCTTCCGTGGCTATCTTGTCATAAATCCAAGTTTCCGTCCCACCGGCATCTTTTGTTACTATATTGGGAGAACCTAACGATGCGGCTACATCGGCCTGCGACATGCCGTTGCGGATCTCCTTCTGAACGACACCCACCGTAAGCCGCTGCTCCTGTGAGGAATGCAATCTAGCCGAATGCTCTCCTGCAGACATGCACCCGGTAATCATACACAACGACAAAGCATAGCAATATTTCATGGTCTATCCTCCCTGGACTAATCACCGGCTAAACTACATGTGAGCCGGTGCGTTGACGCTGCCTAACTATCGAACTGTCGAAGTCAAGTCTAGCAACATGAGCGGCACGGTTCAAGTATTTACTGAATGGACAACGCAATCACTAAGTAGTACTGCGTAAACTGCATTATTTACCTCGCCACGAAATGTCGTGTGGCCTAGGTTCTTCTTACTAGACCTGGGGGGGATCGATGAGACGCATTGAGATTAGAAAGCGGCGGGTGGCATGCTCAAGCCACCAGGCGCGGGCATGTTGGAACTAAGATGACGCGAACGTAGCACCTCTGGCTATTCCATGCCCGCTGTCAGCTTGGGCATGCCACCCAGCGCCGCATGACGAAACGACTTAGTACTGCTGCAGACGAGATCGTGTGATTAGTTTCTTGTCGGTGGCTGGATAACCTTGGATTAGGAAGGCGTCATCTTCCGTGGCCGTGGTTTCCGTGCCGTTGTAGTAGCGAATGTCGCCAGCCATCCATAGGTTATCTTTTTTAGCACCGTAAACAGGCGTGGTCATCTGACGGACGGTTCCGTCTAGCGTCAGCACGGCTTGTCCTCGGCCACCGTGTGTCGGGGAGTTGGCACTCATGGGATTGACCTTCGCATCGAATCGGCCATCTACGAACATAGGGTTCGCATCGCTCATGTAAGCAATAGCGCCGCGTGGCCGATGGTTCGGAGTCTTGCCAGCCATGTTTAGAGAAGCATAAGTAATGTTCGCGCTTTGAGCGAAGTCGTTATAGGAAGCTAACTGGTCAGGCTGCATCGCGACAGAGGTGCTACAACACGGACACGTGAAGTTTTCTGGTTGAGGGCCGTAATTGAGTTTGGCGAGCAGGTATACGTGCCGGCTGTTTGACATATAAGGTGCGCCGCTATCGCTACCAGGAAGCCAAGACGCGCCGTCGTCGTTGCCAGCATAAGGCAATGCGCCACTAAAGGCCGCTTGATATAAACGGACGCCTTGAAAAATTGAGCCGAGATTGCTGGAACATTGGCTAAGTTTCGCCTGCGCCCGAACCCCATAAATCGCAGGGACAGCCACGGTGGCGATAAGTGCTACGCAGGCGGCAATTGCGAAAAGTTCACGTAACGATCGGACTGGCATAGCCCGGGAAAAGCGATTCGACTCAACAGGCGCAAATGTCAAATTCCCTTCGGACGTCGGCGATTCACCAGATTTGCGTACGGCGGCCAAGATTTTGTCCGCCAGGTTGGCCGACGGCTGAGGCGCGGACCAATGGTCTAGCGGGCGGAGGATGTTACCAAGCTTATCGGACTTAGCCCGTAGATCGGCATCCAGGAGGAGTTTCGCCTCAAGCCAGACCCTGTCCTCTCGGCTAAGTCGATCAAGGTGAAGGTCGAGCAAAAGTGATTCTGCGTTTCGCTGTTCGGGCATATGTGCCAAGTCCAATTTTAAAAGAGCAACCTTTGTAGTACATGACCCTCATAGGTCAAAACTCGCTACCTGTCTTACGGCTACGGCCTGTTCACGGTTCACGCTCAGATCGCTTTTTTGCTTGAGAATCGTAAAGCCCGCGAAAAGAGGCCACGGCTGTGTGTAGTCGGCTTTTTACCGTGCCTACGGGAATGTCTATAATCTCGCCGATTTCCTTATAAGCCAGTCGGTGAAAGTAGGCTAAAATCAGTATTTCTCGAAGCTTATCAGGCATGGCATCAACCGTGGCTTTAATGATGGCCCGCTTTTCTTCTATAAGTAACCCTTCATCTGACTCAGGGCTGTCGTCTGAGAGCATGTCGAGGTATCGCTGACCGGAGTCGTCCTGATTGGATACGTTGGCCTCGAAGGAAAGTTCGTGCCGCCGTTTACGCTTTCTGAGGTAGTCGCGGGCTTTATTGGCCGCGATCGTGAATAGCCAGGGTTTGAAACGCCGCTCCGGGTCAAAGCGGTCGGCTGCTGTGTGGACCTGTAAAAAGGTCTCTTGGACGACGTCTTCTGCCGAGACTGAATCGGACGTGAATCGCACGACAAATTTGAATAATTCACTACTGTGACGGCGGACCAATAGCTCGAAGCTGGCTACTTGGCCGGCGATATATTCCTGCAATAGTTGTTCATCCGTTGGCGCGTCCATTTGCTCATTGTATCCTAACATTTGTGCTGAGGCGACGATAATCTCTGACTATCGCCGGGTGATTTATGGTCATTTCGTTGTTTTTGGCTGTTTCCAGGGAGGGAAGATGGCACAAATCTATCGTCGAGCGTTTTCGTCCGTGGTCGTCGTAGCCTTGATCGGTGCTGCGCTGCTGATGGTTTCGTTCAAGCGAATTCCGTCGAAATCTTCGGCGGGTGAGCCTGACGGGCTGGTTGTTCAATCTCCTCTAGTCGTGATACTCAAAGAGTCTCGGCTATTGTATTTGTACGACGGCGATGATTTGGTGCGGACATATCACGTCAATATTGGCAGGCAGGCGACGGGCGGGAAAGTTCGTGATGGTGATAGGCGGACGCCTATCGGACGTTTTCATATTGTCACCGCGAATCCAGATAGCCCTTACCATCGATTTTTGGGGATCGATTATCCCAATGAACGCGCCGTCACTTCTGGGCTTACCTTGGGGCTGATTACCGAAGGTGAGGCTGAGGCGCTGCGGGCGGCTTTAGATGAGGGGCGATGTCCCGATTGGTCGACGGCGTTGGGTGGTGGGATTGGTCTACACGGCGGTCGTGTCGGTCAAGGTTCAACGGCCGGTTGCGTGGCTGTTTCGGATGCCCACATCGAAGAGCTTTTCCAAGTCTTACGGCTCGGTGACCCGGTTGAGATTTGGCCGTAACTTACAGCCGATTTGATCAGCAACAATTGCCTAGCGATACTGGTAACACACATTATCTTCAGCTTGCTTCCTGACCATTGGGCTATTGGCCGATGCCCCTCAATTATTGCCAAATACATTTCATAGCATGTCCGATATGCCATTGCCTAGTGTGTTGAAAAAGCCTTTGGGTAGATTTTGTTAGGTCGGCCATCGGGAGAGTTTCGTTTGGTGACGGCGAATTCACATTTTGATCATTCTGAGCTTTGTTGTTCGTGGGGACGCAGAGACTTGTGGTGTCTCGCATTGACGTTGGCTGTGACAGCGTTGGTGCTTGGTAGTGCTATGTCTGTTGGCGGATTTCGATCTGGCGACGGGGCGGCGCATGCCATGGATGGCGTGTTGGTTTTCGATTGGGTCCGCGCTGGTCCAGCAGCGTGGGTCTCGCCCATGGCCTTTGCCGAGCAGCAGTATGGACGATATCCGACGCTGGGTATCGGAAAACATTACCCGCCTGGTTTTGCCATTGTCGAAGCTGGTTTTTTTGCCATCTTCGGGGTCAGTGTTCAAACGGCTCGGTTATGTGTGGTATTTTTTGGATTGATCGCCGCCGGTGGGGCGTATGTGTTTGCGCGTCGTTGGATGAGCCGAGGCGCGAGCGTGTTAGCCGTGGTTGCGTTGGTGACGATGCCGAGTTTTGTGACATGGGGTCGGCAGGCGATGTTGGAGATTCCTACGCTAGCGGTGCTGATTTGGGCGGGCGTTGTATTCAGCGGTTATATTCAGCGTCCTTCGTGGCGTGGCCTATTACTGGCTCACGCCCTGGCATTGATGGCTATATTTTTTAAGCAGCCTGCGATGTTTCTATCTGGTGCATTTTGCATCAGCGTTGTCGTCTTGTGGAGAATGGGGCGGGCAAGTTCTCGGCAGGCGATGACTAGCGTAAGTATATGTTTAGCGAGCAGCTTCGCTGTGTTCTTTATGCTCGATGAGCTTGGTCGTCAGGTGATAAGCGGGTATAGCAATCATGCCGAAGGTGTTGGCTGGGCGGGGCTTTGGTTTTATGGCAAACATATGACATCTATGGTTGGCTGGCCACTGTTGGTATTGGCGGCGGTGGGTTTGGCGCTGTGTTTTAAGCGGTCGGTGGTATTGGGTGTGTTCCTGGCTGGTTGGTTTACGGCTTGCTATGTGATGCTGAGTTCGATCGATTGTAAGAATCCTCGATTTATATGTATTGGCCTCTTTCCGCTGGCTATTTGGGCGGCGATGACGGTGGAGTCTTTACGTCTACGCTTGCCGGGGGCAGTGACTCGTGGGTTGGCTATGGCTATGTGTGTAGTGACGCTTATATGGCAGGGATACGCTCAGCCGATTACATTGGAACCCGATTACGGATTGGCGGTTGCTGGGAAAAATAATTATATGCAAGGTCGAGCCGTGTTGTTTAGCGGTGTTCGAGATGGAGATTTTGTGTTTGCGGTTCGAGAGCATATGCCTTGGCGTAGTTCGGTAGTGGTTCGGGCGAGTAAGTTATTTTACACCTGCAACGTAGTACCAGCCATTGATTTTTCCACAACGGTTTCGTCGGTTGACGATATTGGTAAAATTCTGGATCGGTATAGTTTCCCCTATATTTTTGTAGAGCGGGCCAATCGCACGGGTGTTGAGCAGGACACGATGCTGCGCGATCACCTTGCGCAAAGTGATGCGTATCGTCTTGTGGATACGGATAGTTTATATGTAAGTTGGGGCAGTAAAATGCGGCGTAGGCATATCGATGTGTACGAAGCTGTTAATCCAGCACCGCCAGAAGATCACACGGTTGATATTTATTTGCCACAATCCAAACGTACGATCCATGTTGATTTGCGGGCGTATCAAGGCTCGACAATCGCTGCTGATAATCTTCCTGGTTGATATTGCTTGGGCGAAAACTTGTTCGCGGGGAACTACGATTAAGTGTTTAATCATCGACTCGCCTAGGTTCAAAAAGAAGGGCTTGGGCCACCCGGACCTCATCAGGTCTTTCCGCCAGGCGTACTGATTCTCTCAATTGCTTCAAGAAAATCTCCCGTAGTCCAATCCTTCCGCATTCCCTTCTTGAGGAAGGGAAGGGCTTGTTCAGCAGCCGGCCCTATCTTGCCTAGTGCTTCAGCAGCATTGCTTCGGACGTAATCGTTCTCATCGCTCAACAGTGGGATCAAGTAGGGCACAGCGACGCTTGCTTCCGGGCCGATATTGCCAATCGCTCGCGCCGCCCATTCCCGGGCTTCGCTCTGTGACGAATTCCGGTTCTTCTCTTCAGGCTCGTAGATTTGAATGCAGCGAATCAGCTCTGGCAAAGCTGCCTTGGGAGCACGTTCTGTTCTTCCGAGAGCCGCCGCTGCGGAGGCTCTTACGCGCCTCTCTTCACCTTCGTCTTCCAGAGCCCGTGCGAAAACGCGAATTGCCTCGTCACTTTCAGCCCCCATGCTGGACAGGGCTTCAATGGCTTGCCACCGAATAGTCTCGGAAGAGTCGCTGACGAGCTTCATGACCGACGGAATGGCTTGCCTCGCCCTAGACCCGAGGCGGTTCAAGGCCATGAGCCCATTCTCGCGCACTTCAGTATTGGAATGCTGCAGTGCTTCAACCAAGATGGGAACGGCGGGTGCCGCTTCGGTGCCCATATCCCTTAAGGCCAGTGGAATCCACCAGACTGAATGAAAGCTCTCGGTAAACGCCATTCGGGCGAGCCTCTCGCAGGCAGGTGCCGCCGCACTTCCAAAGCCTGCCAGGGCTTTTGCCGCCCTGTTTTTCACCGTGCTATCTTCATCATCAAGTAGTTCTAGGACAATGGGCAACGCTTCTTCTGGTTCTGCCACCTCCACGAGGACAGTGAGGGTAGCGGCTTTGACTGACGAGTCTCCAGACCGTGCTAGTGAGCGCAACGAGGCGGATGTATCCTTAGAGGTTTTGACGGAGTGAAGTCTCTTCAACTCCTCGGGATGGAGTTTCCTTTGCTCAAGCATCTTCACAAGCTGATAGAGTGCTTTGCCCGGGACGGTATACCATGCGCCGGGGCCCACGTGTGGGCCAACCCCGGAAATCCGATAGTAGACAAGAGCTACCCACTCTCTGTTGCCTGGCATGATCCAGACACTCTTCACCTGATGGTCTTCAACAACAATATCGCAATGAAGCAGGTGTTTGCCATTCACCCAGAAGTAGACCCAGCCAGAGCCGTCCCTGACGACTCTCTCTTCCCACCCGAGATTGTACCCGTCCCTGCTGAATGGTAAGCTACCGATGTGCCTCTTCACCTGGTCCAGCTCTTCAAGTGTCATTCCGGCTCTGATGGGAAATTCCTTCTTTATCTCCTCGATTCTATAGGTCTTGACAAAAGGCCTGACGTCCACCGGCTCATCCTGCGCCGCTCCGATCCGGGGGGCAATCGCAAGCAAACAGAAGAGTACACTGACGATAATCTGGCGATCTTGGTTCATGGAGGGTCTCCCTGACCTATCTCTCTACCATTGGGGCCATACACTGTGCTGGAGCAGCCAAGTAGGGCAGGCTATTGCCTGCCATCTTCGAAAACCGATAACGCCTCGTCATGTCATACGTTCCAACGAACTACGATCGATGCCATCTTCTCGACACTTAACATTGTTATGCTTGTGAACACTATAGGCGATTGCCATCGGCAGGCAATAGCCATGCCCTACCTCTACATGCAAGAGTAATCATGATGAAGGCTATACGGTTGATTGATGCTGGCAGTTGATTGTGATTGTCCATCCCTCACTCTTTGCCGGTAGGCAAGAAATGGGGTGCCAGCGCATTGGATGGGAACGATGCGCTCGCTGTGTCATTCGTTTTGGAAGTTTATTACGCTTTGATGTCCGCGCGGGCTGAAGCCCGCGGCTCGGCATGAAAATCCTACGCGGCGTGTTTATTGAAAATAATCTTGCAGGGCTTTGACGTGTAGGGGCAAGGGTGCGGAGCCGTCTTCTGATTTGCATAGGGTGCGGATGGCGGATACGGCTGCGCTGGCGCCGGTTAGGGTGGTGATGAGTGGTATGTGGCGGATGGAAGCCGCCGCGCGCCAGCGGCCTTCGTCGGAGGCGGAGCCGGTGCGGATGGGGGTGTTGATGAGTAAGTCTAGTGTGCCGTCTTCGATTAAATCCTTTAGGAAAGGGGCATCGTGGTTGTCGGCGACTTTGGACACTAAGGTCGAAGGGATGCCGGCTTCGAGTAGGGCGTTTCTGGTGCCTTCCGTTGAGTATAGATGAAAGCCGAGGTCGTGTAGTTGGCGGGCGATGGATACGGTGCGCGGCTTGTCTGGGTCGTTGACGCTGATTAGGATGTTGCCCTCTTTAGGGAGTGACAAGCCAGTGGCAATTTGAGCTTTGGCGAATGCCCGGCCGAAAGTAGGGGCGATAGCCATGACCTCTCCGGTGCTATGCATTTCGGGGCCAAGAATGACGTCTACGCCTTGAAACTTTTCAAACGGAAACACCGGCGCTTTGACGGAAGTATGTTTTGGCCAGGGCGTCTCGAATACGTTGTGCTCGGCTAATACTTGCGCGAGGGGCTGACCTAGCATGGCGCGGGTGGCGATTTGTGCCCAGGGTACGCCGGTAGCTTTGGCGACGAAGGGTAAGGTGCGCGAGGCGCGGGGGTTGACTTCTAGGATGTAGACGGTGCGGTTTAAGATGGCGTATTGCACATTGATTGCGCCGCAGACGTTGAGTTTTTTGGCTAAGCGTCTGGTGGTTTTGAATAGTTCTTCGATGACCATGCGGCCTAGCGAGAAGGGAGGCAGGACGCAGGTGCTATCGCCGCTGTGGATGCCAGCTTCTTCGATGTGCTCCATGATGCCCGCGACCATGCACATCGGCTCGAACTCGCTGCCCTGGCGGTTGGGCTGACCAAAATCGGCGATGGCGTCTACGTCTACTTCGATGGCGTCTGAAAGAAACTTGTCGATGAGTAGAGGATTCTCGTGGTATCTTTCGGAGCGGTCGGAAGCGTTCATGGCTTCTTGTAGATAATTATCGAGGTCGTTTCGGTTGTTGCAAACTTTCATACCGCGCCCGCCGAGCACATAACTGGGGCGGACGAGGATGGGGTAGCCAATTTGGTCCGCGATGCCAAACGCATCATCCGTAGATCTGGCGATGCCGTTGGGCGGTTGGAGTAGGCTGAGTTCTTTGATGATGCGTTGGAACTCGTCGCGGTCTTCGGCGAGGTGAATCATTTCCGGCTGGGTGCCGATGATGGGGACGCCGGCGTCTTTAAGACTTTGCGCGAGATTGAGCGGCGTTTGCCCACCGAATTGCACGATGACGCCTTTGACCAAGCCGTCGGGTTTCATGTTGGATTGATTGGCGTCGAGGGGCTTACCGTTAAGTCGCTGGATAATGTTGAACACGTCTTCGTGTGTTAGCGGCTCGAAAAATAGCATGTCTGAAGTGTCGAAGTCGGTGCTGACGGTTTCCGGGTTGGAATTAATCATCACCGATTCGTAGTTAGCTCGTTTGGCAGTGGCCGCGGCGTGACAGCAGCAATAGTCGAACTCGATACCCTGGCCTATGCGGTTCGGTCCGCCGCCTAGTACGACGATTTTGGGCTTGTCGCTAATGCGAATTTCGTCTTCTACGCAGGTTTCGTTAGGATTATTAATGTTTATGGACGGCGATTCGTGGGTGGAATAATAATAGGGCGTGCTGGCTTCAAATTCTGCGGCGCAGGTATCAACGAGTTTGTAGACGGGGCTGAGTGATGGCTGGTTCGTGATGCCAGCGGTGGCTAGTTGTGCGTTGCTGTATCCTAGTTGTTTTAGTTTGGGGAGGGGCGTCTTGGTATTTTCCGTTTCGACTAGCTCGGACATGTTTTCTATGAACCACGGGTCGATGCGGGTGACTTCGTGTATTTGATCTACGGTCCAGCCTAGTTTGAGGGCGTAGCGTATGTAATACGGTCTGCCCTGACAGGGTATAGACAATTTCTCGCGCAGGTCAGCCTCGGAGATTGGCCATTGTCTGGCGTGTTCTTCTATGATATCGGGCGGCGCTTCCGTGGCTGTGGTTCCGCCTCGTAGAATATGCGGGGTAGCATCTTGTTGCGTTGCGGTTTGGTGTAGTGAGGCGTCGTTGTCGTCGAGGCCAAAGCCGGCGCGTTTTATTTCCATCGAGCGGATGCATTTTTGGAAGGCTTCTTTGAAAGTGCGCCCGATAGCCATCGCTTCGCCGACGGATTTCATCTGGGTGGTTAGCGTTTCGTCGGCGTCAGGAAATTTCTCGAATGTCCAACGCGGCATTTTGACCACACAATAATCGATGGTAGGTTCAAAGCTAGCCGGGGTGGACTTGGTAATATCGTTGGGCAATTCGTCGAGTGTGTATCCAACCGCGAGTTTCGCAGCGATGCGGGCGATGGGGTATCCGGTGGCTTTGCTGGCTAGTGCGGAGGAGCGGGAGACGCGGGGGTTCATCTCGATGATTACCTGCCGTCCGGTTTTAGGGTCAACGCCAAATTGAATATTGCAGCCGCCGGTGTCGACGCCGATTTCGCGGATGATGGCTATGGCGCTATCGCGCATCTTTTGATATTCTTTGTCGGTAAGGGTTTGCGCGGGGGCGACGGTGATGGAGTCTCCGGTGTGAACGCCCATGGGGTCGATATTTTCGATAGAGCAGATGATAACGACGTTGTCTACGCGATCGCGGACGACTTCTAGCTCGAATTCTTTCCATCCATAAAGGTCTTCCTCTATGAGGATTTCGCTGACCCGGCTATATTCCAGGCCTCGTTTGGCGATTGTTTCAAACTCTTCCGCGGTGTAGCAGAATCCGCCGCCAGCGCCGCCGAGTGTGTATGCGGGGCGAATGCAGCAGGGGAGTTTTACTTGCTCGACAACTTGGAGCGCTTCCTCCCAAGTGTGGGCGATGCCGGACTTGGGGACGTCCATGCCGATGGTTAGCATGGCCTCTTTGAATGCGGTGCGGTTTTCGGCTTTGTGGATGGCTTCGCGGTTTGCGCCAATCATTTCGACGTTGTATTTGCGGAGAATGCCTTGCTCAAACGTTTCCATGGCGCAGTTTAGGCCAGTTTGCCCGCCGAGGGTGGGGAGCATGGCGTCGATGGGGTGGCCTAGCTCTTTTTCTTTCGCGAGTATTTTTTCGATGAATTCGGGCGTAATGGGTTCTATGTAGGTGCGGTCAGCGGTTTCCGGGTCGGTCATGATCGTGGCGGGGTTGGAATTAATGAGGACGACGCGATAGCCTTCTTCCCGCAGAGCTTTGCAGGCCTGGGTGCCGGAATAGTCGAACTCGCACCCCTGCCCGATGACAATAGGGCCGGAACCGATGATAAGTATGTTGTGAATGTCGGATCGCTTGGGCACAGATACTTTATAAGGCAACCTTGGTGTTAATGCGAGTATGTGAACAGTATTCACAGGTTTGGCTTGACCGTGTGCGGTCACGCTACTAAAAACATGGGATTGTATGTGTTTGGTTTCGTCGCGCCTGAGTAGGCGTTGCGTTTTTTCATATCAAGATGGTGAATCTGACTGATGTTTGATGCTTTATCAGATCGACTCAAAGGCGTGTATAGCGGGCTTCGCGGTCGCGGACGCATTACCGAGGAAAATATAGCCGAGGCGATGGTTGAAATTCGCACGTCCCTGCTCGAAGCGGACGTTCATCTCGACGTGGCTAAGACGTTTTGTGATGAGGTCCAACAGAAGGCGCTCGGCGCGGAAGTACTCAAAACGCTCAAGCCGGCTGATGTCATCGTCAAGATTGTGCATGACGAGTTGATAGCGTTGATGGGGCCTGTCGATCCGAAGATTCCGTTTGTCACGCCTGGCCCTACCATTTTGCTCATGGCTGGTTTGCAGGGGTCTGGTAAGACGACGACTTGCGGCAAGATGGCGAAGATGTTGATGGAAAAGGCTAAGCGCCCTTTGTTGGTGGCGGCTGACCTGAAGCGTCCGGCGGCTATCGACCAGCTTGAGGTGCTTGGCGCGCAGATTAACTGTCCGGTCTTTGTAGATAGGGATAACCAAAACCCGGTAAAGGTTTGCCGTGCCGGTATCAAGCACGCAAAGAAGACGGATCGAGATGTTGTTATTCTCGATACCGCGGGACGTTTGGCTATCGACGAAGATTTGATGGATGAGATTGCCAAAATTGCCTCGGCTACTACGCCTCATCAGATTTATCTCGTACTTGATGCGATGACCGGGCAGGATGCGGCTAACACGGCTAAGTCATTCAATGCGCGTCTCGAACTTGATGGCTGCATTTTAACGAAGTTTGATAGCGATACGCGCGGCGGGGCCGCGCTGTCGGTGAAGCAGATTACCGGTAAGCCTATTAAGTTTATTGGTGTAGGCGAGCGGTTGGAAGCGATCGAAGAATTTCATCCGGACCGGATGGCTAGTCGCATCTTGGGGATGGGTGACATCCTTTCGTTGGTGGAACAAGCCCAGCGACATTTTGATGAGGATGAAGCGAAGAAGCTGGAATCCAAGATGGCATCCGGCGATATGACGCTGGATGATTTTGTCGCTCAGCTTCGCAAGGTCAGAAAAATGGGGCCTGTGGGTGAGCTACTAAAGAAGATGCCCGGTATGGGTGACATGATGGGCGATCAGGAAGTTGATGAGGGCGAGCTGGTGCGCATGGAAGCCGTGGTCGAATCCATGACGCCCAAGGAGCGGGCTAATCCCAAAATTATCGATACGTCGCGCCGTCGTCGCATTGCCAAAGGCGCTGGCGCGGACCCGTCTGATGTTAGCGCGATCGTGAAACAATTTGAGCCTATGCGAAATATGATGAAGGCGATGAGCGGTCAATCTTTGATGCAGCGGATGCGCATGGGGTCTCAATTTTCGCAAATGGCAGCCGGTGGTGGGATGCCGAAATTGAAAGGGTCTTCGAAGGCTCAACAACGACGACCGAATAAGAAAGATCGGCGCAAGGGCCGAAAGCGATAGCCATGCCTTGTGACGGCCGGGGTGAGTTTTGTAAATGATTCATGGGGTTGATGGCCTTCGTCAGGGGGCCAATTGAATCGTAGCGGATCATACGCGGCACTTCATGTTCTTTTGTGTGTCTATTGTAGAAGACTGGATACCCGCCTGCGCGGGTAAGTCGGCGTATTGGATGACCAGGTGGACTCTATCACGGTCTGACCGGTTTACAAATACGTTCACTGTCACCACATTGATGCCATACGAATTTGTACCCAGGGCTGTGGTTTTCCGTAATAACCCCATCTGTTCATCGATCCATCGTTTCCAGCCTGTAACTATCTTGTCGACTCTTGTCATTGAAGCGTACCTTGCTGGCAATGCCTTAGCCCAATGGCTAGGATGCAGGTGTGGCCCAACGTGCGGCATGTCTACAGATGGGAATCTCGGGCAAGCCGTGCGGGTTTCCGATAAACCATGTAACTGGCAGGCTCTTATGGCTGTGCTGTTTATCGGACGTGATGGATTTGGGTTGCGATAGTTTATTGGGTTTCTACATGGCGACTCGGCACATTTCATCACGGATAATTTTATTGGCTATGATTAGTGTGGCCGTAGCTTTTTCGTCAAAAGTGAGCGGGCAGGCCAATCCTCCTAAGCGTGGTGTAAATGTCCGTCGTACGCCAGCGCGTAATACTCCCAAAGTTAATATTGCGCCTCGAGCCTCGCGTGTGCTGCTTGAAACTTCTGCGCCCATAGCCAACCTCTTACAGCGGGCTGAAGATGCGATTGTGCGAGAGGATTGGAAGCTGGCAATCGATTCTATGCAGCGGGTGATCGATGCGCCCGATGGATCGCTGGTGTTATTAAGTAAAGATGAAATAGAAGCAACCACGCTCTATCAATCGGCCTCTCGCTATGCCGCGGGCCGTATTGCCTCGCTGCCGCCAGAGGGTTTAGCTGCGTATCGTGTGTTGTATGATGGGAAAGCGAAACGTTTGTATGAGCAGGCGATAGCGGCGCACCAAGCAGATGGTTTATGGACAATTGCCCATCGATATACCGGGACTAGTTATGGCGGTGACGCGCTGGAGACACTGGCGTCGTGGGCGCTGGATGAAAATCAGCCTAGCCAGGCGTTGAGGTTGTTGCACGACTTACGAACATTAGTACGCGTCCAAGAGCAAGATGAGCAACGCATCGCTGTTATGGAATCTGTGGCGCAGACGATGCTCGGTGCGACAGATTATGCTCATAAAACGATGACGCCTCTCATCCCCGCCGTAGCTAAACGTGCCCCAGATCATCCATGGCATCAAATTGTAGTACATGCCGTTAGTGCGCAGGCTATAAATCGTTACGCTGTGGATAAACAAACCTATAAATCATGGCCTATGGCACATGGGGTCTTAGTAGGAAATGGCCATCTCCCTGCTGTGTCTCCGGAGATTACATCGAAAGCCCCTTGGCGATATGAGCTGGACGAGCGAAATTTTAGTTCCTCAATCGATTTCGGTAACAAGCCAGGACAGGAGCGTTTAGCGTTTCCTTATTACCGGTTTGCAATAGAAGGTGATCGTGTCTTCTTGCGTACGCGGCGCGGAATTGTCGCTCTAGACGCGGATGATTTGTCCATGCTATGGCAGTCGCCATCTCTGAAAAAAAGTTTCCCGGTGTCTGTTGAATCAGCGCTGTCGCCTGGTGCCCAGCTTTCACGCATGTATGAAAGTGTGTCTGGAGATATTGCGGTTGAGGGTGATTTTCTCTACACCGTTGAGCCAGCAGTTCCTGGGCTGACGAGTAACGACGCGGTGTTTGCGCCGCCTCCCGTCGCACCGGCTGGACGGCGCGGCCCCAAAATTCCTGGAAGCACATCTCGCTTGGTGGCCCGCGACGTGGACACTGGGAAAATATCTTGGTCGCGCGGAGGGGGCTATGATCAGCTTGATCCATTGGCTGACGTTCGATTTAGAGCTGTGCCGATTGTCGTAGGTGCTCAATTATGGGTGCCGTACGAACGACAGCGTGAGCTTTTTCTAGGTGTGCTCGATCCAGCTACCGGAGAAGACATTTCTCATGTTTTTCTTTGTTCGGCGCCGACGCCGAGCAGCTTGGTGAACGTGCCACTGACTCCGGTCTATAATAGCGGTGTCATGTACATGGCATCTGGATATGGCGTATTTTATGCGATAGACGTTGCCCGTTATGATGTGATTTGGGCCCATCGATTGGATGTGCATCACCCCTCGGTGGATCGTTGGGGCCAACCGTGGGAGACAGGGGCACCTATGGTGGCCCGCGGGTTAGTGCTATTTCCTTCGTTGTTGGATGGTGCGTTATATGCGTTGGATGTGATTGACGGTACACGTGTGTGGTCCCATAAGGTGGATAGCGCTACATTTATCGTGGCGGCGGACGCCAAACATGTGTGGTTAGCCGGGCGTAGCGTGACGTGCCTTGAGACTGGTAGTGGTGAGGCCGTGTGGACGAGAGAATTACCGTTTACACAGACAGGCCGTGCAACATTAGTTGGCGAAACTATTTTGATACCGACTATTAAATCAGTGCTCGCGCTAGATGCCGGAACGGGGGAGTTGATTAAGGCTGATACCTTGGCAGAAAAGCAGCATCCGCTCGGCGATATCGTTTCGTATCGTAGCTCTTTATATAGTGTTGACCCTTCGTTTGTGCGCCGCTTTCCAGACCTTTCGGACATGTATCCTGCCGCGAAAGCACGTTTATCTGATGATCCGGAAGATGTAAAAAATCGTTTGCAGTTAGCCCGGTTAGAGATATTGCATGGACAGCCTGAGGCCGCGATTTCTCTGTTGGAATCAAGGGACGATCGATTTGATGGTGCGAATCAACAGATGCGGGCGCGTACTCTGGTGGATGCTTGGCTGTCGCTGGCCAGTGAGGGTAAAGGCGAATCTGATCGCATGGACAAGGTGTTGAATAATGCTGATAAGCAAGCGACGACCAGTGCGCAAAAAGTTCGCGTCGCCCAAGCGAAGTCTAGTTGGCAACAAGCTGGAAATAACAGCGTCGCCGCGGCGCAAACTATTTGGGGGGCAGCGGCTTCGCTACCGGACGATAAAAATGTCGAGCTTGGCGGATTAGCTAAGGGGGCGGCCCAGGTAGTGCTACGCCGGGAACTATATGAAGTTGTTCGGACAATGGACCAGGCGTCAAAGGAAACATTTGAACAATATACGAATACGCGGCTGAATGAATTAGTATCGCAGCATCCTGCATCGCAGAAATGGTCGGATACCTTCGCCCGAACATTGCGTGCGGTGTCGGAATTGGGTGCCCCGCCGGCGACGGCGCAACGTGCGTTGTTGGAAAATGCAAAACGCAACATGTTGCGTGGCCGATTAGAATTAGCCGAGCATGATTTCGTAGCTTGTGCCAGTATGGACGCGTCGCCAAGCCTCGCTCGTGCGGCAATTATGTACGTGATCAAATTACATACCCATGTATTGCAGAGTCCACCGCGTGCCGTAGCCCCTTGGATTGCGGCGCTAATGAAGTCCTCTCCCAGTGAGCCGGTTCCGGGGGCCTATGAATGGTTCGAAATGCTTGGACCAAAGCCTTCGACATCGAGTACGCTGAGTGCGTGGTTGGCGCAGAACCGTGCAATTGAAAGCGAATCTCTAGCTGATGGAGAAACGTTACCTTTGCAGCAACCAGCTAAAAATGAGCGTAAATCATGGTTTTTTGTTCCCGAGACTTCTGGCGATCTTGCCACGGGCAGTGATTATCGACTGGGTCATCAGCGTGGCTTAGCCGACGATGCTGGGTTCATGCCCGTCATTGTTTTTGTACGTGAAGATCGTTTGGCCGCGCTACACCCCATGACGGGGCAGGTGTTGTGGCAGGCGGATATGCGTTTTCCAGAAGTGTTTCCCAATGCCTCAATGTTCAATAGGAATATTCAGACGCGGCGGAATAATCAGCCATTGCCTAAGCGTTCGTTTGTGGTGGATGGTCAGGTTGTTGTGGTCGCGAGCCGAGAAGGATTATGCGGTATAGGCTTGCTAACTGGTAAGCGGCTATGGGCAAGGCCATTCGAACTTCTTCCGCAGGTGGCAAAACCTGAAGTGCGTGATAACGCCATGGCGGCTCAAGATGGCATGATTGCAGCGATGCATACTGGTGGGCGACTATCTCTTTTGCGTGCGGCTGATGGTACGACCGTTTGGGAGAGGGATATGTATGGAGAGACAGTCATGCATATTTGGCTCACACCATCGCGCGTGATCACGGCGGATGCCCGCATGCAGCGTGTGCATATTGTCGATCGAGAAAATGGCAGGCTTGTACGACAGGTGTTGTTTGAGCAACCTGATGATGATGGCGATCTTGTATCGGTGGTCATCGCAGGTGGCTACGTTTATGGGCCAACGCATTCTACGCGTGTGGATGGATTGCAAGCGGTAGACCTTATCTCTGGAGAAGATGTATGGCAGCGAGAGCTTGATCGGCCTTTGGTGCAATTGTTTGAATTAAATGAGCATACGCTCGGCGTGGCGCTACTTGGCGGTGGCGGTTACGTGATCGATATTGCGAAGGGTCATGAAGCCACTTCTTTTTTGTTTGAACGCAGCACACGGCTCATGGACATGAAATTGGTCGACGACGCGATCATTGCCGTCTATGCTGAGCGTGTGAATCGTCGTCAAGCCATTAGCATGAAAGCCCTTGATTTGGTTTCGGGTGAACAGCGTTGGTTGCGGCAAGATTTGGCGGTGGTGTTGGGCAAGGCGATGACCATCCACCTGCAGGGAAAGACTATTTTTGCTGTACTTGATACAGCCACTGGTCCACGCGCTCAAGATACGCAATACAATGTGGCTGCTATCAATGCCGAGAGTGGTTTGGACGAAGGATGGCGAGAGGAACTTCCGCGGACATCATCAAATTCAGGCTATCGATTTGACGGTGATTTGGATGTGAGGCCGGACAGTGTGACGGTAGGTATAGCGTCGGCGATTCATGGTTTCGTGCTGGAAGTCCGTGATAGTGGTATGAACAGGGCGGAGATTGAACCATGAACAATAATGTTCGAATCAAAGCTATAATTATATTAGTGTCTCTTGTTTGTCACTGGACATCGCCAATGTTGTGCGCCCAGGCGCCACCAGCGAGCGCGGCACCGAAAGGCGTCACACCCAAGACACGTGCGGCGATTGATCGAGGATTGTCATATTTGGCACGAGCGCAAAGCCGTCAGGGTGTTTGGACGAACCGTGGTGGATTCGGAAATTACCCGGTGGCGATGACAGCGCTGGCGGGTTTAGCCATGCTGATGGATGGTAATACTTCTACGCAGGGGAGATATGCACCGCAGGTCGATAGGGCGATGAGATATCTCATGGATTCGGCTACGAAGTCCGGCATGATAGGTCGCGGCGCTCGCGAATCTCGACCCATGTATGGCCATGGATTTTCGATGCTTTTTTTGAGTCAAGCTTATGGTATGGAAGAAGACCCGCAGCGGGCTAAGCAGTTGCATTGGATTTTACGGCAGGCGGTGCAACTAACTGCAGGGGCCCAGAGTAAGCGGGGCGGTTGGATTTATACGCCGGAATCTGGAGGCGATGAGGGGTCGGTGACGATTACGCAGGTTCAAGCGCTTCGAGCCGCCCGCAACGTGGGAATTACCGTACCCAAAAAGGTGATCGATGAGGCGATGAATTATCTTGCTGTTTCCCAAAATAGTGACGGTGGAATCCGATATACCGCTTCGGGGCGAGGCCCTTCTCGCGTGCCACTGGCAGCCGCCGCGGTTTGTTGTTGGTTTAACGCCGGGCAATATGATAATCCACGGGCCAAGCGGGCGTTAGCGTATTGCAAACAGAACCTCAGACCGGACCAAATTATTCCAGGACATGATTATTATGCGCACCTTTACTATGCGCAAGCGCTCTACGTGAGTAGCGATCCGTTTTGGGATCAATATTATGCCAAACGACGCGATCTAATTTTGGGGCAGCAGCAGCCAGACGGTTCGTGGAGTGTGGATGCTATTGGTGATGTATACGATACCGCGATTGCATTGATTATTTTGCAGTTGCCGTACAACCAGTTGCCGATTATGCAACAATAAGAGGATGGGGATCATTGGGAGATACATATGCATGAATTAAATGATGTCGATAAGGGCGCGGATCAATCGAAGTCGCGCCCGATTGATCCGCAGATGGTGGACGAAGTCACAGCTGCTTATCAACGGCTGCGCGACGAGCTTGGCAAGATCATCATTGGTCAAGATGAAGTCGTGGACCAAATGCTGATCGCGCTTTTTGCGAATGGCCATTGTATGCTTGAGGGCGTGCCCGGTTTAGCGAAGACCTTGATGATTTCTTCGCTGGCGAAATGTTTGGCGCTTTCCTTTCGGCGCATTCAATTTACGCCGGATTTAATGCCGTCTGATATTACGGGTACCGAAGTGATTCAGGAAGATCGGTCCTCTGGTGAACGATCGTTTAAGTTTTTACACGGTCCGATTTTTGCGAATGTGATTTTAGCAGATGAGATCAACCGTACGCCACCTAAGACGCAGGCCGCGCTGTTGGAAGCTATGCAGGAGCGACACATTACGGTGGGTGGTACGCAACATGATTTGACGCCACCGTTTTTTGTGTTAGCCACGCAAAATCCCATTGAGCAGGAAGGCACTTATCCGTTGCCGGAAGCCCAGCAGGATCGCTTCATGTTCAAGGTGCTCATCAAGTACCCCTCCTATAAAGAAGAATATGCGATAGCCGACAGCACGACAGGTGAAGAGACGCCAGCGCTGTCTGAGTGTGTTACCCAGGCGCAGGTGATTGCCTACCAAGCCCTGATCCGTCGCATTCCCGCTGCCCCTGAGATCGTTCGTTATGCGTTGAACCTCGTGCGTGCGACCAGGCCTAACGAAGAGGGTAGTCTTGAATTTATCAACAAAGTCGTAAGCTGGGGGGCTGGTCCTCGTGCGGTTCAGGCGCTGCTACTGGGCGGTAAGGCCCGGGCGGTGCTTAAGAATCGTCATCACGTAGCTATTGAAGATATTCGGGCGCTCGCGTTTCCCGTGTTGCGACATCGTGTTGTCACTAACTATTCTGCGGAAGCGGAAGGATACACGACCGAACGAATTATTGAAGAATTGTTGGCATGTATAGACCCTAATCGGACACCGTTTGATGACGATGAGTGCACACGCAAAGTACTTACGGCCTGATGTTTTAAGCCGAATTTCTAAACTGGAGCTTCGTGCGTGTCGTGTCGTTGATGGTTTCGTCAGCGGGATGCACAAGAGTCCGTACAAGGGATTCAGCGTGGAGTTTGCCAGTCATCGGCCTTATGTGCCCGGTGATGATATTCGACATATAGACTGGCGCGTATACGCAAAAGCAGATCGTTTCTTTATTAAGGAATACGAGGAAGAGACGAATATGCGCGTGCATATTTTGTTGGATTGCTCAGGCTCGATGGCCTACCCTGAGCAGCCGTTACCAGATCGCATGACCAAATGGGATTATGCGTCGACCGTAGCTGCTTCGCTTGCGCATCTATTGGTGCATCAACAAGATGGCGTGGGGTTGACACTGTTCGACGAGACAGTTCGCACCTCGCTACCGGTATCCTCGAACCGAGGATCACTACATCGGGTTGTTAGGTGTATTGAAGATCACGCGCCCCAGGGCGCCACTGAGCTGACTATCCCTTTTCAACAGTTAAACAGCACTATTCCGCGTCGTGGGTTGGTGATCATTTTGTCTGACCTGCTCACGGATGTAGACACGTTCGCGCAGGGCTTACAGCGATTTCGCCATCATGAACACGATGTGCTTGTCTTGCATATTTTGGATCAGGACGAAATTGAGTTTCCGTTTACCGATCGAACTTTATTTGAAGGCATGGAAGCGTTAGATGTTGAGATTTTAACTGATCCGCAATCGCTGCGAGCCAGTTATTTAGTGGCGTTTCAATCGTTTGTGAGTAAGGTTCGCAGTGCGTGTTTGGACCGAGGAATTGGTTACGCCACCATTAGCACCGCTGATGCGCTAGATACGGCGCTGACCACGTGTCTATCTTCGCGCATGCGTAGTAGAAGGGCACGCGCGTAGATGAAAATTTTGATAGAAACCACCAGAGGGAACGAAGGTTAAGGTTTGACGGTTTCAATTTGCATTTTAGCTGCTGCTTTTGTGACGCCGGGTTTGTTTTATGCCGGGGCGGCTGCTATGTCTGTACCTATTATCATTCATCTACTCGCCCGTCGACGTTTTAAGCGGGTGCGTTGGGCTGCGGTAGAATTTCTGCTGACAGCTGAGAAAAAAAATCGTCGAAGAGTCAAACTGGAAGAGTGGCTATTGCTCGCCCTACGCTGCTTAGCTGTTTTATTAATCGCCTTGCTCATCGCTCGGCCATTTCTAACTCCCAGCGGGATCGTCGCGTCGTTGAGCGGCAGGGCGCAGACCGAGCGTATTATTTTGATCGATGATTCCTTTAGTATGGGGTATGTGTCCGAAGGTGTTTCGTTGTTTACCCATGCCAAGCGCAGTGTTCGTCGATTGATTGAGTTAATCCGCGAAGAGTCGCCAGATGACACCGTGACTATTTTTCGTATGACCCAGCCAGGCTCGCCTATGGAGCGGGGCACGTTTCTAGACGACCGACAAACACCGGAATTGCTTGCCCGTCTAGAATCACTCTCCATATCGCAATTAGCGATGGACCCTACCGAGGTGATTGAACACGTTAATAATTACTTATCGCGTAGTGAAGACATTATCAACGCTGCGGTGTATGTGGTCAGCGATTTTCAAAAAAAGGATTGGCTTTCGGATAGGCCTGGCGATGATGAAACTGGTGGGGCGGTGCTCAAGCCGTTGATGGCTTGGTCTGGAGATGACCACGATTTGCAGTTGGTGCTTATTGATGTGGGTGTGGATGAGGCCAGCAATATGGCGGTTACGGATGTTCGCGTAACGGGCGGTCAATTGGTTACAGGCGCGGAGGCAACGCTACGCGCGAAGGTGGCCAACTTTTCGGATAGTTCAGCCGTGAATTTGGACGTGTCTAGTTTCGTCGGCAACGTAGCCCAGCCGACCAAGACCATACCTGAATTGGTAGGCGGTTTGACCACTTCAGTTGATTTAAATGCGTCATTTGTAACGGCGGGCTACGAGACCGTTCGCGTGTCGATTCCGCCTGACTCGCTGGATGTAGACAACGAGCGACACTTCGTAGCTGATGTGGCGAATTCTATCCGTATTCTCATTGTAAATGGCGAGCCTTCATCGGATTTGTTTGAAGATGAGGTGACGTATTTGTCTACCGCGCTGCGTCCTAAGGGTGAGATATTTAGCGGTAACGATGTCGTCGTGGTCGATGAGTCGGAGCTTGAGACGGCTACCCTGTCGACGTATCACGCGGTGATAATTGCCAATGTTTATCGTGTGAGTGAACCTGCAGCGGAGCGATTAGAACAGTTTGTACGGCGTGGTGGTGGGGTGATATTCTATCTTGGCGATCAGGTTGATCCGGGCTTGTACAACGCGACGCTATTCCGCGATGGTAGCGGCTTGTTGCCCGCGAAGTTGGGAGAACGGGTGCGCGGCGCCCGGCCCTTTCATTTGAATATTGTGGATCGTTTGCATCCGATCATGCGCCCTTTGAGTTTGGAGGGTGACCCGCTTGGTCTATCAGATATTCCATTCTTCGAGTTTTTCGATTGTAAGCCTTGGGACGCTGGCGAGACGCTGGCGGAAGATGTCTCATCTAATGGCACAGATGATGAAGGCGAGACGGGCATGGCGTCGGCTTCGCTAGCACGTGTCTTGGCGGTGTTTAGAGACGATCAAGATTATCCTGCGATTATCGAACGAAAGTTTGGGCAAGGGCAGGTGCTGTTGGTGACAACGGGGGCGGATAAGGAGTGGCACCTTTGGCCTAATCATCCCACTTATCTTCCGGTCATGATGGAGTTGGCTTTGCACATAGCCAAGCGCGGCGTTGACCATGCAGATTACTCAGCTGGTGTCCCTATTGAGATGCCTATTGATAATTCGATTTTTGAATCGGATGTGATCGTGCGCACGCCAGCCTATCCCACAGAGCGAGAGGTCGTGGTGACGGCGAAACCGCCAGATGATGGCGAAGGGTTAATCGCCACATGGACAGATACGAAGCGAAGTGGTGTTTATCAATTTGTGTTGAAGCGACGAGACGAGGGACAAACGATTCGTCTTGTCTCGGTGAATCTCGATACGCGCGAGAGTGACGTGGCCTCGGCGAATGAATCTGAACTCAGGCAGGCGAATGAGGGCGTGCCAATAGAATATGTCGACGGAGTGGAGGCCTTATCCGGTGAGGTGGGAAACCCGAGAACAGAAATGTGGCGCTTGGTGCTTTTGGCAGTGGTCGCCACGCTTTTGTTTGAACAGTTCCTCGCGTGGTCGTGGGGCAGGAAGCGTTAGTAGTCGCTTAGAATTTTTGGATTTGGGAGCAGTAGAAACGATCGATGCATAGTGTAGCACTGGACATGATGTCTTTTTCTTGGTTATCCGCTGCGATTGCGCCCATTGGCCGCGAACAGGATACGTTCGTGACCGAGCTTCGTCGACTGCCTGATGGATGGTGGGCCGTGGGTTTTGTGGCGCTGGTGATAGGCGCGTGTTGGCTGGTGATGACCATGTATCGGCGTGAAGGTCGTCGCGGCGCGTCGTCCACTTCGAGAATCGTGCTAGGCCTGTTGCGTTGTAGTGTGTTGCTAATCTTAGCCATTATTCTTTTAGAGCCTGTCAGCGTGCGTATCGTGCGGCAATGGGTAGATTCTTACACGCTTGTCCTGGTCGATGATTCGTCGAGCATGGACATAGCAGACACCTATCGCACACCGGAAGCTGCCAGCCGGTTGACATCAATTGTCTCAGCAGATCCGTCGCAGGGTGTGCGCCGTCGCGAAATCGTTGATACCATGTTGACGGCTGACGATCGCGGGTGGCTAACCGAATTGGCCAAGAATAATCGCGTTAAAGTGTATTCGTTTAGTAATGAGCCTGAACTGCGCGGAACCATTCATTCTTCAGGTGAGCGGGAATCGCTCGCGACATCGGCTAGTGAAAATAAAGATGAATCACCCACGGGCAAGGCCAATGATATTGCATTGGAGATGACATCGGCTGGTCCGGTGACAAATTTAGATCGCGCGCTTCGACTGTCCGTAGAATCATTGGGCAGCGCGCCGTTAGCTGGCGTGGTGGTACTGTCTGATGGTGGGTTTAACGAGGGAGCTCATGCAGCGGAAATCGCGCGATATGCCAAAGCGCGGAACATCGCGGTACATGCAGTGGGGGTGGGGGATGCGTCGCCGCCCCGAAATGTCCGCATTACCGAAACCTTAGCACCTGAAAACGCGCTTCAACGCGACCCTTTTGCCGTGACTGCGAAGGTCATCGCGGAGGGTGTCGATGGTGAGCCGATATTGGTTGAACTGTTGGAGAAGCATGTCACTACGGGAAGTGAGAAGGTCGTGGACACGCGCAGTCTGACACTCAGCACCGGCGAGTCGGAGTCTGTCAGTTTTGAGCGGCGACAAGATCGTGTCGGTCGATACATTTATACGGTGCGTGTTCCCAATATAGAAGCCGAATCGGTGGTTGATGATAATAGTCAACAAGTTACGGTTAACGTGATTGATGCGCGGACACGGGTGTTGGTTGTATCGGGCGGGCCTAGTTGGGATTACCGGTTTCTTACCCGACTATTGGAGCGCGACGAGACGATAGACGTCAGCTGTTGGTTGCAATCGGCTGATTTGAGTTCGGTGCGAGATGGCAATACAGTGATCGATCATCTTCCTCGCATAGCCGAGGAGCTTTTCGAATACGATGCCATTATTCTCATGGACCCCGACGCATCTGAATTCGACCAGGCCTGGGCACAGTTAGCCGATCGGTTTGTAGCTGAGCACGGCGGCGGCTTATTATACGCTGCGGCCCGTGCTCGTTCGCCCATATTTCTTCGAGAGACTTCGCTTTCCGCGCTGCATGATTTGCTGCCGGTTGTGTTAGACCCAGAGGCGGATTTGGTGCTTAATCGTGTTGGTCATTATCAAACAAAGCCTGCCCCCATAGAAATTCCAGAGGCGTCGTTTCATCATAATATATTACGCTTAGCCAATGACGCGGTAGCTACTAAACTGGCGTGGCGGGGGTTGAGTTTTGTCTATTGGCATTATCCAGTCTTGCGGGCTAAGCCTGCGGCTACGGTGCTGATGCGACACGGTGACCCGCGCATGAGGCACGCATGGGGCGGGCACGTGCTAGCGGCGGTTCAGTTTGTCGGCGCAGGACGTAGCGGCTTCTTGGCTTTTGATGGAACGTGGCGCTGGCGGCGCAGCGGCGTTGAAACTTTTGATCGCTTTTGGATTCAAATGGTACGCTATCTCACCGAGGGGAAATTGTTGGGCGGCACGAAGCGTGGTTTGTTATTGACGGAACGCGATCGATATGCCATTGGAGAAAGTGTCACGGTCACGGCCCGCCTGCTTGATCAGCAATTTGAACCCCTGCGTAAGAATGAAGTCAAAGCGACATTTGAAATTGAGGGAGAAAAACGCGATTTTATACTCACGCCTCAGTCCGAGCGAGCCGGTTGGTACGAAGGACGATTCGTACCCACGCGCAATGGCGCTTATCGTATTGAGGTACAGGTGCCCGGACGTGACTCGGCGGAATTGACCACGATCTCGCGTGAAGTCCGCGTGTCTAGGCCGAATATCGAAGTACTCAACCCGCAAATGGCCCGTGATGATTTGCAACTGCTTGCGACGCAATCTGGGGGTGGGCAATATTTTGAGGTTGACGAAATTGATGAAATTCCAGGATTAATTCCGGATCGTCATGAAGAAGTATCCGTACGATCGCGGCCTACCTCGTTGTGGGACAATGGTTGGTCGCTAATGCTGCTTATTGGTTTACTGTCTATTGAATGGTTTTGTCGGAAATGGATGCATCTGTTATAGGTTATCATCTGATACACTCGACCTTGTGCATATGGCTATGAGTAATTCGTATTCCAACCAACCTGATCTCGACAAGCACGTTCGTGCGCGGCTGATGCGCGTGGTGCGCCGGCTACGAATGCTGGTCACGCTGGACGCAATCATGCGAATGGCTGCAATGATGCTGGTCCTATCCGTCATAAGTTTTGCGATGGATTACGGCTCTCATGGCTTACGATGGAGTATGCGATTCGCATACGGCGCAGCGGCGCTAGCGATCGTACTTTTCATTGCCTGGCGCAGACTATTAAAACCCTTGCGATTGAAAATGGGACCAGCAGAAGCGGCTCATTTGGTCGAGCGATCTTATCCCCAGCTATCATCGGTATTGATTTCAGCAGTGAGATTTTCAAGCGGCGAGATGCCTCAGCGATCGTCGAATTCTCCAGCCTTGATGCGCAGCGTGATTGATAAAGCCACGGCTGCTGTCTCGGGCTTAGATTTTGACGTCGTGGTCAATCGCCAACATGCCCACCGCGTAAGCATCCGTCTCATCGTTTTAGTCGCCCTGTCAGCCTCAGCTTTGTTTTTGGCGCCGGAAGTGGTAGGGATGTGGTTTGAGCGAAATGTACTATTACAAAAAACACCCTGGCCTCAACGCACGCATCTGGTCGTGGAGCTAGACGGAGAAGTCTTGTTCGGCGCGATCGGCGATGATTTGATTATTCAGGCCCATGCCGAAGGCGATCCGCCGCGCGAGGTAGAATTTCACTACGAAACAATATCAGGCAAGCGAGGCCGAGAGATGATGGTGACGGTGGGTAGTGCCAGCGCGTATCGGTATCGTTATACATTCAAAGATGCGAAAGAGAATTTTCAATTCTCTCTACGTGGCGGAGACGATCGCACGCGTTGGTATGAGGCGAAGCTAGAGGAGAGGCCTCACGTCGCGGCGTCGGAGATTCAGGTTGATCCGCCTGCATATAGTCTGCAAGCTCTCGTGACGCATGGCGATGGTCAAAGGCATATCGAAGTGCTTCAAGGTAGTCAGGTGACGTTGGCGGTGATGGCGAGTAAGTCCTTGGCAGAAATCTCGTTGGTGAACGGAGATGGCCCGGTGTCGCAGACCGAATCTGCAGATGATTCATGGTCCCGCGTCACTTTCTCACCTAAGGAAACTGACACGTATCATTTTCAAATGCGCGATCAGGTTGGGTTAGATAATAAAAGGCCGGTGCGTTTTTCGATTCGTGTGATTGAAGATGAGCCACCCTTCGTGCGGGTACGGATTCCGGGCGTGGGCGATATGGTCACCCGTGAGGCCATCTTGCCTATAGCGGTGGAATGTCGCGATACATATGGTCTAGCGACGCTAGAATTGTTCTACCGGGTGGACGACGAAACCGCTGAAGAGATGCCGGTTTCGCTGCCAGAGTTTGTGCCAGCCCGCAAGCAATTTTTAACAACAATGAATTGGCCCATCCTCGCCTCGGAGGCTGTCGAAGGTGATCGGTTATTTCTGGGCGCTCACGCATCAGATTTTAACGACGTCACAGGCCCGGGCACTTCTGATGCAACGGTAGTGACACTGCGTATCGTATCTCGCGATGAGCTATTAGCCGAGCTTTCCCGACGTGAACAAGAATATCGCTTGGACTTCCAGCGCATCGTCCATTCCCAAGAGAGGCTTCGCGGAGACCTACTAACGGTCGCTAGGCAAGCCAGGGGAGAATTGGATAACGCGCAGCTAGCCCAGTTGCTTTCGCCGCTAGAACGGCGGCAGCGTAACCTCGCCCGCTCGGTCAACATCGTCCGCCAGCAGTTTCAGCAGATTCTTGACGAGCTACGCATCAATCAGCTCGATACTAAAGATGAAGTCGAGCGCCTAGCGGGTAGTATTATCGCCCCGCTGACTTCGCTGGCCACCCGCGATTTGATCGACGCTGCCGACGAAATAAGGCGATGGTCCAGACAATCGCAAGGGCAGGTGGATCGCTCGATAGACAAGAACCAGGAGGTGATTTTAAGAAAAATGCAATCGATCCTGGACGGCATGATACAATGGGAGGGGTATCACGAGCTGGTGAATATGTTGCGTGATATCATGCGATTGCAAAATGAACTGCATACCGAGACGAAGGATTCGCTCGATAAGCGAGGAGACGACGTTTTTGAAGATTAATCAGCCAATTGATGCAGCCGGTGCTATGATATGATGAATAGCTCCGGGCTGAAGTATTCGGGCTGGGATAGAAAACCATGAATCCACGATACTGGAAAACACCGCTTCTACTCATACTGCTCACCCTGGGTACGTCAGTAGTCTTTGCCCAACCTCAGCCAAGACCGGATACACCAACTGGTGGCACTGAGGAGGCACCACTCGCGCGAAAGCAGCGCATGATTCACGATCGGTACACGCGTTTTCAAGATCGCATATTTCGGCTACGAGAAGAACTCTCCGAAACCGAACCGGAAAATGCCCAGCGGCTAGCTAAAGTTCTCGAACGGTCCGGCGAACTAGGTCTAAAAGATCGTCTCGAAGATATCATTCGTTTGTTAGATGACGCTGGTTCTTCAGGTAATGCGCTGGATGCACAAACTAAATGGGTTGAAGATGCAGATGCGCTGCTTAACATTCTCATGCAGCGCGACGGTGAAAACGATGAACGTCGCAGCGAAATCGAACGACTCAAAGCGTATCAAGAACGCGTGCAACGATTATTGAAAGAGCAGCGGTCATTACGCGATGACGTCGATCAACAAGATTCTCAGAGCGCGCTTGGCCAGCAAATCGAGCAGGCACTTGGGCAGTTGGATAATCTTAGAGGTCAACAAGATAAGCTATCGAAAGATACGGCTGCTAAGGGTGATGGCGCAGCGGATGAAAAATCGCTTGAACAGCAGCAAGAGTCACTAGCCGAGCAGGCAGAGGCGCTGGCTGAGCAGGTGGAAAAAATCGCCGAGAAAATGAAGGAAGAAAATTCTGCTGAGCAAGACGAGGACTCTCCCAAAAAAAGTGCTAGCCAGGCTTCAAAATCTCTATCCAAAGCGTCAGACAGCATGTCCAAAGCCAAGCAGGGTATGCAAAGTGGCGACGAATCTTCGACAAAATCGCAACAGCAATCAGCCAAGGAGTCGCTCGATCAAGCTAAGGAGAAGCTAGAACAAGCCAAGAAGAAACTAGATCAAGAGAAAAAGAAAAAAGATGTAGCCAAGCGTCAAGAAGAGTTGTCTAAAGAAACGGAACAATTAGCCGACCAGATGAAAAGCGGCCAATCGCCGGGCAGTGAATCTCAACAAGGTAAATCGCAAAGCGGAAAAAAAAGCGATTCAAAAAGCGATTCAAAAAGCGAGCAAGGGCAGAAAAGTCCTCAAAGTCAAAAAGGCCAAGAGAGCCAAAAGGGTGAGGAAAGCCCCAAAGGGAAAAAAGGCGAAAAGGGCAAACAAGGTCCAAAGGGCGAGCAAGGAGAAAAGGGTCAAGCCGACAAGCAACAGCAGCAGCAAGATGAGAGTGATGAACCTGTCGATGAAGAGCCTCCGGGCCTGGAAAATATCGAAAATGCCGAGCAGGAGATGAAGGATGCGGCTGAGTCTTTGAAACAAGAGAAGTCCGAAGAAGCATTGCCTCAGCAGGACCGTGCGATTGAAGAGCTGCAACTAGCGGAGTTAGAGCTAGAAGAAGCGTTGAGTCAGTTACGCCAAGAAGACCGAGCTGAGACCTTGCGGCATTTGGAAGCGAGATTCCGCGTGCTGCTTTCCAAGCAAAAGGCCATTAACGCCGAGACGCTTGTGTTGGATCATATTGGCCGCGACGCCTTCAAAAGGCCAGAAAAACTTCAAATCGCAGAACTCTCTGCCAAGCAGGGGGCACTCTCAGAACAGGCGGCTAGCTGTGCGCATATTTTAGATGAAGATGGCACGACCATTGTGTTCCCTTATGTGGTAGAACAAATTACAAAAGATATGCAGTCCGTATCGCAGCGCCTTAGCTTATTGCGGACTGGCATGTTGACCCAAGCCATCGAACAGGAAATCATCGATGCGCTCGAGCAGTTGCTTGATGCCGTCAAAAAAATGCAGCAAGAAAACGAAGAGCAGGGCGGTGGTCAGGGTCAACAACAAAAAGGAAAGAAAGACGATTCGCTCTTACCGCTTTCCGGTGAGCTAAAGCTATTGAAGTCCATGCAGTTACGCATTAACTCGAGAACCACAGCCATTCACAATGCCCACGAAGCCGGAGATGAGCCAGAAGATGCACTTTTATTACAACTAAAGGCCACCTCCTCGCGTCAGCTAGAAACCGAAGGGGTCGCTAAGGAAATGCGTGAGAGGGTAGATACGCCATGATAGTCACATCATCGCATACGAATCATACTTTGAAAATATCGAAATTGTTATGGACGGCTTGCTTGGCGACATCTGTCATAGCCCTTGATTCAGGCGCCATAGCCTGGGCAAGTCCAGCCGACCGATTTGTTGAACGCGTCGCCGCAGACGAATCACTGCCTGCCAAAGCTCGCGATTTGATCCAAACCACTTGGCAAGCCTGCGACGATTGCGACGGCGCAGAATTTCTCGCCCAAGGACTTTCTGTCTTAGTACCCACATTTCGCGAGGGGTTGGATGCGTTCGATGCGGACGACTATATGCAAGCTGTGCAATTGTTCAAGGAATTGCGAACCTCTGAAAATCCTTTCGTGTCCACGCACGCGGTGGTGTACGAAATTAAATCGCTCGTCGCGATGGAACGTATGCGCGAAGCCGGCGAATTAATCGAGAAGGTATACGAAAGCGCCGATTGGGATTTGTCTACCTATACCTACGATGCGGGAGAGATAGCATTTCTTCGGGGCGCGTGTTTATTATCCGATATGCAATATGAAGAGGCATATAAAACTCTGGACAACTTTTTGAAAACCTACACCGGCGCTTCGCAAAGGCTCATCATTACCGCCCAGCAAATGTTGGCCGAGTTAGCAGGCCGAAAACCCGAAAGTATGGGGGATGTGGTAGATCTAATGGGCTTCTCGCGTCGCCGCCTCGCATTCGGCGAAGCCGATGAACCCGTTCAGCAGCGACAGACGCGCATCATCGAGTTGCTCGAAAAACTAATCGACGGTGCTGAGGAAGATGAGCACAGCAGCAGTAGCAGCAGCAGTGAATCAGAACAACAACAACAGCAGCAACAACAACAGCAACAGCAACAGCAAGAAAAGGATGGTTCCGGAAAACCAGAACCTCAGGATAAGCCTATGGAGAAAGGAAAACTTTCAGGCGGCGATGCCAAAGATGGTATGCTTCGCGAAGGGCGTAGAGCGAATCCTGCAGACCGCTGGGGTTCGATGCCGCCCGCACAGCGTGAACAAATTCTCCAAGCCCTACGCGATAGCTTCCCAAGCCGTTACCGCCAGCTAGTAGAACAATATTATGAAGAATTGGCCAAGAAACCTTAGTCTCATCACCGTCGCCGCTAGTATAGTCCTCTGTGCCGCGCCCTTGGCTCGCGCCCAAACGATAACTGCAAGCGCGCTATATATCGATGGACATCCAATAGTAGGCCGTCTCATCGCGATAACGAACGATGAGGTGCAGCTCGCAGCCGATGCGACCCGGCCAATGCTTAGCTTCGATGAGTTGATGTCTATCACTTTTGAAGCTACGCCACAGGCAAAAAAGGGCGATGTGACCGTCTTCCTTGCAGACGGAGGCCGTTTATACGCGGAGTTGTTAGACAGTGTTGAAGATGCCATTGTCGTGCGCACGCTGTGGGGCGCGTCAATCACTTTACCCTATGAAACCTTAGCCGGAGTGAAGCTCGCTCATGCCGACGGCTTCGCCGCATCTGCCCAGCTTTTTTTCGACGCCTTAGACAAGCCGTTGCCCGGTAATGATGTCTTAATTACGAGAAGTAATGACAAGGCCCAGGTGATGAGAGGCAGGCTATCTTCACTGGGCCCGCGCGATGGCAGTTTTGTATTTAGCGAACGCGAACGTCTGTTTAAGCTAGATAAAATATTCGGGATAGTCTTCGCCGGGACTGGCCCACCCAGCAAGAATTCTGGACAACGCATCGATTTAGCGGACGGCTCTTCCATCATTGGCCAAGTGAATCGGTTAGATAAGCGTCAGTTAATTATTGACACTAACGTAGCCGGCAAGCTTTCGCAGCCTTTCCAGCTTTCGCTGCCCATCGATCTTGTTAAGCAGATAAAATTCTTCAGTCGCCGCATTACTTACCTCAGCGATATTTCTTCTCTTGCTGAAACTATAGAAGGACGCATTCACCGACCTTGGCCCATACGTCGCGATCGAACCGTGGCTATGCACCCCTTACGCCTCGGCGGTATCGAGTACGAAAAAGGATTAGGCGTCCATAGCCGCACGCGCGTAAGTTTTGATGTGAACAAATCCTACGACCTTTTCGTCTCAATCATTGGCTTAGATGACAGCGTAGCCCCGCGTGGCAACGTTGTGTTTCAAGTCCTCGGCGACGAGAAGATTCTATTCGACAGCGGCCTGGTACATGGAACAGATCAACCAATCCTGGTTAGCGTAGACATATCAAGTGTCAATGTCTTGACCCTTTTAGTTGATTACGGAGACGAATTAGACTTAGCCGACCACGCCGATTGGGCGGGTGCTAGACTTATCAAAAATCCTTCTCAGTCAGAAACATCAACCAACACTCAGTAGATAGCGCAATAGATTTATGACACGTTTTTCCCGGATAGATTTGTCGCCACTGCTGTTGACGCTAGTGGTGCTTTATGTCTGCTCTACAACCAGCCTGTTTGCTGACACTACAGTTCAACCATCGTCGCCACTGGTCCACGTGCCCGACGTCGTGTTAGAAGCTCAGCGGCAAAGAATCCAAGTCGTCAATCGAGTCACACCAAGCGTCGTAGCCATTTACAACAATGAGCAGCGAGGCGGAGGCTCTGGCGTTCTCATCGACGAAAACGGCTTTGGTTTAACCAATTATCACGTCGTCGCCAGCATGTTAGGTTCGCGCAGCGGATTCGGCGGACTGAGTGATGGCCAGCGCTACGATCTTCACGTATTAGGCATCGACCCCATCGGCGACGTCGCGATGTTCCAGCTCACAGGCCGTGACACGTTCCCCTTATCACCGCTTGGAGACTCTGGCCAAGTTCGCGTGGGTGACACCGCCTTGGCCCTGGGAAATCCGTTTAGCCTAACCGAAGATGAAAATCCCTCGCTAACGTTAGGGTTGGTGACGGGTGTTCACCGGTACCAGTGGGGCGTGAAAGGCAACTTGACCTATTCCGACTGCATTCAAATCGACGCACCGATTAACCCAGGAAATTCGGGTGGCCCTCTGTTTAACGAAAATGGCGAAGTCATTGGAATCAATGGCCGAATCTCGATCAACACCCGAGGTCGATTCAACGTCGGTTTTGGCTATGCGATCACCAGCAACCAGATTCGTCGCTTCATGCCACTGCTTCGGGCTGGCGGTCTCGCGCAGCATGGATCTTTTGAAGCAACTGTCCAAGAAGATCGACAGGTCGTGGTGATCGACGAAATCCGCAGCGCTGGCCCTGCATACGAAGCCGGTTTGCGACGCGGCGATCGCATCGTCGCCATCGGCACCACGCCCATAACATCGTCAAACCATTTCGTAAGCCTACTCGGCACCTATCCAGGCTATTGGAATCTACTCATCGATTTCGAGCGTAATGGACGACCCGGTCGAACCGTCGTACCCCTTCGTCCAGTAGCGCCGCACATGCAGCGTGCCTATTTTCCGGATGGCCAAGCCAATGGGAGAGAAGTGGATCGCGTGATCTGGGCCTTTAGAAAAGCCGTCGGCGTCAAAGCTGCGGGTACCGTTGCGACAAAATACCAATGGCACGCCTGCCGCACCTACGATGAAAGCATGAGATCGACATGGAAAACGCTCGATGCGTACGATGCCCAAGCTACAAACGAAGGGGCGTTATTGCTGCAGGAATACGACGAAGAAGGTCAGCCGGCTAGGCTCATGGAGGTCGATGCCGCGGAAATTCAGGTTCTCAATCACGATGGCCGGCGTAGCCAGGATATTCGCTCGTTCGAGCGTCGCGTTCTTTCGGTACTGCATCTGGTATATCAGCGGTTGTTTCAGTCTGCAGATTCTCTAAATCCGATGGCGCTGTATCACGACGGAGCCAATGTAGGCTATCGTTTTGACGATGGCAGCGAGTCGCCTGTCGACATGTTTTTTACCGACGAGTTTGCGGCTACAGAAATTGTTTCGAGCGAAGTCGAAGAACTTATTTCACCCTTAGAAAAAGGCGCGGTCGTTCGCTTGGCCTTCGACACCAAAACCCATGAACTTCGCCGTGCTGTGATCTGGCATGACCAAGCGGGAACGCTAGGAACCATGCATTTTTCAAATTATCAATTGGTGGCCGGTGTGCGATTGCCACACACCATACACGTCCGAGGTCAGGGATATCGATTTGATGATTCTATGAGTGATTGGAAAGTGTTACCGTGATCTACAACAAGCATAACACAACCAAGCAACCCATCCCCAACGAGCCGCGGGCTTCAGCTCGCGCGGAGCTTCGAACACATAAGAATCTCCAAGCGCCGAACGGCCTAGTCTTGCGCAACATGTTATTTGCAATTTTTTTGTCCAGCGCTTTTTTGTGTCTCCTCACGCCTAAAACCTACGCTGGCGGTTTCGACCATGCCTTCCAAACCGCCCAACAGCGTGCCGTAAAACTTTATGGTTTAGGTGCAGGGCAACAGGTGGGATACGGTACGGGCATCATCGCCTCGGAAGACGGATACATCGTCACTGTCCTATCGCTTATAATTTCGGGCGATCGTATTCGTGCGGTCACCGCCAATGGCCAGCGTTTTGAAGCTGAGCTGATTAAACGCGATACCGACCAACAGCTAGCTTTGTTAAAATTGAAATGGCCTGACGACGCAGATGCATCGACAAAAAATAAACCCATTGGCCCACTACCCCATTATGATTTCTCTTGCCAAGAGTTGCCATCGGAATCATGCCACCACCCGCTGCTCCCCGGCGATTGGATCGTGTCGGCGGGCAACCCCTTTAAGATAGCTGATGGCGCTGAACAAATGTCACTTGCCCACGGCGTTTTCTCCGCCCGCACGCGCCTAGACGCACGGCGACGGTCCAAAGACTTTCGCTACACCGGCGACGTATTGCTCATCGACGCCATTACCAGCAATCCCGGCAGCCCCGGAAGTGTCATGGTTAATTTGCAAGGTGAATTGGTAGGTATGATAGGCCGATTGGTGATCTCCAACCGAACACACACCCACCTCAACTATGCGATCCCCTACGACGTCCTAGCCGATTTTTACCTGCAAGCCACGCAAGCGTCTCCGGATGGCACGCGCGAGCTTATCACAAAACCAGTCGTCGAGCCTTTCGACCCAGGCATACGCATCAGCCACACAGGCTTTCGCACGGTGCTTCCTTTTGTCGATCGCGTAGTCAGAAATTCACCGGCTAAGCGTGCAGGCCTTCGAAAAGACGACTTGATTTTATCGGTAAACGATCACGAAGTTTCTGATGTATCAGAGTTCGACAAGCGCATCAAGGCCAGAGACCCAGCGGAATCGATTGAGCTAATCATCCGGCGAAAGCGAAGTATTTTGACGATCCATATCGAACCGCCAGAGGCAAAGACTCAGCCATGAATCCCCGGACCATACTAATCCTATTGTTATTGATAAGTTGCCAATCGCCATCAGCCTACGCTGATGCGCAGAAAAAAGCTGATGACGACACGGCTTTGTTGATGGCTACGCAACAGACATTTCGCAACGTCGCGGCTTCGATGAAATCTTATCTCGTGCGCATCGACACCGTAGGCGGTACGCAGCCCGGGGCGCAGTTAAACCTGGACAATGACGACATCAAAAAAGGTAAGAGACGATTGCAAAATCCGTTTCGCGATACGTTAGGCTCCGGCTTTGTCATCGCAGATGGCCCAGCGACAGGCATCGTTTATTCCCGCGACGGATACATCCTCACAAGCAGCTTCAATTTTGCGAGAGAGCCTGCCCTTATTTCCGTCACGCTACCAGATGGGCGGCGTTTAGCTGCGGACTTAGTCGCTCGTGACCATGTGCGAAAGTTAGCCCTGCTCAAAGTGGACGCCGATGGTTTGCCGCTACCTACATGGCGAAGGGATGAAGATGTTCAGGTCGGTGAGTGGGCGATCGCATTAGGCCTAGGGTTTGGTGGCCGGGAACCTTCAGTGACGGTCGGTGTCATCAGTGCAAAAAATCGAATGCAAGGTAATGCCATCCAAACCGACGCAAAACTTTCACCCGCCAATTACGGTGGCCCTGTGTGCGATGTGTTTGGCCGAGTAATTGGCATCGCCGTGCCCATGGCCCAGCGGGCTGGAGAATTAGCCGGCGTGGATATGTACGACTGCGGCGTTGGTTTTCTCGTTCCAGAGTCACGCATAAAACTCATCGTCCCCCAGCTCATGGCCGGCGTTTCATTCCAACGCGGCTGGCTCGGCATACAAGTACGCAGTGTTCCCGGCGTTGGCGTTGTAGTTCAATCGATTGCGGACCCTTCACCCATGCGAGATGCTGGCGTGCTGCCGGGTGACATAATTGAAGCGATAAATGGTTCCAACCTGCGAAATTATGCCGACTTAGCCAAGCAAATATACATGATCCCCGCTGGTCAGGATTTACAAATAAGATTGTCCCGTGACGGCGGGGCCATTGAATTAGCTGTGCCGTTAGCATCCGCCGAGTCGCTTGGAAGCCTACCCGAAGCAGAGGAACCGTTCGATCCTTCGGTGCCCGTAGAAGAGAATACCCCAGATGATCAGGAAGAACCAACCCCGCCAGCCCCAGATTAATTCTGTCACCAGTCAACAAGAATGTGTCGCGTCAATACTCGCCAAACGAGCCGCATGCAAAATAAAATCCCGACTCATCGGGAGCTTGCGCGGTCTTCAGATGTTAATGTGGGTCTAAGTCCCTAGTCATTCTCGCGCAGGCGGGAATCCAGTACGTAGGGCAAGTCGTTCTTTCGCCTACTGGTGGAGGGTTGGCCTGCCTAGATCATCGACGTGTGCAACGCGAGTCGCACGCAGTGGCTTACGCAGTAATTGAATGTCAATGTGCGTAAAAATATAAGCCAAACCCGCTACGCGCGTTGTCCTTCGCTTTTTTCCAAAGCTTCCAACTCCGCCGCAGCAATTGCCATCTCTTTCATCTCTCTAGCTACCATCGGAGATTGTTCGGGCAACATTTTATAAAGTAACAATACAAAAATTAGCCCAATCGTAGTCATCACTAAGCTGACAAACTGCGAGATAGTTAAGAAGCCCGCGACATCCGGCGGGTTGTCCACCCGAATAAGTTCCAGCGGAATTCTAGCTATCGGATACATGATGAACATGAGGATAATGACAAGCCCGTGACGCTTGCGAATATAAAATATCGCAGACAGTAATCCTGATAGAATAAAAGCGTGAATAGATGAATAGAGCTGCGTCGGATGCACCGGCAATGACAAACTTGTTTGAGCGAGCTGTTGTAGCTCGGTCACAGAAGACCCACGCTCGGGATGTTGTCGAGAAGGATATCGTTGAGCCAATTCAAGCTGAGCAAGTTGCAACGCCTGACCAACCGAGCGGAGCTTCACCTTTGCTTGTTTAAGTTTGGCAGCAATCTTTCGCGTGTCTTCACCGTCAGGATCGCTACGTTTCGCCTCAGCCAAGGCCTCTTCAAGTCGCTGCACGTCGAGTCTGGGCTTCTCTCGCTTTTCGATCGGCATGTTAAGAATAGAAGCCGGGAGCAAATGACTACCCGCGCTGCTGGTCGTAATAAGCTCCGCCGGGACACTCAATTTCCGTTCTTCCCATTGACGCGAATGAGCCGGGCTGCCATATGGAAACTGAACCGCCCATTGATATTGGGGCACGGTTTGTCCAGGTGTCAGGCAAAGTCCGCCGAAACAACATCCATTAAAAAAGCACCCCAGTCGACCAAAGCCCAGCCCCCACATCGTCGCGGGTGCCAGAATGTCGAGGTACAAACGAATGGAAAGTTTTTTCATCCAAAGATAGCTACATACCGCAACCACGGCCCCGATCAACCCGCCGAGAAATTCCAGCCCGCCTTCGCGAATATCGATAGCTGCGAAAAATTTGTTATCGCGAAAAGCGAAATCGGTCTGCCAGTAGTGCATGACATAAAACAGCCGAGCGCCGCCCACCCCGAATACCAGCGATAGGAATGAAGCATCCAGCACGCGGTCCGGGTTAGCCCCCACACGATGCGCCCGCCGCATCGCAAACCAGACAGCCGAGAGAAAGCCAACCGTCAAAAAGAAGCCGTATGTCTTGACCGAGACGTCCAAAATCGGAACAGTAAACAATTCAGGATGCATATAATAAACTTCTTAATAAAACAAAGATATCGGGTACTCACGTTATAGTAAGCGGATCACAAAGGTACGTCCACGCCGACATTATCAATCAGGCGACACCGGCCAATACGCACCGCCAAGCATATTCGAGCTGGCCTATCAAATTCTCGCAGGGGCGTAAGTGTGAATGCGTCGACAATCTCGACATAATCTATCTCTACCGGCCCCGCGCCCAGGATGGCCTCCCGAATGCCATCACAAAGCCCATCTATGTCAACCACACCTGATGCGATTTCCTCCGTAGCAGCCATCAGCGACCGGCTCAGGCAAAGCGCCTGCTCCCTCTGCTGGCCACTCAAATAGGCATTGCGAGAGGACATCGCCAGCCCATCCTGCTCCCGAACGATCGGACAGCCAACAATCTCAATCGGCAGGTTAAGATCGTCAACCATACGTTTTATCACCATCAGTTGCTGATAGTCCTTCTCACCAAAGTAAGCCACATCTGCGGGGATAATGTTGAATAGTTTATTCACAACGGTTGTCACGCCATCAAAATGTCCAGGCCGGCTAGCGCCGCATAAACCTTCGGTTATCCCTGCTACGTGGACGCTCGTCTGATCCGCATCGCCTGGATACATCGCGATTACACTCGGTGAGAAAACGAAATCTACCCCTTCCAAACGGCAGGCCTCAAGATCGGATTCCATCGTTTTCGGATAAGCGTCATAATCCTCGCCCGGGCTAAATTGTGTAGGGTTCACGAAAATAGAGACCGCGACAGCGTCGCACATATCACGAGCTGTCCTGACCAGCGATAGATGGCCAGTGTGAAGCGCACCCATCGTGGGAACCAGCCCCACCCGTTTTCCTTTTCGGCGTAGGTTAGTGATAGCCAAGCGGCACGGATCAATTTCGTGTATTAGTTCCATATGGTGTATCAATCATTCGTACACGTCAGCGCAGACAACAATTCGCGAATACTGTACGTCTGGTCTAAAACTTTGTAAAAATCACAAGTTTGGCGCACGCCGCCTTGGGGTGGCTAAGCAGTCCATCGAAATAATCCCCCCAGCTGGCATAAACTTCGAAGTGCATTTTCCAGGGTGGCATGGGTAAGCCCCAGCTTACCCTTGGTCTGTTACCCAATAATGAACCCATGCCACAAGTTAATCAGGCACACGCGGATTCACATATGCTCACAAACGGGCTAACATGCGTGATTACGGACACCTAGAGCCAGTTTTCGGACGCCAAGGCTCTTCAAGTGCGGCTAATGCAGATAAGATTTAGGAATGGAATCAACAAATAACGTCTAACGGCCAAGGCATTCGCGTGTCTAATACCATAGAAGACGATGGAGTCGCGACGAATTGGATGAGTCAAAAGCGTCAGAGCGAGCCACGGTCAACAAAGCGCAGGGGGGGGATGCGGACGCCTTCGCGGAGCTTGTTCGCGCGTATCAACGCCGGGCCGTCTCGGTCGCTTATCGACTCCTCAATAATATAGAAGACGCCAGCGACGTCGCTCAGGACGCCTTCGTGAAAGCGTTTCGTAGCTTGGGACAGTTGGAAGACGCCGACAAGTTCGGCTCTTGGTTGTTGCGAATCGTTGGAAATCTGTCGCTAAATTTCCGACGCGCACGAAGCCTTCGAAAAGCCGTATCGCTAGACGGAGATTTCTCGACAGTTACGGACGCGCCGGACCCTGCCACAAAGTTTCGACTCGTCGCCCCAGACGATGTCGACGTTGAGCAGGGACAAGAGATGCACCGCTTAGTGCGCGAGGCCATCGCGACGCTGCCGGAAAAGCAGGCGCTGTCACTGATTTTGTTCAGTGTTGAAGGGCTGCCGCAAAAGCAGGTAGCTGAGATTGTTGAATGTTCCGTCGAGCTAGTGAAATGGAATGTGTTTCAGGCGAGAAAAAAATTGCGAGCGTTGTTGTCAGACCAGTTATGAAGCGAGCGGTGAGATAAGCTAATGTCCACAGAAGACAAATACAACCCGAATGACCCAGAATTCCTGGCCTCTCGCGCGTTGAATGAACCGCTTACGCAGGCGCAGCGACAAATTTTTGGGCAGCATCTAAGCGATATGGAAGCGATGCAGGATGTGGACGAGCTAGTCCAATCGATCCGGGACGAGGCGGTGGACATTGACTGGGTGACGTTTCAACAAACGATTCAAGATCGAATAACTTGTGCATACGACGACGCAAATCTCGATCGCGTTGATGCATTAATTCAAAACGCGACCAAGTTGCCAACATCGTGGGCCGAAGAAGATTTCACGCAGGACGTGCTACAAAAGATTGCGTCGAACGCCGATGTTCGACCGGCTCGATTTCGTTGGCTATCAGCGGCGATGCCGTTAGCCGCAGCGGCCGCCATTACGCTTGTGGTGACCATGGTGCCTTGGCAAGAACTCGCAAACGCGCCGACGTCGATTGTCTCAATTGGCCCTGCGATTCAGGCGAATCATCGTCCCTCATTGGATAGCGCAGTAGCCTTGGTATCGTTTCGTAGAGAGCCGATCGCGGTAGACGATACCGCAAATAATCGGTCACGTATCTCTTTTGTTTCCGTAGGTGCAGAATCGATGGCTTCTGACCATGCGCCCGCGCCGCCGCTGTAGAGGAATGGCGTTTGAAATAAGTGTTGTCAGTCCGAGATCACTAAAAAGGATGAACCGCACGTGTATAATGGAATGCAAGTTATGAAAGTCAATATATTAATATTTCTCTGTTTATTCACCAGCGTTGTTTCAGCAACGCAGGCGACGCGTTCGTTGATCGAGCAGGCGCTAGACGAGCCAGCCCGCATCACCCTAGACAAAGTTCGCCTAGCAGATGCCATGGATAAGATTATCCAGCAGACCGGCGTCACCATTCGCATGTCCCCTGAAGTCATGGCCCTAGTCCCCCATGGACGCGATACGATCATTGAACGTGTGGACATTGCAAATTTACCGCTCAGAGAAGGGTTAAAAAAACTGTTTGGCCCATTAGGTATGACCTTCGAAGTACACGAACGAAACATAGAAATCGTACCGCTGCAAGCAATTTATGAACTAGGTAGACCGCCCACGTGGTCGGAGTTGGAATTGTTGCAACGATTAACTGCGCTAACGCCCGGTGTCGATAAGGCGTCACTAGAATCGCTCAAATCTATCGTGCAAATAAGAGTAGCTTCCGCTGGCGCATGGGACGATTTAGCCTCAGCGCTACGAACCATAGGCCCCGGCAGCGGCGACCAAGTGTTGCAGGTAGCGTGTGACCAGCTAGGTTGGTCTTGGTGGTTAGAGGATCAAGTCGTGGTCGTAGGGTCGTTCGATCAACAGCTTCGCCGTCAGTTACAAATGCGCATCACGCTCAAGTACAATGGCCGGCCTTTGATCGACGCATTGCAAGCCCTAGGCCAAGCCGTTGGCGTAACCGTGAAAGCAGAACCAGCCGCGTTAGCTTGTTTACCGCAGCACATGCAGCAGCGATTTTCCGTAAACGTAGTAGATGAAACAGCCGAGCGCGTACTAGAAAGAATCGCCGCCTACACTGGTCTGGGTTATTTGCTCACACCGCAGGGCGTGGTCTTCTTTGACCCCAAAGAATCATCCGCCACAGCTACCATAGAGCCAGCGCAAGATGGCCCGATGCGGAGTGGCTATGCGGGTAAAATAATCGTCCCCCTCAAAGACGGAACCACCATAGAATGGCTAATAGGCTTCGACGAATTGCCACAAGATTTGCAACAGCGCCGTCAGCAAGACCTAGCGAACGCGTTCAAGAAAATCCGTAATCAAAATAGCCAATAGCAATTAATCGCTAGTATTCCCTGGGCGGCATGCCCGAAATGGGAGGTATTTCCAAACTGGGTGGCATGCTCGGAATGGGTTGCATGCCTGAACTGGGTGGCATGCCCAAGCCACCAGGCGCGGGCATGGAACGCGCGTCAACGTCATGGTACCATATACAATCATGAGCGCACCAGCGGAATCATCATAGCGTCAAGATCGCACGAAGAGAAAGACATGCCAACGGTACAACGTACCTGGCGACGCCCATTCTTTGACCTTTACGTGCTTCCAACGACATCCATTCCTCTCTCGCGATCGCGCTTGCTGCTGGTTTGTTGAATCTCTGGATTCGGCTCGCAAGAAGCACGAATTCGATTTGTGGGCTTACGTTCTGATGCCCGATCACGTTCACCTATTAATTTACCCGAAATCAGATGACTATTCGATTAGTGCGATCCTGGCGGACATCAAGCAGCCCGTCACGCGTAAGGCGATAGAGTACATTCGATCTCACTCGCCAGATTCATTGAGCCTCATGCGCGACCAGCAGCCCGGTGGGAAAGTGGCGCATCGCTTCTGGCAACGGGGCGGAGGATATGATCGTAACCTCACGCGTCCAAAGACCATTCACGCAACAATAGATTATATCCATGCCAATCCCGTTCGACGCGAGCTAGTAGCTACGCCAGAAGATTGGTATTGGTCAAGTGCTGGATACTTCGACGGCCAACAAGATGTGCCCATCATTCCGGATGTAGAAAACATTCCCGCGTTGGATAGATGAGCATATGGCCATGAAATATAGCAAGCATACTGTAGGGTGGTCGAATAGGGTGGCTTGGGCATGCCACCCAGCCGAGGGAGTGGTACCGAATGGAATCGTTAGTGGTGGAGATATTCTTCGTGCGGTGAGTGGCTTTGCTGGTACATCATTTGGCTCCGGTGTGACGGGATGCTTATCAGGAACCTGCGTGCCTCCTCAGGGTGGTATATGTGAGTAATGGTCGGACGGCCCATTTCCAAAAAAGAAGGACATGGGCCACACGGCCAACATCCCCATATCAGGTTTACGACACCCCATAGTCTAAATCAGGTTTGGATTGCACCGGTGTGCCACACTCAGGGCACTTTCCTGATACATTGCTAGTAAGGTTATAGCTACATTGTCTACAGTGTTTTCCACTTTGTTTGCATTCGTCTTTGCTAATAGGGTATTTCAATACAACGTAAACTACAGCCAAAATTGCGATGACGAGTGGCGTGAAGGCGATCGTGACGAATACCAGAGTGGTCGCACCGACATTGTCTGATCCCCAAAAGAATGGAATTAATAAAACAGTCCATCCCAATGCCCATATATGAAATAACATCACAAAGCCGACGAGTTTTGCTCCGTAACTTTTTCGGTACCCCCAGTGCAGTAGAATAGCGTATGCCGGATAAAGAAATGCGCCACATAAAATGCAAAGGCCTACGGGCAATTCAGAAAATATCTCAAATGGGGCACTAAGAAGTGCAACTGGAGCAAAGAAGAGGACAGCAAGGGCGTTGCTCCCATGGCCCCCGCCCGCCGCACCAAGAGCTACTACCAATAGCGTTAGCCCAATGCCTGCTCCACAAAGTATGGATATTAATCTGCTCAATGTATAATCCTCTCAACCGTGTCACCGGGCAGGTTGTAACCAGCTACTGATGGGAGTCGATGATCAACTCTTGAAATCGAACATGAAATAGAAAACGAAAATCATATCGATTATTCTCGAACAGCCTTAGAAATTCTTTTCAATCGCGTCAGCAAAGTCGCTAACTGATCCAGCGGAAATACTGTCGCCGGATCGCTTTTCGCTTGGTCGGGATTATCATGTACTTCCATAAACATCGCATCCGCACCAGCCGCGATGGCTGCTGAGGCTAGCGTGCCAACGTACTGACGCTGCCCACCGCTTAGCGTGCCTGCGCCGCCGGGTAATTGACAGCTATGCGTGGCGTCGAAGACTACCGGCGCGAATTCTTGCATCTTGGGTATGCTCGTAAAGTCATTGACCAATCTATGATATCCAAAAAACGTGCCGCGCTCGGTAAGCAATAAATTCTCGCAGCCGGATTCCTTGACTTTATTCGCTACGTTTTTCATTTCTTCCGGTGACATGAACTGCCCCTTCTTGACGTTGACACATTTCCCAGTCGCCGCCGCGGCTGCGAGTAGGTCTGTCTGCCGACAAAGGAAGGCCGGGATTTGTAAACAGTCCAGCACTTCACCGGCTACGCTCGCCTGTTCGGGTGAATGAATGTCCGACAAAACTGGCACGTCAAGCTGCGCACGCACCTCGCTAAGTATCGCTAGCCCCTCATCGATTCCAGGCCCGCGAAAGCTCTTGATACTGGACCGATTCGCCTTGTCGAAACTGGCCTTGAAGATGAGCGGGATGCCAAGCTCGACGCAGATGTTTTTGATGGCCTCGGCTAGCTTGAGCGTGTGGTCGCGAGATTCAATCACGCACGGCCCGGCGATAAGCGGCAGGGCCACCCCTTTACCAAATTGAATCGGCCCGATGTTAGCGTTATGTGATGTCGGCATGAATAAATCTCGTAAATGGTTGTCTGTGAAATCGTCCAGCGAATCTTCTGATCCCTGTGGCCTAAAGATAACGGTATGCCTTGACATTGCAGGCGTCAACGAGTCAATTTTCCCCTCGTTTTGACACCCCAGCCCATAAGTCGCATCATACCATGTATGGGGCTATTGCCTTTACTGAAATAACGGCGGTTGTGCTAGGATTTTTTGCAACCCTCGCTTATAATAAGCGTAAGGAAGACCATGGCTAAGAAGACACAGAAAAAGCTCAAATTCGCTGGCCCGTCGCCGCTCATTAAGGGGCGGTTGGCTAGGTGTCGGCGGCTGATGAAAAAGCATGGCATCGCGGCTATGCTGATTAGCAAGCCGATGGATGCGTTTTATCTGATCGGATTTACTGGCGAAGATTCGGCTGTGCTCGTCTTGGCTAATGATGTGCATCTGATCAGTGATGGCCGATTCGACGAGTGCATCAATCAGGAATGTCCCTGGACGACCCGGTGGATGCGAAAGGGTCTGCTCAACGACGAAATCGCCAAAGTGTGTAAGACGCTAAAGCTTCGTAGCGTCGCGGTCCAAACCGACGGACTGAGCTTGGCCGACTATCGAACCATCGACAAGTTGGCCAAGACCACCAAACTCACGGACGCTCCGTCGATCCTTGAGGATATGAGATGTCTCAAGGATGAGCATGAGCTGAAAGAGCTGCAGCGGGCTATTAAGGTCGCTCAGCAGGCTTTTATGGCTATGCGAAGGTCGATTCGGATTGGGCAAACGGAGCTTGAGTTAGCGGCTCGTTTGGAATACGAGATGAAGAAGCGAGGCTCGTCTCAGCCCTCATTTCCGACGATTTGTGCGGAAGGGCCTAATAGTGCGCTACCTCATGCCCACCCAGGCTCGAGGAAGGTTAAACGCGGCAGCGCCATATTGTTCGATTGGGGCGCTAGGGTAGGCAATTATTGCAGCGATTTGACCCGTATGGTCTTCGTCGGTAGCATCCCATCGAAAATCGATGTGGTGTATGATGTGGTACTTGAAGCGCAGAAACGTGCGATCATGGCCATCAAGCCAGGGCGTCGAATGTGCGACATAGATACGGTCGCTCGAGATTATATAGTTAAGGCTGGTTACGGCGAAGCGTTCAATCATGGACTCGGGCATGGCTTGGGATTGGATGTTCACGAATCGCCATCATTAAGTTGGCGATCGGACCAAAAGCTTCGGGCTGGCATGGTCGTCACGGTTGAGCCGGGCATTTATTTGCCCGGCGTCGGTGGCGTGCGTATTGAAGATGACGTGCTCGTGACACCTGACGGGTATCGCGTATTAAGCACACTCAATAAAACCAAGACCGGGTCCGTAATCTAACCCGACTTCGTATCGATAAAGTGAAGTCGAAGATGCTTCTCGGAGATAAATAACTTGCTTGATATAGAACAAATTCGCGAACTGATCGAGATGATGGTCAAGAACGATCTTCTTGAGATTTCGTTGCGTGACGGCGAAGAGGAAATCAACCTGCGTCGGCCTAATCAGACGATGACGATGTCCGCGACAGAAATGATGGCTCAGCCTGCGACGATGGTCGCCGCTCAGTCTCAACCGATGGCTGTCGCGCCGCCAGCTGCTGTCGTGAAAGATGACGAGGAAGATTTAGTCCAAATTTCATCTCCTATGGTGGGCACATATTACGCCTCGCCCGATCCCGACTCGCCAGCTTTTGTGCAGGTGGGTGGGAAGGTTCACGTGGGCATGGTCGTGTGCATCCTGGAAGCGATGAAAGTGTTCAACGAGATAAAGGCCGAGGTGGCTGGGACAATTGAGCGTACGCTTGTCAAAAATGCTCAGGCTGTCGAGTTTGGTCAGCCGCTGTTTCTGGTTCGTCCACAATGAGTAGCCATCGCGCCGTCGCGGTCTTCATGACGTTTGTTTTCATAAGCAGTTTAGCCTAATTATGTTTCGACGAATCCTCATAGCTAATCGAGGGGAAATCGCGCTCCGTATAGTTCGCGCTGCCCGCGAACTAAACATCGAGACGGTGTGCGTATTTTCCGAGGAAGATCGCAATGCGTCTTTTTTGCACTTAGCTGATCGAGCTATTTGCATTGGCGGTCCGGCCCCTAAAGATAGTTATCTAAAAACCGATCGTATCATCGCAGCCGCGGAAATTGCTGGCGCGGATGCCATTCATCCGGGCTATGGATTCTTGGCGGAAAATGCTGCTTTTGCAGAAAAATGCCGGGCTTCCAATATCGAATTCATCGGCCCTAGCGCTGAGGCGATGCGCATGTTGGGCGATAAAGCCACGGCTCGGGCTATTGCCAAAAAAGCCAAAGTTAACATCGTGCCCGGTAGCGAAGGGTTGCCCGACGATGAGCAGGAAATTATCAAACTTGCTGCGGAGATTGGCTATCCGATCATGATTAAAGCCTCGGCTGGCGGCGGCGGTCGCGGTATGCGGGCGGTACTTGATAAGACCGATCTGATGAGTTCACTCAAGCAAGCGCAACAGGAAGCAGAAGGCGCATTCGGTAATGGTGAGGTTTATTTGGAGAAATTCATCGAAAAGCCTCGTCACGTCGAAGTGCAGATCATGGCTGATAATAGCGGAAACGTGATTCACTTAGGTGAACGCGATTGCACCTTACAGCGTCGTTATCAAAAACTGGTAGAAGAGTCGCCGTCTCCTAGCATTGAATCTCGTACGCGAAAAGAATTGTTCAACTCGGCTGTGCGTTTGTGTAAAGCTTCGGGCTATAGCGGGGCGGGTACGGTTGAATTTCTAATCGATGCCAAAGGTAAGTCATATTTTATCGAGGTGAATACGCGTATCCAAGTTGAGCATCCCGTAACGGAAATGGTTACGGGTATGGACTTAATCAAAATGCAAATAGCCGCAGCTGCTGGAGAATCCTTGCCTTGTAGTCAGCGGGGTGTGCAATGGCGAGGTCATGCCATCGAATGTCGCATTAACGCCGAGGACGCCGATCATGGCTTCAGGCCATGTGCCGGAACGGTGTCGAAGTTTCGTCCGCCGGGTGGCCCAGGGGTGCGCGTCGATACGTACGGGCACGATGGTTGTCGCGTTTCGCCGCATTATGATTCACTACTGGCTAAGGTAATTGTTCATCAACCTACGCGACCCGAGGCCATTCGCTGTATGCAGCGATGTTTAGATGAATTCGTTATCGAGCCGATTAAAACGACGATTCCTTTTCTGCGTAAAGTGCTCGCCCATCCCGATTTTGCTACGGGGAACATCGACACCAGCTTCGTCGAAAGAAACTTTTCGAAGTAACGCACAGACTCATTTATAGCGTTTCGTTTGATCCCATCAGTCGGGCTACTTCCGCAACATCTTTGTCACCGCGCCCGGAAATATTCACTACGATACGTTGGTCCTTTGGTAGCATAGGTGCCAACTTGATGGCATGTGCTATGGCGTGGGCTGTTTCCAGGGCTGGAATGATGCCTTCTGTCGTTGAAAGTAGGGTCAAAGCCTGCAACGCTTCTTCGTCGTCAATGGCTACGTATTGTGCGCGGCCACAGGTCATCCAGTGGGCATGTTCTGGGCCTACACCGGGATAGTCTAGCCCCGCAGAGACGGAGTGGACCGGCAATGTTTGTCCGTCGTCATTTTGTAAGACGTAGGTATGCATCCCATGAAGCACGCCCGGTCTGCCGACGGATAGGGTGGCTGCGTGTCGGTTGGGTTTGAGTTTTTCTCCGGCAGCTTCCACACCGACAAGTGAAACATTTTCGTCGTCAAGGAACGGTGCGAAGATGCCGGCTGCGTTACTGCCGCCGCCGACGCAGGCGACCACATGGTCGGGCAGTTTGCCGGTTTGGTCGAGCATTTGGGCGCGGGTCTCTCGGCCTACAATGGATTGAAAATCTCGTACCATGAGTGGATACGGATGAGGCCCCATGACACTGCCGATGATGTAGTGCGTATGTAGGCTACTGGACATCCAGTCTCGTAGTGCCGAGTTAATGGCATCTTTTAACGTGCGCTGCCCGTCGGTGACGGATTCCACTTTTGCGCCGAGGAGCGCCATACGGAAGACGTTTAGCTTCTGGCGCCGCACATCTTCCTCGCCCATATAGACCACGCATTCCATTCCGCAACAGGCGGCGGCCGTGGCGGTGGCTACACCGTGTTGGCCCGCGCCGGTTTCTGCGATGACGCGCTTTTTACCGAGCCGTTGGGCGAGTAGGACTTGGCCGATGGTGTTGTTGATCTTGTGCGCGCCGGTGTGGTTGAGGTCTTCACGTTTAAGAAATAGTTGTGCGCCGCCGAGTTTTTCTGAGAGGCGTTTGGCGAAATATAACGGGCTAGGACGGCCTACGAATTGGGTTAGCATTTCTCCCCATGCGTGCCAAAACGCGGAGTCTTGTCGCACCTGGGCGTAGGCCTCATCAAGCTCGGTGACGGCGGCCATGAGCGTTTCGGGGATATATTGACCGCCGAATTCACCGAATCGGCCATGCTCGTCGGGATCCCATTGGCTAGAGATGGTCGGCATCCAGTCTACGTTTATTGTTTTTTGATTCATTTTGTCTTGCTCAGGAAAAAATCTCAGGCCCTTGTTATCGTAAGGCGAGTTTGGGCTTTCTGCAAAATCTAGGACGACTAGTTCTCAAGAGTCCTTCCCCCACCGTTCGGGTGTACCCAAAGAATGGGGGCACCCGCATGTTTGGCCATCAGCGGTCGTAACGATTATCATATGTCTAGCTCTCAGGTGGTTGTTGTCGCGATACAGAATTCTCTATGGATGTATTCTCTGCCATGCCAGATCCATTGACGAAAATGATAGGTCAGGGCGTAGTTCTGGATACCGGTACGCCGATTGTTTATCTTGGCCAACTGCTGGAAGTGACGGACGTCGCCTTCGTCCTGGCCGAGGCGGACATGCACGATTGCCGCGATGGCCACGCGGATAAGGAGGCATATCTCGCCGAGTCGCGCGAGAATGGCGTTACCGTCAATCGTCGTCAGGTGGTGGTGATGCGCCGTGCGGTGATTAGCGTATCGCTGTTGGCCGGCGTGGTGACGGATTAGCTCGCGCTACAGAAATCCATTTTGGCTTTCGCTTGATGGGATTCTTATCTATGGCGCGGACTTTCCCCGCTGGCTACGGGCGGACTATTCGGTTGTCAAAGAGCGGGCGATTCTACTCATGCCGGGGTCCGGCAGCGAACGCCCTCCATGTAAAGAACAACGCCGATGATCTTAGTGCGGGGATTTTTGGAGAGATCAGGTTGGTGTTTGAGTGCTTACAGAACCGTCCTGAAGGACATTGGGACGGTTTTGATAGGAAGATTAATTTCGCTTGGAAATTATGGAGCATAGATATATGCCGAACTATGACGAACTGTTTGCACGGTCAAAACAGCGGCGGGACATTCGTCGTTCAAAAGATTTGACGTGTTCAATATGCACAAAGTACAACATGGATACGGCCAGCGATTATGAGTACCCATGCTTGATTCTCCGAGATTGGATTTGCGAAACCCATTGCACAGAAATTCAATGGAGTGATGAGGGGACTCGTAGCTATGTATTGCAGATTCTTGGCAAGTCACCCGAATCTATGGGGGAAAATGTAGGGTATAATGAGATGGTGAAGACGTGTGAACGCTGCCCATATGGACCAATTGCAATTTGAATTCGAGCGAGGACGTCGTGCAATGCACGACCTAATGTCATGAAGAGGCTGTCCCCGGTACGCTTTCGCGTACGTGTATGACGGCGTTGTTTCGCGCCAACGTTTACTTTTTCGGAGGACAGCCATGATTACTATAGGAATGGATGTGCACGTTCGCAACTCTTATCT
>JAJDDW010000077.1 GCA_029260115.1 Phycisphaerae bacterium | reverse complement strand
GAAAGTGAGTACCCCACTATATCCGCCCACCCGAAGCCGAAGAAAAGTGGCAAGAAAGATTCGGCACTAAAAAAAGCTAGGGATTTTTCTATCAGAACCGCACGGCGCAAGCCTGCGGGCAAGTCTTACAAGATTCATGCTTGTGAAAGTTGCCACTAGGCTTGCGCCAGGTGCTCTGATCGCCGGTGCTTCATTTTTTGCATACTTGGCAAAGGGTGGGGCACGGACTTTCTACATGCCTCAAAAATTAGCCCATCGAACAGCCAGAAGCGCCCGATGAAATCGCCGAAACGACATAATCGCTAAAAGCACGTAGCCAAAAAATATCATGAATAGATCCATCGGCATACCCAAGAAAAAATCTCGACCAAAAAACAGGCTTACCCAATCACCATAAGCAAAATAGGTTGTGAGCAAAATAGCCGTAAAGATAAAGAACAGCCAAAGCACTGAGGTCTCATAAGCTAACACCTTCCGCACAACCGATGGGTTAGGCAACATCGTATGCGCCATGTACCATGTCGTCACAACGGCGCCAACGAAATGAATGCCTATCCATCCCAGCAGAGGAGTCAACAAAAGCATGACAAAAGACATGTATATCGCAGACAAATAATTGGGATTACGGCTCAACCATACTTGAGCAAGAAATATCCAGATCGCACAAGTTAAACCCAACATAGCAAGATGCCATGTAATAAACTTCATGGCTTGTTCACCAGACGTGCGTAGTTTTAATGATCCATAAAATGTTTCCAAGTTACGCAAACAACCGACAGTGGTTTTAATATAGGGAATGAACCGCGAGCGAAAAGGCAATTCCCACACGCAGCCAGTCCGCCGCTTTTCTGACAATAACGATTCGTCGAGCGCCAATCCGCATTCCGTACATTTCCCGCCGCTGGATCGATGGGTCAAATCATAACCACAGCCTTCGCACATCGAAGATAATTCGATCGGGTTAGTTGATGCATCCAAAGGATTTCCAGCTCTGCGAAGCCAGCACAGTAACAAATGAACCGAAACCAATACCTGCGACGGGAAGATCACAGGAAAGTGGTACATTAACCAGTACGGAGTCCTAGGCCCAATCCATAATCTACCATAAACATAGGACGTAGGCACAATGATAAGAGCAAGAACCAATGATGATACTAAACCCAAAGCAGCCGCCGTGCATCGAAATGTATGACCATACGAACTCGTTTCGCTATCTGCTGTTATGAGTGAAGGCCACAATAGCCAAGCTAAAAATACATTCAAAACTATCGTGCCAGCGCATAACAAAACAGCATTGACGATACACTTCAACCATACGCCATCATTTGCCCAATAAGACCAAGTCTCATGTGCCGTCAGATATAAATCCGTAAGATATAACACCTGTATGCTATCACCTAATCGTTCGATTATTTTAGTAAAAAATGCAAATAGTAAAAAAACGCCACAAAACACTACGCACCCGCAAAGATAGCTGGTAGCGAAAGATGAAGTTCTCGCGTTCACCATAGTCTCAGCCGCTTTGCTGGGGCGAAACATGTAAATCCATGGCGCAATGATGACGCGCCATGTCGAAGGTCTTTGGCTATCATATGGCTGCAGGACATCTATAGGGCTGTCGTTTGCCATATCATAATCATACGCAGAAAAAACGATAACGCGAATCGACGTTCGCCAGCGTCCATTCCCTCTTAGCAGAACCGCGCCCGTGAGGAAGCGGTCAGCACGCCATAAGAGGCCGCTTCCTCTCGGCCGCGGTTCTGTAGGAACGTTATATATTATTTAAAAGAGTTACGACGCCGTCGCTGGCACATGCAGCGCGACAACTGCTACATCGTCGGCTTGGTCGCTTAATCGGCTTTGTCTTACTTGTTGATCGATTTGTTTAATTATCAGCGTCTCATTTGTGGCACTTTTACCACCTACCCAATGGGCCACCGAATTCTCATCAGCCGTGTGACCGATATTCGGCGCGACAGCGGACTCTAGCCCATCGCTATAGAAAAGCACCGTGTCACCGGATCCCAACGGCACCTCACCTGTTTCAAAAAACGCCTCGTCCGTCACGCCGACCAATGGGCCAAGCGTAACGAGCGATTCCGTTTCACGGTTAGATCGCACCACGACAGGATGACAGCCTCCGCCTCTCGACCAACGGAGCGAACCGGTTCGTTCATTAAATACCGCGTAGACAGCCGCGACAAACTGACAATCGGTCAGGTCCATGGTTATCATCTCACGGTTCAGTTGCGCAAGGACGGCTGAGGGGGCCATCGCATTAATTTGGGTATCACCTCCGGCTATGCGACAAAGCGAACGTTGAACACAGGCCACCAACGTGCCCGCAGCCGTGCCGTGCCCGGTCGCGTCAACTACCCACATCGCGATGTGCTGCTCGTCCAAACGAACGACATGATAAAGGTCACCAGCAACTGTATCCATCGGCTCAAATAGAGCGCCAAAGGTCGCAAAATCAGATTGCGGAAGTGTATCCGGAAGTAAATTCCGTTGTAGCGCCGCGGCCTCGTCTCGCTCCTTTTCCCACAGATTGAGTTTCTGCTGCTGCGTCACCGCTCTGGTTCGCATCAGGGATAACTCACGACGCAAAATTTCGTTGTCGCGGCGTAGCTTATCTTCTACGCCGACCGACATGGGTTGATGGCCAAACGGCATACCAGGCGTCGGATGGGCGTCGTCCAGCACGACGTCTGCGGTCAATCTGTCAATGGTCTCGCTTGGCATTCTATATCCAGGGCACCGATAGCCTTACCCCGTCTACCATGACGCGGCTGGGGTGTTTCGGTTAGGACAGCGGGCGACTGAAGTTACGCCCTATAACTCTTGTCCCTTATGTTCGCTTTAGAGCATCGATCGCGAACTGTGACTGCCCCCTCTATATATAAGAACAACCCGCCCGATCTCTCTGACAAAGACCCTAGAGCGATCATCTCAGGATTGATAACGCGATTCCCCCCTACTACCCCCTCTAGCTGGCGTTTTTTTTGAAACTAGGTTTAAGCGGATTTCGCCTCTCAAAAAACACGGAAAAAAAGTTTGGACAAGCCAGACGACAAAAACCACAAATCACGCTAAGCTGCCGCCCTGTAGGGATTCTACGGCAGGCAACGTGGCATCATCCTGATGTACGCCATGAGTTGCCTGTATCATGAAACTTTGGAAGACTCGGGTAAGCTAGCGCGTACCCATGCCACCCGGCAATGGTTGGGTGCTTGAAACTTGGGCGTCGCCTGATGTGGCGTGTCGCTCGCGGTAGGAGAATTAGCTATTTCATCCGCTTATAACCCGTTCCACCACGCGCAAGCCCATGTGGATCATGCGTGCCAGATTCTTGGCATGCGCGACGAAGTTCGTGAACTCTTACGTCGACCGATGCGCGAATATCACGCACTATTGCCGTTACAAATGGATAACGGACATCGCCGCTTTTATGAAGCCTATCGCGTACAATACAACAACGCTCGAGGGCCAACAAAAGGCGGCATTCGCTGGCACGCGAACGAAAATATTGACACCGTTCGCGCACTCGCCTGCTGGATGACCTGGAAGACGGCGGTACTTGATCTTCCACTTGGCGGCGGCAAGGGAGGCATTACCTGTAACCCGCGCGAATTGTCTGATACCGAAAAAGAACGACTCGCACGTAATTATATGCGGGCCTTCGCGCCGATTATGTCAGCCCACATCGACGTACCCGCACCGGATGTGCATACCACCCCGCAAATCATGGCCTGGATGCTCGACGAATACGAGACGATCAAAGGCAAACATGAGCCTGGCGTGATCACCGGCAAACCAATTCCTCTTGGCGGGTCAGCAGGCCGATCTGATGCTACCTCGTTAGGCGGTATGATTATCATTCGAGAAGTAGATAAAGCCCTAGGACTAAAACTCGATAGAGCGCGTTACGTCATACAAGGCTTCGGTAACGTCGGCGGCGGCATCGCCAAACTTCTACACGAACACGGCGGGCGCGTGGTTGGGATTGGCGCGGAAGATACCGGGCTGTACAACGCTCAGGGGATCGACATTCCTAAGGCCTTGAAATATTACGATAGTCATAGTCAGCAACTGGGTGGTTTTGAAGACGCTGATGAGATCAGTAACGACGAACTATTGGCGTTAGAATGCGACATTCTAGTCCCTGCAGCCATCGAAAACGCCTTAACCCAAAGCAATTCCGACGCGGTGTCAGCCAAGGTGATTGTCGAATTAGCCAACGGGCCAATCACACCCGCAGCAGATGCTGTCTTTCAGGATAAGGGCATTGTGGTCGTACCAGACATATTGGCCAATGCCGGCGGCGTGACGGTATCGTATTTGGAACAGGTGCAAAACGCGCACAACTACTATTGGCCTATATCGGAGGTACATAAGCAGTTGGATCAGCGCATGTCCAGCGCGTTCCAGTCGTTAAGGCTATTGTCTCAAGAGAGAAAGATCAGCATGCGCGACGCCGCGTATCAGATTTCTGTAGAACGCGTAGCTAAAGCCTGCGAGATTCGTGGATGGGTATAAGCAACAATGTCACGTTGTAGCTTTCCGTAATCGATTTCTTTGCCCTTGCAATTACACCGTCATTCCCGCGCAGGAGAGTGAGCATGACGAGTAACTGATTTCGAGACCGATTCAGTTTTAACTTTCTTATATTAGAAATCTACATCGCTTGTCCGACGTGGCCATTCGATCCGTTATGGCTAATAATTTCCAAAGCCCGCTTAGCCGCCTCTTGCTCCGCTTGTTTTTTTGTAGGCCCCCAAGCGCTGGGGTAGCGACGACCCGCCACGGATACACCCACTTCAAAACACTTACTATGGTCAGGCCCTTGCTCGTCTAACGACTCGTAATAGGGCGTGGATGAAAGCTGTTGTTGGGCGTATTGCTGCAAGGCGGATTTATAATTTTCGTGATGGTCAGAAGCAAGGCAATCGTCAATGTGAGTTGGGATCATGCGTAGGATAAATTCCGTAGCTGCGCTGAGGCCTGAGTCTAAGAAAATAGCACCAATAATCGCCTCTAAAACCGCAGCACGTAGTGATGTTGGTAATGGTCCTTGTCGATCGATGCCGTTACCAAGAATGAGTAGATCCGCTAAATCTAACGAGTCTGCAATTTTAGCGCACACACGACGCGATACAATAACGGACTTTACTTTGGTCAAGTCGCCTTCGAGCCAATCGCCAAATCGACGGTATAACTCGGTGCATACGACCATGCCAAGCACGGCGTCGCCGAGAAATTCCAATCGTTCGTTACTGTCGACGCGCGCCGGTGCGCTGGAAGAGTGCGTCAGAGAAACCAGTAGCAAATTAGGATCATTGAAACTATAGCCAAGTACTTTTTCCGCCTCAGCGGCAAGATCGTTGGGGTTCACAGCACCATCCTTACGGGCCGATGGCGAAAAGCACGACATGCACGAGACGACTCGTCATATCGTGGCGTTCGCCACGGGCCGGTTTATTCGTGGGGACTTGGGATACTGGCATATGACTGACAAATCGACCCAATACTCCACATCCTAGCCACCTTAACGTAACATGACTTCGGCGTATAGTCAACGAAATTCCATGAACGTCCGAGAATCATAGCATTTTGGGACTAGAAATAGCGAATCTGTAAATTATTTAGCAGCCCGGCTCACGTATTGGATTGGCGGGCAGATCGGTTTAGCGGGGGCTTTTCACGGCCCTCAGGCAGGCAGGCTCGAAACGGCCAAGAAATTGTTGGGGTTGCTCGGAGGGAGTCGAGCGATTATACTAGCTCGTTTCGCCGCGCTCGGCGTTGAGCCGGGGGTTGATTTATCGGGTTTGAACAAGATTAGAAGTCATGCACTATCCTCGAAAAAATAGCAAGATAAAACGTATTCGTAAGCAAGGTTTTCGCGCTCGCATGCGCACGGCCACTGGCAGAAAACTGCTGAATCGTCAGCGCCGCCAGGGTCGTCATCGCATCGGAATTACATAAACTTGCGGTTATTTTAATAGTTGGCTCGCACCCGTTTCACGCATTTTTGCGGAAAAACAAGTATGTAATGTCTAGCGAGCGACTGAATTAGCGAATATATTCGCTTACTGTTGGCGATGCGTGTTGGAGGTTCACCGGGTGGTGTGCCCGCGTTCGTCATGGACACTTATGCATTTCATGTCAGATTCGGAACCCTGTAAAGAAATCTTTCGCGGCTAACATTTGCGGACTATTGCTTGCACTTCCGGATGGAAGAGTTATTGACCTATGGTAGATCACAATCTGATCAACGAACTGGACACAGAGGACGGCGGGCTAGGATCGGGATTTGAATCCCTTTTTTCAGGTAGCGAAGGCGAGGCGGCCGTCGCCACGATTCTTGGTACTGAGGACAAAGAGTTTGAACCAGGAACGATACTAACAGGCCGGGTTGTAGGACGAGCGGGTGACGACATCGTCATCGACGTGGGTCTTAAAAGCGAAGGTCTCGTGCCTTTGTCGGAATGGGATGAGCCCAGCTCTGTTGATATTGGTGATGAAATCCAAGTCTGGCTTGAAGACGTTGAATCAGATAGTGGCCACGTAGTTTTATCCAAACGCAAGGCTGATCGACTGCTTAATTGGGAACGGATTATTAAATCCAAAAACGAAGGTGATACCATCACGGGTCATGTGATGCGTAAGATCAAGGGTGGCTTGCTGGTCGATATTGGCTATCCCGTCTTCCTTCCTGCTTCTCAAGTTGATATTCGTCGTCCCGGCGACATAGGCGAGTACATCGGTAAGGAAATTACCGCAAAAATTCTCAAGATCGACACGGAACGTCGCAACATTGTTATCTCACGTCGCAAGCTAATCGACGAAGAACGCGGTGCAGCGAAAGATAAGCTCATGGCTGACATTGAAGTAGGTCAAACGCGCGCGGGTACGGTGAAAAACCTGGCTGGCTTCGGGGCGTTCGTGGACCTTGGTGGCATCGATGGATTGTTGCATATCACCGATATGAGTTGGGATCGTGTTGGCCATCCTTCTGAAATCGTGAAGATCGACCAGCAGATTGAAGTTAAGATTCTCAACATTGACAGAGAGAAAGAGAAGATCGCGCTCGGCCTCAAGCAGTTAAGTGTCAATCCTTGGGAAGAAGTAGAACAGCATTACCCACCAGAAACCAAACTAAATGGTGAGGTTGTCAATATTACGAATTATGGCGCTTTCGTGAAAATCGAAAATGGCGTCGAAGGCCTTGTCCACATCAGCGAGATGAGCTGGACGCGCCGTATCAATCACCCATCGGAGCTATTAACCGTAGGGGATTCGGTGGACGTCATCGTGCTGGAGGTCAACAAGGACAAGCATGAAATTTCGCTTGGTATCAAGCAAACTCAGCCTAATCCGTGGGAAGTTGTCGCCGACAAATATCCACCAAACACGCGCGTTTCCGGACGTGTTCGCAACCTTACGAATTATGGGGCGTTTGTGGAAATCGAAGAAGGTATCGACGGCTTGTTGCATGTATCGGACATGAGCTGGACCAAAAAGATAAATCATCCGTCCGAGTTGATTAAAAAGGGTGACGAGATTGATTGCGTTGTCCTTAATGTTGACCAAGAAAAACATCGAATTGCGCTCGGATTGAAGCAAATCCACGAAGATCCGTGGGAACGGGCTGTTATCGACAACTATATTCCTGGACAAATCGTCGAGGGAACAGTTACAAAAATAACGAATTTTGGCGTATTTGTGGAGCTTGAAGAGGACCTTGAGGGGCTACTGCACGTAAGTGAATTAGCCGATCATAAGGTTGAGGATCCGCATGCCGAAGTGAAAATCGGCGATAAGGTGTTGGTCAAAATTCTTCGCGTTGACTCCGTCGAACGTAAGATCGGCCTGTCGAAAAAGCGTGCAGAATGGTCCACCGAACAGCAAGAAGCTGATACGGAAGTCAAAAGCGCACCGCGCAGAGGCGGCCTAGAAGGCCCGGGCGAGCTGACGATGGACATGCTAGACGCCACCATGACGTCTAAAAAGCCAGCACCAGCGCCTGAAGCGTCTGACACGCCAGCCGACGCTGTAGTTGAAGCGGTCGAGGCTGATGAGGCTGCTGCTGAGGTCAAGGATGACGGTGATGCACCTAAAGCAGCGCCCGAGACCACAGACGAATAGCCTCGTGGGCGATTGTTGACTGCGAATTTGCGAATCCTCAACTAGTTCTTTGCTTGGTCACTATAATAAGTAGTGACGAAGCAGGGTTTATTGTGAGGAGGTTCGAGCCATCGCAGTCGACATCGGACTACAAGTATACTTGAGACAGATCAACGAAGCGGCGCTCCTAACTCCTGAAGAGGAGAAGGAGTTCGGAGCCATAGTGCAATATGGCCAGCAAGCTACGGATGATTTTACTAAGGGACTCATCAGCTATCCTGAGCGCGAGCGTGCTGAAGCTGAAGCCGCTGCTGCCCGTGAGCGGATGGTTCGGTCGAACCTACGGCTGGTGGTCAATATCGCTAAGAAGTACGCCAAGCGCGGCGTGCCCATCAACGATCTTATCAACGAAGGCAATCTTGGTTTAATTCGCGCGGTTGAGGGTTTTGATCCTGGCCAAAATACGCGGTTTAGTACGTACGCTTCGTGGTGGATTAAGCAGGCGATCAAACGAAGTTTAATCAATAGCGACAAGCCCATTCACATTCCGGCTTATATGGTGGAAATGATTTCTCGTTTTCGACATGCGTCCGAGCGATTCCTAGAAGCGGAAGGTCGGCCTGCTTCGATGGAAGAGTTAGCTGAGAAGCTGGATATGACCGTCGCGAAAGTCAACCATATCCGCTCGGCAGTTAAGGCGGTCTCCACCCCCACCCAAGACACGGACGACATGACTGGGGCTGCGCTAACGGAAGGGCTAGCTGACGATCGCACACCGCTGCCAGAAGACGCCATGTCCAATGAGTCTGAGACGAGTCGTGTGGTTGCGCTGCTAGATGATTTGGATGAACGCGAGTCAAAAATCCTTCGCTTGAGATATGGCCTGGATGGTGGTGAGCCTATGACGCTCAAGGAGATTGGTAAACAGATCAATCTTACGAGAGAACGCGTCCGTCAGATCGAAGGCGAAGCATTGAAGAAAATTAAAGAACATATTTAGTCGCGGTTGTAGTTTTGGCCAGTGGGCAAGGCATAGGCCTGTGAAATGTTTTTTACTAGCGCACGTCCGCGAGGGCTGAAACCTGCGGCTCGCCCCCCCCCCTTCCGATCGCTAATAATTACCTTATACTGAAATAAGAAATCCTGTACGCATCGGGATGGCTTACAGACTTGCGGTCTGTCGTGGAAAATTTGATGGATGACAGAGGCACATTGCTTGAGTGACTTATGGCTCGAAGGCACGGCTAGACTGTGGCCATGCAGCCTTGTTGCTGTGATACCCTGTTGTCGTGTTACACTGTTGCCGTGCTACCCGGCCAATCATCAAATTATCTGAGACTACACATTTGGGCGATTGAGGCATTAAAAAAGGAGTGGCGTCGTGACTACGGACATGCTAACTGAATTATTCGAGCTTCAATCCGAGCTTAACAAACGCATCGGGTACGATACGAAATCACTGCGCGATAATTTCGATTCTCAAAAAGCTGGCGTATGGCTAAACGATTATATCAACGCTGCGTCTAACGAACTGGAAGAGCTACGCGACTGCACGTTTTGGAAGCACTGGTGCAGCGAAGCGCAACAGGGCCATCGATTCGACATCAACGATCTTCAAAACGCCCGCGTCGAAGTGATCGATTTGCTATTCTTCTGGATCAGTATGGCTCAGTGCGTGGGCTTAAATGCTGAGGACGTGCATAACATTTATCTAAAAAAACTCAACGTCAACCACAAACGCCAAGACGGGGATTATTCCATGAAGAATAAAACCGAGGCAGATAACGAAGCGATCACGCTTGATAATGGGTAGGACAAGTTTTTCGCTTTCGATCCGCGACTCACTTTCAGATTATCCCCGTAGGGCACGATTATTCTTCCGCCTACTGGTGAAAGGTTGACCTGCCTTAATTATGGACGCACGTTTCACCATACCATCTCGACAAGACACACCGTTCGTCGGATTAAATCCGCTGCCAAACCTGTTAAAGCTGAAGAAAATAGTAAAGGCAGGTCCACGACCTGCCCTACAAGATTACTAGACACATATTGCGATATAAGTGACAATGTCACGTCACCGTCGCCAATGAATCCCAAATTAATGTTTTAAGATTAAAGCATGCGTGGATGATGACTGGGACCATGATCGATCCTGTTTTCTCGTAGGCATATCCTAGCAGCACGGCTAGGAGAAAGAGCGCAGGGACAGCTTGGGGTTGTGGAAAATGGATCGACGCAAACACGCCAGCGGTTACGAAAATGGCTTTGGTTGGGCTGCCCAAGGCCGTGACCAAGAACGTTTGCACAAATCCGCGAAAGAAAAATTCCTCGGCTAATGGCGCGATGACTGCGGCTCCGATCCATAGGCTAACTACCAGTGCAGTGCTCAAAGCGCCGGATTGTAAAGCGGAAAGTGTGGGGTGTTCATCCAGGGCGAATTCCAGGTTTAGGGTTTGCATGAGTAGTATAGTGATTTCTACTACTAACGGGCATAAGCCTAACGCTAGTACGAGTACCATGCATGTTATGCTGAGTTTGCCAGGGCGATTCACATTAGATCGTATGCCAAATTCCTCTTGTAGCTCCGCGCGGGCTCCCAACAAGTCGGGTTTATATTCCACCCGAGGCTCAGGAAGATCAGAATAAAGCTGTGCTGGTGGTGGGCCAAATAGGAAAGCTGATACTCCGCCAACAAACCGCGTCGAGGCCAGGATTAAACAGACTACGGCAGCCATGAGCTGAGCGCCGCTGCCGGTGATGAAACCAAATAGCGCGTTGGCAGAGAGATTTTCCGGGTCGCTCCTTAATGTATCAAAAATTGAGGCTAATCCTGTTTGTAGGATAAAAAAAACTAGCAGTAACCAGAGTACGACATCCTCTTTTATGTTGTTGGGACGCTCTAGCCAAGCGGCGGTCGGCTCTGCTGGTCGACTTAGCTGAACAAATAATCGCAATGTAATTAGAATGGCTAGGGATAGAATGATTACGTCGATGGCCCCACAAGCGGCTGGCAGCGTTACCATAACATCAGCGGTAGGCGCAGCTTCGGTGTTTTGGGCTATGATGGCTAAGATGAAGTTAGATACGGAGATCATCAGTGCAAACTATATTACAGCAGATCATAGAAACCAAGCGGCTGGAAGTCGCTAGAGCAAAAATAAAGTGCCCACTTGGTCAGGTTCAGGATTTGGCGATTGACGCCCCTCGGGTTAGAGATTTTTTTCAAGCAGTCACACAACACGCTGGGGACGGTATAAATCTGATCGCCGAAGTGAAGGCTAAGTCCCCTTCTGCGGGCCTGCTCATGTCTAACTACGATCCATCATCCATCGCCCAGACATACGCCGCTCATGGTGCCTCGGCTATTAGCGTACTCACGGATGAGACCTACTTCGGCGGGCATTTGAATCATATCGGTGCAGTGAAAGCTAACGTGCCGCTGCCGGTACTGCGAAAAGAATTTATTGTTGACGCCTACCAAATCTACGAATCGCGGGCGGCTGGGGCGGATGCCATATTGCTTATCGCTGGTGTACTATCGATAAATGAAATCGCGGCCGGGGTTTCAGTAACCCACGCGCTTGGGATGACGGCGTTGGTAGAAGTACATGATGCAGCAGAGTTGACATCAATGTTAGAGGTGCTTGGGCCACCCGGTGAGGATACTTATCTGCTGGGGATTAACAACCGTGACTTGGCTATCCAAAAAACGATTCTAGCGACGACAGAACAATTAGCGGGCCTGTTACCCGAAGACAGTCTGTTCATATCTGAAAGCGGTATACACACGCGCGAGGATGTCCTGCGCGTACAAAAGGCCGGGGCATGTGCGATGTTGGTCGGGGAATCGCTACTGCGAAGTGAGAACATTGGCGAAAAGATTCGAACCCTGCTGGGTAAATAAATCAATCATGTACCAGCGTTACTACTACGCAGGCTCGATGGTTACGCTGAGTGATAGCGACAAAAATTGTTCGTGATACAACTCGGCACGTTCGCGATGAGTGATTAACAAAAGCGATTGCCCGTGGGTATGGGCTTCAATGGTGTTCTGCAGGGCCTGCTCTGGTGTTACCGTTGTCAATTGAACGATGGAACGCACGACGTGCTCGAAAGAATTTACTTTGTCGTTATGCAACAGCACTTTGTACTGCGGCAATTCCTTCGGCGGCATGCGGACCGGCTTCTTGGCCGGAGGTAGCATGGTAGCTGTCGCGTTCTCTGTTGGCGTATCACTATTTGTGTTGGCCTGCTCTTCTGTCATCACCTTAGCCTCGCTTTATTATTCCAATACTTCCAGCATCGGCTCAATTACACCAAACGCTTAACCTATTGGCAAGTTCAATTTACTGCCACTGATTCAAACACGTCGTAACGCTGCTCGCAAGCGTATCAGCAACTAAGTGAGTTCCCGAATCGCTCGTGAAATCACCCCCCGCTGCCGGACAACCATATTATATATCATCCAGGCCAAAATTCCAACAAATAGTCGTTCAGCGTGTCAAATGGCGGGAAACTGCGGGTAGCGGTACATGCACCGTGTAAACCTGTTGAATGATGCCGAATTTACGCGCGACACTGCGATCAATACCGGAGACTCCTCACCTACGCCATATCGCTTGACCGTCTGTTTCGGGGCTAGAATTAAGGAAGAGAAAAGAATAGTAAAACGTCAGAAAAATATGGCCCTCCCACAAATATTGTTGCGATTCATAACGCTATGTCTTGGCATAGTTTGCCACGAACCTGAGCGCGCGGCTTGGTGAATATGCGCCCTCAAAAAGACCGCCAGCCCCGAAGGCCTGGCGGTACAAATGAAAACTGTTGAATATCTATAGACGTTAGTTGGCTGAAACAGAAGTGTCCACGCAGATGCTCGATATGCGTCCTTGGCCACCCCAAGTTAATCCCGTTTCTACGCCGGGTGCAGGGAGTGTATCTTTTTGCCATCCAGGGCCACGAATGATGATACATTTCTTACTATCCTGCTCATCAGCGTCTTCAAACACCTGCTCGATTTTGTAGTGCTCTGAGAAACCGTCTTTATTCTTTGTTCCAGGAATAAGATAGGACTGGTACTCGGCATGACCATCAGCAAATGCCTTGTTGTACCACCAATCCTTACCATGCCATCCACGGATAACTTTTGTTGGACCTGGGTCAAGTCCAATACCCCCAACATCGAAACATTCTTTTGGTTCGTTTCTAGCCAGTACCGCATTTCGGCCAATGGTCTCCTCGAATAAAATCGTTCGGCCAGGATTAGGGATACGGGACGCTGGTCTTAAATACGGGCCGTTTGAATAAACCGGGCCACCGCCTACGAACGAAGTCAAAAATGTATTCGCGGAGAAACTGGTGCCGAAGTGGTCGTAGGCCGATCGTTCTGAATGCAATACCCAATCCGCGCAGTGTGTTTGGATACCACGCGGTGGTCCATCGTCAGCGGGGCATTTGTAAATACCGAGATCGAGTTTGGTATCTGCTAGTTGGCCATCGCGGTTGCCCGTTCCACGGATGCTAGCGAATGGCCCATTGTCAGCGAAACCGCCCGGGTACAGTATATCGTTGAGTGGACGTGTGGCTGGTCCAAAACCTGCCTTCGTTCCGTACCTACTGGTCAACGCACCATCTGCGACGGATAAGTTACCAGGGATGAACTTTATTTCACCAATGCCGGATTTACCGCCCCAGTCAAAGATACCAACTCCTGCCCGTTGATTTTCAGTCAGCTTTACCGGGGAATATACTACCCCATCAGCGTCGAACTGCTTTGCGTGAACGGGTATGACGAAGCCTTGTGGGTCGTCAGCTTCGTACACACGCGCGGTAGTCGCGATGTTCTTTAAATGTGAAAGACAGGCCACTTGCTTGGCTTGTCTTCGTGTCCCCTCCAATGACGGGAGCAAAATCGAAATCAATAAGGCAATAATGGCTATCACCACGAGCAGTTCGATCAGCGTGAACGCTTGCCGATTGCTATTACGCTTTTTTTGCACAGTCAAAAGTTTCATTTTATTTCTCCTTTAATGGCTAGAGAATACGTTCCACTTATTGCTGTTAGTCCGTACCGCGGCCATGGACAGACCAACAGGCGGCCTACCACTAGCAGCAATCACATGGCACGGGGGTGAATAGTGCTTTGAACACTAAAGATGTTCTCGCACACTTATAGAACACCGAAACTGGCATCGCGACGGGAAAAAACGAAAATAAATTGCCTAGGCGATCGCAATACCATGCCGAATTGTAACGTTGCAGGGATACTATCGCTGCGGTATAACCCTTCTCTAGGAGTGCAAAAAATTTGCACCGTTGCCGCCGTCTACCTGTTCCCTATAAATGTCGCGGCCGTGACGCTTGGTGGATACGAACTATGTGTCCTTTGCATTTACGTTGTTGGCAGCATGCTTGAAAAGCTGTGGAGATGTATGTCGATGGAAGATTCGACAGTGGCAATAACAATCAATAATTTGTTTATGGAAGAGCCGTTAGATCGCCGTGGATAGCGAAATCAACAGATTATTGGTTAACCAGAGATTGTAGCTGAATCATCCGATAGGTGACAATGTCAATTAAACAAGCCATCTATACTGCTCTTGGTGCTATCAGCGTCGCACTCGGTACAGCTGGGATTATTCTTCCGCTGCTACCCACGACGCCTTTCCTGTTATTGGCCACCGTTCTTTTCTCGCGCGGTAACGACCGACTAAACGATTGGCTGCTCAACCATAAGTACCTTAGCCCATACATTCATGCCTTCCGGAATAGAAGTGGCTTAACCCGGGCACAGAAAATCCGCGTCGCAACCTCGTTCACTGTCATGTTTGGTGTTAGTGCGTGGCTTGTTCCGCTACTCGTCATTAAGGTTGGACTATGCGGTGGCTGGTTGTTTTGGATGACCTACCTATACCAGATGAAGCCGGCGCCCGCACCAGCTCAGGCACAGCCGTGTATCGTTGAATGATACATTTGCAATTTTTTTATTTCTCTTTTTCCATGATACAGTAGAGAAACTTCTCGCCGCGCAAGAATAAATCTTGTCCAACGATCACTGGGGAAGCGGAGAAGGAATCTTCTAGTTGGTTGTTGGCGAGAAGCTTGAAGGCTGGTCCGTGTGCCACTACAGCCGTGTGACCATTTCGACTTGTGATGTACACCCGCCCATCCGCGCCAACTAGGGAGGCGTAAACATTTTGGATGTTGGGCAGTCGCGTAGGACCGTATTGTGTTTTGCCGGTTTTTGCTTGGACGCACGTGAGATAGCCTTGGTAGTGTTTGAGGAAATATAGATAGTCACCGTAGAGAAGCGGCGAGGGGACGTAGGGCGTGTTGCTGTCGAAATGCCAAACGACGGCTTCGGAATTGGTGATGTCGCCTTTGGCTTTGGAGAGGTCGATGGCTAGCATGTTTCGCGATTCGTAACTGTTGGCTACATAGACGAATCCGTCTGATGCGACGGGCGAGGCGACGACGTTGCCAGATAGCCCGCCGCACTCCCACAGCACTTGGCCAGTATCGAGGTGATAAGCTCGGACGCGGTTAGTTGCGGCGATGATGACTTGTGGCTCACCGTTGTGTTCGATGATTAACGGCGTGGACCACGAGGTGCCTTCATTTCGCTCGGCCTTCCATAATGTTTTGCCAGTGCGTTTGTCTAAAGCGATTACAAATGACGTCTCTTCGTGGTCGAGATTAATGATGATGGTGTCATGGTAGATGGCTGGCGAAGTGCCCTCGCCGTGACCGTGTTTGATGTGCAATTGCCCCAAGTCTTTTTGCCAGACGATGTGGCCAGCAAAATCCAAACAGTACAAACCGCTAGAGCCGAAAGATGCAAACAGGTGCTGGCCGTCGGTGACGGGTGAGTTAGAAGCCCAAGTGCCAGTTTCATGTACGCTTTCATGGGGGCGCTGCTTTTTCACGGTAGTGCGCCAGCGCACCTTACCATCGCGGCGGTCCAGGGCGAGCACGACGAATTCTTGTTGTCGCTGCGGCGTTACGTTGTTATGTGCGCCGTGGGCGTGTTCGTCTGTTGCAGGGAGCACCTCTCCAAAGGGGATCGCGGTGGTGATGAAAATGTGGTCGCCCCAAATAACGGGCGTTGAATGACCTTGGCCGGGGATGGAAACTTTCCAGCGGATGTTTTTCATTTCACTCCAGGTGGTCGGCGGCTTGGCGTGCATAGAAACACCCGTACTAAGCGGCCCGCGCCATTGTGGCCATTGGTAGTCAGCATCTATTGGCGGTGCGTTGGCCTTAGCGATGGGCAATTGAAGCGCGAGCGACAGGGCTAATAGAATGGCGGCGGTCATGGTGTACCTCTCGCTTGGGGATATTTTTTGTAACGGCGCAAAGTCCGCGACCTTCCGCAGAATCTCCTCTAAGTGAGATTGTAACTTACGGGATTCGATCCACCAATTATTAATTGGTCTGGCGTGTCGGTACAGAGTTTCGGGAAGGTAACAGTTGGCGCTTAAGCCAAAAAACGAGCCTGAAGGGTGAGCCTTGACGATTATTTAGAAAGAGTTAATCTCACTGTGTAAACGAGCCTTGAGATCCGTGAGGGCAGGGTTGCACATGATGGGGACGTAGCTCAGCTGGGAGAGCGTCGCGTTCGCAATGCGAAGGTCGAGGGTTCAAATCCCTTCGTCTCCATTTTTTGTGACAAGACAGTGCCACTCAATGCGGTTTCCTGCGACTCACGCGGGTTTGTTGATTCCACATGCGACACCTAGCGAGCCTCTGCGGCTACGGACTGCGCCGCATTCTGCGTTCCATCGACGATAATGAGTTGATCTCCTCTGTCCATAGACTAGGACCGCATCCGCCCAACAAAGTACATCTCGAAGGCGTCGGGGCTCAGTCGCTAGAACACACACCCAATGTAGCATCACTTCACTAATGCGGTCTTTCGATTATCATGTAGCGGTACGATAATTTGTAATATACCGAAACGTCGATTGGGAGACCTACAAAATGAACATTCGCATCGCAACCATCACGCTAGTAACGCTGGTTACCATTGGTTCCTCCGGCTGCGCACTATCCAAAGAGAGCCGATACTTAGCCAATATCACCCAGCTAACCAGCCAAGACATGGGCCTATTCAACGCGGGCGAAGCTTACTTTTCACCAGATGCCAAGACTATCATCTTCCAAGGCACCCCTATAGGCCAATCTGAATATCAGATATACACGCTCGACCTACAAACCCGAAAATTATCTATGGTCAGCACCGGTAAAGGCGCGTGCACCTGCGCTTTTTTTAATCCTAACGGGAAAAAAATCATCTTCGCATCAAGCCACCTCGATCCCAACGTCGATCAACCCAAGCAAACCAACCAAGAAGAAGGATATAAATGGGATTTTAATAAGCATATGGATGTCTTCGAAGCTGACCCTACGGGCAGCAATCTTCGACGCATAACCCGCGAGCCAGGCTACGACGCCGAATGTGCTTACTCACCAGATGGCCAGCGTATTGTCTTTACCTCGCAGCGTGACGGCGATTTAGAGCTGTACGTCATGGACGCCGACGGTGCCAACCAACACCGGCTCACGTTCACCCCAGGCTACGACGGAGGCCCATTCTTTTCCCCTGATAGCCAGCACATTATCTACCGCGCCGACCATCGCGACGACGGACTTATGAACCTACAATTACGTATAATGAATGCCGACGGGACCAACGATAGAGCCATCACCGATAACCCGGTGTTTAACTGGTGCCCATATTGGTATCCCACAGGAAAGAGCTTGATTTTTACCCAGGCCGACCATATGGCTTACGCGCACGGCGGAAAAACAAACTACGATTTATATATGACAACACCCGAAGGCGAATCGTTTATACGGATCACCGACAATCCAGAATTCGACGGATTGCCAGTCTTTAGTCCGGATGGAACCAAACTACTCTGGACATCAAAACGTGACGGCATGGATCAACCGCAATTATTCATTGCCGACTTCGCGATACCGAAAGAGTTCACCAATGCGAAATAAGTTCGTGCGATATATAGCTCTGCCCAGATGGCTGTGTTTATGTTAGGAATCGCTAGTCATCGCTGCGCGGTCTAATTTTTCGCCCTATTGGCGCTAGAGGATCGCGTGGCGCGCGGCGCAAAACTCCGCGGCAGCGTGGGCATCGAAGCTCTTGCTCACTTTCAACCCAACCACGAGAAGGAATACGCCAGCGAGTCACACCTAGTTCCTCATGCTCTGTGTCGTACCCTAGCATGATTTCCATCCGACCATGAATATCACAGCTATACAGCGTTACCACGTAGCTGCGCTTACTACATTGCGGACATGATCGTGGTTCTGTTTGGCCTGTCGCCTGAAAGGAATGCCCCGACTCGCATAGCCAGTCTACTGTAACGCTATCAAATGTCCTCGGTGGAGCAACGACCATCGGCTCACCCCGCCAAAACACCCATGAAAAGTACAGAATAAATGCAGCCATGCATACGCTAGCCATGGTAATGCTGGCTACTCGATAGCTGGTACGAGGTTGAACGATACGAACAGTGCGGCGAGCAGTAACGATAGGACCATCCCGATCAGATAAAACCAACTACTCAATGTTCAAATCGCCGGTCCACCAAAAAAGTTGGTCTCTGGCGAAGGTGTAGTGATAAACCCGATTTTGGTAACCAAGATTGCACAATGTACAACCACCATTCGAACAAGCTTCATATCGCCATCGAAGAGGCTCACGTACCACGCGATCAGTCCGCGCTTCGCGAACACCGCCGCCAAGCGTGAGCATATTGATGCCATCATCATGCCGAGTAGTCACCCATGGTGTTGAGCTACTTCTGCTATATGGATTGTATCCATCATCCCAAGGCATCACACCATTGTTACGACCTGGGCCAAAAATGCCGTTACCCTTTTTGGTCTTCTTGCGGCCCCGAGAAGTTGAAAGGTTTTGTTGCCTAGGAACATCAGGCCCCATGTCCGCTACTAAAATTGTATCAAGAGGGCGCGTGGGACGATATTGATCTACACGGGCCAGCTTACCACCTGCAGCTTGCATGATGAAACTGTTAATACCAAAACTAGAAAAATCTGACACGTCTGGATCATCGTGATCCAATCCTGATCGGTTAATGCGATAACGGAAGGGATCCTCTGGGCAAGTCAACGCCGCAGGATCCTCCATGTAAGTAGGGTACAGCTTGAGAAACCAGACGTCGCTTGTATCTGTCTGACTAGAAGCTGTAGCGGAAATTTCTTCCGCTGATCGACGGGCAGGCAACCAGCCACTATTTTCATTTTGATACATCGCCAAACTTTGGCCAGTGCTTCTAAGGTTTTGTTTGCACAAAGTGGTGCGCGCGATTGATAGTGATCTCTTCAAGGATGGTAGAAGCATAGTAGCCATTAACGAAATAACGCCAATGACAATCAACATTTCAATTAGGCTCGACGCTCGCCTACGCCGAAGGTTTGAAGTACTTTTCAGTGCCATCACCTGACATCCCTCCAATGGTTTATCCACTGCATCCAACGGACGACAGTTTACACGGAATCAGACAAGAACGCAATGTTTTTTACTGATAATCACGCAACATCTGTCGTCACAACAACACTTC
>JAJDDW010000076.1 GCA_029260115.1 Phycisphaerae bacterium | reverse complement strand
AGCTTCTGCGACGGGTGCACCAATTAATTCAACGCGCTCAGGCACCTCACCTTCCGCCGCGAGGGCCTCACGAATCCGCTGGAACTGCCCGACGCGATCGGTCTGCATAGCCACTCCCACGAAGATGGCTGTGCTCTGTTTGTCTAGAGATACCAGCGTGCCGTGATATCTTTGAATTCCGCGCAGATCGTCCCTCAGCATGAGAAGCTGTTTTTCAGTTTGCGGCTGAGGGTCGAGAAAGCGTCGAAAGTTCAGCGTCCCCGGCATCACCCGATGCCCTTGCTCCGTGGCTAGACTAAACACGTCAGTGTCCTCGATGCCAGGTAATTCTCGAAGCCGATTCGTCAATCGCTGCACCAAGGCCAATGTGTGCGCGTTAAAAATTCCGTGTGGGTCATCCGCCGTGATGAATACAACGACCGGGTCTTTGTTCAGAAATTGTTCGCGAATGTCCTGGTCAATGCTAATCGCTTCGCTATCAGGAGGGATCAGCGCATGACCATCGGTCCGGACCCGCAATCTCAGCACGCCCGGCGCGACGCCCAGCGTAACCAGCATAGCCAATAGAAGCACCCTGAACGGACGCTTTATGCAGTATGTGGGAAGCGTTTTCAATCCGTTGACCAAATAGTTGCAAATACAGAAATCACCCGACCCAGTTTGGCTCGTCCGATGATGCTACGACATGCCTACTGAGTGGGCAATACAGCATGCTGATGTCAATAATACTGTAGTTGGCAAGTAGTGCTTTACCTCTCAACTATATCTCCACACTTTTTTGCTATTTGACGAGGTTATATGTCAGAACCCTCCGTATACTGACTAGGATAGGTTGGGAGATCGTGATATAATGGACTTGCTCGGCCTCGTAGCGTTGGCAGGTTGAAATTTTTGACGAAAAGTGCTGTTTATGAGTAGTTCGTTAGCTGCCATCTTAGTTGCCACTACTCTCGTCTTGGCCTTCTCCATGTTAACTGGTTGGTGGCGGGTTGCGTTTATTCCTTTTTGCATTCGCCGAAAGCAGATGACCTGTCGAAAGTTGGGCCTCAAAATATATTCACCGGACGTCGTCTGTCGCGTGGACACCATCTTGGCTCACTTTGCCCGTGGTTTTAACCTGACGATTACCTCCCGCTCAGCCCAACAAGTTAGTGATACTTGTGATTCCATGACGCCACTTTTTCAGCCATTCGCCGAAGAGGGGATTGCCATGGGTTATACACCACGCCGTTTGTTTTTTTACAACGCTGAAAATTTTGAAAGCGCGTGTGTCAAACCTAAGCCCGAATACCGCTATCTATACTATGTAGGGCTGGGCTTTTGGTCGGGTATGCGAGATCATGATCCGCAAAAGGTAGTGCGTATTGCAGACCAGTTAGATCCGTTGCATCGATATCTTTGTTACGACGGATATGGTTTCAAGCTTGCGTTTTTCGATTATCCCGATGATGCGCGTGTTTTGTCTCGGCTGGATGACTTGCCGGATTATGCCCGTCACGCAGCTTATCAAGGTGTAGGCCGGGCATTCTATTTTCGTTTTATGCAGCGCGTTGACGAAATGATTGCCCACACTGCTAGGCTCGGTGACACCGCAGTAGACGCAGCCGCTGGTCTCGGCTTAGCCGCGACGTTCGTAAATACAGACCAACTGCACGTCGCTCAAGACTTAGCCACCATGTTGCCGAGTCAATGGCAGCCGCATTTTCACTTGGGCATGTGTTTTGCGTTGAAGGCGAGGTCGATTAACGATGTGGATGCCTTCGAGCAGTATTTGGACAATGTAGATAAGCCGGTTCGTGACGCGGTTTATGCCTCCATTAGAGAATGTGATCGAGTGGAATTGGTCATTCGTGCGGACGACAAAGACGAAAAGTATCGACGCTGGCGAGAAACGGTCACCGCGTGGATGACAATAAATATAGACTATCCCATGGCCGGTATTCGGGATATTGAACAGTCTATTGATAATATTGATGTTCCTATCGCAGAAATAAATTTGCAATATGAACTTGATCGCTAATCGCTGCTCCCGCTCTGAAATTTAATAACCTGCTCGATACCTGCGATAGTGTTATATGTGATCATCCTAAACTCAGCGGTTTAATTGTTTAAAAATATTATACAAAAAATGGTAGCGATATTCCCATGGATCAACAGGTAGTCATTACAGGGGTCGGACCAGTAACACCGGTAGGCGTTGGTGCTGATGCACTTTGGGATTCGTTATGCACCTCTCGGTCAAATCTTTGTGATCGCGTGTTGCCAGCGGATGTTGGCAAGGATGCTACGATAGCCATGGCGTCCATGCCCCCAGCCGAAAATTATCCCGCCGTCCAAGATTACATGGTCAGGGCGACAGACAAAAATTGTGGACCCTATCGCGACTTAGCCTACGCCATGTTAGCCGCAGAGTTAGCCCTGACCGATGCGGGCATCGAATACGATCGACACAACAACCGCATCGGCGCGATTCAAGCGTTTGAAGCCCCCGGCGTAGAGCCTACCGTAGCTCATCTTTTTGGCATGATGACGGCACTCCTCACCGGCGGCATGCCTCCGCCCGGCAGTCCGCCGCCTTCGGTCTACGACGCACTGGCCCCGTCATTTTATAACATGCAGCCATTTTTATACGTCCATTTACTAGGCCGTGCGTTGGGTCTACATGGCATGTCAACCAGCGTTCATAACGCCTGTTCGTCCGGTGCGTATGCCATCGACCTAGCCGCCCAAGCCATTCGCGACAACCGGGCAGACGTCATGATCGTCGTTGGCGGCGAGGCCTTCGACACGGCTGCTAGACTCGAATGGTTTCGCCGGCTAGACGTATATGCCAACAACGGGCAGATGAGACCTTTCGATCAGACGCAAACTGGTTTCTACGTAGGCGAAGGCGGCGCAGCTATTGTGCTAGAATCCGTAGCCCACGCCCGTGACCGCGGCGCGAGCGTCTACGCGAAATACCTCGGAGGTTCATTCGCGCAACAAAGCAAGAAACAGACCATCCCCGACCTGCATAACAATCGGTTGGCTAAGGTTTCGCAGGAAGTCATTGATCGCGCCGGTTGCGACCCTAAGGATATTGACCTCGTCATCCCCCACGGCGCAGCCACGACCCTCTCGGACAATTACGAAGCCCAGGCATTAGCCACGGTCTTTGAGCCGGTCGCGACAGCAGAGCGTCCGTCCTTAACAACTTTTAAGCCCGTCGTTGGCCACATGCTCGCAGCCAGCGGTATCATAGAAACAATCTGCACGCTTTTAGCTATGAAACATAAGCGCGTTCCACCGACCCCAGCAGTAGATGTGCCTGTCACGGGCATGACACTTCCTCTTGTGACAAAACTATGCGATCAGCGGATGGAAACAGTTCTAAAACTCTCAACAGGCTTCACCGGGCACGACGCCGCGACCTTGTTTGCTGCACCGAGCAGTTAGTTTTCTTAAACGAGCGAATACGCCACTAACCCTTAACATGGGCAGATACGCTATCGATACTACCATCTGTCAAATCGAAGCTCATATACGAATCAGCGGTGTAGGTCCGGTCATCGACCCGGCATATCACGAGTCAAGAAACGTCGGGTCGATGACCCGACCTACGCCACTCCGCAACCGTTTAGTAGTGCGGTAAACCGCAACAAATCAGAGCCGGTAGCGCTAGCGTCTGGTGTCTTCAGATTGTTATAAATATGGCGAATGTAGCATGTGTTGCAGCGTGTACGGCGCATTCTAGACACGGGTCGCTCGCGCTCGCCGCTCGGATTGTCATGGGCATGTTGGAACGAAGTTGACGCTGGAGTCTCAATTGAGCCTGACAAAATGGCCTCCATCAGATGATCAGCTACTAGACAATGCACATGGGCGAGCGGCGTAGATCGGGTTATTAATCCGGTATTTCACGAGTCAAGAAACGTCGGGTGGATGACCCGATCTACGCCGCTATGTACACAGGCATAGCTATGAGCGCATATTATCGCCTCCGCCATGTCCAAAATGAAGGACCTGGGCCATGCGGCCAATAACCAATTGACCAACCCGTTACCGTTGGTAGTCTGGTACGTCAGGCTACTACTTAACGCACTAACCTGCGCGTTTCGATTTGCAGGATGTTGAGAAGGATCACTCATGTTAGTTTGGACCATAATTTTAATCGGCATCACTGGCGGCCAAGACGATGTCACAAAATTACCAGTAGATGATAGAATCGCCTACGCAGACAAACTCGCCAATCGCTTCGAAGGGCCAAATGCCTGGGACGACTACAAAGCTGCGATAGCTGCATTCGTCCCGGTCTATAAGCTATTCCCAAACGACCTGTCTTCCGTGAGAGGGAAACATCTATTCCGTCTCGATACTAACCTCGACGAACTTGGAGAGTCGCGGCATTGGACGCCCGCATGGGCAGCCGCCATAGCCGAGTATCTTAACGCTAACACAAAATCGCTTCGGCTCCTGGCTAAGGCGTCAGAAAAGAAGCGATGCTTCATTCCACTAGTGGCTGCTGGTAACAGGTTGCATCAGTCTGCAACTGACTTTAAGGCGACGCATGAATGTCGTGCGCTTGCTCGACTAATGATACTCAAGTCGAACGATTGCGCCTTGAAGGGCGAATGGGGCAAGGCATTCCAATGGAACGTACGGATTCATCGGATGGCGGATCATCTCTATCAACAAATGTTTTCCATACAACACCTCGTGCCGTTAAGCATCAAACGACTGGCGAACCGGCACACTATGGTCCTATTCAGCCGACAATTCCCCACTGACTGGCGGTCGGTCATTGAGGATACCATGTCTTTGGATGAGCGGCATTGTCCCGTCGATACCACGGAAGTTGCCGATGCATTATGGATGTGGGACTATTTGGAGTCTTGGCATGAATGGGCACAAGATCAAAGTCGACATCCAGACCTGACAAGCGTTGCAAAAATGTTCGTGACAAATGGTGCGGAACATGCCGGAAACGAAGTTCTGAATAATGCCCTCGGAGAATTGTTAGGACAGTCGTCATTCCAATCCATCGAAGCGATTCAATCCGCCATTAAGCACGTCACGCTGGAACAAGAATGGCTGATTTCCAGAAAACTCGATCAGATTTCTGCACGCTGGCGTTCGCAAGATTTCCACATTTCTTGGAAACTCGTGGAGGAATTCGAACGCGAGTATTGCGAGTTGATGACAACCTCACCAACGCTGTCAATTGGAGGATGTGGACAGATGCAGACCAGCCACTTCGACTTGATGTTCAAACTTGCAGAGGTCCAAATGGATGGCGTATCGATTGTGGGTAGTGTTCTTGCTTTTCAACGCGACCGACGCGAGCTTCCCCGCGAACTTGGCGAACTCGTACCGAAATTCCTCGACCAAATCGCGACTGATCCGTTCAGCGGCTCCCCTTTCATCTACCGTGTCACAAACGGCGGAAGTAATTTCAAGGTTTATAGCGTGGGCCCCGACCAAATAGACAACGACGGGAAACGCAGTGTAAAACTCCGCGACACGGGAGATTGCATCATATGGCCGCTCCGGATTACTCCGGTAGATTCGATCGACTGATCAATTGCAAGCAACGCACCTATTATTCTATACAATTTGGCCGGGTGGCCTATGTCCTTCTTGTTGGACTTGGGGAGGCGATGACCGTACGCAATCACATCACCAAATAATAGGCCAACTACCGTTCCAGTCCATCCTCAGAACAAATTCATCCTCCGGCTTATCATAACGTAATTGTTCCAAGGCTAATTCGCTGCGTGATCACGGCGTGCATCGCGTTTTGGCAGACAAGGGTAGTCCTCCGGCTCGGATTCATCTGGATACTGATATCGCAATTACCAGAAAATCGCATATGCCAGCCCTGATAACTCTCGTCGCATTAGTTGCGGTGGATTGGGGCCGGGGCGGACGCGGAACTTGCGCTTTTAATACTGGTAGAAGTCGCGGAGGTGGTTGGGCGTCGCTATCAGGTGCGTAGCGCCTGGTACGCAACCTTATCATTTAGAATAGGTTACAGTTCGTGAGGGGTATTGTTGCGGGCTAATGGTGGGAATCCAATAGCTGTGATATTTGTAAGTATGGGGTGGAGCAAATCGGCAAAATCTGCCGACACTGTGGTACTGCATCTGGAAGATGTGGTGATTTTGAACGGGAGAGGCTCACGGATGGGCAACGATTCTAATTGGCAGGCGTTAGGTCAGCGGATAGCCGGTAAGTGGCAAATCCCGTTGGCAATCGCATCTCTTGTGCTGCTGGGTGCAGCGGTTTGGCGAATACGACCTTCGCCGACAACGCTACCTTTGCAGCGTGCTTTCACGCATATCGATACGATGATCTCCGGGCAGTATTTCAATGAAGCGGTGGACGTGGTTCATGTTTTGTTAGGCCGTGAGGAAATATCTGATAGTGATCTGGCACAATTATATTTGAGGCTTGGCCGAGCGGCGTCGGGGGTGGCTCGTCGTGATCGTCTCTTTAATTCATTGGTCGGTAGTCAAATAGTCGGACATTATCGTTACGCGGCTGCTCGGGGTGTTACGCTGAGTGGAAATGATTTTGTGAATTTAGGATTGGCTTCGGAATGGAAGAAAGATTATAGCGCGGCTGTTCATTATTTGAAGAAGGCCGAGCAGTTGCCTTTGGATCAAAAAGCTGAGGTGCAATGGCACCGTATTACGCTAGAAGACCGTTATTTGGAGCCGAGCAACGAGCAGTTACAAGTTGATCTGAACGCTTATCTCTTAGCTATTGAGCCGCATCGCTTGGACCTTCGGATTAAAGCGTTGGAATTGCAGATGCAAGTACTCGACGACCTTGGCAAATTGAGTGAGGCAAGCACGATGCTTGTTAAGCAAAAAGCGGCATTTGAAAATTCTGACTTCGCCCATGCGTTCGCATATTTGGAGTCATGGGTATTGTATAGCCAGGGTCTTGAGGATGAGGCTGAAACCTATTTGCGCACGATTCGTAACGATATAGACCCAAACGATCCTATCTACGCAAAGACTGGCTGGCTCTTGGGGCAGGTTGTGATGGGCGTGAAAACACCTAAGCGGCCGATGGAGGCTATCTCGTTTTTTGAGGATGTGCTCGCGCACCATGCAACGAGTGCCTATGCGGTAGCTAGTCGCGTGAGTATAGCGCAGGCGTATGCCATGCTGGAGCGTCATGAGGATGCGATCGGTACTTATCGCATTGCGATCGAATCGATGGATGATCTGGTTCCGGTGCGTGTAGTAAATCGAGATGTGGTGCGCACTTCGTTGGGTGTGTTGGCTGAGACACAGCGTTTAGCGGGGCATCTGGAGCCTGCGACGGAATATGCGCAATTGGCGGTGTCGCTGCTGAATCGCGATGATGAAGAGACTGTCGCAGCGATGTTGTCTCAATTAGTTCAACTTCAATCTTTGCAAGCGGAAACGCTTGATGCAGCTGTTTCAAGTGATGGGAAGGCGCATCGTGCGGGATTGGATTTTATTGAGGTGTCGCCATCGCCGGCGGCGCGAAAGGTGTTTGGGCGGGCGGGCGATACGTACCATGACCTAGCGAGGATCAGCACGTTAACCGAACAGCGCGCGGCGCAAGCTACTTGGTCGGCTGCGCATCATTATGCGCGCGGTGGATTTCGCGCTCAATCTATCGAAGTTTATCGCGCGTTTGTGTTAGAGCGTCCCACGCATTCACTCGTGCCTCGGGCGTTGTTACGCATTGGCCAGCAATATCAGGCCATGGGTTCATGGGGGCAGGCGATCGAATCTTTTCAGGCGTGCTACCGGAAATTTCCGCGCACGCTTGATGCGGCGCGGGGACTGGTTCCGATGGCGCAATGTTATCTAAACGAAAAGCCTGGTCAGGAAGATCTAGCTGAGAAAGCGTTGCGGTTGGTACTAGAGGATTCGGATGTGTTTACCCCTGAGGCGCCGGAGTTTGCGTCTGCGATGTTCTTGCTCGGCGATGTGCTTGATAGACGCGAATCATTTGAGGAGGCGATTTCTACGCTGGAGGAAGCGTTGAATCGTTATGACGCAGATGTGGCGTCTACGCGTGCTCGGTTTTTATTGGCGGATGCGTATCGTCGAAGTGCGCTGGCTTTGCGAGATGAGGCGGCTGCGGTGACCTTTGCAGGTGAGCTGCAGCAGCTACGTTCGGAATCGAAATCCCGGTTAGAACGCGCGGCTAAATTATACCGGCGATTGATAGATGAGTTTGAGGGTCGTGATCCGACCACGCTCACCTCGATTGAGAAGTTATACCTGCGACATGCGTATTTATATGAGGCGGATTGCTATTTTGAAACGCTGGATTATCAGGCTGCGTTGAATTTGTACGAAGATGCGGCTGGGTCTTTTCAGGATACTACCTCTTCGTTGGCGGCTTATGTACAGATTATCAATTGCGATGTTTTTCTAGGTCGACCGAACGAAGCGCAGGCGGCACTCGCCCGAGCGCTGATTTTGGTGGATGCTATGCCTCAAGCGTCATTCGATAAATCGTTGTCTCCTGAGAAGCGAGAAGATTGGCGGCGGTATTTTCAATGGCTGGATGAATCGGAACTCTTTTAGCGGAAATTATTCTAGTGATAGAAACCCAACAAAATTCTGATTCCAACGTTGACAGCGAAACGCTGTTTAAGGTGTTTCACAATCAGGCCGAGGCGCTTGGTCGCATGAAACAGTTGGTGCATCGACAGCGTCACGCTGTGGTACAGGACAACCCTGAGGCCTTGTTGAATTTATTGAAGCAACGGCAAGTGGTTGTAGAGGCTTTGGTGGGCATGGGGGGCGAGATTAAGCGGGTGCGCGAGCAGTGGGAACACGAACGCGATTCTCTTTCGCCGCAAGATCGAGCACAGGCTGCTTGCCTTATCAAAGAGATGGCAAAATCGTTTGAAGAAATAATGGAAGCGGATGCGCAGGATGTGAGGATGTTGGTGGCGAAGAAGCAGTTGATCAGTAATGCGCTACATGCCACACATGCGACGGCTCATGCAGTGTCTGCTTATGCGGGTCGTCCGCCGCAATCTCGCGGCGTTTCTAGATTGGATGAGGCTAGCTGATGGCGATGGTTGCAACAAAAGAAAATGATCTCGTTGCTATGATCGAAGCATATAACGATGTGACTGAGAAATTGAAGCACTCGCATGAAGTGCTTGGTAGAGAGGTGTATCGCCTTCGTGAAGCGCTGCACGAGAAAAATAAAGAGCTAGCACGGCATGAGCGACTGGCCGCGTTGGGACAGATGGCGGCTGGTTTAGCACACGAAATTCGTAATCCACTGGGTGGTATCGGCTTGTATTCGTCCATACTGGAAAAGGACTTGGCTGATCGCCCTAAACAGCAACGGATTGCTAGATCGATCGGCGAGGGCGTTTGTAATTTAGATAAGCTGGTGACGGATATTCTATCTTTTGCCCGTGGGGCTGAGCCTAATTGTCAGTTGCATCGCTTGGCTCAGGTGTTGGATAGCGTGAGTGTGCAGGCGGCACCGCAGATGCGATCGAAAGATGTGGTGCTAGAAATTGATATCGAGTTGTATGACATGAAGGTGTACGCAGACGTGTCGCAGCTGGAACGGGCACTTATGAATCTTGTGTTTAACGCGGTGGATGCGGTTGATCGTAATGGTCGTGTTTGGATACGGCGTGGTGATGCTCAAGTGGGGGCATCGCATGTTTCTATCGTTATTGAGGATGACGGACCGGGCATTGAGGCGGACCTATTGCACCGCGTGTTTGATCCGTTTTTTACAACTAAGGATACAGGTACTGGGCTGGGCCTGGCTATTGTGCATCGAATTATCGAGTCCAATGGCGGGTCGATCGCGGCCCATGTGCGTGCGCAGGGCGGCGCGTCTTTTCATATTGAGCTGCCAACTTCGTGTGAGGTTGCCCAACGTCTGGGATTGGAGGAATAAAATCGATGGCTCGAATTTGTGTAGTGGATGATAGTGATATATTGAGAGAGTCTGTAGCGGAGTCTCTGAGACGGGAAGATCATCGCGTGACGATGTTTGATGATCCGGTGGAGGCTTTGGCTTCAGTAAAACGAGTCGGATTCGATTTGATTGTATCTGATTTGAAGATGCCGCGCATGGATGGTGTGCAACTGGTTCGTGAGTTGCGAGCCGGCGGTTGCGACACGCCGGTCATTATGATGACCGCCTTCGCGACGGTGTCTACAGCGGTCGAGGCTATGAAGGCCGGAGCTTATGATTATTTGCAGAAGCCGTTTGATACGGCGGCATTGAACGTATTGGTTGAGCGGGCGTTGGAGCACGATCGGCTATCTCGTGAGAATGAGGCACTGAGAAAATCCGTGGAGGACTTCCGCAAGCCGCGTAACCTCGCTGGAGATTCGCAGGTCATGCAGGCACTTCGAGAAGAATTGACGCGGGTTGCTGCTAGCCATGCTACGGTGTTGGTTAGTGGTGAGTCGGGCACGGGTAAAGAGTTGGTGGCTTCGTTTATCCATGCGCACTCGCCGAGGGCTGATCGCCCGCTGCTGTGTTTGAATTGTGCGGCGCTTTCGGCGAGTTTGCTGGAGAGCGAGTTGTTTGGGCATGAGCGAGGCGCTTTTACTGGGGCTGATAGAACACGAAAAGGCCGCTTTGAACTGGCTGATGGCGGGACGCTTTTGCTGGATGAAATATCCGAAATGGCGCTTGGTTTGCAGGCGAAATTGCTGCGCGTGTTACAAGAAGGTGAATTTGAACGGGTGGGTAGTAGTGTGACACGGCGGGCTGATGTTCGCGTGATAGCTACAACCAATCGTGACTTGAAAGAGTGGGTGAACAAGCGGCGTTTTCGTGAAGACCTATTCTACCGATTGAACGTGTTGCCGGTTACTGTCGCGCCTTTGCGGGAGCGCATTGAAGATGTCGCTGGTTTGGTGGCCTATTTCGTTGGTCGCGCAGTGACCAGTCACGATCAAAAGACGCTGCAATTTTCGCCGCAGGCCATGAAATTGTTAAATGAATATCATTGGCCTGGCAACGTGCGCGAGTTGGAGAATGTCTGCGAGCGAGCGCTGACTATTCGTGAAGGGAATGTTATCACCGGGGAAACCATTGAGCCGTGGTTGAGGGCGGAGGCTCGGACCATGACAGAGTTTGGCCCGCTTCGAGAAGGCCGGATGTTGCAGGACATGGAGCGACAGCTCATCGAAAAAACGTTAGCACGGTATAGCGGGCATCGGGCGAAGTCGGCGAAGGCGCTGGGAATGGGTGTAAGGACGCTTGGTTTAAAGATTAAACAGTGGCGTGAAGAAGCTGCAGCAACGAATGCTGCAGTGGCTGTGTATTAGGTTTGGTCGACTAGGTAGGGATGCGCAGCTTTTGCCGATAGCGCACTCTTTACCTTTTAGAATGATGAGCCAGGTGGCTGCTTGGTGCTGAAAACGCAGTAAATGGTTTCTGGCACGGTTTCTGTACATAAGAGGCGTTGGCTGAAGGTAGATTTTGTATTTGCGCGATGGCGCTGCGTGGAAGATTAGGGATTTATGTTTGTTTCGAGGATAGCAGATGGCGGGGCTACGCCGGCGTTGGTGGCGACGATGACCTTCAACGAGGCTCGATTGCGCACCATCGCGGAGAACGTGGCCAATGGTTCTACGCCGGGGTATCGGGCTAAGCAATTGGACACAAAAGGATTTCAATCCGCCTTGCGAAATGCATTTGATAATCGTGGTAAAGATGCCAGTAAGCCATTCATTATAGATGGTGGTGAGCAGGTTCGTACAGACAAGATGGGTGCGCTGCGTGTGAAGCCGAGTTTGGCTCCGGTGGAAAATGTGTTGTTCCACGATGGTACGAATATGTCCATTGAAAAGCAGATGTCGGATTTGGCTGAGACGTCTATGTCTAACGAGTTGGTATCAACGGTATTGTCAGGGTATTTCTCGGGGCTGCGGAAAGCGATTCGCGGTTCGGTGTAGTTTGGGCTGTGAAGGTATAGTTGAAAGGGTGAATATTGTACGGCACGCTTGAAGTTAGTACGTCGGCACTGGTGGCGCAGCGAACGAATCTAAATGTCATCGCAGGTAACATTGCGATGAAAGACTCCATGCGTCAGATCAACGGTGAATGGCAGCCATATCGCCGAAAGGTGGCTTTGATGGCGCCGGGTAACGCGAATGATCCCAGCCAAGCGGGTGTTCATGTGAATGGTATTGTCGATGATCCTGCCCCTTTTAGTCTGAGGCATGATCCGACGCATGAGCATGCCTACAAGAGCGGAAAGCATAAGGGGTACGTGCCTACATCCAATGTTGATTATCACACGGAGATGGTTAACGCCTTGACGGCTGCTCGCGCGTATGAGGCGAATGTGTCGGTTATAGAAATTAGTAAGTCGATGGCTTCGAGTACGTTACGTCTTTTGGCCTAGCGCGTGCGAAAGCATGTAGTAAATATTTAATGGATAATAAAACGTATGACCAACCCCATTAATATCACTAACCAAGTTCAGTCCATGGCTAGTTCCCGCTCGTTGTTACAGGCACCGGGTCAGCCGCCCGTTGAAGGGAAGGATTTTAAGTCGATATTGTTGGACAGTTTGAACGAAGTAAATCGCTTGCAAGGTGAAGCGGATGCGGGCGTGCAGAAACTGTTGACCGGTGAGACGAATAATGTGGCTGAAGTTTTAGCTGCTGCGAATAAGGCCGGGATTGCGTTTGATTTGCTTATGGAGGTCCGCAATAAGTTGTCGGATGCGTATGACGAAATTAAGCAGATGAGAGTCTAGCGCAAATGGTTACGTGGTTTAAGAGACTCCTGGGCGAATTAGGAATCCGGGGAGGCGTCGCACTGAATTAAGACGTGTGACGGTGTTATTTTTTGCTTAAGTATTGAATGATTCGCCGGACATGGATGTCCAGACGAGTCGTTCATAGGTTGATTATTGAAGAAGGCCAAGCCATGGATCGGTTCAGGCATTTTCTAAGTTCTCTTTCAACGCAGTTGAATGAGCTAAATGTTTCACAGCGCATCGCCATTGCGCTTTGTGCTGCACTGATTGTTGGCTCGCTGTTTTGGTTGTTGCAATGGTCGACGGTTCCAGAAATGATTCCCGTGGTAAATGATAAATTTTCCTTTGAATCATTGGATTCCGCGGAAGCGGCGCTAACGACTAACGGTATTAAGTATCGAATCGACAATGGGAATCGAATTTTCGTTCGCCCTGGTGATCGCCACAATGCGATTCGTGTGCTTCATACCTCGCAGAGTCTGCCAGATGCGAGTCTATTCGATATGGCTACGATCGTAGGGAATAATAATCCATTCCAATCTCCGGATGCCCGTGCCTATGCGCAAAACGTTGCTTTAGGAAATGAGTTAGCCAAGATTATCGCCACTACACCTGCGGTTATTAGTGCCAATGTCATTGTAAACCAGAAACAGCGTCGACGCTTGGGACTTGCGAGCGATGTGCCTACCGCGTCGGCAAATGTGACGTTGGCGTCGGGTGTGGAAATGACTTCGAACATGGTAGATGGGATAGCTAGATTAGTCTCCGGCGCGGTTGCCGGTTTAAAGCCCTACAACGTGATGGTGCGTGATTCACGTAGCGGTAAATCGTTCAACGTGCCGCATCCGGATGATGCGTTGAGTTTTGATTATCTGGACAAGGTGAAAAAGCACGAGCAACATTTATTATCAAAAATCGAAGCTCAGTTGGCGGACATTCCAGGAATTCGTGCGACGGTTACGGTTGACTTAGATACGAATCGACGTCGTACGGAAAAGTTTTTGCACGACGATCCCCAACCTAAGGTGGAAAAGCGTAAATCATCGGAGTCTAATTCGTCGAGCCAGCCTGCCGAATCCGGCGTACAGGCTAATCTGGGGACGGCTGTGACCGCGTCTGGTGGTGGTCAGAATAGCACGACGGAAGATAGCGATGTCGAAAATTTTGCGCCGTTGCTTTCTGAAACAGAAGTCATCGATCAGATGCCCTTGTCGCTTAAGCGCGTGACGGCGACGGTGTCTATTCCGCGTAGTTTTATCGTCGGTCTGGTGCGGGCCGCGTATCCTGATAAGAAGGATGTGAAGGACGGCGACGCAGAGTTTGTCGCTATATCAGATCGTCAAGTGAGCCGGGTCCGCCAGGAAGTTGATCGGATTGTGATGGCTGATGAGCCTGACGATGTTCGTGTGAGTATTTATCCCGACATGCAATGGACGGCGGAGTCTGGTGGATGGCAAATGGCTACCGGCGAGGCAGCGATGGTGGGTAATGGCGCAGATAGTGTCGACACTATGACACTTATCGGTACGTATGGGCCTTCGGCGGGGTTAGCGCTAATGGCGTTGGTTAGCATGTTCATGGTATCGCGGATCACACGTAAATCCGAAACAGCAGCGGTAGATGAATCGTCGTCCGCAGTGAAGTATGCCCCAGGCGATGAGCCGTACCTGTCTGGTGATGAAGATACGGTTGGGCAAGCGGCGCTATCTGAAAGTTTATTGATGGGACGTGAAGTTGATGATGAATCACTACGTTTCCAAGAGTTAGGGAATGAAGTTACGCGGCTGGTAGAGAGTGATCCATCTGGCGCTGCGGCCTTGATTCGCCGCTGGGTTGAGGCTGATGAATTTTCTACCGGGTGATTTTAGTAAATGTTCATAGTCATTAATTACGTCAATGGTGGGCAATAGAAAAATCGAATGGTTGATGAAGCAGTTAAAATCATGTTGGCAGAGATGACAGGGTTGCGCAAGGCGGCAATCTTGTTGATTTCTCTACAGCCTGAGCATTCGGCGGCTATCTTGCGTCAGCTCGATCAGGGAATGATCGAAGATATCTCACGCGAGATTGCTCGGTTGGAAAACGTTTTGCCTGCGCATCGTGGAGCGATTATTGAGGAATTTTATACGCTGGCGCTGGCTAGTGATTATGTCAAGCTTGGCGGTCTTGGTTATGCGAGAAATCTGTTAGACAAAGTCTTATCACCCGAGCAGGCTGCCCGCATCCTTCGTATGGTTGAGCATCAAGTTCACCAAAAGCCGTTTGCTTTTTTGCACAAAACTGATGCTGAAAACCTAACGACTTTCATTCAAGATGAGCATCCACAGACTATCGCGCTGATACTGTCACATGTGACGCCGTCGAAGGCGAGTGAGATATTGTCTGGTCTAGCGCATGCCAAACAGATCGAAGTTGTCACACGGGTCGCGCGCATGGAAAACACCAACCCCGAAGTGATTCGTGAGGTTGAAGATGGTCTTGAGATGCGCTTGTCCGGTTTGGTTCAGCAGACATTCCAAAAGGCAGGTGGTGTGGAGGCAGTTGCAGAAATGCTCAACCTGGCTGATCGTGGCACTGAAAAAAGTATTATTGAAGCGCTGGAAGCGCAGGATCCTGATCTGGTTGAACAAATACGTCGACTCATGTTTATCTTTGAGGACTTGCTGTTGGTCAATGACAAAGGTATCCAGCAGGTGCTCAAGGAAGTGGACAACGAAGAATTGTCATTGGCGTTGAAGACAGCTAGCCAGGAACTTACGGATAAAATATTCCGTAATATGTCAGAGCGTGCTGCCGCGATGATACAGGAAGATATGGATTTCATGGGGCCTGTGCGTGTGAGCGATGTCGAAACTGCCCAACAAAAAATTGTGGATATTGTTCGGCGATTGGAAGATTCTGGTGAGCTAATCATTTCGGGACGTGGTGGCGAGAAAGAAATGATTGTCTAGTCGAATGGGCAAGATTATTTTTTAGCGGATTGTTATGGCAACGGTTATTAAAGCAGGCGAAGCAGTATTAAAAATTGGATCACTTAGGTCAGTGAACCTAAATGATCACGTGGCTGAGGCACGCGCTATTGTTGAACGTGCCCGCAGAGATGCCGAACAAAGCAAGGTCGACAATGAGCGAGAAAGCCAGGCGCTGTTTAAGCGGGTTCGCGCGGAGGCCTATGTCAAAGGTTACGAAGCCGGTCTTATCGAAGGACGGGAAACAGGGCGAACGGAAGCTTTTGCTGATGCTATCAGTCGTTTCGATGCACAACACGGCGGTATTGTCACTGCGTTTCAACAAGCCATCGATAACATCGAAGCGCTTCGCACTGACCTAGTAATCAAGGCCGAACGCGATTTGTTGCAGTTTTCGGTAAGGCTTGCCTCCCATCTTACTTATGCTATTGGCCGGCTTGATGAGCAGGCGACGATGGCGAATTTGCAGCGAGCGCTTAGGGTCGTAGGTTCAAAAACGGATTTAAGAATACATGTTCACCCCCAAAACCTCCTGGCTATGCGTGATTTTGCGCACACGGTATTAGAGAAACTTGGGCAGACTAGGCATATAGAAGTGTCTGAAGATAGTTCGATTAAACCTGGCGGATGCGTGGTTCGCACTGCGGAGACTGAAGTCGACGCGACGCTGGAGCATCAATTAGACCATTTAGCCCGTTTGTTGTTGGGGGAGGCGCCTGCAGATGGTTGAGTTGTTTGCCCAACATCGACAAATGGTTGATGGCGTTAACTGGCAAAGCGTCTCGGGTACGGTCAAGCAGGTCACGGGACTGACGGTTGTAGCTGTCGGTTTTCCTGTTGCTTTAGGTACGTTGTGTAGTATTCAGCGCGTGCATGGCGAAGCGGTCGAGGCGCAGGTCGTTGGTATTGATGGTTCTCGTGCCGTTTTGATGACACTACAAGACCCGCGCGGTATCAGCTCAGGAGATCGGGTGACAAGCGTGCCCGGCGGTCAATTTGTGGGTGTGGGCAGACAAATGCTTGGTAGCATTCTAGATGGCATGGGACGTCCGATTGGTGGGAACACGCAGTTTGCGATCGAATCTCACTACCCCATCATGCGCGACGTGATGCCGCCGCTTAATCGCATATCAGTTGCCCAGCCTCTCAGTACCGGCATTCGCGCGATCGATGCCATGACCACAGTGGGTAGCGGGCAGCGGATGGGCGTGTTCGCGGGTACGGGTGTTGGTAAAAGCGTATTGATGGGCATGGTGTCGCGCTATACCGCTGCGGACGTAGCCGTGATCGCTTTGATCGGAGAGCGTGGTCGAGAAGTCGGCGACTTTATTAAGAAAGATCTAGCTGAGGCGGGATTATCGCGGAGTGTGTTAGTGGTTAGCACCTCCGATCAGTCTCCTGTATTGCGTGTGCGTGCTGGTTTCGTCGCTACGGCAATCGCTGAATATTTTCGTGATCTTGGCAACGACGTGCTACTTTTAATGGATTCAACTACCAGGCTTGCCATGGCCCAGCGACAGATCGGTTTGTCTGCTGGTGAACCGCCTACGACCAAAGGCTATCCGCCCAGTGTGTTTGCCATGCTTCCGCAATTGTTGGAGCGTAGCGGACGAACGGATAAGGGGAGCATCACCGGATTGTATACTGTGTTGGTCGAGGGCGATGATATTAACGAACCCATTTCCGACGCGGTGCGCGGCATCTTGGATGGTCATATTTGGTTAGATCGAAGTTTGGCAAATCGCGGGCACTATCCTGCAGTGTCGGTGTTAGAGAGTATTAGTCGCGTCATGCCTGACATTACAGACCAAGTTCATCGTGACGCTGCGGCCATGGTGAAACGTGTGTTAGCGACCTGGATGGACATCGAGGATTTGGTAAATGTTGGTGCGTACGCGCCTGGTGCCAATGTCGAATTTGATGTTGCGGTACACATGAAACCGGTGATCGACCGTTTTCTTTGTCAAAAGGTAGATGAGCAAGCGGATATGATCACGAGTAAACAGTTGTTGTGCGCCGTGGCGAATGATATTCAAAAATTGCAGGCGAAGCTGAGTGCCAAAACCGGGGCTGTTGCGCCAGCGATGACTGGGACGAGGACTTAGTTAGATCATGGCGGAATCATTTACATTTCGGCTTGAAGCGATTCGCCGCTTGCGTAGGCAAGAGCGGGATACGCAACGCCGTGTGTTGGCTAACGCCATCGAGCACGCTTCAACCACGCAGCGCCATATTCAGATTCTCAACGAGCAACTGCAGGGGAATGTGTCCAGGTCACGGTTCGCTCGTCATACAGGCCCTATCGATGTAGCAGCGATGCGCACGAATGAATTTCATCAAGGTTGGCTGCAGCAGCGCATTTTAGAATCTGGTCAAATGTTGGGAGAACGGCAGCAAGAAGTAAGCCAGGAGCGGAAAAATCTTGCTTTAGCAAACCAACGGCTTCGTGTATTGGACAAGCTTCGAGAGCGTCAGCATGCCAGATTTACGTTGGACCAAAATAGACGGGAGCAAACAAGTAACGACGAGGCCGCGTTGAGTATGTATCAGCGGTCCAGGTTGCTCATTACCGAGAGAGAGGGTGTATGATGGCTTTGGTTGCAACTGTGCGAAAAACTTATGATGCGGTGGCGCTCTTTTCAGTACTTAACGTGCTAGTGCTTGCCGGTTTTGTTGCGTACTTGGTGGGTGGCGGTGTGTTGAATGGCGATAAAGTGCAGGCGATTGCAGCAGTGATTCGCGGTGATGCGGTCGAGCCTATGGCCGCACCTGCAAAAGAAGATGAAGCGGCGGCAGAGCCAATGGGTATTCCTGACGGTGGTCCAGTATCCTATTCGGCCTCTCAGATTGAGAGAGAGATTTTGCAACGTGAGTCGCAACGGTTTACGGAGGAGCTGAAGCAGCGACTCGCGTTAAACAATAGCATACTTCTTCGTATTTCTACCGAGCGTGAAGCATTCCGTGCAGAGCGGGATGGCGCAGCTAAGCGTGACTTGGAAGATGCGAAACGTCGTGAGGGTGTTGGTTTTAATAAGCAAATGGACATATATAACCAGCTCGCTCCACGAGTGGCTGTACAACATTTGTTAGCCATGGAAAATCCTGATGACGCTGCTAATGTGTTGTTGCAAATTCCCAGTAAGAAAGCCAAGAAAATTGTAGAGGCTGCGAAGCGTGGGGATGATCTTACGAAAATGATGGACATCTTGCGCCGTGTGCGCAAAGTTGCTCCTGCGCGGGCGAATGAAATAAGCGAGAAATAATAGCGCCAGAGATATGACGTATGCAGTCTAGTCAAATAGTAAATACTCAAACGAAGCACGCGCCATCGCCGTTGCGTAATGGCGCGGACACGCGCCATCGTCAAGTCGACCCTGATGAAGTTGATCAATCAACCGAACAGGCTTTTGACGTGCTGCTTTCTGCGGTGTCGCAATCACAGACTAGGTTCAAAAGCGTGCAAAACATCCACGCTGGCGAGGTTATGTTTGAGGCGCCTAGTGAAAAGAATGCTACGAATATTAACCAGCGGCCGGAAAATAGTGGATTATCGTCCAACGAATTAAGACAAGATGCGCGTTTAGATCGGACGAGTTTGGATTCTCGAATAGCTGACGTCGGTACGAAGTCTCAGGATAACCAGGCCTCGAACACATCGCCGCGTGATACTACATCGTCAGACTTTGCGGAACGCTCATTAAACTCTCAGGGACGAATTTCGGCGGAACGCTTTTCGGCAACTACTGAACGAAATTTCCAGGACGACCAAGCAAGTCGTCATGGGGCTGAATCTTCAAATAAAAAATCCGTTATAAATGAACCTGCGGCAAATGAACTGCCACGCATTAGACAAAGCTCAGTGGCTGCGCCTACTTTTGTTGCGAAGACTTCATCAGTGGCGCCGTCGCCAACGTCTAATGCCGCACAGCAGGTGGCGAAAATGTTAGCGACAGGTCAATCGCAAGCTTCTCCGAACAACCGGCTAGCCGCTGGTCCTGGAACGGCGCCATTGGCGCGGGAAACGACGAACGCGCGCCAAGCGAAAAGTGCTACTACGGATCGACCGGCTAATTACGAAGATGTGGCGCGAACAGTAAATACGCGACGTCCGGGTGCGGCCGCGTTCGAGCAGTTAGTGCAATCGATTCAGATGCGGTCTATTGGCGGGCGATCTTCTGCAAATTTGCAACTGAATCCACCGGAGCTTGGTCGAATCGTCGTGAATGTTGAAATGGATGGGGATGATGTGCGTATCAATGTGCATACTGAGACTTCCGAAGCCAGGGATTTAGTGTCAGACCGTGTCACTCATCTACGCGAGGCGTTGGAGGGGGTGGGTATTCATGTGGATCGTTTTCAAGTCGATGCGGATATAAATGCGACACCCGACCATCAAGTAGACTCTCAAGATTCTCAAGACGCTCGGACGCATGATGAGAAACCCAACACCGCCGATCGCGATTCGACATTCAGCAGGAAGTCGGGCGGTATATTCAATACGCGGAAGGTTGACGTTACAGAGGCCACGCGCGAAATTCGTAGTATCGAATCAGTAGCAGGAATAATTGATTATAGGATTTGACCCATAGTGCGGGGCGAAAGCTCATGGAAGTTTAATAGCAAGCCCTATTATTGCGTATCGGTCAAAGACCAATATTTGCCGTAAGAATGTCGCAATAGTGCGATTCACCGTAACGCAGGGCGCGGTTGTCAAACAGGAGATATCGTTGTGAATGCAATAAGTGAAATTCAGTCAGGAAATTCAGTCGCGCCGAGTGCGGATACGAATGGCTTGAGCGTATTGTCTAGCGAGGATTTTTTGCAGTTGTTGATTACGCAAATTTCGACCCAGGATCCGCTAGAGCCTGTGGGCAACCAAGAGCTTCTTGATCAGATTTCGTCGATTCGTGATATTGAATTATCAACTTCGCTGTCGGACTCAATCCAATCGCTTACTGGTCAGCAGCACTTCGCGGCTGGGTCCGCGCTCATTGGGCAGTTTGTAACTGCAAAACCAGATGAAAGTGGGAATGCTACATCTGGGGTTGTCGAGGGTGTGCGATTCGACAATGAAGGCCAGGCGGTGTTGCAGCTTTCCGGGGGTGGTGAATTACAACTGGCGAATGTGCAGGCTATTGAACCACCAATTCGAGCGGCTGAATCATTGATTGGATCTACAATAGTCGGGATGGTTACTGCCGAGGGACGTGCGCCAGAATTGGTAGAAGGACGCGTGAAATCCGTACGCGAGGAGGCCGGCCATCTTATGCTCGAATTAGAATCTGGCGAAGCGATTGATTTTCAGAATGTATTGAGCGCTGAGCTGTCAAATGCGTAGCTCATGGGTGAAGATGTAGACTAAACGATAACAGATTTTTTGCTTTCGCTCGTGACCATGCGAGTACGAGACAAAGCACAGAAATAATCTTAGAGCAAGCTTTAATTAAGTGTGTCGGTCAAAACAGTATTTCACGGCAGATGTCGCATAAGCGATACGCCATAACGCAGGATGCTATAAATGTCATTAACATCATCTATGATGGTCGGGTTCACGGGGATTCAAAGCAACAGTGTGGGGGTTGATGTGGTGGGTGATAATCTTGCCAACCTCAATACGACCGCCTTTAAAGGTCAGCGTACAAATTTTGAGTCGCTGCTCTATCGCACGATTGAAGAAGGAGAAGGGCCTAGCGATACCAGTGGTGGTGTGCTTCCGCGTCAAATTGGTTCCGGTTCACAAGTTGCTTCTATTCAACGAAATTTTGAACAAGGCGGGATTGATAACACCGGCTTTCCGACTGACTTAGCTATCGATGGCGATGGCTTTTTTATTCTTGGAGGGCCAGAAGGGCAGCCACTATATACCAGAGATGGTGCGTTACGGCTGGATGCCAGTCAAACACTTGTTTCCGCAACCGGAGAAGCCTTACAGGTTTTTACGGCTAATCCTGATGGCACGATCGACACGGGGACGTTGAGTAATCTTGTGATTCCACTAGGAAGCGATAGTGCTGCGGTAGCTACTGACAATGTAATCATG
>JAJDDW010000075.1 GCA_029260115.1 Phycisphaerae bacterium | reverse complement strand
GTTGTTGTGGGGCAGGTGCTAAATGCTGCGGCTATGACGTACGTTGCGGCTACCCTCACATCTATTATGACACTGCTTTATTATGCTTCGATTGTATTTGGGCGGCGAAACTAAGCGTGATTCGGTATGAATGCGACAAATGTGGCGCACGCTTAGATGCGAACGATTATCAGCGGTATATCGCCAAGCTAGAAATCTTCGCGGCTGCGAGTCCGATCGATATCGCCGCAGGCTGCACTGAAGATACTTCGGAGGCGTTGGATGCGGTGATCAAGCAATTGCAGCAAGCTAACCCCGACGACATCGAAGATCGCACCTACCGATCCTTTCGATTTGATCTTTGCGATGCCTGTCGAAAAAAAGTGATTAGCAAACCATTAGGTTAGCGCCAATAGTACTATTATTGTTTGCGGATCAGGCGCGTTTATGCTTTACGCAATGCGGCGCCCATCTTCCCTGGTGATGAAAAGATGAATTTGCGAAAGGTCGAGTCGCACAACGACAGCATCGCCGGTCTCCACGCCCGCATAAGATTGGGCACTAGCTACCATCGCGGTGTGGTTGGTGCTTCGTAAGTGGACAGTCGTTGCATAGCCTAGCGGCTCGACGGCGACGACTTCGAATTGACCCAGCGTGGCTACTGGTGTGCGATCTGTCGGCGCGGTCGTGTCGTTTATTTTTTTGCAGGCGATGTAAACTTGTTGCGGGCGGATACCAAGTGATACGTCTTGATTCAAATGGTCTTCGTAGGCCTGATGATGTAGCAGTTTTAGCTTGCCCATTTCGCTAGAAAAAAAGTAGTCGCCCTTGTCGTAAGTCAATCGCCCCGTCAAAAAGTTCATTGGCGGCGTGCCCATAAAGCTAGCTACGAATCGATTCGCGGGCGTGTCGTACACCTGTTGGGGCGAGCCACATTGCATGAGTCGCCCTCGATGCATAATTGCGATTCGATGGCCGAGCGTCATGGCCTCTTCTTGGTCGTGCGTCACGTAGATCATGGAAATTTGTAACTCCCGTTGTAAGCGTTTGATTTCTGTGCGCATATCAAGTCGTAGCCGGGCGTCGAGATTCGCTAGGGGTTCGTCCAGCAGGAATACTTTCGGGCGGCGCGCGATCGCTCGACCCACGGCTACCCGTTGCTTTTCGCCACCAGATAATGAAGCTGGTTTACGATCTAGCAGGTGTTGAATGTGCAGCATGGTGGCTACTTCTTGGACGGGGCGTTTGATTTCATCTTTGGGTGTGCGCCGCATTTTCAATCCGAATGCGAGATTTTTGTAGACGCTCATATGCGGATAGAGGGCGTAATTTTGGAATACCATCGCGACATCTCGATCTTTCGGCGACACACGGCTCACATTGTGGTTATCGATGAGTACCCGGCCTTCGTCCGGAATTTCAAGGCCCGCAATGATGCGTAGGGCGGTGGTTTTGCCGCAACCGGATGGGCCAACGAGTACGAGCAGCTCTTTTTCACATATCTGCAAATCGAGGTCGACCAGTGCGTCCACGTAGCCCGCTTTGGTTTTGAATCGTTTGTGAATATGCTCAAGTGCAATACTAGCCATGTTAGGTCGCCGCTGAGTTATGTCTGCCTGATAGGATAATACAGGGCAATGCCGGAACAAACAAAGATCGAAGGTAAACCCTTGCATGTCTTATCGCAGCGTGTAATGTTATGTTATGTTCACCCATTGTAGGATAGGACAAGCGATCGTCACGCATGTGTAGGATCCCATCTTATGGCCGATGATTTATACGATGCGATAATTTTGGGAGCAGGCCCTGCTGGCGCTTCGGCGGCGATATTGCTGTCACAAAAGGATCGGCGCGTTGCGCTCATTGATGGTGCGACGTTTCCGCGCAAGGGTATAAATGCGGGCTGGCTTAATACCCGCACCGCGCCGTTATTAGCCGAGTTAGCTGTGGATGTGAAGAAACTTCTGAAACATACCTTTAGCGAAGTAACATTTCACAATGAAGATTTTAGTAAATCAGCTAAGCCCAAATTCGATGGGACCGCAGGTTATCTAGTCGATCGAAACGAATTAGACAATGCGTTGGTCAAGCGGGCCAAGGCTTGCGGGGCGACGATTTTATCTGGGACAAAAGTTCGAGAAATTCAACTAGGCGAATCCACGGTCAGTGCCTGCTTCGAGGACGACACGCAGGTAGAAGGTCGCTTGCTCATGTTAGCGGCGGGTCGGGCTACGGCGCTGCTCAATCACGTAGGTATTACGCACGGTGGTTCTGGCTCTATTATTTGGTCCGGGCAGGTCGATGCGCCACTACCCAAAAGCGCAGGCAAGCGCGAATCAACCGTTGGCGTTGTGCTGGGTCTGGACCGCAAAGGCAGTTTTGCGATGTATTGCCTATCTTCAAAATGGACATCTGTTACAATCAACTGGTACGGCGAACGAAGTGGAGCGATGCCGGCCTTTCTTCAGATTTGTCGTTCGTTGTATGAGCAGAACCTTCTCCCCGATAATTTATCCGCCCAAGCTGCGGCCTCTACTTTAGTATCCTGCCCCGCCTCGGCTGCGTTGGATATGGATTCTCACGTGGGCAAGAACACATTGGTCATCGGGGATGCAGGCGGATTTGTTTCCGCAGCTAGCAACGAAGGCATATACCCGGCTATGTGGTCGGCCCAAATTGCCGCTGGCGTTGCCCATGAGGCCATGAGCATCGACCATTCACAAGACGCGCTGATGACATTCAACACCCAGTGGCGCCTGCAGATGGCGGACTATCTCCGCTCACCCAATACCGATGCACAGTTCCTGTTGCCATTAATTTTTTCCAATCAGCCAATGGCTGACCGCATGGGGGCGGCGTTTTTCTCTGGCGAAAATATTTGAGTTCAGCCCGTCATCGCAAACTAAGTTGAGCTTATCCGTTTACATAGTCTGGGCCTGCGCTATAATCCGTGTTATCACGGTTGCGAATGTTTTCGTGTGGATTGAGATACCTGCATGCCACCCCTACTTGGTGTAAATATAGATCACGTAGCCACCGTTCGACAAGCGCGTCGCACGGATGAGCCTGACCCTATCTGGGCCGCGGTCGAAGCGCAGCTCGGCGGGGCTGATGGTATCACGTTTCATCTGCGCGAAGATCGACGACATATTCTCGATCGCGACGCGACGCTGCTAAAGGAAATGGTGTCAGTCAATCTTAATATGGAGATGGCTATCGATTCAGAAATCGTGGCTATCGCTGTGGGGTTACGTCCGAGTCAATGCACGCTGGTTCCCGAAAAGCGTGAAGAGCTCACTACCGAAGGCGGACTCGACATTGTTCGCCATAAAACCCGCGTGGCGTCTGCGGTGAACGCGCTTCGAGAAGCGGGTATCAAGGTCAGTGCTTTTATAGAACCGATCGAAGATCAAATCCGCGCATCAGCCGAGGTAGGATTCCAGGCTGTAGAGTTGTGGACTGGCGCCTGGGCACACGCGACATCTGACAAGGATCAGCAAGCTGCTTTAGCCACCTTGCAGGGCGCTTTAGATGTTGGACGCAGCGCCGGTATTGAGGTGCTAGGCGGACACGGGCTTACGTATCGAAACATTGGCCCGGTCGCAGCGCTGCCGGGCTTTACAGAATTTAACATCGGTCATTCAATTATTGCGCGGGCAATTTTTGTCGGTATGCGACAAGCGGTGCGTGAAATGAAAGATTTGATCATTCGGCATGCGCCCAATTGAGGGGTAGTTTCCTTCGGGTAGAATGTGATGGACCGATGACGCGATTAATTATTAAAATGATTTATAACAATCGTTTACGCGATCATGGATGGAGGTTGTCAGGCCATGAATAATAATGTTCCTGCGCTACGCGGCGCGATGACCGCGTTAATCACACCATTTCGCAATTGCGAAATTGATTGGCGATGTTTAGATGATCTTATCGATCGACAATTGGAAGGTGGCATCGATTGGCTAGTCCCTTGTGGCACGACCGGCGAATCGCCCACGTTGTCACCAGCGGAGCAGGCGCAGATTCTTGACGCCGTCATTTCCCGTGCAGGCAAGCGGTGTCCGGTCATGGCCGGGACTGGTACTAATTGCACGACGACGACCATCGAACGGACCAAGGCAGCCCAGCGGGCTGGCGCTAAAGCGGCCCTGATTGTGACGCCATATTATAATCGTCCCACGTCAGAGGGTTTGTTTCGTCATTACGCAGCAGTCGCCGATTCGGTTGATCTGCCCATCGTGTTATATAACGTGCCCGCGCGGACGGGCGTTCATCTTGATAATGACGTAGTGGTAAGGCTTCATGAACAGTTTCCGCACATTGCAGCGATTAAACATGCGACCGGCAGCGTTGCGGGTGTGACTGACTTGCTGCGTCAGTCTGACATAATCGTGCTCAGCGGCGATGATCCCATGACCTGGCCCATGATGTCCCTCGGGGCCGTCGGGGTGATTAGTGTGGTATCAAATTTGGTGCCGCGCCTGGTAAAATCAATGATGGCCTCGGCCATGGCCGGTAACCATGCGGCGGCGAAGAAACATCATCGTCAGATCGATATGCTTTCCAGCGAATTAAGTAAGTTCGGACCTAATCCTGTGCCCATCAAAACGGCGATGGCTTGCATGAATATTACCCTGGCGGAATTTAGACTGCCCCTTTGTCCGCTAGATGAACAGGCGACCGATTCCATCGAGCAATTGTTAAGACGCATGGAGATTCTTGAAGCCGTACCCGCATGAACAATTTTTCGAGCACCATCATGGCCCATCGCTTGCAACTAAATGCGATTGACAAAGCTTTCGTTTGTGTGGCGTGGGCACTAGCCATCGCCATATTTCTTACTGTTGGTTGGATAGCGATGGCGCCGGACGATCCACGCGGCGCTGTCAGCCTGTTGACACATAGTAGCGCCGTAGGCATGTGGTTACAAGCGGCGCTATTAACAGGATTGTCAGCCGCCTTGGCTACGGTTATTGCAGGGCGCAGGTTGGCGGACGTTGGCACCTTCGCGGCTTCGCTTGGTCTGGCTGTCGTATCTCTTCGCGGGACCACCGCCGGCTTTTGGTTCATCCGTGGCAGCGATCAACCGGGTACTATTGAGCGTGGCTTAGCTTTTGCCTTAGCTATGGAATCGTTCGCGTGGTTTTTGTTAATCGTCTTAGCCGTGATCATTTCCGGCGTCGTGATGCGCTGGCTATATCCCGTACAACCCGGCGTATATGCCTCCAAAGATGACAATTTGGATGTACGGCACATCGCGGTCTGTGGTATGGCCGTCTTTGACGCCCCTTTTTTATCTAAGCTATCCCCAAACAGCCTGCACAGTGAACGCACTGAACTTCGCGTAGGTATACACCATTTTCTCATCGTTGCTGGCGCGGGTATGCCGCTTTTTGCGTTGCTTACAACCAACCAAAGCTCTCGCGCCATTGAGCATGGCCAAGCTTGTTTCGTCGCGGCTGCCACGGTTAGTCTCGCGGCTTATCTAGCCCATACGCTCGTGCCCGTGCGATCGGCACTCTGGTCGATCCTAGCGGTGCCCGTTATCGCTATTAGCGGATACCTCTGGGCCGGTGTAAGTGCGAGCGCTATATCGTCGCCGAACATTCCGTGGAGTCGTTTCCTTCGCGTCTTACCGATTCAATACATTGCCGTTGGCAGCGCGGCAGCCTTAGCCACTTTTTGGCACATGTACATTCCCGCCTTTCGCACCGCGCCTAAAAAAGTAGGCAAAGCCGCTCGGACGTGAGTGTGACGAGATGCGTGCTTCACGACGAAGGCCTGTTGGTTACAAAGACTGGATACCCGCCTGCGCAGGTACGATGAGGGATTTGATGCCGCATCCATTAATTGGGCAATGGTTTTATTAACTGCTTCGCAGTCCGCCGATGGTAATCACTTCATTCATACTGCCGCTACGAAAACCTTTTAGATCGAGTGTAACGTATTGATAGCCTAGCGCTTGAAACTGTCGGGTTAACTCCGCAGCGACAAGAGGCTCAGCGAGCTTGGCAATCCAATCGAGGGGAACTTCGATCCTGGCTAAGTTGTCGTGGTGACGAACGCGGCATTCGTGAATTCCAAGATTGTGCAACACCGATTCCGCCGCTTCTATCATACGCAGTTTTTGCGGTGTAATCGCTTCACCATATTGCACCCGACTAGATAGGCACGGGCTAGCTGGTTTGTCATACGTTGGCAAACCCCACGCTTGTGAAAGAGTGCGAATATCAACTTTACTCAGGTTCGCCTCAGCCGCTGGGCATTTCACCTGATGTTCGTGGGCTGCTTCGATACCGGGCCGATAGTCGCCAAGATCGTCCGCGTTTATACCATTGACCATCGCTCCCATGCCGCGCTCAGCCACGAAGGTAGCCATATGATCGTACAGTGTCGTTTTACAGTAGTAGCATCGATTCGTCGGATTGCTCATGTAGTTGTCGTTGTTGAACTCGTCGGTATCCAACACGACATGCTCAACGCCGAGTAGCTCAGCCAATTGTTTGGTTTGCTCAAACTCTTTCGCGGCAAGGCTATCGCTTCGACCGGTGACAGCCACGACGTTTTCCGCGCCCAGTGTATCGATCGCGGCTTTGAGAATAAACGTAGAATCCACGCCCGCGCTGAAGGCAACTGCTACGCTGCGCAATGCTCGAAGAATCTCTTGTAAGTGCGAAAGTTTATCTTCTAAGGTAGCCATCATTATCTAACTATTTACCTCGCAGGTGAGGCGGCTGGAGAATGGGTTGCTTGTCCAATTCTTTTTCAGGCTTGCGTAATTCAAGCTCTTCAAAAAGTACCGCAGGTGAGATAATACTTGTTGATACAGGTGATAGCGAATTTGAAACCGCATATTCATCGGAAGCCGCGACAATGCGTTTCATCGCCCGCACGGGTACCTGCAAGAACTCCAGACCGCGTACCAACTCTTCATGTCCATCGTCTACATACACTTTGTAGGCATATATGGGTTTACCCGGTTGTCGCCAACCCCCAGCCTGGCAAGTTTCGATACGCAGTCCAAAAGCCAGCCCTTCTTCCTCGGCGACACTTATAAGTTCGGTCTTGAGTTCGTCCGTCGAAACCGCCTGCTTATCTCGAATGTACAAGCACCCAATGGTCGCCCGCGGGTCACCAATTTGTGCGCCTCGCGCATGTCCGGTTGTCCCAACCACTTTTCGTGTTGGCGCTCTGCCGGCGAGCATGTTTTTCAAAATGCCCTTTTCGATAACGCTCACGTGACGAGAGGGAGTCCCTTCGTCATCAAAATTGTAGGCTCCGACCAGCGCCTCGTCCTTATACATGCGATTCGTCGGGTCGTCGTATACTTCAAACGATCGTGGCAAGATACGTAAGCCTATTTTTTTCTCCAGGCTACGTTCGTCCCAGCTCGACCCCGCGCCGAGTGGCTTGGGTTGTGCGCACACGCCGTGGGAAAGTAGCGAGCCAAACACACGGCCCGCAGCTGGGGCATCGAAAAACACCGGGCCTGTATATTGATCCAGTGTAGGCGCATTTGATAATGTTGTCAGTTTTGCACACATGTCGTCGATATCGCTAAGTATATCATCAACCGAGGCTAACTCGTCAAACTGCTCAGCGATGTAAGCCAGGCTATCAGAAAGAAACATGCCGTCTTCTGCTTGCACCGAAGCTGAGATGCCGATCAAAATGCCAGTATCTCCTTCACGTAGTTGTGTCCCTTCCGAATTGACGGAATAAGCATTGACCGCGCCAGCAAAAAAACTGACCCGGGCGTTTTGTATGCTTGCGTGCCTCTTGAACCGTGCGGATAGTCGCTCTACATTTGTCGTCCACTCTTGTTGATTGAAGATCAGCGAAGCGGCTGGATTCATCTGCTTGACAGCTTTGGCTGCGGTGTAATCTGCGGGCCGATCTTCATTCAGTTTATCCTGCAAATAGGCTTGTTTTCGCGTGAGAATCTCGACCCCTTGCATATATTCCTGATCTGTCAATCGCCACAAGGTATGCCGAATCGCTGTATAATCATCATCTAAAGGAAGTGTGCCTCGCGTGCCACCACCTCGACCCACATTGGTATTGTCCAGGGTCATGTCACCTACCCGCACACGGCAAATCGCACTTCTCGAACGCTGCGTCTTAGATTGTAGCAGCCCGCCAAACGACGCTTCCATGCTTAGGCCTATACGGTCTTCCACATGGTACACGACTAAGTATGGCCGGGGTAAGTCGTCAAGCTTTAGCTCACTTTTCGACCTGTCCACTTCATCTATCATAGCCCGAAGCAATGGTTCGCTTACGGGTACAGACAAATCTGCCCGCGCCTCCTTAAGGCATATAGCCATCAGGAATATAGTCATAGGCCAATACATTACGTCAATTACATGCTTCATGGTCAAAGGCCCTTATAGACTCTCGCTTCATGTAACAAAGGAAAAATAGTCGCATTATTTCGTAGCGCCGGGCATTGAAAACGGCGGATCAAGAATCGGCGGCCGACTTTGACTGCGACGCCGCTTCTCAATTTCGATCGTCGAAATCAACACGCTAGGCGACACCGCTGAAACTGGCACCCATCCAGACTCCGCACCACATGAGCCATTAAACACCGAAGTATCATCAGCCGTGTCAGTAATCGTCTCAAAACAGGTAAGCGGGGTACCCACAATATCCGCACCGCGAATCAATTCGTCCGGGCGACCGTCGGCATACACACGATACACCACGATAGGCAGCACCTTAAAAGATTGAGGCCCTTGCCGGCTTGTTGTCGTAAATCCCCCCGAAATATCCTCAAATAAAAGACCGTAAGGCTTGTCCTGCTTCTGGCAGGATTCGATGAGACGCTTGCGCAGTTGTTCAAAACTGACTTGCTTGGTCGATTGTACCACCAAATTCGCTTGCCTAGATACAACCGCAAAACCCGATTGTCGCCGGCCATGCCCGTTGGACTTTGGGAATCCCTCCACCGGCGTGCGCGATAACAAAAATGTTTTAAGAATACCATCCTCAACAAGCGGCACGCGCTTGGCTTTAACGCCTTCGTCGTCGTACAAATAATAGCCACGCAGATCGACATCGCCTGAAATGGCTAATGTTGGATCATCAAATACCGAAAGAAACGGTGGCAATACCGGCTGACCGATTTTTTTAGTAAACGTCTGCCCTTCTGTGACATCGCGCTGTCGGTGGCCTTCGATACGATGCCCAAAAATCTCGTGGAAAAATACGCCACTAGCACGATTACGCAAAATCGCAGGCCCAATATAAGGCTCTGCCACTGGCGCCACCCGCAAGGCTAGCACTTGGTTGAGAACTTTTCGAAAAGCGGCTTCGATTTTCTGATCGCTAGGTAGCCCATTTTCCGAAGCTGCATTAAAATCAAACGACTGCGCCAAGTTCATACCATCATCAGCTTTGGTCCGCGCCTGCATCGAAATACGATATCGCGTCTGGGCCGTTTGCAATTTTGTGCCTTCACTGTTGACAATATAACGCGTCCCAGCGTAAGTACCCAACGTGAGCGATGAGCTATAAATAAAGGGAAAATCTCTCGCAATCGTGGATAATTTCCGTAATCGATCAGACCAGGCTCGACGATCCAAATTCATCATGGCCGGCGATTCAACAAATTGGTTAGACGTTTCCTTACTAAAATCGTCTGATTTATCTTCTTCTTCTACTTTGAGCTTAAGATTAGATTCTACGCGCCCCAAACGCTTCGCTGCACGTTTGAACATGCGATCAGTGTGAAGCCAGACCGCGTGGCGAATAGACATCTCATTATCATCTATCGCCAATTCAATATTGCCGCTACCAGATGCTCGAGATTGGCCAGAATCGCGTAGCTGGTGCGTGTTATCAAGTTTATAATCGCCAACGCGCAAGTCGATATTCAGCTTTCTCTCGTGCGACACATCTTCACGCAACATGGCGCCCAAGCTGGCAGAAAGTATCGTGGTCGTTTCGTCGTACACCGTATACGCGAGATAATAAGGCTTCGCACCTTCATCACTGCGCAGATGGTCCATCGAGTAGGTCAATTCCTTCTCAAGCTGACCGAGCAATGGCTCAGGCGCAGCCGCTGCGCGTGGCACCATGCCCGACGAGACTAGCCAGGCGATGGCGCAAACCGCCACAATGCTCATCTTGGTGTTTCGCAAACGTCTCGCGTCAGCCTTCCACGACGTATCGATCATGGATCATCCTTTATTCAAACAAAAGCTATATAAGCTTGATCAACATCATATCAAACATCTACACAGTATTTTGACCGTGTATTGCATGTTGTCCAGCGAAGCATGTTATTCTCACCTTACCCACCAGTATGTCGGCTTCAATCATAACCTACATCAGGGCCTGGACCATATTAAAAAGCCCAGGCACTTATTCGCACCTGGGCTTGATTATTTGTCCATTCAAAATGCTTTTGGGCCAATGATTACAGTTGATTCGCCTGGGTCGCGGCCTTGACGATCGCAGTCACCTTAGCACGAGCTAGCATCGATGCCGCCGTCTTGCTACAAGGGGTTTCTTTGCCGGCCACGAGGTATGTCATGGACTTTGCTTTAGTCTCGGTCATCGCTTTGCCAGCCATCTTGTTGCAGCAAAACGACTTGTCACCAACCTTATATGTCATTGTTACTTCGTCCGCCGCCGCTTTAGCCAATACGGCTGCCTTTTCTGCTTTTGATTGATTCGTAAAATCCAACCCGCCCACGCGATAGGCTACGGTCGTACTTTGCTGTTTTGCCAAGCGCTTAGCTGTCACAGGGCAACTTCCACATGAGCCATTGACTGCGTATTGCATCGATTGGAGAGACTTGATCTCCGCATCAACCAGCGATGTCAGACGTGCACTGGCTTCTTCTTCGGTCGCAAAAGTTTCTTCACCGACAAGATACTTCACCGCTTTGCCAGCCTTAGCCGCATGATCCGCCGTCATCGAACAGCCAATCGTCTCGCCTTCGACCACAAACTTCATCGATGGCATCGAAGCAAGGATCGTGTCTACCGTTTTTTCGATAGACTCACTTCCGCCCTTGTAAGCCACAGTCTTCGCTTCGGAACCTGAGCAGTTCTTGCTACCAGGGCATGCCCACGCCACCGACGCTACGGCGACAATAGCCATAGCCGATACACTACTGATCAATTTACTCTTCATCTCATCAATCTCCTGAATTTTGCCTACCGTGAATCACCCTGTCAAAAGAAAGTTACCGAACTCCCTCTTATAACATCAAACTCAAATGCCACCCATAAACCAAAACAGTCAGCCTCTTAGCTGAGCTATGATTACATGATTCTACGAACTAAATACACTGACGGTGTGAATGTATTCGTAACATATATGTACCACATAGGATCAGCCTCTTTCCACATGACTTTGTAATGCGAACTGTCGATCATCGTTTTGATCGTATACCCTTGAAAACAAGCGACTTATGACAATGTGGGTTATCCATGCCATACCCTACGCCGCATGGGGAATCGCCTTGTTACACTACAAACAACACATCTTCTTACAGGAGAAGCGAGATCTAACGGACCTATTCAGGCAGTGGCCGAAATTGATGACGGTTTACAAACACTGCAAATAAGGTGAAAAGTAGGCTTGGTGTTAACTTCTACGATAATTGCACAACGAGGTCTGCGATCGCACCTCCTAACGGGCGGTCGACTGACGATTAGTTTTTACGAGAGAAAAGGACAGTATCATGCCCACAACGACAAAAGCGCGATGGCTATTGCGCATCGCGATAGTTATTTTTATTCAATTGTTACCGCAAGCTAAAACCCACGCCACAGCCGAGGAACCCATGCAGCCATCAACCGACAGCGAAGTCATCATCACATATCTCGCCAACGAAGGCATCATGGTATCCGCCGGTCAACAACATGTTCTGGTCGATGCCTTATTCCGTAGCCGAATTCCAGGCTATGACCACCACGAACCAAACATCCAAACCAAGCTCGAATCAGCCAAAGACCCATTCGATAAAATTAACGCCATCCTCGTGACACATTACCACGCCGACCATTTCAGCGCAGAAGCCGTGACGCAGCATCTTCTCAATAATAAAAGCACCGTATTAGTCACCTCCGAACAAGTAGCCGAACAGATGCAGACCAATACCTCAGCGTATGGAGACGTGAAAAGTCAGATTCGTCCGCATGCCCCAACTGATGATGCCATTAACATCGACGAAACTTCCGGCGTCAGAATCGAGGTCATCAAGCTAAGTCATGGCGGGGGAAGATTCGCCGAGACGCAGAACATGGGCTTTATCATTCACTTAGGCGGCAAACGCATCCTCCACATCGGCGACTCGCAGGTCAGCAAGGCCTGCTTTGGACCACTGAAAAAATTCGCCCACGGCGTAGACGTCGCCTGCATCCCGCATTGGATGCTAGAAAGCAAACGAGGTGCGGCGTTTATCCGTGACGAAGTTCAACCCAAACACATCGTCGCTTTCCACATCATGCCAGAGCATGACCAAGCGGTGTCCGCGCGCATCCTGGCCAACTTGCCCGAGGCAACGATATTTACCGAGAAAATGACGCAAAAAAGTTTTTAAGTAACCATGTTTAGAGTGCCATAGTTATGGTATCAGTAGGTGACATATGACAACTAGTCATAACGAACAGCGATTACTACTTCTCAAAATGTTGGATGACGCTTTTGACAAGCCTGGCTGGCATGGGCCTAATTTACGTTCAACCATTCGGCGCGTGACATCAGAGCAAGCCGTCTGGCGGCCAGGCCGACAACGAAAAAACATCGCTGAAATCACGCTTCATTGTGCGTATTGGAAATATACCGTGCGCCGCCGCATTACAGGAGCAAAACGAGGATCGTTTATATTGAAAGGAAGCAATTGGTTCGACTTACCAACAAGGCTTGCAGCGCTAACTTGGAAATCGTATATGAAAATTCTCGTAGACGAACATCTCGCGCTGCGCGATGCTATTTCAAAAGCACCTTGGCCCATGTTGTGTCAAACTGCCAAGGGTCCAACAAAAAGCCCAGCCGGGCATATCTTTGGCATAGCCATGCACGACACTTACCACGCAGGCCAAATTCAAACTATCAAAGCGCTGCAGAAAAAATAAATAAATCCGGAGCATGAATAACTTTAGTACCCATGCTCCAGATTAAAAGAGCCGCGATATCGTAAATTCAATGCTTAACCGAACAATGGCGATCGACCCGCTGCGCGTCGGGCATCGGAAACTTGCCCAAAGTGCATCGCTGGATGAAGTGCCAATACCGTGAAACATTTCCCAACTGTGCCAAAAAAGTCATCTCGATCCTCGGGGCAATTCTTACTTGGCTTATCAAAATCTGCTTCAGTGAATCCATTCAGCAAAGTCATTGTCCGTTCGCGCACTTCCTCAAACTTAGCCACCAATTCGTCAAACGGTGGATATTTGCTCAAGTCTGCGACTGGCTCCGAACCGCCACCAAAAATGTCTTTCCACTTAACCAAAGGATTAGTCTCGCCAAGCATAATATCATTGACGATATTCGCCTCTGAATAAACCAAATGGCCAAGGACCCACAGCGGATGATTGCCGCCTTTAGGCGTAGGCTGCGTCAAAGGCGCATCCTTCATGTCCATAATCAATGCCATAACCACATTCTTACTCGTTCCCATCGCACCCTTAGCAAAATCAATCGCATTCATTTTTACTTCCTTCTTAATACTACAGCGCCGCTTGGTCATGGCTTATCCCGTCGGCACGAGGGCAACTCTTCGATCTTGGTACCTCTTGCGAGGAGTTCCGCGAGCGTTCTCTTTCGATGACTCTCCCGCGCTAATCGGTTTCGTCGTTGGTGATACAC
>JAJDDW010000074.1 GCA_029260115.1 Phycisphaerae bacterium | reverse complement strand
GGGGCGAGAATTCGGACGTGTTCCGATGATGCGTGTACGTTGCGAAAAAGCATCATCGCTGTTTCGCTTAACCAACATGTGGCGGGTAAGTTCAACCGTGCCGTAGGCTTTACAACGAATCGTATAAACAAAATTAGGGGTGCATATTGCGACGTTCAAACGTTACTATCCTAACTCATCGTCATACCCGCGTAGGCGGGTATCCAGTCCATCATTGCAGACCGGCGAAGGATCTTACCGCTTCGTGCCACGCCTGGATTCCCGCCTACGCGGGAATGACGAGGGATTTGAAACCCTCTTCCGCAAGCGGTTTGTGCCATGCATGGTTTAGTCCGCGCGGGTTGAATCCCGCAGCTCGTTGGATGTGGGCTGGTGGCGGCCTCGCTGTATCTGTGGCTATTCGCTCAAGCGTCTGATGTCTGCGCCCAGTACGGTAAGTTTTTCTTCGATCCGTTCGTAGCCTCGATCGATATGGTAGGTACGTCGTATTTGTGTGGTGCCCTTTGCTACCAACCCCGCGAGCACAAGCGCCGCTGAGGCGCGTAGGTCTGAGGCCATCACGGGTGCGCCAATGAGATTTTTCACGCCTTCAATAATAACCGTAGGCCCTTCTTTTCTGAGCTTTGCGCCCATGCGGTTCAACTCGCCGACGTGCATGAATCGATCCGGAAATATTTTCTCTGTGATTGTAGAATTTCCATCGGCCAGCGAGAGCAAAGCCATCGTTTGTGCTTGTAAATCTGTGGGGAAACCGGGGTAAGGCTGGGTGGTGATGTCTACGGGTTCCAATCTTCGCGAAGAAGAAACGATCAGGCCCTGCTTACATCGCTCGATGTTAATCCCGATGTGCTTGAGTCGATCGATCACCGCGCCCAAGTGTTCGGGTTTCGCGTTTACCAATTCCACGTCGCCATTAGTGATGGCCGCAGCTATGACGAAAGTGCCGGCTTCGATGCGGTCTGGTGTGACGTGGTGCGTCGTGCCTTTGAGAGATTCCACGCCGTCAATGGTGACGATGGGCGTGCCCTGGCCTGTAATACGCGCGCCGCTGGCATTGAGAAATTCTGCGAGGTCGACGATTTCCGGTTCGCAGGCAGCGGATTCAATAATTGTCTTTCCAGTGGCCAGGGTCGCAGCCATCATGACGTTGGCCGTGGCAGTTACTGAGGCGCCAAACGGTCCGCCCAGAAAAATCTCCCGGCCCACGAGTTTTTTAGATTGGAGGCAAACGTCGCCATTGCGTAATTCAAATTCCGCGCCCAACGCGGTTAAGCCCTGAATATGCAGCCCGATAGGTCGATCGCCAATGGCACAGCCCCCGGGCATCGAGACTTGGGCGCGTTTTCGCTTAGCGAGCAATGGTCCCATGACGCAGACGCTGGCCCGCATTTTACTCACCAACTCATACTCCGCGTGGACGTTTATATCGTCGTGAACTTCTAGGTGTAAGGCGTCGTTATCATCCCGGCGACATTTCACACCGAGTCGAGCGAGTAAATCTACCATGAGCTTTACGTCGGCGAGGTCGGGGACGTTGTGGAGTATAGTTTCGCCGTCAACTAATAGACAAGCAGCCATGATGGGTAGTGCCGCGTTTTTGGCACCGCTGATAGTAACTTTACCTTTAAGACGCTGGCCGCCGGTGACTTCGAAGTATTGCACGAAAACCCCCTCTCTATGATGATTGTTGTCCGTTTGACAATTCAAACGCCAGCACACGTTCCAGCCCGCCGACTTGATCACGCACGGTTTTGCGATGCGTCCAAAGGCCCGTGCCCAGCATTGTCTCCGTCACGGCCGACTGCTGCCCGGCCCCGATTTCCACGACTAGCCAACCACCGGGGACGAGCAACGACGGCGCGTCTTTCGCCAATCGGGTATAATGCGATAGCCCATCGTTTTCGTCCGTTAAAGCTTGGCGTGGCTCGTAGTCCTTAACGCACGCATCCAAAGTTTGAAAGTCGTCAGCCGGCACGTATGGCGGGTTTGAAACGATCACATCGAACCCCCCGTCTGGTACTATATCTTTCGGCAAATCAAGCCCATCCGCTTCAACGCAGGTCATACGGTCTACGACTTTATGACGCACGGCGTTTTGCTGCGCGATAGCTAAGGCTGATGGTGAAATATCGGTGGCTATCGCGATGGCGGCCGGCAATTGTGCCAGCAGCGCGACAGTGATGCAGCCACTGCCCGTCCCCACGTCCAGCAGTTTTGGCACGTCAATAGCCTGCTTGGTGCAATGGTCGATGACCAGCTCGACGAGGGACTCCGTTTCGGGGCGTGGGATGAGCACATCCGGCGAAACGATAAAGGCTAACGAGAAAAACTCCTTCTCACCCACAAGGTAGGCGATAGGCTCATGTCCCGCAGCCCGCTTCACCCATCCGCGAAATTGATCCACTTCTTCTTTCTCGGGGACGGTTTCAAATTTCACATATAGATCAATGCGACGGCATTTCATGGCACTAGCCAATAGCACCTCCGCAGCTAAGCGAGGCTCGTCAACACCACGCTGGTCCAGATGCGTCATGGTCCAGGTCAATAGCCTACTCACGGTCCACGCGCTTTGTTGTGATTGCGGTTGGGTACTCATGCGGGGGGCAGTATACAGAATTTTCGACAGAAATGATATGATGTGTCCGCGACTATCGTGCTTTACTGCTCATTATCGTCTGCCTGATACACCGCAAGGACTTCAATCTCACGCTTGGCCAAGGATAGCGTTAATCCGTATTTGTCCCGCTGCGCTTTGATAATAACCTGCGTATCGTCGTGATCGCGGTCCCACGGGAAATAGAAGTGAAAATATCCTTCAATATTCGTCTCATCGACTACTGGCTTATCGACAACGTATGAGAGATTGAGGGTTAGGTTTGACATACTCGAACTCGATTCAAAATAATTCTCTCCTGCTTTTTTCCTTTCGAGAATCTCTTTGGTTGGTGCTGTTAGACCAGTCTCGCGGTCATAGGCCATACTTGGTAGAGAAGGCTCCCATATGGGCTTGTTTCCCGTAGGGTATCCCAACACATAAACGTCCATCATTCGCTTTTCTCGCCGAACTTTTAGACCAAAAGTCGCTTGAAGCGCTTCCTGCAATAACCGATTACCAATGCTCATACGTCTTTTGTTCCATCGAAATAGAACATCGTACTTGGGATTTTCCGGCAAAGGGCTTTCACTGACAATATAGGGGGTCGTCGTATCGTATGCACTGGCTAACGCTTTGAGCATTGTCACTGATTCAATAAACGAATTTCTCTGGTCGGCTAATCCATTGTTCGGCCTTTTTTCACCTTCCTCAGATTCACGTATAAGAATGCTGCACAACGGCAGCTTTTTCTTGCTGCTCAATTTTTCACCAACAGCTATCGCGTCAACATCATGAAAAAGGTCTATGTACGGGGACTTTTTCTTAGGCGTCATACTCATATGTTCTGGTATTTTCCCCGCCAACGCAGCCTCTAGCATCTCAGGATGGCCAGTCAAAACCGAGGGGCTGGTCCACCCCAACAGCGTTCCGTCTTTACCCACTAAAGCCATCGTTGGCAATGAATAAATGCCATAGGCGTCATGAATTGACCTATCTCGATCAATACCTATCCACCCGTGAATGGGGAATTTTTTAAGGCATCTTCGCACGGTTGCTTCGTCCTCATCTGTAATTGAAATGAACACCACCGGCTTTTTCTCAAATGCCTCCTCTAGCTTGTTCACGAAGGGAGACCATTGCAGACATGGCGCACACCCAGTCGACCAAAATTCCAACACAACAACCTTACCGCGCAGCGAAGCCCAGTCTGTGTGCGTGCCCTTAGGCGCTTGCAGAATCTGATCGAGAACAATAGCCGGGGCGGTTTCACCGACACGAGCGGTCTGAAGCGATTCAGGTTTTACTTCGCCGTTTGCGGTCACGCTGAAGAGCATTAACAAACTGACAGAATAGAAAATAACTCGGTGTCTCATAATTCGCTCCATTTGTTCGATTCTTTGACGAATCACCGTTCGGGACGACCTGCGAGAATCTTAGGCCACCGCTAGAATATCTTACTCACAAACCTGTCCAGGGTTGCTAATCGGTTGAGTATTTTTCCACGAATCCATCCGTCTTATTACCGAGGAAACGCTTCAACAACGCCGCCGTCGATTGGGAGTGTGGCACCGGTCGTGGGGGTGGCATTGCTGGCGAAAAAGACGACTGTCCGCCCGACATGCTCGCCGGTTACTTTCGCGCCGAGTAAATTTTTGCTGCGATAGTATTCGGGGAGGTCTTCGCTTCGCATATCACGAAGCTTCGCTCGCTGTGGGCCAACCTCTTGCCATAAGCCCGACGGCGTCTCCTGATCTCCAAATACAGCGTCCGCGTTAATCATATTTACGCGAATGCCAAGTGGCGCAAGCTCGATCGCGGCCACCTTGCCAAGCTGATGACCAGCCGCTTTGGATGCGCTATACGCCCCGAAATCCTTACCCGGCCCAAACACGTTCTTGCTGGCGTTGATTATGATGTTTCCGCCCAGACCCTGCTGCTTGAGAATGCGGATGCCAGCTTGCATAAACGTGAGATAGCCCGTCGCGTTAATGTCCATCACCCGCCGAAACTGCTGCACGTCCAGTGATTCAATCGGTGCGACGTGGGCCACGCCGGCGTTGGGAACGATTACATCGACACCGCCAAAAGTTCGCACGATCTCAGCATAACCATCACACACACTTTGTTCATCCGTCACATCCATACGCACGGCTAAGACTCGCCCCTCGCGCTGCATAGCCAAAAGATGCTTAACCGCCCGATCAAGGGCCTCTTGATTCAGGTCTGCTAGCGCGACGTGCGCGCCAGCCTCGAGACAGCAACGCGCCGTAGCTACACCAATCGCCCCCGCGCCGCCGCTTATGGCCACCACCTGACCCGCTAGCGTCCGCCGTGGCGCATCGCTGAGTTTACGTCGCTGCAAAGTGCGAAATTCCATATCAGCTAAATGCTCGTCGGTTAACCCTTCGTAGCTACCCATCAGCGAAGCGTATGTCTTCACCCGCAAAGTTTGCTCGGCAATGTCAGCTGCGATTCCGGCGCTGAGCTTCGTATCACCCCAACATAACACCCCCACGCCCGGCAAAAGCATAACCTTCGGATAACCATCTTCTTGGACCACATCCGGGGAATATTCTTGTACGTATTTCTTGTAATCACTGCGAAAAGTTTCGATAGCTTGTGTGATGGTGGTGATAGCTGCTGGTATATCCGACCAATCGCGCACATCACAAAACAGTGCCCGCGACTTAGTGCGAATGACATGATCGCCAGTCAATGGCGAAGCGGATGCGAGTACTTTAGCCCGGTCGCTATTGACGAATTGCATGATCTCCGGCGCATGTCGCCATTCCAAAATTGGCCTCACGAATAGTTGATCGATCTTATCGCTTTTTGTCGACAGCAAGCCACGGACCGTTGGTGCAATTTTCGCGACAATGTCGTCAGGTTTTTGTTCACATGTGAAGTTGACAGAAAGTGATTTACCCTTCGTGCGCTGCCTGATAAAAGTTTCGCAGCGATCGACGATGTCTATATGAGCCTCGTAGGACGACTGCGCATCAGGCCCAAACGTGACCAAGCCATGCTTCATTAACACCACGCCGACGAGATCGGGTTGGCTGTCGCATAAATTGGCTACGGCTGTCGCCAACGATAACCCGGGCCTTATGTATTCGATAATACCAACGGAATCGCCCAGTGCCTCTTTAATAAGCGCATGACCGTCAAGCTGGTTCGTTAGCGTGAGCACCGCGTCGGCGTGTGAGTGATCCACGAAGCGGTGCTGCAGGAACGCATGTAGCAGTGTTTCAATTGACGGTGTCGCTGCGTTGGCATTCAAACAACACAAACTATAGGCATCGCGCAACTGGTCGTCGGTTAGCGATTCAATCTGTCGCATCTTGCGCAGACGCTGTAAATCAAGCGACGTGAGTCCTTCGGACGAGAGATGGGATAAATCCGTGCCTGAAGCTTTCACGTAGATAGCCTCGAGTTCCTCACCGAGAAAATTCTTGCCCGATGCTTTTACCGACACATTCCCGCCGCCATGCAAGACAAGCGAAGCATCACTTCCGATCAGATGCGCGGTATAAAGCCGTTGTGCGACGAGTGGCCCAAGACTGTTGGGCAACCGTGCTTCAGCGGTGCGGGCGTCCTGATCGCTCCAAAGAGATTTCATGCCGGTATAACTTTTCGAAATGGTTGCACTTGCACAGTATGATAAACACCGCCAGCGACGTAAGGATCGGCATCCGCAATAGCCCGCGCAGCGGCAATATCTTTAGCTTCAAACACGATCATCGCGCCGATGGATTGGTCGCCCGCATCGTTCTTAATGGGGCCTGCGCAATGGATCATGCCTTCATCATTCAACTCCCCAATATAAGCTACATGAGCTTCGCGGTGCGTGTTACGAAGATTGACGCCCTCTGGTCCGTCCCAACAAATCAGTACGAAAGACGGCATAATATTTTCCTTAGCCTCGTAAAGACTCAAACATATCCCAGGCTTCGACATCCGTTTTGTTCTCATGAACGATCGATCGCACCGCTCGAATCATCGCCACAGGCCAGGATGATTGAAAAATGTTGCGACCCATATCCACGCCGCTCGCCCCAGCCGAAATCGCTTGGAAAGCCAATCGCAAAGCGTCTCGCTCTTCAATTTTTTTTCCGCCCGCGATGATAACGGGCACAGGACAGCCATCGATGATTTTCTCGAACCCGTCGCAATAATATGTCTTCACAATCTGAGCGCCTAATTCCGCAGCAATGCGACAGGCCAGGCCCAGGTATCGCGCGTCGCGTGCCATCTCTTTACCCACAGCCGTCACCGCTAATACCGGGATGCCATAACGCTGACCCTTATCGCAAAGCTTCGATAGGTTGACCAGCGTTGTTTTTTCGTTGGCAGACCCCACAAAAATCGAGATGGCTAGGCATGAAGCGTTCAGGCGGATAGCGTCTTCCGCTGAGACGGTTATATCTTCGCTAGAAAGATCATCTTGAAGAATGCTCGTACCGCCAGATACCCGTAGTACGACGGGCGCATTCAAGCCAGGATCAATCGTATTTCTAAGTGCACCACGGGTGATCATCAAGGCATCAGCATAAGGCAGTAGCGGCTTGACCGTCTCGCCGGGCTTTTCCAATCCTGTCGTCGGTCCTTGAAAATAGCCATGATCCACCGCCAGCATTAAACACCGTCCGGTAGCCGGAGAAATTATCTCCGCCATCCGATTAGCCATTCCCCAATCCATGATCGCTTCTCCCGATAATGTCAATTCACATGTATGATTAAGTGCTACGGCGCACAGACATACACTACTTCTAGCTATGGTATTCACCGGCGTGGATTCGGCAAGTAGCTTTGCCGGTCATAAGCACAACTTGCTTGTCAAGCATTCGGCGCAATGCGAAACAAAAGAAATGGGCAATTTTACCTGTTTATGGGTATCCGGGCCTTACTCCGTAAAACCACCGTTCCAAAGGTCATCATGATTAGGGACATTAATATGACACCCCAAGTTGAAGTGGCCGGGATACCGATACTAATTGGCATGCATATACCGTCATGATCTACATTGACATTATTAAATACCCAAGCTTCACATTCATTATTGTAGGTATTACCATCGCACCCACAGACCGGGGTAACCACGCCTAGGCATCTAGCATCATTACTGACGCAGAACCCAATAGCCGACGTGCCGCTACAAGATCCGTAGGGCAGTACGCAAAACTCATTAGCGCCGCATTCAATTTCTGATGGTCCGCCACAGTCTTCTCCTGGCAATGATAGTATTATGTGTGCCGTTAAGTTGGCACTGGTATATCCGGATGTATGAGAAACTGCGTAGACAGACGGCGCTGCAGCACTAAATATAAACGCTACAATGGCTAAGTTTGTTAGACGAGACATTATTTGTTTTCCCTCGGAAGAGTACTTGGCTACAAGTAAATCGCAGCTATCATCTAACCCACAACCGGTGTATTATACCAGGGCGTGATTTGCAATGCCAGCGTTTTGCTGGAGAATTGCGGATGATGTCTCGCATTAAGAACAAGGCATCTTGTTCCACCCGACCACTAAAGCATCTATGCAATTCGAGCGGAGCTTCTTGCAAATCTGCGTTCATAATAGGAAACGACTACGGATTGTACTGAGTGCATGAATCGGTGGCCATTATAGAGACCGAAGCACCTTGAAAGCAATAACGCAATCATGTTACTTATCACGGACACCGTAATGATTCGCCATATTCTCGCATGCGACAACTAAATTTTGCTTTCCAAGTCTATCTACAATAAAACCTTCAGGCTTCGGTTAAGGTAGAACACCCGGTTGATTTTTCTATGGCTATGCGACAGGATAGTATGTCTGAAAGTAAGGCTACAGCATCGCTCGAATCTTGCCCGCAATGTAATTACAGCTTGCGCGGATTGTCGGCCAATCATCACTGCCCAGAATGTGGATTAGCTTACGACGAAAACTCGGCTATCTGGCGACGACGGTTCCGTTGGCGAGAAGCGATCTTGCCATTGCTCGGTACATACTGGATAGCAACCATGTTTTCTCGAGTTCTATTAGTGCTGCCAAATTTTGTAACGGTATTGTTCGTGTTAGGTGTTCTGGCGTTGTGGGCAGTCCAGATTAGAAGGTTTTGGTCGCTCTATCGACATGGCAGGTTTGCAGCGATCATGCCACACGGGCTCATGTTTCGTGTGGAAAAAAAGGAGCCGGTCTTCATTCCATGGAGTAATATCACGCACATCTCAGTAAAGCCTTCGCCATTGGGGGCTATTATTTCTCTAAAGAAAGAACGGGATGTCAAAGAGGTATTACGCATTTTTTCCACGCGAATGGAAGCTGAGCTGTTCGTTGAACGCGCCGAAGCACAGCGGACGAGCCATGATTCCGCTAAGTGAGTGTATCGAGTGGATTGTTCACTACATCAATAATTTTCCGGGCGACGTAAACTCGGTCACGCTTACGTCCGGTTGTTTCTTCTAGAATACATATCTTGCAAAGTTTAGTTATATTGGCCTGGGCAGCTTTTGCTGTGATTTTCATTAACTCGGACGCCCCCCTGGCCGTGATGTAAGGGTTTTGGAAAAGTTCATCAAGCAGTATAGCCGGTGCGTTGGACGAAGTTTGTTCTCGGCATTTGCTGAGGAATGTTTCACGAAGTGCAACCAAAAGCTTGGCTCGGCCAATAGCATCCAACGATTGTTCACTCACACCGCGCAAGAAAAAGGTAATCCAGTCTTCCCACTTCCCCGCACGGCTGACCTGCCAGAGATGCTCTGCATAAGCTTCACGATGTTTTTCAAAGTAGCCACTGAGGTAGAGCAATGGCTGAGGTAAAATATCTCGTTTACACAATAGTAATGTAATTAGCAATCGGCCTATCCGTCCATTTCCGTCAAGAAAAGGGTGGATGGCTTCAAACTGATAATGAACCATGGCTAATTCTATAAGTGGTGGCCGTTTTCCATCGTGATGAATAAATTTTTCCAAGGCGCTCAGTGTATCGGGCAGCTCTGCTGGCGGTGGTGGCACATAGCTTGCTTGGTTGAGTGTGTAGCCTGCTGGGCCTATCCAATTTTGTGAGGTACGATATTTCCCAGGCGTCATGTTCTCGCCGCGCACCCCATCCATCAATCGTTCGTGTAGTTCGCAAATAAGACGCGAGCTAATCGGGAAAGTTTTGACTCTCTCAATTCCGTAGTCCAATGCGCGCACATAATTAACTACTTCATGAACATCACTTACCAGTGGATGCATTTCAGGCGTAGCTTCGAAAAGTAGCAGATCGTTGATCGTGGATTGCGTACCTTCTATCTTACTGGAAAGTACAGCTTCTCGACGAATGAATGGCCAAATTAACAAGTGCGGGTTGGGAATGTTGCGACCCACGCCTGCTAATTCGCCTAAGCCCCTATCTGCGTCTGATAATGCCCCTACTAGCGCATCGTTCCAGACCAGTTTGGGTGGTAACTCGCCCGGAACAAACGCCCAATAATCCTCAGGCATCTGCATGAGTCGTCCCCACCTCTTGTCTGTAAAATCTGACGGCTGCATGTCTGATCCTCGTTACGGAAGCCAAGTATAATAAGCTTCGTCGTTATTATACTTTTGGCATGAAAAGTATCATAGCGGCAAACGCGTTGGTAAGGTTCAACCGATATCCAATTGCCGGGTGAATCTATTGGTAATACCCCGGATCACTATATGTGGTAGTCTTGATATGAAAAAATCTATATCTGGTATTCGTATCACTCCAGCGGGTTGATGGTTAATCCCGTGGCTAGTTTTGGGTGGAAGTATGTGCTTTTTTGTGGCATGAGGCCTCCGGCGTCGCTAACGGCACGGAGGTGGGTCATGGGGGTTGCGTTGACTAGCAGCGCGACGCCGGATTCATTCTCAGCTATCCGCTTCGCCTGGCCCGCGGACTTGGCATAATGCACCTTCGGCTTACTGTCGAGGGTATTTTGGAGCAGGTCGTCGATGAGATAGCTATGCAAATATGCGGCATCGAGATCGTACCAAGGCTCGACGTGGTCCGGCGCTAGCTTGCGCAGTGCCGCTCGATTGGTAAACTTTACCGCGACTACTTCTCCCGCACCGTCGTGCAATATCAAATCAGCATCGTCGGCAGATGTAGGCTCCACACCCCCCTGCCAAGCTTCGAGCACTTGCATGATATTCACGTTGGCAAGCGCCCGATGATACGGCAAAATCACACAGCCAGGATCGTCCATACTCGCTAAGACAAACATGACATAGTTAGCTGGATGATCTTCTGGCAGCGAACCACCTGCCTGTTCGCATGCCCAATCGCGATAGCTAAGCGCCGTGCCATAGCGATGATGACCATCGGCGATGTAGATGTTTTTGTCAGCTAACGATGTCACGACAGTGTCAATGATTCCAGTGTCAGTGACGACCCAAAACTGGTTCAACACATGATTCATCGTCGCAGTAGCTTGAGGCGGCTGACTGACCGTGGCTGATAGGGCTTGGTGAACGAGATTTTCCGGATCAGCGTACAATCCAAATATCGGCGAAAGCTGACACTTGGTCGATTGCATCAACGCTAATCGATCTTCCTTAGGCCCGCCAAAAGTGAGTTCGTGCGGAAGTACCACGCCATCTGAAAAATCATGCAAGCGCACACGGGCTATGAATTTTTTTCGCGTGAACGTCTTTCCTTCGTGTTCAAAAGTTTGGTGATATACGTAAATCGCGGGTGAAGCTTCGCGGACCAATGCCCCATCGGCAAGCCATTGCGATAATAGCGTAGCGCTTTGAGCGTAGACCTCGTCTGGACCTTTCGATTTCGGCGGAATGTGCGGTAAATCGATGGCGACGATATTATGATCGCTATGGGATAGGAGCGCATCCTTATCGGCCTGATCGAGCACATCGTATGGTGGGGCGAGCACGGACGAAAAATCGCCCTCTAGCTTGTTATAATCGAATCGAATGGCTCTAAACGGCGTTACTTCTGGCATCAGGTCACTCCTCTTAACATTAAGTAGCGCGTAAGCGTATCTTGCCGACTCTGAGTGGGCAAGGCGTGCTAAAAGGACTGAGAATTGTTAGCCCTATTTGGGTAATCGACTCGCGCCAGCGGTGGGGATTGGCCGATATATGCAGGTAGGTAAAGAGGATTTTGAGGCGTTAACGCCTAAAAAGACACGGGAAAGTCTCAACTCCGATTTTTCATCGGTGTCGAAACGTACCCATGCAACGCGAATATAGGAAGCTTAGTTATGTCTACCGCAGTCGTGATGACCGGAGGCGGCGTGAAGGCTGCGGTGACAGCCGCCCGCTTTGCCGTAGACCACGAACTCGTGTTGCTACATATAGACTATGGGCAGCGTTCTTCAAAAGCGGAACTCGAGGCCATCCACGCGTTGTCCACCGTCTACCAATCCGCCCACATCATCGCATTGGATATGCCCCATGCCGGACAGCTTCAACAGCAACTGGCTAGCCGAGGTGGCGACAGTGCGCGGGATTTCGCGTCGGGCGTCATTCACGCGGACGTGCTTTCCGAGAGCACCGTTCGAGGCCTGTTCCCCGTGTTGTTGTCAACGGGATTGCAATGTGCGGCTCGGGTCGGGGCAGCGGTACTAGCTGTAGGGGTTTCTCGCATGGCAGATTCTTCGCATGTGGGGTGGGCGCTTGGGGCGGGTCATCCGGATTATCAGCGTGAAATACTCCACGCATTTAGCATCATGGCTGAAGCGATGTTGGGGCACACGGCAACGCCAAGAATCGAAGCACCCCTTCTTGACGTGTCTTATTCAGAGATTTTCAAACTAGCTTCAAACATGAAAGTGCCATTGGACCGAACTTGGAGTTGCGAGAGACCTGGCCCAAGAGCGTGTGGCCAATGCTCACGCTGTAAACTACGACTTGAAGCTTTGGTTGATGCGGGACTGCCCGAGGGCGCGCTGACGGGGGTTGCGGGATAGGCTGGCCTACACAAGGTCGCTTTGACGATACAGGCTAGGTCACTTTTGGCTTGTTTATGGGCTGATTGTGCGATTAGGCTTGACATCTATACCTAAATTGTGGGAGCCTGTAGGGCATGGCTGGTAAGAATAACGACAACGATTTACAGCAAGAGCTAGCCGCGCTAGTGGAGACTAAGTTCCCCGGTATGACAGTGGATGTTGGTCATAGTGCGCGGTGGGATCGGCCATGTGTAACTTTTTCGTGGGATGGTTTCGCCAACCTGTTGCCCGAGGAGCGATATCATCGGCTTGCGACGGTTATTCCGGAGCGGGTTCGGACCGAGCGACTGCAGGGCTACGTCTGGTTGGAGTTAGCGGCTGACGAGTCAGTGGATGATTTTCTCAAGCAGCCTCGTAGTGAGGACGTAGCGAGTAAACAGCGGGCGGTATATCGCAAGCTGATCGATACGGGATTTTTTGATGCCCTCAGCAAAGCGGCAGGACCTTCGCCGGATACGTCTTGCCGCGGTGATTTTCGGGTTACAAATGATACGTTTGCAAATAAGAAATTTAGTGGAAAAGCTGCCCGCGAAGCCAAGCTCGTGTTTATTCTCCACGGCGTCTATTGCGACTGCCAGGTGCTACTTACGGCTCAGACTGCGCTGGCGGAAGCCAATATTGGCGCGGCGTAAACGCTGAAAAAATAACATCCCGCTCTCAAAGACACGGGTAAGCTGAGGCTTTACCATGCCACCCGGAGAAGGAATTCAAACCGCAAATTCAAACCGACAATTGAAACCGCTAGTTGATACCGCAGACTGAAATCGCCGATTGATGCGGATAATATCGTGACGCTCTAGTCACCGATCTTCTGCGACTCTATCATCCGCTTATGTTTCCGTTTGAAGTGACATCACAAGATAGGTTAGCGCGTTGCGGCCAGCTAACCACGCCACATGGCATAGTCGACACCCCGGTGTTCATGCCGGTAGGGACGCGGGCCTCGGTCAAAGGGGTTACGCCGGACCAACTTCTCGCTACCAGCGCTCAGATGATTTTAGCAAATACTTATCATTTACAGCTTCGTCCGGGCGCGGAAGTCGTGGCTGAGCTTGGCGGATTACATAAGTTTATGAGCTGGGATGGGCCAATCCTTACCGATAGTGGCGGCTTTCAGGTTTTTTCACTTACGCAGTTGAATAAGGTCACGGACGAAGGTGTATCGTTTCGGTCCACGATAGACGGGGCCACCGTCTGGCTAGATGCCCCCACAGCGATTGATATTCAAAACAAACTCGGCGCGGATGTCATTATGGTATTCGACGAGTGCCCGCCGCTGCCTTCTGATCGCGCGACGCTGGAGCGGGCTGTCGATCGTTCGATTCGCTGGGCGGGACAATGTAAACAGGCCCATCAGCGCGAAGATCAGGCATTATTCGCGATCGTTCAAGGCGGGCTTGAGATAGATCTGCGTCAGCGATGCGCCAAGTCGCTAGTCGACATCGGATTTGATGGCTACGCAATTGGCGGGCTGTCCGTTGGTGAGTCGCATGAAGAAATGGTCGCGACCATCGGCCCGACTACTTTATGTTTGCCCCAAGATCGACCACGCTATCTGATGGGGGTTGGTACGCCGCGAGACATCCTGGCTGCGGTCCAGGCTGGGGTGGATATGTTCGATTGCACGCTACCCACGCGGAATGGGCGAAATAGCCAAGCGTTTACGGCTACGGGCTATTTGAAGATGCGGAATGAGCAGTATCGCACCGACGACGCCCCGCTGGAAGATGGGTGTGATTGCTATACTTGCCAACACTTTTCTCGGGCCTATATTCGACACATGTTCAACGCCGGTGAGATGCTCGGGCCGACGTTGACCTCGATCCATAACCTGAGCTTTTTTCAACGGTTTATGCAGCGCGTTCGCGACCTCATTGTTGAAGGATCGCTGTCGCGCATTGTAGAAGAGTTTCCGATCGCTACGACTGGTAGCCATCGAGTTGAGGATTCAAGATGAATTATATGCTTTCGATTTTGGCTCAAGCAACGGGTGGTGTGCCAGCTGGCGGCACGCAACAATCTGCAGCCGCCACGTTTTTTCCTTTCGCGCTGATCTTGGCTATGTTTGCGTTTATTTTTATGACATCACGAAGCCAAAAGAAACGTGAAAAGAAGGAACGCGAAACGATGTTCAGTAGCATGTCAAAAAATGATCGCGTGCTAACCATTGGTGGGGTGATTGGCACGGTGATTTCTGTTAAGGATAACGAAGTCGTGCTGAAGGTCGACGAGTCTACGAATACTAAGATGACATTCCTCAAGACATCCATCCAACGCATTATCACGGAAGAGCAGCCGATTGGTGCGTAGACGTGTTCTTGTTCTTAAATGAGCCGCGGGCTTTTAGCCCGCGCGGACTCACAAGAATAAATCAACTTGCGAAGAGCCAATTGCCGCTTACGACATTCCTGCTACACGAAATTCCCACCGCTCGAAGACACACTTTTCTCCCATGTATAGCAATAACATTGGTTGGTATTCGTGGCTCCGCGCGGGCTAAAAGCCCGCGGCTCGGTTAGGAAAAATACCTCGGCTTAGTTGGAATTGTGTTACGGTTGATCTTGTTCTAGGGTTGCTTTGAATTTTTCAAGAAAACTATTGGGGTTGGCGTAGATGGTTTGCGAGCCAAGATTTTCTCTTTCTATGTCTTCGAGCTTATAGCCTGGCGACATCGCCCGAGGGAATTTATTTGATCTGATCGCGCCGACATGACCATCGGCAAACGCGACGTTGGCTGAGCCTTCCCCCCCGGCGTGTCGATAGCCTATCCGTAGGCCATTTTGTTTTAGTCTCGTCGCATACTGATTGCCGGAGAATATGCCGTCGGCTAAAGCGATGAGTCTGCCCGGTGAGGCTATGTTGGAAAAGTAATTCGTCTTCATCACCGTACCATTTTTGCCCGGTCCATAACCGACTGAGCCGGTGAAGTATGCCCCTTGATGAATTTCGCGCGGGACGCCGAGCAGATTTTCCCCGTTAATCCAATACGAAACGCGAATGATTTTGTCGAAGCCTCGTTTGGGAATAGTCGTGGCCTTGCTGCCGGTAAAGCTAATGCTGATAGGCCAATCGACGTAGCCTAGCGGGTCGTCTTTGTTGCCGCCGCGATTGGAAATGGCTAGGCCAAGATTGTCCTGCGTTTCTGGGCAGACGAACGGATTGCCACGTAGGGAGTCGTTGCCGGTGGAGAATCCGTCTCGTTCAAGAATTGGCCCCCAACCATCAAGTGGGTTCGATCGGCCGCCGGATACGCCACGCATATTGTAGGAGGGGACGATAGCTTCTTTGTGATATTCACTGTAGGTGTAAATAGCGGTCATCAACCCTTTGAGATTGCTCTGGCATACGGTCGATCGCGCGCTTTTGCGTGCTTTATTCAAGCCTGGCAACAATAATCCCATGAGCAGAGAGATGATAGCTATGACGACGAGAAGTTCTATCAACGTGAGCGCCCGGCGTTGCGAGGGAAGTCTACGTTTATAAATGATGAGACGGTCCAAGTTTCTACAAGCTCTGTTATGTGGAGAAAGCATGCTAGCAGCAGCCCCATTGTTTTATCTCGCGCATTTGGGATCGCCGACTACACCCTGGCCACTAAAGCATCGGATCAGCTGAGCCATGTCTTTAAGATCGACGTCGTCATCTTGGTCTAAGAGAGATAAATCGCATTCGGGTGATGGCACTGTTTGATTAGGCCCGAAGAAACAATCTACGACGAAGGCGAAATCAGTTTCGTCTACATCAGCGTCCCCGTCGGCGTCGCCGAGAATGTCTGGGATAATCGGCGTGTCGAATCGTAGCACGCGATTGTTGGTCGTATCAGCTATGTACATGTTGTGAAACGCATCAAAAGCGACTCCGGTTGGCCCCCATAGGCCATCGGCGTCGGTCGCATCACCGGCGAGGCCATGATTGGGATTGTTCGCAGATCCATTATCGAGCTGACCTACCGTGCGCGATGGCAATGCCGAATCAAGCGGGATATTGTAGACGACTAGCCGATGATTGGCTGAGTCTGCGACTATTAATTTCCCGAACGCATCTACACTGACATCGTTTGGATTGTTCAGCCCGTTCATTGTCCCGCCGTTGTTGGGGCTGTCGCTAGTGAAATTTGGTTGGCCGTATACCGCATCCGCGGTCGTATCCGATGCCAATGGGTTGTCATATCGCAGCACCCGACTATTGGCCCAGTCTGCCACGAATAGCGCGCCATCGACACCGATTGCAATACCAATCGGATTGAACAGGTTGTTCGCAGACGGTGGGCCACAGGCGTTGTTCTCGTCGACACAGGTTCCGCTACCGTTATTATTTTTGAAGGGCGTAGTGAAATCGCCGAACTGTCCGAATACGCGGTCCGCCGATGCGCCGTTGGTGGTCGGATTCGTAAAATGTAGAACGCGGCTATTGCCCGAATCTGCTACCCAAATATCGTTACCGCGTGCCAGCACCCGGCCTGGAAAGGACATGGTATCCGCGCGAGCGACCAATTCGCCCAGCCCTTGGTTTTCACCGGCGCTCGAAAAATCGGCTTGACCAAGCACGAGCGTAGCGACATCGCCGGTGGCCACCGGATGACTGAATCGTAAGACACGATGGGCAAATGCGTCCGTTACCCATAGGTTTCCTAAGTCATCGACAGTAACACCTTGAGGAAAGAACATACATGTGGCGGATGCGCCGCCATTGGAAGAACAGTTGTCGCTAACAAAGTCCGGTTGCCCAACTACAACATCAGCGGGGTCACCATTTTGGAATGAGGCGGCGCTAGGCCAACCTAATACTCGACCATTGTTGCCGTCTGCCACATAAAGTCGTCCGCTAGTCCCCACGGCGATGGTGGGTGAACAAAAAAAACAATCAAGATTTAGCGATGCCTCTGTCGGTGGCAATGCCGGGTCATCAGGCTCATTAGATACAAGATTCGTTTGCCCCAAAGCCGCATCAGCCGTGGTGTCTCCGGGACTCGCTAGGCTCATTGCGTGCATAACAAAAGCGAAAAATATAATCAGCAGGCGAAAGTATGCGCTTACCGAGCCGCGGGCTTCAGCCCGCGCGGACATACGATTTTTAACGGCATTGAAACATCCGACGATATTACGAATTAAAGGTTGGTCAAATAAGCTTTGTAAGCTTGTAGAACTTCGAACCTCCGCGCGGGCTGAAGCCCGCGGCTCGTTTTTTCGATCGCTTATGCGTCTATCGTTGTCTCCCATATCCCAGCCCCCCTCTCATCCTGGTCATGCTGGCGCGGCGCCGTTTCTACCGCTGCGCGACTTGCGACACACTGCGTTCCTTCGGGCCCACGTAGTTACTCAGCGGTCGATAGATGCGGTTGTTTTGGCTCTGCTCAATAAAGTGAGCACACCATCCCGACATGCGGCTACACACAAACAGCGGCGTATACAAATCTAACGGTAGGTCAAGCAAATAGTATGTTAGCCCGCAGGGATAATCGACGTTGGGATAGATAGGTCGTTTTTTACCAACGATCGGATCTTTAATCGCGTCGTAGATCGCTACGATGTCTTGTCTACCTTTTAGCTCGGCGAGTTTGCGCATCTCTTTTTCGAGAATGTGTGCACGATGGTCACCGTTTTTATAGACGCGATGACCAAAGCCCATAACTCTTTCTTTACGAGACAAGGCACCGTTAACCCAGGTGGAAGCTTCCTCCGCAGATTTGAACCGGGAGATTAATTCCATAGCCCGTTCATTGGCCCCGCCGTGCAGCGGTCCCTTCAAAGCACCGATGGCGCCAGTCACAGCAGACACCATATCTGAATGGGTTGAGCCGATGACCCGTGCGGTGAACGTGCTGGCGTTAAACTCGTGTTCAGCATAAAGCACCAGCGTAAGGTCTAGCAATCGTGTTGACGTATCGTCAGGCTCATTACCGTGGGCCATGTAAAGTATTTGGGCGGCGTGGGATAGGCCAGATTTTGGATTGACTGGCTCCTTGCCGTTAAGCAGTCGATAGCGTGCCGCGACCACGTCTGAAGACACGGCTAATAACCACACGGATCGTTTGCGCAAGTCGTCAAGTGATTCGCCTTTGACAGGATCAAAATGACCAGCCATCGACACACCACTGCGCAAGACATCCATCATCGGCGCGCCTTTAGGGATGCTTCGAATCATTTCGATCACAGGCGTAGGTAGTCCGTGATAACTGTCGAGTAGTTGTTGAAAAGAAGCGAGCTGATCTTTATTGGGCAGATCACCATAGATAAGCAGATGGGCAACTTCGCTAAAATCAGCATGCTCAGCCAAGTCGGATATGGTGTATCCACGATAGAGCAACTTGCCCTGATCCACGCAGCAAATATCCGTATCGCTAGCAACGATACCTTCCAAACCTGGGTTAGCCACGAATGTAGTCATCAGTTAGTACTCCTAAAATTAAATCGCGTCGACAACGACGTCTACCTTCATCTAAGCCGAAGGTGGTCCTGTCATATCGTACTCGAGCAGTTCATATAATTCGGCACGAGTTTGCATACGATTAACGAATGATTTCTGGCTTCGCTCGACCTTGAGCGTGCGAAGTGCGTCCTGCATAACACCCATTGCCAATCGCTGGAATGTCACCGGAAAGATGACGATGTTGTAGCCCATTTCGGCGAATTCGTCGACTGTGAGGTAAGGCGTCTTGCCGAATTCGGTCATATTGGCCAATAAAATGGTATCCACATCTTTGGCGAAGCGAGTGAATTCCTCTACGTCATGCAGTGCCTCCGGGAAAATCCCATCCGCCCCGGCCTCTAAGTATGCCTGTGCCCGACTGACCGCTTCATCGTAACCCACCACCCCGCGGGCGTCGGTACGGGCGAGCAGTAAAAAATCGTCGCTAGTTTTTGCAGCAGCTGCCGCAGAAATTTTTTCGCACATCTCTTCAACAGGCACCAGCTTCTTACCATCTAGATGGCCGCAACGCTTGGGGAACTCTTGATCCTCCAAATGTATTCCGCTTACACCGACGGATTCTAAAACACGAACAGTTCGCGCAGCATTTTCGCTACCGCCATATCCGGTGTCCGCATCGAAAATAATGGGAATCGTTGTCGAGCGGGCTATGTGGTCGGCGTGGTCCCGGGCTTCGGTTAGTGTCATCATTCCCGTGTCAGGCATCCCACCGACAGAGTTGGCTAACACCGCGCCGGAAAGGTACATCGCGTCGAACCCCTCCTTTTGAATTAGCCTGGCGCTGAGAGCATTAAACGCGCCGGGCATCATGACGACACCTTTATCGAGTTGGCGTCTTAAGTTAGCCGATCTTGCTGCGGATGGTATTGGAAGCGGCATGTCAAAATTCTCTCTCGTAATAACCTCTGTCGAGTCACACATCATGCACAAAAAAGTCAATTCGGCAAATTTTTGGGCAGGTTTTCCTTGCTTATAGGGTGCCCGGGCGCGTAGAATCAACCACGGCTAATTTTGTGTTCATTTTGTTGTCGGAGGCAGTGCTCATGCAACACGCGGCGTTATGGCTTTTAGGCCCGGATGTGAAGGGGCTGCTTAAACACGGTGCAAACTTCGTGGCCGAGCGTGGCGGCAACATCGTCAAAGACATCGCAGACCGCTTCGGCGATCGCGTCGTCGTCTTTATGAGCATCATGGCTGAACCGGATAACATCGCGCGCATGGATGCGGACAAAAAAATGCTGAGTCGTGAGACTTGCTGCGATGTAGTTTTTCAACCCCTGCGAGAACCCACGGTACCTGACGGTTTTCAAGAAGCGCTTCATGGTTTTAGTGTCGTCACAATAGACGCGCCCGGTTTGATTGTAGAGCTGACACGCTTGGTCGAACGCTTCGGATTATTGATCGTGGGGCATACTGGCGAGCGGCGCAGAGTGCCCGGGCCAGTGAAAAAAATCGAGGCCGGTCAAAAGTTCGTTGTCATGTTACCAGAATATTTTAGCCCTATTGATTTCGTCCATGGACTAAGTCAATTGGTAGAAAAATATCGCGGAAAAATTATCTCACCGCTAAGCAAAGTACCAGGCCTACTTTCGTAATTCGATTGGTCTGGTAATGGTGGTAGATAGAGGATAACAATCAGAGAATGACGGCACGCAAAGAAAGCATTGTACAAGACTTTGAAAACAACCCGATAAATTCTGGCTCAAGATAGAAACCTGCCGCTGGCGTAGACGACGACAATTCTAAGGTTGATTTTTAGGGCCACTACTAGAGAATAGTCGATATGAAAAACTATCGTATCGGCGTCATCGGGACGGGCATCATGGGTACGCCCATAGCCTCGAATCTGTTAGCTGCGGGCCATGCGCTTTGGGTGTATACGCGCACCAAAGCCAAAGCCGAAAAACTCTTGGAGGCTGGCGCCTCGTGGGCGTCGTCGCCGGGGCAAGTCGCCAGCGAAGTTGACATCATCCTGACAGTGGTTAGCGACTCGCCCGATGTCGAAGCGGTTTACCTTGGCCCGGATGGGGTATGCAGTCAGCTAAAACCTGATTCGCTTTGCATTGACATGTCGACCATCGATCCGGAGACTGCAAAGCGCGTTGGGCTATGCGTACAGCAATCTGGTGGCGGATTCCTCGATGCGCCGGTTTCTGGTGGGAAAAACGGCGCAGAAGCTGGCACGCTTTCAATCATGGTCGGCGGGGACGAAGCTGACGTCGCACGGGCTAGGCCCATCTTCGACGCCATCGGAAAAACAGTCGTACATTGTGGCCCTATCGGGCATGGGCAACTGACCAAGTTGTGCAATCAAGTAATCTGCGGGCTAAACCTTTTAGCTATTAGTGAAGCCTTGACATTAGCGGGCAAGGCAGGCTTGGACCCCAGCATCATGCTAGAGGCCGTGTCCAAGGGAGCGGCAGGTTCTTGGGCGGTCGACAATCTCGGGACACGGATGGCGACACGTGATTTCGAGCCAATGTTTATGATCGATTTGCAGCAAAAGGATTTGCGCCATGCCCTCGACACTGCTCGAAGCCTGGGGCTACCATTGCCCGGGTCTTCGCTTGTCCACCAATTGCTCACGGCAAATCAGGCGGCTGGGGAAGGTCGTGAGGGTACGCAAGCACTTGTGAAAACAATTGAGCGATTGGCCAGCTTTACTGTTACAAGCCCGTAAAGTATAAGGATGAGGTGTCGTGGGAATGACACACTTGCCGCATGAGGCGCATAAAAAACATCCGGTTCGGTGTCCGTTGTAGCGGCCACGTCGCCGGATGTTTCTCCCCCCTCCACAAGAGAGATTCACGTATCTAAAAGAACGATAGCTGGTCTGATACTACCAGATCGTCCATGTACTCAAAGCACCCAATATCGCACATTGCGAGATTGGTTTTCTGCCTACACCACCCATAGTCCCCACTGAAGCGGCGAAGCGGATAACTATCAGACAAAAGAATATGCCCGACCCCTAGCGATCCGTCTTACACGATGCTCCAAGAATATACCTGTTGACCATGTGAATGTCAACCTTAATCTTATCTACATTATCATTATTTAGTGGTCATTTAATAGCGCAGTATGAAACAGGCACGCCTGTCTTTATACTGGTGGTAACATCCGGTAATGATGGCCACACCAGTGTATGAGGGCTACACCACAGGGTAGAGCATAAAATTGAATCTGCGTTAGAATACACTTATGAGTACTAAGTTCGAACCAAAACTAGGCCGTGATGTCTACCTTGCACCTTCTTCTTTCGTCTGTGGCGATTTGGTGCTGGGAGATTTGGTGACGGTCATGCCCCATGTTGTCATTCGAGCCGACATCGCACCGATTCGTATTGGCCACAGGGTCAACTTACAGGACGGCACGATTGTCCATACACCGATGGGCGATCCCCTGGACATTGGCGACGACGTTGGCGTGGGGCATCGTGCTATCATTCATTGCCGACGAATTGATCGTCATTGTTTAATTGGTATGGGCTCGATACTGCTTGATGGCTGCGAAATCGGTAGCGATTGCATCATCGCTGCGGGCGCGGTGCTCGCGCCGGGTACGCGCGTTCCGGCTTGCTCGGTGGTGATGGGTGTGCCAGGTAAGGTGGTTCGCTCGGCTACGGAAAAGGATTTGCAGGCCATCGATCACGTCGTTCAAAGCTATATCGACCTAGGTCGCCAACATGCCGCCGGCGATTTCCCCAATATTGCCCCGTCGATGCCGAATGCCTAAACAGGTGGCTTTCGCATTAGAATGCTGGCTACGCTGCGATTTGTTTGAATTCGAGCTGTGGGGCGGGGTAGTCCGATACGCTTATAAACAAGCCCTTGGATTACAATTGCCCTACTCGAGGCAGTGGGCTAAGAATATATAGTGGAAAGCAGGCTAGGTGGGATGATTGCCATGCAAACATGAGATTGTTGTAAACCTTTACTTTACAATAGATTAAGTAATAAAATATTAGTGTTTTCAACGGCTGTTCCGGTGATATAACCGTATCCGTGTCGTTTATTCAGTTAGGACAGATGAATGGTAAGGATGGCGGCAAAATCTTTCTCCAGCTGGCTACAAACTTTAACTGCCACCTATTGTCCACATAGAACGTCTAACTCTAGGTTAGCGTTGTTGTCGTGGAGGTCATAGGCCATGGTCTGCGCTCTTCGAGATATTTAGGAACTGCAAGCGTGAGTGACTCTGCGGACAATTCGGGACACCCATCATCTACACAACCTGCGCAAGCCGGAGGAGATGGGTCTGCGCCGAAATCGATGCAAACGCTGGGGTCTTTAGAGATTAGCCATGAAATCGGTCGTGGCGGTATGGGGACCGTTTTCGAGGGGTGGTGCCCGGATCGTCAATCTAAAGTAGCGGTTAAGGTTCTTAGCCAACATATTGGAACCTCCGTAAACGCTGTGTTGCGTTTCCAGCGTGAATCAAAAGCTGCGGCTGGACTGCATCATCCGCATATCACGCCCATCTTTTCGCAAGGCGAGCAACACGGGGTTCATTATTACGCGATGGAGTTGATCGATGGCCCGTCCTTACACGAGACGATTAGCGATACCATTACAGCGCTATCAACGGAGCCTGAAGTAACGGACCCCACGGAGACTGTTGTACTTGAAAGAAGGCCTGCTCAAGCTGGCATAAAAACTGCGCGAGATACGGCTACTTCTAAATCCTCCCAGCCTGAATATGGTACTACCGAGTTTTTTCAGTTTGTCGCGAAGCATATCGCGACGGTGGCTGATGCGTTGGATTATGCCCATCGTCATGGGGTGATACACCGGGACATTAAGCCTCACAATTTGATGTTTGGCAGCGACCATCAGCTGCGCATTACAGACTTTGGTCTGGCTCGTATTTCGGAAGAGCCTGGTGTGACCGTCACGGGTGAAATCGTTGGCTCACCTTTATACATGTCGCCAGAGCAAGTTACTTTTAAGCCGGACGAGTTGGATCATCGGACGGACATCTATTCGCTTGGGGCGACTTTGTACGAATGGCTTACACTCAAGCCGCCGTATCCGGGCGAAACGCGCGAGCGCGTGATTACGATGATTATGAACTCTGAGCCGATGCTGCTACGTATGCATCTCCCGAACATTCCTGTCGATCTCGAAACGATTTGTTTGAAGTCGATCGCGCGGGATCGTGATAAGCGATATCGTCATGCGTCTGACTTGCGTGATGATCTTCTACGATTCCTAGACAATCGCCCGATCAAAGCTCGGCGGGCGAATCTTGGCGAAAGGCTCAACAAGTATTGGCACCGCAATAAATTAGCTGTCATGTCATCCACCGCGATTTCCATCTTGATGATTTCGGCAGTTATTATCTGGCAAATGCAAAGCCAAGTGAATACGGGAGCCCAAGCGGTCCAACAGGCCAACGCGCAGGTGGACGAAGCCCAAAAGACTCAAGACACTGCGCTTAACGTACTGACTAGCCTGTTTGCTACGTTGCCGGCGGAGCTACGTCTACCTGCGCGGGCGGTTGGTGCTGCAGTGCAGGGGGTGCAAGATATTGTTGAGGATGCCGCGCCGGCGTTGGGTGTCGAACCATCGCAGGAAGTGTCGCCGCCTGGCATAGCGATGCGTATCGTGCGAGATTTTTACGATGAGACAAGCCTGGAGTCTTTCGCGGGCGCAGATGGCGTTGATCATTTGCTGTCTAGCGCGCACGACTTACGTATCAGCAAACCGGCTGAGGCATTAGTTGCGATCGACAGCGTCTTGTCTGAAAACAAGGATCATATGGACGCCTTGATGCTCCGCTGCGTGGTTGACGCTGAGCTTGGGCATTTCCAAGACATGATGGTAGATGCCATGCACTTGACACAATTACTCGGCAAAGATGCACGAGGACATCTGTGGAGTGCATTGGCCAGCATTCTCACGAATCAATTCGATAGCGCACTCGACCATACCAATCGTGCGCAACAGCTTGGTCAGCGACCTAAGTGGTCTGCTTTGATTGGCGCGTTATCCCAACTCGGTAAAGGGCGAGCAGCACCGGCGCTTTCTTTGGCTGAGGCTGCTGTTGTAGACGCACCGAATCTCATGGCTGGTTTGTTGGTGCGGGGTTTAGCGTATGCTGCTAACAGGGATTATGGACGGGCTGTCGATGATTTGAGCAAGGTTATCGCGGCTGAGCCGAACAATGCTGGGGCGTTGGTGGCCCGTGGTCAGTATTACGGCGGACACGGTGATTTCGCATTGTCCGCCAATGATTTTGAGAGTGCGATGGCCATGGTGGGGACCGCGCCAGCTATTGGCGCATTATGGATACTCGCGAAAAACTCGCAACGGCAACGCGAAGCCCAAGCTGTGGCAGAAAAGAAAGCCGACGACGCAGAAACAGAGACAGAGTCAGAAACGGAAACCAAACCGGAGCCGCAACAGCCAGCACAAACGCTTGAGCAGGTTCAAGAATGGTTCCAGCGCAGCATTTGGCCTGTCGGGACATTAGATAAACAGAATCCGCCATTTCCTGAGACGCAGCCTAAGTAATTTTTAAAGTTAGTATTCCTTTGCTAGAGATATGAAGAACTGGATTCCCACCTGCGCGAGAATTATAGTAAATTGTGACGCCGTTTGATCATAGAAAGCGTATAGCATGCTGGCGCACGCTGGAGCATGCGGCTCTTTATTTACATATCATCGTTTTGTTTGCACTGGTCGATGCGTACGCGCACGGGCGGTAGTAGGAACATGTCGTCGATGCCGGGCCAACTGGCTAAGGCGACTGCACATTGATTGGCTTGGGTTGCAATGTCGGCGTCGGTATCCACAAAAAGGACGTACTTATCACGGAGTTGGCATAGGCCACCGCCTGAACCGTACAGACCTAGGCTGCGCACTTCGATGCCAAGCTGCTTGGCTATCTCAATCATATTTTCTAGCTGAGCGTTGATGTCCAACGGGGCAACCCTTCAAGCTAATGAGGCAACAGAGCCGATAGGGAAACTCTGTAGCGCAAGCTCTATTTTTTCTGCAGCGATGGCTCGGCTGTCGTGGTTGGTATTGTAGTTGAAATATGGCTATTAACGAAACTTTGGTTCAAAACAACGAAATACCATAAGCGAAACATTATAAAACGATGCAAACACGAGGCAATGCGACCATGGTAAGAACCCCCCCTTCGAGCCGACGACCGATCACACCTGTACCGACAGCGGCTGTGTCGCTTGCGGTTGAGACTCACTTACTCAACCTGGAAGATCAGCTTAGTCAGCTCCGTGCGCAGGTCCGGCAGGCCCAGCAGTTATCCAGCCTGGGAACTGCGGCGGCAATGATCGCGCATGAGGTGAATAACTTACTAACGCCCATCGTGTCTTATGCTCAGTTTGCATTGCAAGATGATGATCCCAAGCTCAAAGAGAAAGCGCTGCAGGTGACGATTAAGAATGCCAAGATGCTCGTGGCTATGTCGGAGCGCGTCCTTGAAATTGGTGCGGCGAAGCGATCTGAACCGGCGTTGGTGTTGGCGCATGATATTGTGGTCGAAGCGGCGGCTAGCCAATGTCGAGATTTGGAGAAGGATGGTATTACACTGCGCAATCAGATTGATCCCACAGCCACCGTTTTTGCTGATCCGTTGCAACTGCAGCAGGTATTTTTCAATCTGCTATTAAACGCCCGGCATGCGATGAAGGCTAGCCATTCTGGCAGTATTACAGTTAGCGCGACGCAGCAAACTGGTAGCATGGTAATTAACCTGCGCGACACTGGACCTGGAATTGATCCGTCGATGATCGGACAAGTTTTTGAGCCATTGCAAACTTCTAAACCTATCGAAGGTAGCAGTGACAACCAACGGGCACGATGCGCAGGGTTAGGGTTGGCGCTGTGTCGAGATTTGATTGAAGAGAACGGCGGTAGTATTAGCGTTAGTAGCGAAATTAACCAGGGTACGACATTTACGATTCAATTGCCTTGTCGAATGACGTAGGACTGAGGCAATAAGCCACGCATTTCCTGTTTGCGCTGATTGCAGCGCATCAAATAATAAATTGTATGACGGAAGTTATTAAATAACCGCGTGGCTGATTATGACTTTTTCAGCCGGTCGCGCATGGCAAATGCCTTGGCTTGGCTGGGGTCTTTGGCTAGGACTTCCTGCAATTTTTGTATCGCTTCGTCGGTTCGCCCCATGTCTTCAAGGATGGTCGCGGACTCATACATGAGGTCGGTCCAGGCTTCCGCGGTAGCAGTGAGTAACAATTCTTCGATGCTTTGTAAGGTGTCGTGTAAAATAATTGTTCGTATTAACTCAGCCCGCTGACGATAGAGGCTGACCAATTGCAAGGCGTCATCATGGTCGGTAGTTTGGTCGTCTTGGTGTTTGGCGTGTAAAATGTCGATGAATATCTTTTGCTGTGCTTCCACCGTGATAAGATACGATTGCACATGGCTATGATTAGCCGCGTTTTCCCGGGCTAATTGTAGGGCCGCGTTGGCCGCGGCGCCTGCTTGATCCCATTGCTTATCGCTCACAAATAATTTGGCGAGATTCGTCCAATGTTTTACCGACGGCTTAGCTTCTGCCGCGCGTTGGGCGTAATCTATAGCGTCTGCGCGGTGACCTAACTTCGCGGCACATTTGGACAATCCGTATAGGACCGATGGCTCATTGGTGGTGAGCTGGGCGGCTTTTTCATAACTCGCCTTCGCTAGCTGTGGAAACTCGGCAACGAATAAATCGCCTAAGTCGCGATGGGCACGCCAGGAGGTCATGCCCTCGCGGGTCTGTACGAACAATCGCAATTGTGCAATAGCATCGCCACGCTGGCCTGTTAAGGTGAGCAGTTGAGCGTTTAAGAAGAATAGCCAAGGGTCGTTGGCGGCGCTGACCTGCAATGCGAGAAAGTGGTCGCGTAATTTCCCTAACATTTCCGCGCGGACTTCGGCGTCCGTGACATCACTCATACCGTCGGCTAAGGCGAGCGCTTCGCGCATGCGGGTGGCTGGGTCGGGGGCGGCGCTATCGCTATCAACCTGAGATTGGGATGGTGCTTGAACGGCGTAGCTAATTGCTGGAATCATCGACCACGCGCATAGCGTCGTAAGGCAAATGATTACAGGCTTTATCGTTGTTAGTTGCATAAGCTCGACCTCTGTCGGTTGGTAGTTCGTCTTGTGTTCATTGTAGATAGCCCCGGGCCTCTAGATATCAGGCTCAATTAAATTGTCCCGGTTATACCACAGATAAGCGTTGGCTCACCCATGCCACCCATAGCATTATCCATAGGCTAGTGACTATATGCTTGCGCATAGGATGAAACAAGGTAAAGGTGAGTTTGCGGGGGAGTATCAACCTTCAACGGAAAAACCGGAGGTCAGTACGCCTTCGGTTGGTGCGTCGTTGAGGGGGTCAATGGCGATATTGGCTTCTCGGGCTTTGGCGACTTTGTCGACGAGCATTTGCCAAGTCTCTCGCTCGATTGCGAGCACCTTGAGCGCATCGTCGATGGCTGACACGTCGCGATAGAGGTTGGCGTCGACTAATTTTCGATACAAAAAGTCGTATATGGAGGCCACCTGCTTGCACAATGTTGGATTGATTTCGTGATTAAGCCCGTGGCTCATTTCGAGAATTATATTTTGTGCTTTGGTGAGCCTGTCGAAGGAAGTTTCAAAATCTTTGGCTTCGATGGCGTCGCGACCCTGCCGCGCATAGCGAATGGCCCCGTCGTACAGCATCAACTGGAGCTGTTCCGGGGACGCCGTCATAACGGCATCGCGTAAATACGTGTTGTCGGTAGCGTCGGTCATGACGCCCGAACTATCGGAAGATTGGGAGGGGTCCATAAGTTAACATCGAGACCAAGGCGCAAATAATGCGCCTCAAGGCACAGCCGCTCAGTCGGTAGCTGATTTTGTTGGTAAAACCGAGTTGGCGCCTCCTTTTATGCATGGCCTATGTGGTGTGGGGAGTCGGGGCTCCATGACCCAGTTTGGACCTATTGGCGATTAGTTACCCACGGCTCCGGATAATCGAGACAGCGAATTCTGCTGGTCTTGCAAGCCCGCGAGGGACGACTCTAATCCCGCAAACTGAGCCTCCAGGCGCAATCGCTTGGCATCAAGCAAGGCATTGAGCTGCGCGATCCGATCGTCAATCAGGTCGCTTTGTCGCTCTAATAAGTCATCTTTTCGGGCTAATACGCCGTCTGTGTCTCTGGTAATTCGTTCGATAGTGTCAGTTACAATGGCGCCAAAGCCAGTCTCCTTGGTTGAGAAAAAGGATTCCACCTGATCGGGGGACTTTTTGTAAACTTCCCGGAATTTGTCGGCGTCGAATTCTATTTTCCCGCCAGCACCGAGTCGAAGTCCAATGTTGAATAACCGATTAAAATTACTATTCGTGCCCTCAAATGGCTGTGTAATTAAGCGATTTAGGCGTGAGCGCACAAGTGACACCGTTGAGTCACCAAGCAATGGGCCTCGCTCAAAGGTTTCGGTATCAAAGCTTGTCGCATCGTCAATGGTACTTTGCGCACCGTTGTAGGCATCTACGAAAGATTGAATGCTGTCGACGATACCGTCGAGATCTTGGTCTACCGTGATTGTAATGTCTTCGTCGCTGGCGGCCAGCAAGTTGACGGTTACGCCTTTGATCAAATTGTCCAAACTGTTTGTCGAACTCGACACCACGATAGGATTTTCTGCATTTGCGCCGCCTACGGTAACCACTGCGTCTTGTGCGCGGGTGAGGGTATTTAATCCTAAGTCCAAGCCCCGCGTATCGACGATCAACTCGCCAGCTAGGCCGCTGATGTCCGAATTTATGGTGAGCGCAAATGGATTCGTGGTCCCACCGTCATTTACGATCGAAGCCGAAAAATCTCCACCGGCCTCGTTAAGTTTTTTAATCACGTCGGTAAGCGTGTCACGCGCGCCGATGTCAATACGCACTTCGAGTGTGCCGTCGATAAAATTCTTGCCAGACTTAGACTGGCCGGCTATACGTAGATCAGAAGCGGATCGACTGTTGCCGCTGTTGGCGATAATAAGGGGCTGAGTGCCGCCAGCTTTGTCTTTGATAAGTAGTCCGTCGCCCGTATCATTAATCCGGGCTTCAAAGGCATTGTTGGCAAGCAAATTGATGGCGTCGATCACATCGCCCAGTGTCTTGGCAGTGGCAGGGATGTTCACGGCTTGAAGATGTCCGGTAGAATCGGTTACTTCAAATGTCCCCAAAGCCACGCCCTTGCCGTTGTTAAAATCTTCGAGTGATGTTTGCCGTGAGACATATTGAAATTGTAAGTTTTTCCCGGCAACGATAGGTGTAGATGAGGGGCCATGCGTTCCGGCTAGGCCTAACTCTGTCGCGAAGGTTGAGCCTGAAGCGTCGGTGACGATGAGCGATCCGTTTCCGCCGGACTCGTCGCGCAAGGCTAAGCCATTGCCCGCCGCATTGATAGTCGCGGTGATGCTCGTTTCGTCATTGGCGTTGATTAAGTCGATCACATCTTGCAGTGTTCGCGCCTGGGAAAAGTCAATGGCCGCGGCGGTGCTAATTCCGTTTGCATCCGTCAGGGAAAATTGGCCAGGCGTAATACCTTGGCCTCCGTTGAGGCTGCTCAGCGAAACGGTATTTAGCCCGGATACCAATTGCTTGGATTCTAAGACGGTGTTGATGTCAAAAGTCGCGCCTAGAATGCCTAGATCAGCCGCAGCGGTCGCGCCTTTATCAGCGCTTACCGTGACTGCATCCAATCCGACAGCTTCCAGCACGATACGATTACCGTCGTCAGAAATACGTGCTCGCACGATGGCTTCATTATTACCCGGGGCGTAGTTTATCACGTTAATTAAATCGCCGACGGTTTCTACACGGAAGACGTCGCCGCCTATGATGCTTGCATTATCTACGGATTGGGCGATGCCGAGGTCGGTTGCTGTGTGGCCGCTGATGTCCTCAATGGTAAATGGTTTGGCAATTTCTTCTGCGACAGTAGTCTTGTCTGAAATAATGAATTCCGAGTTCACAGCTGTCACGCTTATGGAAAGCCCCCCAGCCGTGGTGTCATCGAGAAAGCGTTGGCGTAGGTCGGCTGCGGTGCGTACGGGCGGACGTGTGTTGTCTGTAAAATCGACTTCGGCTGATTTACCAGAACGATCTGTTACACGCACGACACCCAGTCGCACACCGTTTCCACTATTTAGTGCGCGAACATCAGCGTCCATATGGTCAGCTAGAAAACTAGACAAGGAAACCGAAAACGTGCTTTGCGGTGTAGTAAAGATTAAGTCCGAATCTCTTGAGCCTTGCGATAATTTGCCGATGCCGATGCCGTCGTTGAGTGTCGAGAGCAAGGTTGAACTAGACAAGCGTATCAAGTCCCGGCCATCGATTCGATCGGTTGCCGCGCTACCTGCGATGCCCAAATCAAGCGCGGTCGTGCCGCCTGTTTTATCCGCGACGATTAACTCCCCGAGTGTTGTACCGATAGGCAGGGCAGCTGGGTCGGTTAAATCTTCGATCACAATACGATCACCACTGCCATTTGCATCTGAAATACCCGTGACGCGGGCATGTACATTCACCGTCTCATTGAGATTGATCGCTTTCAAGATGTCATTAACCGTCACAGCTTTCGTAAAGTCAATGTCAGCGGACGCCCCTGCTCGGTCTGTGATCGTCACAAAGCCTCGCCTTACGCCGGTGCCACCGTTGAGTTGGCTCAGTTTGGTGCTTTTATTGACTCGGCCTTGCCCCACTTCCAGTGCGATACTACCCACGCCAACAGGGGTCGAATTTGGATCGGCAAAGCCACGACTGAGCAGCCCGTGATTACTGACTAGCGAATGCACGCGAATTGTTTGGCTAGTAGCTACCGCGCTCGGTCCAGCATTGGCAATCACAAGCTTATCATTACTGCTAGCCGCATTGAACCGATCAAAAAAAGTGGGCTTGTCGAATTGGCTGGCGGAGTTTTGTAAGGACAGCAACTGGGCAGACAATGCGAGGAACGCTGTACGCTGGACATCGATGTTGTCTTTGCGCAGCGTTAGAATGCCTACGGGGCGAGAGTCAAGTGCAATGAGCTGATCGATGAGCGCAGCCGAATCAATACCCGAAATAATGCCTACACCACTGGAAATGCCACTCATAATACATCCATCCCAAAAGTCTACGATGATGGCCAGCGCGCATGCACGTGCGCTACCTCGGCTCAACTGTACCTTATCGGCGGTAACTGCGATTCGCCTAGACACGATGAAGGTGAGCTAAAGCGCATGGACTGCGCGATGCTCTCTAATTAGGCGCAAAACTTGGCTATCGAGGCATCGTAAAGTTCAAGCAGAAGCTTGTATCGCAATTTGATCATCGAAAAATTGCGCAATAATTATACCTATAGGCATTAAAATCATTTGATGGTATGTCGTCGAATTGATGCAGTGAGGCTGTTGGATATTACTGCAACAGCGAAAGAACGAAATTGGGCACTGCGTTGGCAATTTGTAACACAGATTGCGTACTTTGCACGAGAATTTGCGATCGTGAGAGTTCTGAGACTTCTTGGGCTATGTCCGCGTCGCGAATGACCGATTCCGATGAGATCAAATTTTCTGCCGCGATGGTTTGGCTTTGTATGTTTGGATCAATATGATTTCGTTGTATGTTCCCCAGTCGGCCTCGATAAAAAGATACCTGCTGAATGGCTTCATCCACAATATCTTGGGCGGTTTCGAAATTTTTATTTTCAAAATCATTCGTCTGACCTGAACGTAACGAGTATAGCAGGCCGGTAACACTATTTCCCAGCGTAGTGGCTGAGATGCGCTGAAAGCCGAAATACAATTGGCCATTGGGCGTCACTTCGGGGGCGAGTTGGAAGACTGCGCCGCCACTAACCACGTCAAAAGTAGTCGTTGATATCGATTGGGCGAATGCCGTGGTCAATTCAAACTGGGCTTCCAGCACATCGGACCGTACATCCGCACGCAGGCCGTTGGTTTGCGCGAGTGTCCCATCGACCAATATGCTAGCCTCTCTACCCGTCACGCGCGATGGAATCCCGGCATTGCTGGCGCTCACAAAATTTCCGGAAAGAGGCGAGACGGATACGAACGCATCCTTACCGAGCGTAGTACTGGTGAGCACTAGTGCAGAGGCCACAGTTCCCACAGGGGCAGCGGACACTGTAGCCAAGACGCCCGTAGCCGCAGTTACATCATTAATGGCTGTGCGCACTTGTGCCAGCGTGCTGCCCGATGCAAACGACAATAACCGCGAACCTATAGTACCTTGCACCTCAATGGTCGTAGCTACTGTGGTTGACGGACCACCGACTGTGGTACCTACAAAATTTTGTCGTGCGGTGAGCGCTGATTGCGTCACCTGGACGCGAACCTGTCGCGTCCCAGTAGGCTGTTTGAGTACCGAATAAACTGAGACCGAAGCCAAGGCGGCTGGGGCAATGCTGGACAGGTTGTAACCTTGTGAGCCATCTAATAGTTTTGTACCAGCGAATCGGGTGGTTGCGCCGATGCGGTCAATACTATCGAGAATGGAATCAACTTCGAGCTGGTTGGCCCGAACTTCGTCTCGACTCAGGCCTGCTTCATTGGCCGTGGCGACGACGAAACCTTGAAGGTCTAGCAACAGCGCCGAAACTTCGTTTAGCGCACCTTCGGTCGTTGAAATGACGTTGGATGCGCGGGTGGAGTTTTTGATGGCCTGTTGTGTAGCGCTGATTTCAGATCGCAACACCTCAGATACGATCAAGCCTGCCGGGTCATCTCGCCCGTGATTGATGCGCAAGCCGGTTGAGAGTCGCTCTAAGTGGCGGCCCAGATCAGCCTGGTTAATTTGTATTTGTCGCAACGCCCGCAATGAAGCTACGTTACTATTTATACGGCTCATCTCGTCTTCCTTGACGGTCGATGTCGCATCACTGTCGTAATCACGACGACGGCACAGCCATGTGCCTAATGGGCGCGCAGACGCACGCTATATAAGTGTTGTCGGAGACGCTGGGGCCCGACTTTAGCGGACGTTGATAACTGCGGGTTGATGAATTCCGGGGCGGGGGTCACAAAACAAAAATAGCCAGCGCTGATTTAACTCTGCGCTGGCTATTACATGCTTAAACAAAATAAACCGACTCAGGATGCTTGGAATTATCCAAGAAGCGAGAGTGCGTTTTGTGTCAGTGAATTCGCAATCTGTAGTGTCGTCGTGGATGCGTTCACCAAAATCTGTGCCCGCGTGAGATTCGAGGTCTCCACGGCGAAGTCCGCATCACGAATGGCACTTTCAGCCGCTGTCACGTTTTCTTTGGCTACCTGCAACGAATTGATGGTGGTGGATAGTGTATCTTTTTGGAATCCACCAAGCCGTCCTCGAAGTGTCGCTACGTCGTTAATCGCCGCACGAATAATACGCTGTGAGACGGTAAAATTCTTGCTGTTCAGGTCATTGGTTAGGCCTGAACCTAGCGTGGCTAACACATTTGCAGTTGATTCGCCAAGTTTGGCTGTTGACACTTCACTAATACCCAACGCCTCCAAGCCGGCTAGGCCAACTGTAGGCGAAATGGCAAATTTAGCACCGCCACCTGTAATTTCAAAGCTGGTCGAGCTTGCCGCACTTGTTCCGTCTGCGAAGGATTGAGATAAGCCAAGGTCCAGCGATATATCGCCAGCACGCACCGAAGCATCCAATCCTTTGACGATGGCGTTCGTACCGTTAATGGTGAACGTACCGTCAATACCCTTTTGACGAACATTGGAAGTACCGATTGCGCTACCCACAGTCGAGCCCGAGTTTTCAAGCACCGAAACGGTAACAAACGCATCTGAGCCGAAATTGGTACTGCTGAAGCTCACCGATGCCGGACCGTTTCCTGCCGTTCCTAGGAAGGCAGATGCTTGAACACCAGTCAATTCACTTCGCACGTTCACAGATGTGACAATGTCCGCAGCGGTAGTACCGGAAGCGAAACTTAAAAGCTCCGCACCAAACTCGCCACGAATCTGCAACGTCGTCGTATTACCAAGTGTCCCGTCTCTATCTGTAGTCGTAGTGGCTGTCGTACCACCAAGCACCGCACTCACAAGCGCACGCTGCGAAGCAGTCACTCGGCTAACCGTTACCTGGCGGAATCCACCATTGGCGATCTTGGCGGAGTTGATTGATACCGAAGATAAGTGGTTCACCGCTGCGCCGGTCGCCTCAGTCACATTCACACCGGAGGTCGTAAAGTCAAAGCTACCGTTAAGTAGCTTCTTCGTGCCGAAGGCGGTTTGTTCTGAAAGCCGGTTGATTGAACCCAGGATAGAATCAATCTGCAATTGGTTCGCGTTGATTTCCTCCTGCGTCAGACCGGCCTCGTTGGCAGTCTGGTCAACAAGATTTTCGAGATTGAGAAGCAAAGAACTGATCTCTTGCAACCCACCCTCAGCCACCGCAACGATCGTATCTGCACGTGTGGCATTATCAATGGCCGTCGAAATCGCCCGAATGCTAGATCGGAGCGTTTCTGACGCGATCAAACCAGCGGGATCATCTCGGCCACTGTTGATGCGCAAACCGGTACTTAAACGGGTCAGCGACTGTGACAACGATTTGTTGTTGGTGCCCAAAATTCGTTGGGCGACCAGCGACTGAACATTTGTATTAATCCGAGTCATACCTGTTCGTGCCTCCAATCGTGCCGTGGTTACCGACTAGGCGAAAAACCGATTCACGCCTATCTCGCCGCTATCCCACAGAACAAAGTCGCCTGGTTCATACCGGCGACAGGCTTGTGTCATTGCACAGCTTTATTCTAACTATCCTCAAACGTGACGACTTACCAAGCTGCCGGAATATTCGTGGTTTAGCCATTTGACAAACCCGACTATAATGACGCGTTCCCGATTCGACTTACTCCGACACAGCGTCGTCACAACCGAAACAATCGACTCGCCGATAAACGTCCTTTAGTACATTCGGACGCCACAAGCAGACGATCGCCCCCAAGTAGCTAAGATTTCCCACTAGGCTAATTCCGATAATAAAAAAATCGGGCTTTATCTTGGTATAACGGTTTTCTTACTGGACTAAGCATTCGCGGACATGAAAATAAAAACAAAAAAAAATTTGACATATTTACCACGAATCGTAGACCAGACCGCCTGCCCTATCAAATATTAGTGCCATCTGCTTGCCGGATCCTACCGGATACAGGCTACTCAGGTCGCTTACTCGTCGTTGGCAGTTTCGTGGCCAATATGGGGATATGGTGATGATATTCGTCGAGAATCGGTCTACTGCGTATAACGCTTAGGGAGGT
>JAJDDW010000073.1 GCA_029260115.1 Phycisphaerae bacterium | reverse complement strand
CGAAGCGGGTGATGGGATTCGAACCCACGACATTCACGTTGGCAACGTGACGCTCTACCACTGAGCTACACCCGCGCAGCTGCATGGACTACAGGCGAAGGAGAGTATCCACGAACCGCCTGATTGTCAATGCGTTCTTCTACGTCTCATATACGCCTTAGCTAGGTTAACGTCGCTAATGGATTTTCGGCCTACGCTCGATTTTGCTCGACAAATAGTCACCAAAGAATAATCGCCCTACATATTAATCCGTAGCTGGACGGATGGTGGCGGACATACTTCCCTGGCACCGATTTAGCCGCCAATCTCGCCCAAAGGCATGAACCTGGTCGCGTTTGAACTCAGCCCGTTCCAATGTCGTCGTATCAACGATGACCTGACCGGATTCATCGACCTCGGAGGCCAGTTGAAACGCTTTAATTTCAGAGCAGCCAAACAGTTTGCGCAACATGCTAATGACATATTCGTAGGTGTGGTCATCATCATCCATCAGGATGACATGATAAGGAGGCTGCTTGCGAAGCTTCGTCTTTTCAACGATGGCCACCGGCGCTTGATTGAGTACGGCCGCATTAATTGTTGAGGTCATCCAGTCCTGCCTTGTTGCATGGCGAAAAAATATCGCTACTCGTTTTGCAATAACAACTACGGTCCAAGTTACATCGCGATGGCCAATATTTCGCAGCTCAACTGAGCACACGATGACGCCCAAACCTACTTCGAAGATTATCAGCGAATCAGATCCATTTGTCTAACCAACCCACACGGCAGTATCTTACGCTGTTATCTATAGAATTGTTACGACATTCTTTCGTGAAAAACCGAGCCTTGACCGCTACGTAAAACGGAGCTTGCCCAATCGTTTTTCCAATAATCAATGCCTCATTAAATCAGCAATGTAGCTTTTTAAGTGAATCTGATTTCGTAAAAAGTTAAGTTACGCGAGCTTAACTCTGGACCCAAATAACAAGTATTCAGCCAACAACGCACAATCGCTGTGCGCCATCAAAGCACCGGCAGGGAAAGGTTGGAACTCACGATAGGCAAACGAGAATCCGAAGCATGCGTTGCACGATCTACCTTAACTGACGCAGGTTTTTGGGCATGAGATAGTAAATCGCCGTGTAGTGTGAGTCCTGTAGCTGCGTTAATATTAATTCGAGCGAATTTACCAATACAATCGCTTTCGCCTTGGAATACCACGATGTGATCACCGGGCGTTCTGCCAACCAGTTGATCGGACTTACGCCAGGTAATTTCCTCGCCTCGAGATTGCTCCGCTTCCTGCGCCTTTAGTGCGGCCTTGCTATATCCAACGACAAACACTTCCAACTCTTGGCCAATGAAATTTGCATTTGTCTGCGTCGAAATGGCATCCTGGCGCTGCAACAGATCCTGATTGCGGCGGCGTTTGGTCTGTTCGTCCACATCATCTAAAGCCCGTTTATCCGCTACCGTATCGGGACGAGGGGAATACTTAAAGACAAAAATATTCTTAAATTGGCAGCGATCGAGCAAAGCCAATGAAGCCTCGTGTTCTTGCTCAGTCTCGCCACAAAACCCGACTATAAAATCGCTCGCAAGAGTCAAGCCTGGAACGATATCTCGCGCACGATCAATCAGGTCCACGTACTGGCTAACCGTATACTGACGACGCATACGTTTTAGAACCGCATCACTTCCACTTTGCACTGGCAAATGCAAATATTCACAAACCTGCGGAACATCACGCATCACTTCGAGAATGTCATCTGTAAAATCGCCGGGGTAACTGGTGACATACCGTACGCGATCAATTCCATCGACTGCGGCTACGCGTTCCAAAAGTTCCGCAAAACGTATCGGCCGACCGTCGTCTTGATTGACGTAGCTATTCACCGTTTGACCGAGAAGCGTAATTTCTTTCGCACCGCGATCAGCTAACATCTTCGCTTCGTCAACGATTTGCGAGGCAGGCCGACTTCGCTCTGGACCGCGCGTGAACGGCACGACGCAGAAAGTGCAAAATTTGTCACACCCACGCTGCACGCGAATATACGACTGGAGAACATTAGCATCAGCCGAGGGCATGCGAGATAGATCCAATGCTTCGACTGAATCAAATTCCAGCGCTCGATCGACCGGTGTACTTTTTCGTGATTGGGACAAAGCCAAGGCTACGACTCGATGCCGCCCTTCTTGAACCTCCTGAATCAATGCAGGAATTTTATTCAGCTCCCCCGGACCGCAAACCAGGTCCACATGTGGCATTTTAGAAAAAATGCCGTCGGGATCGCGCTCAGCCATACAGCCAATAACGCCGATCACTATGTCCGCGTCAGTCTGCTTGCGCTTTTTTAACGCGCCAAGACGAGATAATACTTTCTGCTCTGCATGATCGCGAACGCTGCAGGTGTTAAATAGGACTACATCAGCCGATCCGATTTCCTCGGTAGGCGAATATCCTAGTTTGCGCAGTTGCCCCATGACAAGCTCGCTATCGAGCACATTCATTTGGCAGCCCATGGTTTCGAGATAAACGCGATTTCGCATTATTACGCTATTGCCTCATATTCAAGCGAATCACCGAGTTTTCTAATACCACCTGATTCGTTCATCTTTGGCGAGCTTACAGTAATTCAGCGCAACATGGAAGAATAGAGTTCTCCCGGTGGAGTGCAAACGATAGGCTGGCTTAGTACATCTATACATAGTCGTGCATGTTAGAACAAAATACATGAACTGCAGCAAACGAAACTACTGCGACCATATACTTTGCTTTCCTCCCCCCCCTTCATGCCCGCGTAGGTGGGTATCTAGTCATCCGTTGCGTGCAGCCTGATTGATTTTGCCACGTCGCGCCGCTCCTGTATTCCCGCCTGATCGAGAATAACGAGGAATTTGTAGGCTTACACGCCCACAGTTCCTACAATTCACGGGCTATGCCAAGGTGAAAATAGGCATGCACACGGGAAAATGATGTGCATG
>JAJDDW010000072.1 GCA_029260115.1 Phycisphaerae bacterium | reverse complement strand
AATTTTCTCGCGAGCTTGACTCATTTTTCCTAGACGCCCAGCTATATTTCTCCCCGGAAATCTTGCTCCAACTGCAACTGCCGGTCATGGCCGATCAATCGATCGGTCGTGTACATGTACAGGCCACCACAATTATGCTACGACCTAACGCCGCGATTCAACCAGAGGCTGATCGCTTACGCCAAACGAAAGAAGATAAAACGATCAGCAGCGACACATCATTCGCATCAGTTGGAGCGGGTGGGGCTGATGTCATTGTTGGCGACTTGTATGAAGTACAGAGCTATGGGAATTCAGGTAATATTTCTGCATTTTCAGTAGGGACGCGGGCTTGTAACGTTGGCGATCAACCGATCGGCTGGGAGGCGAACACCAATCAACATCCGGTGATTGCCCAAAATTTATATCGCTTGCGTAATAACTCATTTGAACAGATCGGGATGAGTTGGCTGAAGCATGGATTTTTCGCTCAGTCTAGTGAATTTTGCAGCGGTCCCGGCGGATGCACCAGCGATCTTACAGGGGCTTCGTTGGGGGTTGGGTGTTCCGATCCTTATTCCGCAGACTTAAATGGCAATGTCGCTAATCTTGGTCCCCGGAGCGATGTTAATGGGTTTACGGCTTCGTTTCCTTTTCCTTTCCAGGCCCCACCAGCTGCGCCTGTCATCGGACGCAGATTGCAGGTGAATAATGACGATCTGGATCCGGCGCTAAATGTTGGGGCGAAATATTTTGTCGAGGCGTGCTACGTGACTCCCGACGATGCGGCGGCTGGCAATCAGTTTAACAATGCTTCTTATCGCCAAGTACTTATTGATTTTATAGATGGAATGTACGTCATGTCCATCTCGCCAGATTTTTCTACCTTTGTGCCCGAGCCTGCGATTCTGTCGTGGCAAAAGGAGGATGCAAACGTCGTTACAACGGGCGTACAACTTCCCAATGGAGAGCGCTTTGTCGTTGCCGTAAATGTCACGGCCTTAGGCGGCTCAATGTGGCGATACAACTACGCTGTTTTCAATTTGAATTCGGATCGATCGGTGGGCATGCTGAGTGTGCCAATATTCACCAACGCGGATGTGCTCAACACGACCTTTCACGACGTTGATTACCACAGCGGGGAGATATACGACGGTACTGATTGGTCGGCTATCGTAGCCAACAATAAAATTACTTGGTCCACCGAGACTTTCGGTGTCAATCCGAATGCCAACGCTATACGTTGGGGTACGATGTATAGTTTTAGCTTTGAAATTAATGCTGCACCGGTGACCACGACATTAACGTTAGGCATGTTCAAGCCTGGTGTGCCGGACTCGCTGTCATTTAGCATCCTCGGGCCGCCGAACGATCCGCCTGACTGTAACCTTAACGGCATCTTGGATGCTTGCGATATTAACTGCGGGTTATTGGGGGGAAAATGCGACATCGCCGGATGCGGATTAAGTACGGACTGTGCGGATAATGGCATCCCCGACGAATGCGAGGTTGATTCTGATTTGGATGGCATTGTCGATTCGTGCGATGTCTGTAATGGTGGTGACGATGCAATTGATGCGGACCTCGATACCGTTCCCGATTTTTGTGATGAGTGTCCTGGCTTTGATGATCGACTCGATGTTGATGTCGACACGGTGCCCGACGACTGCGACAACTGCCCCAACGATCTAAACCCGAATCAGCTAGATGATGACATGGACGGTATTGGTAATCGTTGCGATCCAGATTTTTGCACACCTGTAGTTCTTGACGAGCACTTTCTCGTTGATCCATCGTGGTCCACCAGTGTTAACGCTGCCACTGGCGGTTTTTGGGATTGGGGTTTCCCGGCTGGGGATGGTACGCGACGTGATCCTACCGATGATTTTGACGGCGGTAATGGTTGTTATCTGACAGAAAATAACATTGATTCTGGCGATCGAGATGTAGACAACGGAACCGTGATATTAACCAGCCCTTCGTATGAACTTGCTCAGGGTAACGTCACGCTAACCTATGCGTATTGGATTGGATCCAGCGATGTGCTCAGTGCCGACTCATTGACAGTTCAGATTTCTCAAGACCAAGGGGTCAATTGGGTCACGGTCGCCCTCTACACAAACGACGCCAACGTATGGCAAACCGATACGATCGATGTCAGCGCACTGTTTCCTTATGCGTTATCAATATCAGTACGGTTTCTTGCCACTGATGCGGGTTCGCCCTCTGTGATGGAAGCAGCTGTGGATGCGGTGAGTATTACGATCGAGTGTCTTCTTGACTGTTTATTTGATAGCGATTGCGTCGACGGCAATGTGTGTACTGACGACTTATGCATTAATAATATCTGCACGAACTTAAATAACACCAGTTTTTGCAATGACTTTGACGCCTGCACGACTGGGGATGTGTGCGGGGACGGGCTTTGTGTCGGTGGCAACCCTCCTCCGTGTTTGGGGGCCGAGTGTACGGATTGCGACGGCAATGGGTTTCGCGACGATTGTGAAGGTCTGCCAGACTGCAATCTGGACGGTATTCCTGACCAATGTCAGTTTGCAGACTGCAACAACAACACGATCAACGATGTCTGTGACATTGCTTCGGGTACAAGCCTTGACTGTGATGGCGGGCCTATTGGCAGTCCGCAAGATGGTGCGATTGTCTGGGGAAGCTTGTGTATCAATTGCCATGGTCCAGATGGTTCTGGCGGTTTTGGCCCGGACATTCGAGACTACTCCCGCGAAATTTTATGGCTAAATTTGCTTTCACCTACGACACACAATGGTGGCGCGCACCCGGAATATACTGATCAGGACTATGCTGATCTTCAAGCATTCTTGTCTACGACAGGTAGCCGTGGTCGACCAGACCGTGTGCCGGATGAGTGTCAGTCAGTCAGTGATTGCGATGGTGACGGTACCAGCGATGGATGCGCCTTAGCAAATCAATCTCAACAGGACGTGAATTTCGACGGCGTTCCAGATGTGTGTATGCAGGTTGGTGCGCCGATAGCTTCGGGGGCGGCAAAAAATCGATACATCTCGTTCATGGTGGGTGAGCCTAGTAATTTAGACCCTACGAATGCCGTTCAGGCATTGCGTTTAACCTCTCCGAGCAAGCCAGGGGTCGTGAAGTGGGTCGATACACCAGATCTAACTTCGATTGCACGTTTGTCCTGTGTACCTGTGTATAGGGACTGGGGTTTGCTTCCTATTCATATTGGTGATGCCGACATAGAGCCGAACAGAACTTATTTTCTACAAGGCATTGCTAACGGTATGGACCCTAATTTAGAATTCCAATATTCCCAACCGACTTCACTTGTTACGACCCAGTTATGGGGTGATGTTGCAGGCCAAGTTGGGCAATTTGGTTGGACGCCTCCGAACAACATCGTGAACGCTGCAGATATTACCGCGGTGGTACTCGCTTTCCGTCAAGTGTCGAACGCGCCAGCTTTGATTTGGGCAGACCTTCATGGTACGTCTCCCAACGGTATCATTAACGCGTCGGACATTCTCCTTGTTGTTAGTGCATTTCAATTATACGCTTATCCGTTTGCTGATGCGGGTATCATTTGTACTGATCTATGTCCAAACGACATGGCTAAGATAGACCCGGGACAGTGTGGCTGTGGCAATCCAGATACCGACCGTGACGAGGATGGCACGGCTGATTGTATAGATTTGTGTCCTGATGACCCATTCAAAATAGCGCCTGGGGATTGTGGCTGCGGGATTGCAGACGTCGATATCAACAACAATCAGGTTTCAGACTGCTTGGAGTAAGACCACGCCGAGATAGCCCGGTTGTCGGATTTCTACCACCAAGCTGTGTATTGAGTCAACAAATCGTATGTATGCTGTGTATTTTTCACCAAAGGCGGCATAACCCGTACACTTTGCCTATTGTCGCTGGCGTCGATTTATTGCCACGATGGCAATTATGATAGAGTTATTATCACCCCTTGATGATACAATTGGCACACACGCAGCCAACGGCGTGGTCCTTGCTTCTATGTTGATTGAAGTGCGAGGCGTACTTCAAGGGGAGAAGTGACATGTTGCAATTACAATTATATATGTTCTTCCGTCGCAAGCTGCGGGTGGTCTTCCTGACCATTGTCACCTACATTGCTATGTGCTAGAGCAATCGCTTTTTTGCTGACGCGATCAATCTGTTTTAACAACGATCGTTACGGGCACGCTATGCCTAGTACATCGAATACGTATTTCCCCGGTCACTCCGAACTTTTTCTCGCACCTACATCAGCCATTTTATTGATACCCGGTAGCTCGTTATTGGACACGCTAACTTAGGCGGGGTATCGTCCATATCGTGGCTAATCAATCAATAGCAAAGCCTTGTTTGCTCGCCTTAGAGGATGGGACTGTCTTTACAGGCCAATCTTTCGGGGCCGAGGGTTCGACCACCGGCGAATTTGTATTTAATACCGCTATGACGGGTTACCAGGAGATTTTGACCGACCCATCTTATTGTGGCCAAGTGGTGGTTATGACCAGCCCGCTCATCGGGAATTATGGTATTAACGAAGAAGACCTGGAGTCCTCTGGGGTTTTCGCACATGGCTTCGTAGTGCGAGAATTGGCTAGACGTCACAGCAACCATCGAGCGACCAAGAGTTTAGATACTTACTTAGCCGAGCACGGAGTGATTGGCATATCAGGTCTTGATACCCGCGCGCTAACCAGAAAGCTGCGATTAGACGGCGCTATGCGTGGCGTCGTAACGACTGAAGAAACTGATCCCAGGCGATGCGTGGAAATGGCCCTAGCGGCTGAGTCCATGCAGGGGGCCGATTTAGTTGATCGGGTTGCCCCTAAGCACGCTACCGATTGGACCGATGGTTTGTTGTCGGAGTTCAATCGTTGTCGTCCGGTAGTCTCTGCATCCAACAAATTGCGCGTAGCCGCGATCGATTGTGGCATGAAACGAAACATTCTTCGACACCTCATAGATCTGGGGTGCGAGGTGCGCATCTTGCCGCCGCGATGCACGCCAGAGGAAATTCTTGGTGGCGGTTATGATGGCGTTTTCGTAAGCAATGGGCCGGGTGATCCTGCGGCGGTTCATTACGTGATTGATCTACTCAACCATATTATGGGCAAGCTACCGATTTTCGGAATTTGCTTGGGGCATCAGCTATTGGGGATCGCGCTAGGGGCTGAGTCGTACAAATTGAAGTTTGGCCATCACGGCGGTAATCACCCAGTACAAAATCTATTGACCAATCGCGTTGAGATCACATCTCAAAATCACGGCTTTGCTATCGACACTGATTCCATTAAGAAGGTTGGCGCTACGGTGACACACGTGAATTTGAACGATCAGACGTTGGAAGGATATGTTCACCAAGATATGCCGATTTTAGCTGTCCAGTATCATCCGGAAGCAAGCCCTGGCCCCCAAGACGCGGCTTACCTTTTCGATTGTTTCGCAACGATGATGAAAACGGGGAGTTCGCCTTCTGCCGAGCAGATGTCACAAGCGCAGGACGACCTAAAAGCCAGGCTGGCCCATCCACAAACTTCCACCGTGACCGCTTAGTTACTCAGCGGCACCGTCGGTCAAATAATGATGAGCGCATAAAAAAGAAGCGACCGAATTGATTTCGATCGCTTCATGTTCGCATATTAATCATAAGCCAAGCAGCGCTTCCACCCGCTACGGCTATTATGCTTTAAGCTTTTTAATGTCTTCTTGCGTGATACGGTGAGTAGGGATATCGAGTTGCCCGCTGAGCCAGCTCATGACCGGCGGAGAAAAAGGCAGCGAGCCACCAGTGACCTTTTGCATCATACGGGCATTGCGTCTGAGACGTTCCTTATCCTTGCGCACCGAATTCACTGCTTTAGTCGCAATGGCATCCTGCTGCCGATAGCGATGGAACATGCTGCGTGTAACCTTCATCTACTCATCTCCCTAGACTTACTTAAAGCGGGGGATTGTCTCGACAAAACCGTCGCGCGTCAATGTCTGGGGCTATTTTTTGTCCCAATTAAGACCGTCGATGTCGATTATTGAGCTACGTACCCCCTCTTGCTGGCGTCGAAAGGCTGATTTTTCCATATTTCTAGTTAGGCAGTATGGGGAGATCGCAAATTTTTCAATAGCCATAGGATCGCGCAGCAGCCAAAAAGCGCGAGAACGCCGATGCCAATGCGGGAACCGAGGCGGATCGTAGCCAAGGTGTCCTCGATTTTGGCTGCGCTGGCTGGCCAAGTTTCTGAAATACTGGCTATTTGGGCGGTTGCTGACTTTATATCCAGCATCGATGCCTGAAACGCATCTGAGGGCAACTGTTGCAGGACTTTGGCCACCTCGTTGGATAATACGCGGATGTCCTTGGTTGTGACCGTTAAATGTTCCTGAACCTGATTTCCGGTCTCCTGCACGCTTCGCACGGCTAGCTTGGTTTCTAGTAAGACGCTGTTTAATTCGGATATACCAAAGAGTTCTATTTGTTTATTTAGCGTGTTGGCTGTTTGTGTTATGGCGGTGCTGGCCTCTGCTAGATTCGCTTGCTCGATTTGCTGGCGAAGGGCTGTGAGCGTGGTACTCAGGTCGTCTGCCATTTTCCGCACATCGTCGCTGCTAAAGGCGTCTAGGCGGGAAGCCATATTACGAGCGACGATGGATAGGTTGTCTACGGCTTCGTTGAATGTTGCGACGTCTATTTCGTCGGCCTTTTCATTGAAGGTATCCCACGTTTTTTTACGCGCTTTCGTCTCAGCAATGATACCGGTCGGTTCAACGCGTTGTAAAAAATCTCGGGTTTTAGCCTCGCCAGCATCAACTGTGCGCTGGGCGGCCTGACAACCAAGCATTGAGCAAAGCAACAGAGTGGCGGTCATGCTCGTGGCTGATAAATGCAAGTCGTGTATCAGGTAACGCTGGTTTGGTCGTGGGCGATTTGGGGTTAAATCGTTCATTCTATCATATTCCATGTTGCGATTGGGCGTTGCGGTCTTTCGCCATTAGTTGTCTACTAGCCGTGTCTTCGGCATACGGCGAATCATGGTAGTCGTCGCGTGTCAAAGGGCAAATTTTTCGGTGTTGCGACGTCCGCGCTTTGGTTGGTGGCGGGGAGATGGCTTTCAATTCCAATTGATAGATCATAACATGGCCAATGACCTGTTTGACACCAAGCGTTGGGAGCTTATCAGATGAAACAAGTGCGCCGTGGCGGAGGTTGGCCAGCTATACGATATGCGTTTAGAAAAGCCAAGCAGTCGGGAGGATTCTTTCGATTTTTTCGTGCGCTACAGTCCAAGAACGCATGCAAGACCTGCGCATTGGGCATGGGCGGTCAGCAGGGGGGGATGGTCGATGAAGCGGGGCACTTTCCTGAGATATGCAAAAAATCTATGCAAGCGATGGCTGCGGATATGCAAGGCCGGGTTACATCGGATTTTTTCGAGCGATACAACTTTACGCAATTAAAAAGCATGTCGCCTTTTGACTTGGAGCACGCCGGGCGACTGGTTGAGCCTATGTATGCTGGGCCGGGTGACGATAGATTTCATCCAATCACATGGGACGAAGCGTTAGAGATGTCTAGTGGTTCACTCCAACAAACGCAGCCTGACCAATCCTTTTTTTATGTCAGTGGTCGATCGTCAAACGAGGCCGGGTTCTTGTTGCAATTGTTCGCGCGGATGTACGGTACGAACAACGTTAACAACTGTAGTTACTATTGTCATCAGGCCAGTGGCGTGGGGCTGTCGGCATCTATAGGCACGGGGACTGCGACGATTGTGCTTGAGGATGTGGCTAAGTGCGATTTGTTTTTTTTGATCGGTGGTAATCCGGCGTCTAATCATCCGCGACTCATGCGGCAGCTCATGAAGCTTCGGCGGCGGGGTGGGGATGTGATCGTCATCAACCCACTAAAAGAAACGGCTTTGGTAAATTTCAGCGTGCCATCAGATCTGCGCAGCTTGTTTTTCGGTTCTCAGATTTCTAGTCAATATGTGCAATTGCATATCGGCGGCGACATTGCGCTACTTAGCGGGGTTGCCAAGCGGGTGGATGAACTTGGCGCAGTGGATCGAAGGTTTCTAAGCGACCACACTAAGGATAGTGTCGCGTTTTTGGCATTTATACGTGCGTTGTCCTGGGAGGACATCGAGCGGGTTTCTGGTGTGGCGAAATCGGAAATAGATGGTGTGGCCATTCGATATGCTCAAGCCGAACGGGCTATTTTTAGTTGGACGATGGGCATCACACATCACGTGCACGGTGTGGATAACGTTCGGGCTATCGTAAATCTAGCATTACTTCGAGGGATGGTAGGGCGGGAAGGGGCAGGACTCATGCCCATTCGCGGGCATAGCAATGTGCAAGGCGTGGGGTCGGTTGGTGTAACGCCAGCTTTGAAAAAGGCTGTTTTTGAGCGACTTGAGGAATACGTGGGTGTTGATCTCCCTACATCGCCGGGATTGGATACGTTATCTTGTATTGAGGCTATGCGCGACGGCAAGATAAAGACAGCTTACTGCTTAGGCGGCAATTTATTCGGCGCTTCGCCTGACGCTGCGCTAGTTGAAGAATCGTTTAATGCACTTGAGACTGTCGTGTATTTTAGTACGACGCTAAATACCGGGCATGCGCGGGGTCGGGCTAAGCATACGCTGATTTTGCCGATGCTGGCCCGTGATGAAGAGCCTCAGAAAACTTCGCAAGAGTCTATGTTTAACTTCGTAAGATTCAGTGACGGTGGCCCGAGTAGGTTGGAAGGGCCGCGTAGTGAAGTGGAGACGATTGCTTCTATCGCGCGTGACGTGTTGGGAGATGATGGGCCTGTGGACTGGATGTCCATGATGCAGCATCGCACCATTCGCCAAGCTATTGCTGCGGTTGTACCGGGTTATGAATCTTTGGCTCAGCGTGGGGATTCCAGCCAAGAGTTTCAGATTGTAGGACGCACCTTTCACCAGCCTCTTTTTGCTACGCCAGAGGGGAGAGCGTTTTTTAAGGTGCCAGCTTGGTCAGTGCGGGCCGTTAAGGATCATCAGCTTTTGCTCATGACGATTCGTAGCGAGGGGCAATTCAACACGGTTGTTTATGAGGAAGAGGATTTATATCGCCATCAAGAAAGACGCGATGTGATTCTGATGAATAAGCATGACATTGATCGATTAGGGCTAGCTGTGAATCAGCCGGTGTGCGTAAAAAGTTCGGTCGGGTCTATGGACCGCATTGTGGTCCGCGAATTTGACATTCATCCAGGTAACGTGGCTATGTATTTTCCCGAGGCGAATGTGCTGGTGCCAAGTGATGTTGATCCACAGTCTCGAACGCCGGCATACAAAGCTGTGGTGGTGACGATTTATGCTACGTTATGAGGCATGCGGGGGGGCATGATAATTTTGGTGGATTCGAATCAGGCTCGTGTATCGCATGCTCGAATGTCCGTCCCCCACCCTTCGGGAGTACCCAAAGAATGGGGCATCCAGCATGGTTCTCGATTTTTATGGTAATGGCTGAATACTCATTGATACTGGTTTCATTAGTCTGGCGATCGGATAAACATTGAGAGCGGAGTCCCAGAAGGGGGACTGCTGGTAGAAGAAGTAGAGCCTAGCCCAGGGGTTAGCTGCGAACTTTTCGTCGCTGCTTAGTTTCTTTTCGAACGCCGTGCGAATTTCTGGCTCGGCTTGCATCATGTCGCGGGCTAAGGCTTCGAGCACGTAATGTTCTCCATACTCTTTTTGTTCAAAAATTGCAGAGAAAAATCCCCATGAAACCAACGAGTCCGGCGCCCAAGGTTCGAATAGATGTAGCGCGACTCTCGCGCCGGGTTGGTCTAGTGGTAATACGATCGTGCCGACAGGGAAAGTGCGGCTGACCATTTTTGTATCCACTTCATAGTTCACACGAAATCGCCCCTCGAACGGTCTAGCTGCGAAGGTTACATCGCGAAACGAATATATTTCCACTTCGCAAGTTAGAGGGGAAGATAGCTGGCGTAGTCGAAGGCCATGCAGCTTCGCTAGGTCAATCGCCTGCGTCCATTCCTGAGGAATCATATAGGCCCGGGGCACGGAAACTTGTTTGTCGGGCTGGGTCTGATTCGACCAAGGTATGTGAAACGTCTTCGGCTTAGTATTGTCATAGGTGATGCGGATGTCGCCGGATATATCAGATTGTGATCGTTGAAAATCAAAACCCAAAAAATCATAGGTCATGGTGTCGTCTGATTGCTTGACGGTTAGAGACACCAAGTGGTCATCTCCCAATTTGGCAAGCGCAGACGCTTCTTGGTCTGCGCGGGCGTTGGCTTCGCGTAGCGCTTGTGGCTGGTCGTTTAGCAATTTAAGCGTGTGTAGCATAATGTTGTAGGTGCTGATGACGCGGGTGCGGTAGGGTTTTAGCATGTGGGTTTCGACGAGTACGGATGGTCGATTACGGATCGACACATAGCCCGTAGAAAACCTTGGCGTGAGTCCGCCGCCGGAACGAATGCCTTTTGTAAGGTCTTTTGAATCAACGAGGTTAAAATAATTGATCGGTAGATGGCCATCTTTTCGCAGTGCGGGTAAAACCTTGGCAGCCCAGTGATTCTTTAGCCAAGCAGCGTTACTGGGGGATGCGGTGGCGTGAGCGTCATAGGCGTACATCAAATCGTACTGCCAATCGCCGCCGTCGGTCGTGTGGTTATCAAAATGAAAATCAGGCTGCCATCGGTTCCAGGCGCGGAGCCAACCTTGCATTTCTGGTGCGTCTGCTTTTGTGTAATCGCGGTTGAGATTTAAGTTTTGAGACGTGACTCGCCAGCCCATGGCGTCCGGGCCGTTTTGATTCATTCGAGAGTATTTGCTGAAGCGCTCGTGCCCATCGACATTAAATATTGGCATGACTACAAGCACGACGTGCTGCAATAATGAGGCACGGGTTTTGGTTATAGCTATATCGCGCACGAGCATCATCGTGGCATCTTTACCGTCCGATTCACCGGCGTGGATACAGTTTTGAACCAGCACGACGAGTTTGCCTTTTGCGTGGGCTGCGTCTGGGGTGAAGGTGTTATCGTTGGAAATAATCACGAGCGGAAGGTCGCGGCCTTGTGGGGAGGTTCCGAATGATTCAATTTTTACCCAAGGCGAGTCTGCGGCTATACGCTGGTAGAAAGCGAGGGTTTCGTCGTATCGAGGTGTTTCATGGTAGTCGGTGCGTTCTACCTTCGTCAGCCAATTGTCGGGCACCTTTTCTGATGGCGATTTGAGCAGCCTGGTTTGTGCATTGGCTGCGTTAGTCAGGCAAAGAAGCAGCAAAGCTATGGCAACTTTGATGACAACGCGTTGTGGTGTATGGTACATATTGATTTCCCCAAGATTAAAATTCGATTATCGTGGCTAAACTTTGATGTAGCTTGCCATTTGGCACGATCCTGTCATGATTATTAATTAGACAATAGCCATCGCCGTTAGCATATAGATGGATACGGAGACGATGTCATTCGTCGTTGTCACCAAAGGCCCGGCGGCGATAGCTGGGTCTACGCCCAGGCGCTTGAACGCAAACGGCAATAAAATACCAAGCATGCTTGCCCCCAGGATAGCCATAGGCATGGCAATGCCAACTGCTCGTGCTATGGTTGTTACAACCGAGGGGGGGAGGATATTATTGGTGATGAGTATAGGTGCTGCTATAGACACGATGCCCCATGCGATTACGCCACACACGGGTGCGATAGTTAAGGCGATGCGACCTTCGCGTATCATCGCTCGACTTAGAATGGTTGAACCGATATCTCCGGTCGCGAATCCGCGAACGATAATCGTCGAAATTTGAACGCCGACGTTTCCCCCCATGGCGCCGAGCATTGGGATGAAGGCGGCTAACGTGGCAAATATTTTAGGATCAAATTGGCGTCTACTGATGATTAGCACGGAAGCTGTCACTAGCGTTCCGCATAGGCAAGGGAGTAGCCATGTCAAGCGAATGCGCGCGGCTTGAATGACAGATGAGGTATCTAGCTCGGCCGCGTCGGTGCCCGCCATGCGCAATAAGTCTTCTTCGGCTTCTTCGTCCGCGACGTCTAAAAGGTCGTCGTGAGTGATTCGACCCAGCAGGTGGTTTTCATCGTCTACAACCGCTGCCTCGGAGGCGTCGTATTTACGAATAACCTGCACCACGGTTTCTTGATCGTCCCTGGCGTTCACCACAACCGTGTCTCTATCCACAATGTCTAATAATTTTGTGGAAGGTGGGTTGATTACCAGGAGTCGAAGAGGCACCGTGCCGACCAGCTTGCGATCTTCATCTACGATATAAATTTCATGTAGTTCCTCGTCCGGGGAGGCAACGCGCACGAATTCGACCGCATCCCCGACAGTGGCTGTCGCGGGGACCGCTACGATGTCCGGGGTCATAATCCCGCCAGCGGTGGACTCATCGTATCCGAGAAGTTTTTCAATTTTCAGGGATTCGGCTTCGTCTAGCTCACTAAGAATATCGCTGGCTTCTCGCTCGGGCAGCTCGCCAAGGACATCGGCTGCGTCGTCTGGCTCGAGCTGCGACACGATTTCCGCTAGGGATTCCGTATCCATCTCGTCAACCACCTCGCCGCGAACAGCTTCATCGAGAAGAATGACAATTTCGGCAGCGGTATGAGGTTTGACGGAAAATAGGATGCGTGAACGATCTGCGTCCTGGAGCAATTCGAACGACTCTGCAATATCAGCCGCGGGAACGATATTCAGCAGGGCTGCTAAACGAGCGTCGTCTTGGACCTCAAGCGTAGCTATAAGGTGTGCGTGAAAGTCGGTCTGCTCCGGCTGCATACCCGACTCCTTAAGATTCTAGTGGGTTTGCTACTCATCGAAGACGCATTATCATCAAGTTGGCTATTATGGCAACGCGGGCGACAGAAAAGACGTGTTCAGTAGCCGAATTTCATTGTGAAACTGCGATCGCTGCTAGTATTTGCCAAGGAGAACATGATATGGCTTTAACAGTATACCGCGAGAGAGATGCTAATTTACCAAAGCTTCGTAACACGCCGGTGGCCGTGGTCGGGTATGGCAATCAAGGTCGGGCCCATGCGCTGAATCTCAGAGATTCCGGCGTTAGCGTGTCAATCGGTCAGCGTGAGGGGGCGGGGTTTCGGCAGGCAGAGTTGGACGGTTTTGAGCCAATGTCGATAGACCAAGTGGTACAACAAGCAGATTTACTGATCATTAGTCTACCCGATGAATGTGCTGGCGAGGTATACGAAAAGCTGGTTGGGCCAAATTTGCGCCCTGGTCAGGTGCTTGGTTTTGTGCATGGTTTCAATATTCGATATAGCTTTATCAAGCCGCCGGACCATGTGGATGTGATTATGGTCGCTCCGAAAGGGCCTGGTACTTTGTTGAGGTCTTCATACGAGGAAGGGAAAGGTATTCCTGCACTCATGGCTATCCACCAGGACGCTAGCGGTCATGCAAAGCGCATCGCGCTGGCGTGGGCGGTGGGCATCGGCTCGGCGCGGGCGGGTATCATTGAAACAACATTCGCAGCTGAAACCGAAGCAGACCTTTTCGGTGAGCAGGTTGTATTGTGTGGTGGTATTAGCGCGCTCACTAAAGCTGCGTTCGAGACGCTGGTTGATGCTGGATATGCGCCGGAGCTAGCGTATCTTGAATGCGTCCATGAGTTAAAACAGGTGGTCGATTTACTGTACGAGCGCGGCTTATCCGGTATGCGAGAAAAAATTTCCAATACCGCAGAATATGGTGATGTGACCAGGGGCACGCGTGTTATTGGAGAAGAATCACGGCAAGCGATGAAAAAGATTTTGGCTGATATTCGTAGCGACCAGTTTGCTAAAGAGTGGATTGATGAATATCGCAGCGGCGGCGAAACTTTTCGTTCACTTCACAAGAAGGACGAGGATACGCTTTATGAGCAGGCAGGCGAGCAGGTCCGTGCGCTCATGCCTTGGCTTAATAAATAAATTCGCATTCACCAGATCTTATACCTAAAAGCGACAAGTCAGTTAGTTTGGTCGACCTTAGTCGTCTGTGCTTCGGTCTTGTCGGTGTGACCAGTCTTAGTGTAAAGGTGCGTCAGTGCTTCGATCAGAGGATTATCGCCATAGCGCATCTCGACGATAGTGGTTTTCCGGTGATTGAACTGGGTCAGTGATACGAACGACGCGTTACGTGGCCAACTTGACGAAGTGTTGGCACGCAAGCTGCACATGCCTGGTCCTGAAGCTGTCGCGATGGCTATGCTTGCTTCCATTCGGTACATCGCCAAAATATTTCAACTCCACGATGTGGGCTGGCCTTGTATGCACAACTGCCAAACCTAACACATCAATGGGTTCGGCCGATGTTGATAGGCCTATGCCGGTCAGCGTGAGTCGATGCCAATTACCGCCTCTTTTCGCCGTTTTTTTGCGTCGTGCATGATCGACCAAAATATCGCGAAGAATTTTTGCTGCAATAGCGAAAAAGTGTGTTTTATCCTGCAGGTCGTTATAGCCACCCTCCGCCAGCCTTATGTAGGCGTCATGAATCCATGCAGTGGGCTGAAGTGTGTGTCCTGGTGCTTCAGAATCGAAACGCCGAGTGGCTACATCATTGAGGCATTCGTAGGCAGATGGAAACCAAGTGTTAGCCGCATAGCCTACACCAGGCGCCGATGGGTTGATATGCTACAGAATTTGGGCGCATTTCGATTTTGTCATCCACCTAGAGCCAGACTGTTCTAGCGCGATTGGTATGATCCCATGAATTGAATCCGAAATAAACAAAAAAAGGTCTACCCTGAAATTTTGGTGTGGTAAAGGTGCCAATAACCGTAGAATTTCATGGCTAGGCCAAGTTAAGGTAAGCTTATTTTGGCACCAAAGCATGGGTCATACTGTCAACTTACACAGACCGGATATGGTGTGCCTAAAAATCACTCCATCGGTCTATATTCGCTCTCATTTTTCGCTACTGGTGCAGACTGTCCCCAGCTATATAATACGGATGGTTGTCGCTATCGGATGGTGGCGCAAATTTATTGTAGAGGTGATGCTATGAAAAAATTACGACTGTTTACGCCTGGCCCGACGATGGTTCCTGAGGATGTCATGCTGGAGATGGCCCGCCCCATGGAGCATCACCGGACCGGGTTTTATCGCGATATGTACAAAGAAGTACATGAGCTGCTGCAATACCTTTTTCAAACGCAGGCCTCCTGCCCAATTTTCACTGGTAGTGGCACCTCCGCGATGGAAGGGGTAATCGTTGGCTGCTGCCCGCCTGGACACAAGGCGTTGGTCGTGCAAAACGGAAAATTTTCCGAGCGATGGACCAAAGTGTGCCAGACTTTTGGAATCGATCACACCGTGCTCGAATTAGACTGGGGATTTGGCGCTAAAGCAGACCACATACGCGCAGCCATGGATGCCGACGACAAGATAGACACCATCATCGTTGTACACAGCGAGACGTCGACGACGGCCTTGTCGGACGTTGAGTCTATCGCCAAGCTTTCACGCGAGCGTGACGCGCTGCTATTGGTAGACGGTATCACCGCGGTGGGCGCCATCCCGGTGAAGATGGATGAGTGGGGGGTAGATACCTACGTGACCGGCTCCCAAAAAGCCCTCATGCTGCCGCCAGGTTTGGGTCTAGCTGCTGTCGGTGACCGCGCCTGGTCGCGCATCGATTCAGGAACCATGCCCACGCTCTATAACGATCTAAAAGCTTATCGAAAGTCACTTGAAACGTGGGACGCGCCTTATACCCCTGCTCTAACCCTGGTTCGCGGCTTGCTGCATGTCCTTCGTGGAATTAAGGAACGAGGCCTGGAGGCTATCTGGGCTGAGACTAGCATGTTAGCTGAGGGAACTCGCGCCGCAGCCAAGGCGATGGGGCTGAAGGTTTTTGCCACAGATACCGTCGATTCGGTCACGGCTATGCTCATGCCAGAAGGCGTTGATGAAGGCGCGCTTAGAAAGACGATGCGAAGCAAGTTCGGATTCCAGATCGCTGGTGGGCAGGGCGAGTTGAAGGGCAAGATCATCCGTTTTTCGCATATGGGATACGTGGATGCGTTCGATACGATCGGAGCTATCGCGGCCTTGGAAATGGCACTGTCGCAGCAGGGCTATGCTATCAATATCGGCGCTGGTGTATCCGCCGCTACGGCAGTATTCGCCGAGGCACTAAAATAAAGACCGCTACTAGCCAAAGGCGATAGAGTTATAAGTCTAATGTTAGTCGAGAGCCTGCGAGAAAATTTATGTATCATCGATCTCTCGTGATTAGCCTGTCGTGTATCGTCTTGATTGCCATTGCGGGCGGCTGTGATGGTGGTCATCGCGAACGCCTGGTGACTGGTTACGATCAATTACGCCAACAAAACGAATCTCTCTCCCGTGACTTAGCCGACCGTGATCGAACCGTAGCCGCTTTGACATTACAAATTGACGATTTAACTACATTCGACGCTAAAGCGCCCGCGGATCTTTTCGCGGTGACCAAGCTTGAAATTGTCAGGCTCACCGGTGGGGCGGATTACGACGGAAAGCCTGGGCAGGATGGCGTCACCGTACATCTGAGATTGCTAGATGCCGACGGAGATATTCACAAAGCCGCTGGCCGATTTACGATTCAGCTAGTCGACAACCGCGACCTGGGTTCGCCACGGGTGCTGGGCGTATATAATTTTCATGAACCGCAACAACTCAAAAAAGCGTGGTTCGGAAAGTTTGGTACGAATCATTTTACTTTCAAATGCCCGTTCAAGCCCTCAGACAATTTAACTGGAGTGACAGACGTGGACGTCAAAGCTGAGTTCCTCGATTTTCTAACCGGCCGCAGAATCTCGGCTATCAAGCAGGTTTCCGTATCGATAGCCACCAAGTAGCTTGGTTATCTATTGGCGCCCGAATTCTTATGCCGCAAACGTTGTTGAATAACGGTGCAGGCCCCATGTCGACAATGGCCCATCTTGACGTCTTGACCGAGATTTCTTGGTGCATGGCTGATGATTTAGATAATTTCTTATTGACCTGTTCGGCCCTATTTTTCGCTTAACAATCTGGAGTTGTCGGCGCAAGTTGCTCGGCACGACGATATAAGGTTGCAATGCCATTACGAGCAGCTGGACTGTTTTTTCGCAAGACTTGGTTATGAGTTATTGCGAGGTTATTTCTATCCAACGTAATCCGCTTGCTTTAGCTTGCAGGATGTTTCATGTCTATCAGGATTACTGGTTTGGTGGGAATGGGCGCGTTCATGTGTACGGATCTCTTTTGGCCTTTATGTTCGCGGCTGTTGGTGGATCGGTTCACGAGTCAATGGCAGGGCCTGGAGGCCCCATTGGGCCCACACCTATCACATATTGTACTGCTAGCGGAAGCTGCTGTAATTCGACAAATTTATTAGGCGCCTGCTCTGCGATGGATATTCCTGATGTGATCCTATCTAGCACGAGTTCAACATCTAGCAGTTGTACTACACAAGGAAATAATACGACTTGTCTTGGATCGCAATCGTGCAGTTTTAACGATAGTAGCTGTTCCAATATGGATGGCAGATGTTGTCTAGGTCTTGGCGGAACACCTGGTGGTGTTGGTTCCGCGTACGCCGGGCAGGTCGGCGCTGGCTGTTATGAATTTCCTTATGAGCCTTAGAATATTCAAGATATGGATCAAGCTTGTTGTGATGGGGTTTGGCTAGGGGCTGGTACGGAATGCGATTTTACGCCGAGTATTGGCGGCCGGGACATGATTTGCGATTCATGCGATAATTGCCCATTCGAAGCCAAGATTCAACAATTGAATGGCGACGTTGATGGAGATGGTGATGGCCTTAGCGATGGGTGTGGCAATTGTCCTACACTGGCTAATACAGATCATGCAGACTGCGATGTTGACGAGCACGATGTATTTCTTGTATCGGTATATGCACAGACATCATCTACCAATGATGATGCGGGAGATTTTCTAGAGTTTGTGCCTGTCCGTAATACGCGTGTATAGGCTATTAGGATGGAACCCTACGTCCATGAACGTGACACTCAGAATCACCTGTAATTCTGGATGGGGCCATCTTTATTAGTGCCAGCTCGGCTAAAATTGATCCAAAAATAATCCAGCCTGTTTTTCTACGCTTAAAAAGAGCATTCGTTAAATATTTTTTTTATATGTAACGAAGTAAAAGGATTGGGCAAAAAAGGCCGGATTTGGTCCATAGCGGATTATTGGGTAGCTCCAGCGTCTGCGTTTAAGTGTTACGAGATATTGGTGCCCATCAGCACAGTGAAATATAGACAGATGCTACATGATTGACATCATCCGTCCATGAGCTTCTAATCCACACCCCACGAGGGCGATTAGCTCAGTTGGCAGAGCGCCTGCTCGACACGCAGGAGGTCGTTGGTTCAAGTCCAATATCGCCCAGTTGCGTAAGTGTTGACACGTCAAAGACTTACGCATATTTCGCATCATTTGACCTGTCTAGAAATCGGCCCAAATAGGCCTTTGGTGTCTGTTTGGTGTCTGCGAATAACAAATCACAGACAAAGATAGGTGCGTAGTGGATACTCGCCGACCTCGAACGCGTGGGCTATGTCTCCTACTGATCAGACCAGATCGCGAAGGCGATGATCGTAGCGTAACTGAGTTCGAGCCGTGGAAATAATGACTCATTCAACACGGTACTCTATCCGTGCAGCAACTCTCATATTGTCAACAGGGCGAATCCGATGGTGAAGCTTGAATATTGGGCAATCTATCGAGATAATGGTGAAAGATTGCACACAAAAGTGCAGATTTTCTTGGTGTTGAGCACGGCTAGTCACGGCTCTCTGACCTCAAGAGTTGGCGTATATCAGGGTCAACGAACCAAATCGTCCGAGTGAAATGGCCTCTTCGATGATGATGCAATCACGAACAGAGCTCGGCGAAATGAACGGAAACCAATATGTTGCCGTGCTGCCGGTGCGTTGAATCTCGTTGCGCGCGTCGCTATTTCCGGCAAAAATGCATTCGGAGGCACTGCCCGGAACGAGTTTGGCTGGTTCTTCAATTGTCTTGCGCCAGCCAAGCTCGTAAGCACTGCTCGAAAGCCACTTCCAACCGTAGCCGTCCATGTTCCACTTGATAATGACGCAGGTCATGATGTCGAGCTTTGCGTAGCGAATGGCGGCGCTGGTAAGCGATGTGCCAAACTCGTTCGCCAACTGGCGAATTCCTTCGAGGCCCGCCGCGAGTTTCTTCGCCCGCTTGCGAAACCGATCACTCGGCATCAGAAGTGCTGAGGCAAAGTGATCCGCTTCAAGTTCAATTGGATTCTTTGACTCGTGATCGCAGTACGACGGATGACTAGGGACTTGCCCAGACTTCAAGGCGTTGCGGTGCTCGTCAAGGAAGAAGTGTCCAAGCTCATGGGCGAGCGTGAACCGGGCCCGCGGTGACCAGAGTGACTCCACCCGTTCAAGATTGCAGTATATGTAAAAACGCCCGGCGTCATGTTCCAGCATCCCGTCAAAGGCGTCACCGTAGTTACCGGGAATGATTCCAATGCCTTCGCTCTTGGCGATCGCTTCCGGATCGATCCGCGTTGTAGGAAATCGGTCGTTCGCAAGGAATTCCGCCAGTTCCGCGATCTCCTCCTCGCGCTTCGGCGACAATCGCGGATGTTTGGCCTTAGCAGTCTTCATCAGTCGCCTGTTGTTGATGCCGAGACTTGTCGTCTTCCATCCGACTTTCGATCTCGGTCGAAAGTTCGCCGCCTTCGCGAGCTGCACGTGCAAGGTTTCGTACTGTGTCTGTGTCCACAACATTGAATGGAAGCGTCGAGCGAGTGCCGTCCTCTTCATTTTCATCCAACTGCTTCAGTAACGCGGCTGGATCGCTCTGTGAAAACGGTAGCTCGATGCCATCTAGTTCAGTTTCAACTCTCGCCACTTCATCCAATGTCATTGGTGGAATCAGACCGTGATGCCGCATCGCCTCATAAGTAAGCCGTTCGACATCCGCGATTTCCATTTCGGGTTTCTTGTTTTTCTTGGACATGGTTATTGCTCACACACGGGGTCTACGAGAGTCTTTCTTTGATCTTCTTAAGTGTTCTACTCAGGATCTTTCGAATATTTGCGTCCGTTGTCTCCCATCGATCAATTAGGTCAGCAAGAACCTCCGGGGCAAACGTCTGCTTGCCCCCTGCTCTGTCGTAATTCCAGAATCGAGCGAAAAGCACGTCACGTTCACGCTCGGGAAGTGACTCGATCACCTCGCGAACGCGTTGGCACTGCTCCTCGCGTTCGGCTGACATCGTCGGCGCCGTCGGCATTGCAACATCAATGTCGTAGAGCATCGTATTAGGATCCCGCCGACGCCCCCTCAGATCCATCAAGAAGACATTGTGGGCAACCGTCCTCAACCACGATTCAACATGACGCCTGTTCACTTGAGCGTCTGAATCGTCCCCAGGGCGAAACCCTTGTGCTGCTTTCGCGAAAACGTGCAAAAACGTTTCGTTCACGAGGTCCTCCACGCCAGCGTCACCGAGTTGCCGTCCATAGAACTTCAAGCAAACGAAAGACAAGAACGTAAAGTGCCGACGGTAAAACTCACCCCATGCTTCTCGTGCACCGTCATCGTCTTCCTGTTTCCAACTGATCATCGTCAGCAAATCGGCGTCCGTATCCTTGCTGAAATCGGTTGTCTGAATCTCTGGGGCTTGCGACAAGTCTTTTTCTCCTCGCAGGTGGCGGTCGACTGTTGCCTCTCATTCTACATATATGCACGACCGTGACCATCGTTGGCGGAATTCTCTGTGGTCAGTGTGTCACGGTCGTGCATATCTAAGGAGTAGAGGCACTCGTTTCGACGGTCATGACGCCAAATTCGGATATAGGTGATATCCGTAGGTGAAAAACACTAAGGAGAAAAGCATGCAGGATTTACCAAGCAAAGGATTCGTGTTCTGGCCAGTCGGAACTGGCGACAGCTCAACAGTTTGCGTCAACACAAGGGTCGTCATGCAGATCGATCTTCACAATCTTGACGCCGCTTACGACGACGACGATTCGAGGACACCCATCGTGGATAGGCTTGTTGAACTATTGCCGAAAGAGGATGGCGAGCCATATCTGGCAGTCTTCGTACTCACACATCCAGACCTTGATCATTGCAAAGGATTCAAGGATCTCCGCGAAAAGGTGGCAATCGGCGAAATCTGGTTCGCGCCGCGCATTTTCCATGAAAACGCGTCCGATCTCTGCGACGACGCGCTGGACTTTCGCAAGGAAGCAAAACGCAGAGTTAAGGTGACGCGCGAAGCCAATGACGAGGTGGAAGCGGGCGATCGAGTGCGAGTCATCGGGTATAGCGAGTTGCTGGAGGAGGACGAATTCGATGGATTCCCCGAAGACCGCCTGACCACACCCGGTGAGACGATCACGGAGCTGGATGGAGAGGACTACGAAGACGACTTCGAGGCGTTCGTCCATTCTCCGTTCAAAGATGATGACACTGCGAGCGAGCGGAATGAAACCAGTGTAGGCCTGCGGATTGAACTTACTGACGACAATAGAGTCGGACGGGGTCTGTTCCTTGGTGACCTGAGCTATCCGACGTTGCGGCGTGTCTGGGATGAGAGCCGTGATCATGGTAATGAGGACAAACTCGACTGTGATGTGTTCCTGTCGCCGCACCAATGCTCAAAGTCAGTAATGTACGACAAGAACGACGATGGCGACGAGGAACTGAAGCAGGATATTCTCGATGACATCGAAAAGTCGCTGGCCGATGGTGGCCACATCATCGCGAGCAGCGATCCGGTCCCTACAAAGAACAAGAATGGCGACAACCCGCCACACGCGAAGGCGAAGGCTCGTTATGAAGAGATTGTCGCGGCCGACCACTTTCTCTGTACGGGCGCACATCCCAACGAGGATGACCCCAAAGCAATCGTTTTCGAGTTTGGGGATGACGGATTTGGCTACGTCAAGTGTGTAGATGAATCGGATGACGGAGACGACGAGGCCAGAAGCAGGTCCGCAAACTCCATGACGTCGCTCACTGCCGCCATCGATGCGTCGCAGGGGTGCGACGAGCCACCGACTCAACGGGTCGGTTTTGGGAGTGGTGAATGAATTCGGATCAACGGCTCGCCCTTGAGCAGCTGCGCGAGGTTGCGTCAAAGAACGAAGAATTGGAAGTCATCTCAGCTGTTGACGGATCAACAGTAGCTGTCAACGTGTCTGTCAGTTGTGCGAATTTCGATCGCGCCGAGGGTGGGCTTCCTTTGCGCGATCGCGAGCGATTTATAATTTTGATTGACAATCATTTCCCCTATAAACCTCCGTATGTCGCCGTTGAGCACCTTCGTTTTGCTGTCTATCCGCACGTCAACTGGGACGTCAACCTCTGCATGTACGTAGCTCCGCAGACGGAGTGGAATCCGTCACACGGGATGTATGGGTTTCTACGGAGATTCGAGTATTGGTTGCGGCAGGCGGCACTTGACGAGCTAGACCCAACTGGCGGCGCTATGCATCCACCGGCTACGTATAACGCGACAGGGCCGATGCTGATTCCGCGATCCGACACGCCTGCCGTGACTGATGCACCGTGGTTAGGCGAGGTTGATCTGTCCGAACGATCTGAGCGTCGCCTCGACTTGATTCAATGGGGATCTACGGAGGCAAGACGTGGCAATCTATTAGGGGCTGCCGTTCTTTTACACCGCCCAACGCCGTTTGAGTTCCCAAGCAAAGTTTCAGGACTACTTGACTTGCTCGCCAAAAGTGGTGTGGGCCGGACGCCGTTGTTTCGGCTTCTGAACACTGTGATCCGATGCAACGGTCCGGACCGCTCGCTGGTGTTCGTAGTTGGCACACCGATGCGAGGGCTCCGCGGCAAGACGGTCAAGCAGCACCTAACTGCTTGGCGGGTTCCAGTTTTCGGAGTTAAAATGCTAGACATTGAGGCTCGCTCCGCAGCGATCGGTGATGCTGGCGAAGACCTACACACGGACGTTCTAGAGTTGTTCGAGTCGTGGGCATCAACAACTAAAATCGAGTACTGTCGAGTACGCGAAAATCGCCCTGAAGTTACACATCGACGCGACATCGGGCGTCCCATGCAGGCCTTCGCAGGAAAGACTGTGGAGGTTTGGGGATGCGGTGCGATTGGCAGTCATGTTGCAGAATGGGTCGTACGCGCGGACGCGAAGAAAGTTGTCCTACGAGACAACAGTTGCGTCAGTCCCGGTATTCTCGTTCGTCAGCCGTATAGTGATGACGACATCGGTTATCCGAAGGCCGAGGTACTCGCCGCGCGGCTCCGAACGATTTACACCGATCATGATATCGTCGCACACGTGACTGAAATCATTGAGGGACTGCGAAACGGTCACGGAATTTCAGACGCTGACATTGTCATCGACGCGACGGCATCGCAGGGCGTCTTGGTTGCATCCGAAGCGGCATGGCGCAGCGCCGATTCTCCTCGACCATTCATTGCGTCACTCGTGATCAACTCGACTGCTGAACGTGGTATGGCTGTACTTGTAAGCGACTCTCATTCGGGTGGTCCGTTCGACGCAACGCGATGCTTGAAGATTGAATGCTGTCACGATGCACGGCTAGAGGAATATGCCGACGCATTTTTTCCGCTCCGTGCACCAGAAGTCTTCCAACCGGAACCGGGTTGTTCGGACGCCACATTTGTCGGTTCCGCTGTCGACGTAGCAACGCTAACAGGTCTGCTCATGAACAGAATCGCGCAGTCTCTCATTCAACCGGAAGATGGCAACACCGCAACCGGATTCTTAGTGACAACGCTCGAGGGCAAGAGATCACGCTTAGTAAAATGGCAGGCAGACCAATGTTTCACCGATACGACGACAGGGTACCAAACTCGTGTTACATCGTCCGCTTGGCGGCAACTCCACGCGTGGACACGACAATCACGACGGAAGAATGGTCCGGAGGTCGAAACCGGCGGGCTGGTATTCGGTGAACGCGACGATTTCCTCAAGGTAGTTTGGGTCACGGAAGCAAGCGGCCCGCCAGCGGACAGCATGCAGTCCGAAGCAGAGTTCGTTTGCGGTACAGAAGGCACTAGTGCCCTTACGCAACACAAACGCGATCGATCACGTGGTGCTGTCGGTTATGTCGGAACTTGGCATACGCATCCCATGTGCGGCCCACAGCCGAGCCCCCGAGATTTCCTTGCCATGCTCAGGCTCCTAACCGACGAGCAAAATCCGCCAAAGCGATTGCTGTTGCTGATCGTCTCAAGACCAAACAACCAACCGCAAGTCACCGCTACCGTCTTTGAACGCGATGAATTCGAGGCGCTGCGTGAAGGAAGAACGATCATACGTTCAATTAAACCCGAAACCGCCCCTCAAGTTGCGCTCCTTGTCGGCGCACGGCCGGTGGGATTGTGCCTGTCTGGCGGCGGCTCACGGGCAATGGCATTTCATCTTGGTTGCCTTCGTGCGCTGCATGACCGAGGAGTCCTTTCCAAAGTCGACGTCATTTCGACAGTGTCGGGGGGATCAGTTATCGGTGCCATGTACGCTTACAGTGACGACTCCTTCGACGAATTCGAGCAACGCGTACGACTAGCGTTGCGACGTGGTTTCGTCACGAGTATCGCCCGTCGTCTACTTCTCTCACCACGTTTGCTTCAGGTTCTTGGCACACAGTTGATCGCGGGGACAGCCGCCTTCGGCACGTTCGCATTCCGCAATGGAATTGGTCTGATTGAACGGGTCATTCCGAAGTCCACTCGCTCATCGTCCACATGGTCCAGCCATCTCCAGCCACCATTCCGGCGCTGGTTCAGCCGAACCAGTGCGTTCGAGAAGACACTAGCGGACTTGTTTTTCGACGATCGCCTGATCGATTCGGTGCGCCGTGATGACATCAATGTCGTCATTAATGCGTGCGAGTTGCGGACTGGTACGGCATTTCGTTTCGGCAGCCGCGAAACGGGAAGCTGGCGTTTTGGAATACTGGAAAGCAATGACGCCAGCATTGCAACGGCAGTCGCGGCGTCAGCGGCGTTTCCTGTTTTGCTTCCGGCGATCGACCGTGAATTCCGATTCGTACCGCGTCGAGGAGGTGATGCAGAAAAAAAGCGGGTCATCCTGACGGATGGAGGCGTGTACGAGAATCTTGGCATCACTTGCATGGAGCCCGGTCGCGACGCCCTCTTCTCTACGAATGTCTATTCACCCGACTACATCATCTGCTGTGATGCAGGCCCCGGCCAGTTTGATGCAACTGCCCACCCGTACGGTTGGGCTACCCGAATGAGTCGTTCGTTCTCAACAACACATCGCCAGGTTCAACACGGCATTCAATCCCGGCTACATCAGTGGCGTGAAAACGAAACCTTAAGCGGCTTCATCTACAGCTACCTTGGCCAGATCGACGATCGTTTGCCCTATTTGCCGGCTGATCTCATTCCGCGCGACCGAGTCGCCAACTACCCAACCGACTTTTCGCCAATGCCCTCAACGGACATTGACGCGTTAACCCAGCGGGGAGAGCAACTCACGCGAATACTGGTTGACTTCTACTGTCCCGAATTGTGACGAGATTTTGGACCCAAGGTAAAAACTTCCAAGACAGAAAACACAGATCACTGTAGCAAACCATCGAAGTCCTACGCTGCTATCCATGTAGTTGTTGACGGTCGCCTCGGACACGCCATAGTCGAGGAGCTGTAGCTCAGGGTGATCTCGCGGTACGCCTCATGACGTACTCTCGAAACATATTTGTAGGATGAGATTGCGAAGTTCGGCTTCGATCTTGAGCCGACCCACCGCTTTAGCCCGCAAATTACATCGCCGGTAGAGACGGAAGCCTTGTTGATACAATCTCGCTCCCGTCTCCGGCTGTACAATCACAAGAAACGAGCGGCAGCTTCGAAAGAACTTCGAAAACCAGACAAGAAAATCCGAGCACGCTTCCTGGGCCGCGGTCATCACGATCGTCGCTCAAAAACAGCAAGTTGCTGGCGGAGCACAAGGTTCTTGGTGGCGAGTTCAGACTGATTACGAAAAAGCGATTTAGTAAAACCGAATACGAGTTGTACGGAGTCCATCCTTGCCTCCTGAATGCCTTACCTTTAATATAAAGCTGTCGAGTCGCGAGGGTACCTACAGCCTTCATCGCGTCAAACGTAACCAACGAGAGTGGCTGGAAACTGCGTTATCGAGCCAGATAGGGTTTATGGGAGGCACAGTGTAAGCGGGCCGAAATCGTTGTCCTAGCGACGTCAGAGACTGGATTGGCAAGATAGAGCAGCTACCCAAGCACAAATAACTATAATATCGGTCCTTTCGATTGAACTGACCAGTTCTGTAGCTTACGATAGCGGTTCGGAATCTAATAGCCGGGAGATGTCACTTGTGATGCCCTATGTAATCGGTAGAATTATTGCAGTACATAACGTTTCTTCGTTGTGAATGTCCGGACCATTCTGGTGGGTTTCGGCAGCTTGGCCATTTGCACGACTGTTCGAGATACCTCGAACTGGATGCTCATCGGGCTATTGCAGAAACATATGATGGTCTATTTGCGTTCGTGCAGGAGTGATTGATACAACAGGCCCAGGGAGGCACCGAATGTCCATAGACTGCCAGATTACTGACACTGCGATACCCGGGTTCAGCCATGATGCGCAGAAACTCATCCAGCAGGAAATGGAACTTTATGGCCTGTCCGTGGTCAGGCAAGCCAAGCAGATTGATGAAAGGTATCGCGACATTCACGGTATACTGGACGGCAAACCAGACGTAACATTGACAATTGCTACACAGGCTATCACTGAAATTCGGCCGAGCTTTTTAAACGCATCACGACTTCGCTTGAAGATGATCCGCTGTTCGGCCGCCGTTTTTAGTTTAGTAGTAGGCCTTTTGCATACGGAGGCGACAGGACAAGGGGGAGCGTTGATGCTGCTCTACGTCCTTATTATTGCTCTCGCACTTCTCTTTAGTATTCTATCTGTCTTACAGGATTGATTAATATGTATTTAAGTCAAAGTAGAATTTACAATATCGCGCACTGCGGACCGTGTGACGCCATAAACATACTGAAACCATCGGTGTGCAGATCCCGCCCATGGATTCCTATGGGATACGTGATGAGATCGAACACCCATCGTCTACACGACGTGCTTAAGCACCGATGCTTCGAGGTATTGAAGGGAGTCCAGTAGATGGTAACGCGGAAAGCCGGATACCTACCCGACGATCGACTTGGTTACATTGAACTCGTCCTGTTTGGTTTTCAGCATATTGTTGCGATGTTTCCTGCGACAGTGCTAGTCGCACTTCTTTGCGGTTTTCATGTTGGCACTGTACTATTAGCATCTGGGCTCTCAACGCTCGTTGCACTGACGCTCTCGAAAAACGCGATTGGGACATTTATCCCGCTTTACTATGGTTCAAGCTTCAGCTACATCGCCTCCTACCTCGGCATTGCTCAAGCGATGAATCACGATATTGTTTTCGGAGTCCCTGCTCCAGATGAGATAATCTCACTTATGCAGGCCGGAATCGTTGTAACGGGAGTATTCAATATTGTTGTAGGCGCTGCCATGAGGTCAATCGGGAAGCGTCGTATCGATAGGATCCTACCGCCTATTGTAACGGGCCCTGTCGCTTGCGTTATTGGATTTGCCCTCTCGAAGGCCGCACTTGACATGTGTTTCACCGATGGTCAGTGGGGAATTGCCGTCGCTACGTTTTTTACAACCATCGCATGCTCGCATCTTTTGCAAGGGCGCGGCACGTTAGGAATGGTCCCCGTTCTGCTTGGCGCTATTGCCGGGTACTTGCTTACGTTGATAATTGCACCAGATCATATTGTTTTTAAAGAAGTAATAGACGCCCCCCTATTCGCGATACCGCATATGACGTGGCCAGACTTCTCTGGCCCACTTCTCCTCACCGCAGTATTCAGCATATCGGTAATGGCGCTGGCAACGATCCCTGAGTCGACGGCTCACCTATATCAGATCAGCATATACGTTGACCAACTGTCAGAAGTACGAAACCAGCCAAGGGCCAATCTAGCGCAACACGTTGGATTCAATCTAATCTGTGACGGCGTTGGCGATGTCATCTGTGGCATCTGTGGAGGCCCCGCAGGAACCAACTATGGCGAGAACAATTCGCTTATGGCGATCACGAAGAACTACTCTGGGAGATCACTGATCACGGCTGCTGTGATTTCTATTCTTCTTGCGTTTGTCGGAAAGCTTGCAGCGTTCGTAGGGACGATCCCAACGTTCGTAACAGGTGGCCTTGCGCTTTATCTTTTTGGTGTGATCGGGATGCAGGGTATCGCTTTGATGCATCAGGGGAAAGTCAATTTCTTCGATTCATTGCATCTTGGTATTGGTGGGACCATCATGGTGATTGGCATTGGAGGACATATCGGTTTTGAGGGCGGCTTCCTCCCTATAGTTATTCCTGGAGCCTTTCCGAGTGGCCTACCTGCAATCGCTACAGCAGCCGTCGTTGGTATTCTCCTAAACTTAGCACTAGGTTTCTGGAACATTCCAACTAGTCCGGTTGGCCCTACGCAGGCTCCTATAGTCGGGTTGAAAAACCGTCAAGAGTTGGACGGTTCGAAATGAAGCCAAACTGTCGGCGGCCTTGGTCTATGAAGCCTTTTTGTACTGAGTGCATTGCTCCCGCAGAGTCTCTACGGTAGACGAAATCTTTAAAAAGCATAGTACTCTAATCTACAATAGGTTTTAATCGATGAATTTGGCAAGATCCTTCGGCGTCGCAGGTCGAGGATCATTATTGACTGAGTTGGGAGTGAGAACCTTAATCGAATAATGGATATTGACAAACATGGAATTGACAGCGGAATGAAGCTCCCCGAGATTGTCGTGGCTGGGCCTCTCACTGTGTGTAAGGATCATACGATTATTCGAGAATTCTACGATAACATCATTGCGATTTGCGGTGAGCTCTGTCTCACGGCACATTGTTCGCACCGCACTACTGATCCATACACGCATCCACATGTAGATCCGGCGTATATCTACCAACAAAATAAGCGTCTCGTTTCAAACGCCAGTCTTGTAGTTGCATATGTAGGAGAACCCTCGTTAGGAGTTGGGCAGGAGTTGGAAATCGCGGCTTCTAACGACGTACCAGTAATTCTTTTGGTTGAACACAATACGCAGGTTTCCAGAATGGCACTTGGCAGCCCGTCGGTGACTCAGGTCATACGATTTGGTAAGTTTGCCGAGGCACTGGATCTTCTCAAAGCAGCACTTCAGAGTGGTAAGTACGATTGGAGACCATAACGCCATCAGGCGTAGTTAGGCACTCATGTCGTATTTAGTCGCTTCTCAGCCTAAGGACACTCTTATAAGTTTGCCCTGCTACCAACCACGATATTGTGCGTCCAGATAAGGCAGGCATGTTCGGCAGGAGCCAGTCCTGCCGGGAAAGGAACCAGATTACTTCGCGGTAGGAACCGCCCTTTCGGGCGGCCCCCCGCACAGATCCCGGCGAGCGGAATTACCGCACCGGGCTCCTGCCTCAGGTCATGACGCGTAGGCGCCGTTCGGGAAACGAACATAAGTTATGGTTGATGGCATCAAGACAACCACTGTTCGCATCCAACTGTCCCAGCAGGCAGCCTACCGTATCCCGTAGTGTCCAAAAATAGTAACGCGCCTAAATAGTGACGTCGCAACGAGTTACAATTCGTCGCTTCTTCGTGTAGAATCGAATAAATGAAGATTATTCAACCATGGCAGCTTTTACTTGTAGCTCTTTCTGGCTGGTTCAAACGCCATCAGTAGGATGTTGTTGATTATATCCAATAAGAGAATCGGGTTCTTAAGAAGAAGCTCAAGGGTGTCAGCGGGCAGTCAAAACGGTTCTCCCGCACTTTTGGTGAATCGCCATAATTGATGGCGTGAATGGTTGGGCCGCAAGCAACGAGCGATACCCGCCTCTGCTATACTTCGAATCAAACTTTATACACGTTGTTTCGTGTCAGCTCTTTGACATTCCGATTCTCCAATCCAGAGTAGTCTACATTATTCCGCATATAGTACGCGCTGCCTGAGTAGGTAGAAGTTCGCTCGGCCATACATCTGACGTTTAACCAGTTTCAATCTATTCACTTGCCCTTCCAGTTGTCATTGCTCCACGTTGTAGTAAGCCCCGCCTCAACAGCGTTGAAATCAGATTTCAAGCTGGTGGCAAACCTTCTGAGTTCCTGCGGTACGGTAGGATTCCATGCACGTTTTATCCACGAGTCCAAAGTATCTGATCCTTCTCGATGAATCATCGCTACAAAGTCGGTGGCTAATTGAGCAGCGGTACGAATGTCAGCACATCTTTTCAGCAAGGCGTCAATGAACAATTGATCTCGTTCGTCGAGGTCGTCGATGTTCTTGATAAGCAACCAGGATAATTGTTTCGCCGAAATTGGTCGTACTTGGAGTGATTGCGGGGTAGAGTTGAGCAGGCTACGTTTCCAATGGGCCACACGGCGGCGAACGCTACAATAGGAACCCGTGAAGCCCATGGCTTTTAACTCACGCGCAAGTTGAGGGGCGTTTTTGGCAACCATCTTGCCAGCGTTTTTTCAAATAGTCGGTGAATTGATCAGTCTTGCTGGCGTAGTTGCGTGTCGCACGTTCCGGGTACACTCTTGCTTGAGTATATCTCGCTACCGTTTCACGGTGGATGCTTAAACGTCGAGCAATCTCGCGGTGGGACATCCCTTGACGGTGTAATTCCATCACTTTGTCGAAACGCTCGAGCCGCCGATTGCATCGAACATCGCATTGTGCCGGACGAAGGGGGAGTCGATTACCCAAGCCGCGGTTTAATGACTCTTCTTCAACAGGCTTTGCGTTCGGAGACAAAGGTGGACTCCGTCCGGCGGTATCTTTCATAGCCAGTACCATTTGTGGGTAACGATGGTCAAGCATTTTCACCAACGCTTGTCGTAGGTTTTGTACCAGGTGAAACCGGTCGGCAACCTGAATCGCTTGAGGGGCTCCTCTGGAAGCACCCTCAGCGTAGCAGTGGGCACGGTCTCGCGTGATGACTTCGATTTCTGGATGTTGGCTTAGCCATGCAGCTATCGTGTCCGGTTCACGATCATTTAATAGGTCAATAGGACGATGCTGTTCCAAGCCACAGAGGAGTGTTCCGTACCTCAGCCCTTTACGCATGGCCCAATCGTCTACGCCAACTATTCGCAATGTTGATGGCACGGGAATGTGTGTTCGTCGGATAGTGCGCAACAATGTGTCAGCGCTAACGGGCATGCCCAACCGGCGGGCAAGTCGTGAACCCGCTTCACCGCCGCATGAAAATGCAATGCTGGAAAGTGTGTCGTTGAGCCGAACAGTGTTTCTAGCATGAGCTACCACAATCTCGGGTAAGCGTGCCGCGAAGATTTTCCGGGGGCAAGCGGGGGAAAGGCAAAAGAACTTTCTGGCGATTAGTCGCAAGCGCACAGACCGCCCTTGCCAAGGCAAATCTCTGACTCGCCGAGTATAATGGCTGTGCATCCGCGATGATGGGTGTCCGCATAGGGGACAATGCCCGTCTGGCAGAGAGGACTCGACGACAATCGTGACCACATCCGGCTCGATCTTGATCTGCTGGCAGTGAAAGGCCGTGGGCTGCGGCAGATGTGGATTAACCATCTGAGCAGACTCCATTCCGAATATTCGAGGTCCATCCATGGACCCTATACAAGTATTGTAGCTACAAATCTAACGAGTGGACGACTTCACCAAAAGTGCGGGAGAACCGTTTTGACTGCCCGCTGACATTATATTTTTACTGTATTTGCGCTTTTGGTACGTAAGGCTTTCGTAAGATTACACTGATTTGTTATGAAATAGAATTTTTTTTCGGCTTGAAAATACGCGTTCGAATTCGTCGATATCAGGACGCCAGCCAGATCGACCGTCTAGGGAATGCCACCGCCTATTTAGAACTGATAATCGTTGGCTTGACAGTGCTCCGGGGCATGGTAAGATATTCTTACGGTCCAGTAAGAAGGAGTAATCGCATGACTCGAAAACACGCGGAGGCCGCTGTAATCGGCGCGATCACCGAGATTCAAGAGATGAGCGGTCGGGAGTGTATAGACATTAGTGGAACGACCATTCCGATCTGCGGTGTGCCAGGGTTTGACAGCCTCAACGGCCTAGAGGCAACCGTCGAGATCGCGGAGCATCTGAAAATGGAGATCCCCAACGAAACGAACATCTTTACGAATGAGGCTGGTGATCAGGCATTAACGGTAAGCCAAATCGCGAACCGCTTGCTGGAGATTGCTGGTAGTAGCGAGGTTGTTGCTCATGCCAAATGAAGAAATGACGAGCCGGGCTGCGATCGCTGCCCGTTTGCGTATGGCGCGCGAAGCAGCCGGACTATCACAGGGCCAAACTGCAAAACTGATGGAGATGCACCGTCCAACTATTTCCGAACTCGAGGCGGGACACCGCCGGCTAGCCGCAGACGAGATTGCTAAGTTTGCTAAGACCTATGGGATTGGCATCGGTTGGCTCATCGGCGAGAACGAGGATAGCGCGGATGATGATGTGAGCGACAAGATCAAACTCGCCGCAAGACAGTTAAGCAGTCTCGATGATGAAGATCTCGACAAACTCATGCGCCTGTTCCAATCCATGCGGGGGGCCGAATGATGTTATTGGCTTCTCGCAAGGATCTTGTGCGGAATGCGATCAGCCAGGCGCTGCTATTGCGCAAAGCGGCAAATGTCCCACTCGCGGACGCCGTTTGTCCATTTGATCTCGCAGAACAGCATGGCGTAGAGGTTCGTTTTCAGGCGCTTGCAAGCTTCGACGGTATGCGTGGTAGCGACTCCAACGGTTCCGCGATCATTGTGTCATCACTCCGGCCACCAGGTCGCAGAAGCTTCACATGTGCGCACGAACTTGGCCACGAGGTATTCGATCACGGCGTTCAGCTTGATGAACTGCTTGGCAGTCGGGACGCGCCACGCCAGAATGAACCGGAGGAAATCATCGCCGACGCATTCGCGAGATTCTTACTTATGCCGAAATCTACCGTCGAGCAAGGACTGAGGGTCCGTGAAATGCTTCTGGCTTCAATCGAGCCGCGAGATATTTACACGTTGGCGAGTTGGCTCGGTGTTGGATACACGACCCTGATTTGGCATCTGCAATGCGGATTGCGTATGCTCGGAGCTTCGAGTGCCGACGAGTTACGGAAAGTGAGACTGCCACGCATTCGCGAAGAGTTTTTGGGCTATGGTTGCCCCGGCGAACTTGTAATCGTGGACTCGCATTGGTGCGGACGCCCTGTTGACATTCAGGTCAACGACGTCGCGCTCTTGCCATCCGGCGGTCGCGCGGAGGGGGCTTGCGTTGAGGCTTTTCCGGATGCAATGGGGCAGGTTGTGGTCAGAGGTGTTACGCCAGGCATTGGGCGCTTGATTCTGGAGGAATCTGGCTGGTCAAGTTTCGTCCGAGTGTCTCGCCGAGATTATGTCGGTCGAAACAAGTATCGGCACCTTGAGGAAATACAAGATGACTGCTGAGCAACTAGTTGTAACCGGTTCAAACCTCTCTTACGTCTGGGCTCGGGTTTTTCTACGACTAATGTCGAGGGGCGTTAGCGATGCCTGCCCATTGGTGGCTACGATCACTGGATTCTCCGACGATTGCGTAGCGGAGGAAAATGCGGCGATTCGCAAGACTCTGGATGACTCCCTGACGAAGCTCAAGACCGGACTCGATTGTCATAAAGTTGCCAACACGATCTTCCCCGACAGTCAATGGAACCGCGATCACCCTCGGCAAAAGCTATTTGATCGCTTCCGAAGGAGTTGGCCGCGCATTCGGGATCATCGAGATTGCCACGGTTATCGTCCTAACAAGAATGGCACGTATTTCCGACGCCTTTCCGCGTTCGGCCTGGGCAATGATTCGGAGCCGATAAACCAGTTGGACCATATCCTCAACGTTTGGGATGCTGGCCTTCGCAGGCGAAGCGCTTTCCAGGCAGTTGTATTCGATCCGCACACCGATCACAAGCGTGCTCCGTACCTCAAGTTTCCCTGTCTTCACCAGGTTGCCTTCATCCCTGTAGATGGTAAGAGCCTGCATGTCACCGCATTCTATGGAATGCAGTACCTGACAAGACGGGCTTACGGCAACTATGTGGGGCTATGTTGGCTTGGGCGATTCATGGCACACGAGATGGGCTTGAAGTTGGCATGTGTTACGTGTGTCGCATCTGCGGCCAAGCTCGACTTCACGAAAACCGAACTTAGAAATCTCGCCAACTGTGTTCGTACGCTGCTGCCTGCGACCGAACTATCGGCAGTTAGCACCACCGGTGCGGGAGAATCGTCTTGAATAATTGGCGACGGCGAGATGTGCGCCACGGGGTTTTACGGATTACAGTATTTGTTCGAGCGCGCTTACGGCAACCACCTTGGGCTGTGCAGGCTCGGCCGATTCATGGCGTCCGAGATGAGGCTCAAACTTACGCGGATGACTTGCGTCGCTACTGCGGTTAAGCTCACCGGGAAGATCCGGAAGCAAGATCTCAAGACGATGGCGGGCATCCTGCGAGACATCTTGCCAGATGATGTCACTGTCGAGCCATGCGATGTGGATTTCTTGACTTCTGTGCGGGCGACGTTGCCTGCGGCAAAGGTGGCCGATTGGGTTCCAACCCTTGGCTACACACGACTCATGGTACACGAAGGTAAACGCGATGGCATTCTGGAGCAGCGAAAAACTGAGTGAGGAACTCGCGGAAAGCCCACTCATATCCGCGCATCAACTCAAGCGTATCAAGCACGGGGCCTATGAATTATCCCTGGGCGGGGAGACCATCATTACTCCCTGCAGCGACCAGAACGCTACAACGTTCTGGAAAGCAGATCATAAGGTCGTCATACCGCCTGGACAGATGGCGATGTTGATCACAGAGGAGACGGTCGACGTTCCGTTGACAGCTATGGCTCTTATTTCAATGAAGGCAGGTAAGAAACTCGGCGGTCTGATCAACATCTCCGGATTTCATGTCGATCCCGGTTTCAAAGGGAAACTTAAGTTTTCAGTTTATAACGCAGGGAGCAGGGACGCCGTCCTGGAGGTGGGACGCCCGACTTTTCTGATCTGGTTCTGTGATCTCGACCGCAAGACGGAGGACGGGTACAATGGCGACTCTCAAGGACAAGATGGGTTTACGGCGAAAGACGCTTCTCTCCTACGTGGTGAAGTCGCGTCGCCAGGGGCGATGAAGAAGCAGCTCGATGAATTGCGTCTAGACTTTAAGAAGCAATTCGATGGCCTGCGTCAAGAGAATGAACGGAGGATCTCTTCATGCGAGGATCGTTTTGTTGTCCGTCATGGTACTTCGGCTAGTATTCTGTTGGTTGTTTTCGCAGCTCTAATGGGCATTCTACTTAATAACCAGCTCCAAGCACGCGACAGCAAAGAAACGCCTGCCAATGTGCAGATTGTCACGTCCACTGTGGCGTCAACTTCAAAAGACACGTCTGCAAGTGAAAACGAGAAGGCCAGCAATGTAGGTCAGAGCAACCCCGCACTTGAGAAGGCATGTGGCGAAAGAGAGAAGAACGGCAACTCAAGCGAGGAAGATGAATAACATGCCAATTCTGGGGAGGCTGCTCGCCTTTGAGGGCGCGGATGGCGCAGGCAAGAGTGAGCTGGCTCACCGGCTAGCTGAATCACTTCGTGGCCGAGGCGTAGAATGCGAGCTGATCGCTTTCCCCGGAAACGGACCCCGGTCGCTCGGTCGTCATGTTTACCGAATACATCATGAACTGGCGTCGGTCGGGATCGACAGTCTCCACACCGCGAGTCTCCAGACCTTGCATATCGCCGCCCACATTGACGAAATCGAAGGCCGCATTCTTCCGGCGCTTAGGAAGGGGCGCATCGTCATCCTTGATCGCTTCTGGTGGTCTACTTGGGTGTACGGTCTCGCGGCCGGCGTCAGCAAGAAGGCACTGCGCCATATGATTCAGCTTGAAGGCGTATACTGGGGGCACGTTCGTCCGGCTGTCGTGTTTCTGCTTCGTCGTGGAAACGCTGGGGGTTGCGCGACCAGCGAGGAGCGTTTGAAGCTTGTAAGAGAGTACGACATTTTGGCAGAGCGCGAGCAGGCGAAATATCCGGTCCACATGCTCGACAATGACGGAACACTCGCGGCGGCAGCCAAGACAATTTTGGAGTGGGTTGGCAACCACACAGACACTGCCCTACTGCGCTGTGGCGTAGCAAAGACATCGCAGGTTCTTCTGGCATTCAACCAGCAACAGCAGCCGAGCAAGTCATGCATGGTCATTTCTCGTATGGCACCTGCGAAGCCGACTGAGGTGTTCGACACATACTGGCGCTTCGCTGCGGAGCGACAAGCTGTTTTCTTCCGGCGCCTGCACGGTGGCACTCGACCGTGGTCAGAAGACTCAGTGCTGTCCGAGTTCAAGTTCACGAATGCGTACCGAGCGTCGGATCGTGTCAGTCAGTACCTCATCCGAAATGTGATCTACACTGGCGATCAGGCGCCCGAGGAAGTCTTCCTCCGAACGATCCTATTCAAAATCTTCAACAGGATCAGTACATGGGAGCTTCTACTCGAAAAGTTCGGCGAGGTCACTTGCGAAACCTTCTCGTTCAGGCGGTATGACCGTGTGCTATCGAAGGCAATCGATCGCGGAGATCGACTCTACTCCGCTGCATACATTATGCCATCCGGGCGATCTGTGTTTGGATACGCTCGCAAGCATCGTACACATCTGAAGATCATCGAACGAATGTTAGAGGACGAAGTCGTTCGTCGGATCGAGGACGCCTCGTCTATGCAGATCGTGTTCGAGCTTCTGTTGTCATACCCGACCATCGGACCGTTTCTTGCGTACCAGTACGCCACTGATATCAACTACAGCGAATTGACCAGCTTTGACGAGATGCAATTCGTTGTACCAGGTCCCGGAGCCCTCGACGGCATTCACAAGTGCTTTAGCGACTTGGGTGGACTCAACGAGGTTGAGATAATCAAGCTTGTTGCTGACCAACAGGAGAAAGAATTTGCACGCCTTGGTCTCAACTTTCAAACGTTGTGGGGGCGCCGTCTTCAACTCGTTGACTGCCAGAATCTATTCTGTGAGGTGGGTAAATACGCTCGCGTTGCACACCCGGAAGTGGTGGGGCTTTCGGGTCGCACTCGAATAAAACAAAAGTACCGCGCTACGACAACGCCAATCGAGTATTTCTACCCACCCAAGTGGAACATCGATGTGGGGAGTACGGTAGGAGCCTCGTTATGATCGAACAATTCACGGGTGAGACGGCGGACGATGTGTGGCAGTAAATCGCCGCATCTTTTAGGCAAGGCGATGACAGGCGAGAGCACGATGGACGCGCCGGACGGACGATCGAGTTGCTACATGTAATGTGGTCAATCGCGCGGCCGACCGAACGCTGGGTAGTTGCGCGCAGCCCAGCGATGAATCCAGGTTTCGCGTTGGCGGAAGTAATCTGGATTGTGGTGGCTCGCGAGAATTTGATATAACGCATCCAAAAGTATGGATGGACAATTCGAAAAACCAATGCCGATGGACAAATCCGAGGCGAGAAATGGATCCAGTTGGCTGATCCGCTGACTTTCTTAGTGGTTACGCTACACTGATAAGTATTGTGTGAATGAACCAATGCAAGTGAGTCATGAGTGTCACTGTGATTCGCAGCAGGCGAATCAAGCTATTCATCGCTGCGAGGCATCGATTGCGTTGGAATTGTCATAACGCTGCGATACTGGGGCGACAGCTGGCGATTTTTCTCGTTTTGAAATTAAATCTAAACCATTTAGGACAAAGGCAACGATTAAACCAACTGCGATGGCCCAAATAATCTTGTTACTCCACTCAAGGTTAACCACACGTCGATCCAATTCGGGGAGCGACGGCATTCTTCCGCGAAGGCAAGCCACATCGGATGGGCTTAGGCCGCATTGATCTCTATGTTTTCCAGTGTATTCTTCTACTGATTCATCAAACGTCGCAAACCAGATTTGAAACGTCGGCTTGCCCACTTCTAGTATGACGTCGTGAATACCTGCATTAAACACAGAGAAGTGCAGCTGTCCGGAGAAACCAGGATCGGCGTGGAAGCCAGACACGTTTACTAGACCTTGTTTCTTGAAAGTGTGTTTGACTGATATGAATGCAATCGAATCAACCGGCACAGTTATTCGCTCTTGTGTCACGAGCACTCCGAATTGCCCTGCGGGTATCACGGGTTTTTGCTTAAGGTGCCAGAATTGTGTAGCCTCTCGCTTAGAGGAGCTAATTCCGATTTCGCAACCGAGGCTTAATTCATATGCTCCGCAGATAACACGATCTGCGCAGAATGATGTCACTAGCTCTGGTAGCCTTCTTAATAAAGTTTTGCTGCCCCAAAACGCCATATGTGTCACTTCTTTAGTTGCACTTACAGAGTCCCGCTGGAATACTCTTTGTCGACTACCGTATTACTACACTTCCCCATCTCTGAATCGCCCGTCGTTCTCAATACTGTAGACTGACGTTCGTTTTTTTTCGTTGTCAATGCAACGCCGCGAGACTCGCACCTCACTTTCCAATTCAGCCAGAGATGCTTAAGGCATGCGTTCGAACAGCCTTCTACCAATTGCTCGGCGAGTGCATTCCATTTCATTCGCCGAGCAACGTCAGCGCCGATTATTGCGAGCATGTTGCAAAAAGCTGCTTCGCTATCCAGACCTGTGGAAAGTGCTTTTAACCTGGACTTGGAAATTCGAGAAATCATCATCCCTTGCATTCGTCTTGCGATTTCAGCAAAGGCGACATCAGAAACCGGCTTAGGAAGAACTAGAGAATCGGAATTCAAAGGAACAATCGTGTTGTCAGTCAGTTCAAGGTATTGGAAGTCCTTGCTGTAAATATGCATGCTATCACTGAGTTGCTCATATACACCGACACCGATGCCAAGCCATCCAGCAATGATTTCCTGCAACGACATAAATTGGACGCAATTATATGGCAGGCCCAAAAAAAGATCATTACTTCTGATAATTTGAAGCCATTCCAGCTTTCCTTTTCTAATCTTTAGAATAGAGCATAGATTACACGGAATATCTGGATCTGCAGGTTGTCCGTTAATATCTGGCAAATCTTTCGACGGATCCCAAATCTGGAGAACAACTTGACGACTATCTGCGTTTGATTTCAAGGCATGGTACGCACGATCCAGCTGGTCGGAGCCGAAATGAGATCGTAATCGAAAGCCGTATGCTCCATGAAATTTTTTCCCGGCTCCACAGAATGAAGATAACGCTGGATTCCAGAAATTAAGGATTTCCGCCCTGTTCACCCCGTTCATTATGCAAACAAGTTCGGCGAGTGCGAATGCCGGATTGATTGCAGGTCGACGCGACGTGATCCAATGTTGTTGGGGGTCTGCTACTTCTATGGCTACGCGTAGGAATTCACGCGTCGGACCGGCTCGACTAGATTGTGGTTGCGCTGCCGTGGGTTGTTGGTATCGTGCTGCGCATTTGCACCAAGCGTCATCGGCTGACGCAGCTGTTATCATATGCATAGGGCTGTTCCTCCTTGAACGCCTCTGCGAACTTGCACCCAGAATAGCTCATGAATGCCTGTCTGTAAGAATCGCAGATGCAAGTACGGCAGTTTCGAAATACAATCCAAGCCTGATACAATCGTAAGAACCATACAAAAGCGTTAGATGACAATATATTTAAATACTTGCGTGATTCGTCTATGCACAACCCTCTCCTTTAGGATTATGTGCATGCAAAAACGCAATTCTCCAGCGCAACCAATAGCCCGGTCCTGAATTCGCTATGATTCCAAACCCTCGCAGATCGGTCGCCTATTAATCAAATTGCCATACAATTGACCTTCTTCGCGTCAAACGAAACATCGGCTTTGCTCCTACTGCGCACCAAAGCTATCTCATTATACACAATATCCAAAGCGTTGTCGACATCGCGCAGTCTTGAACGCCATAGAGGATGAGATTGATCCCCTCATCGACAATTTCACAGGATTACATTACTTAGATGTCGTCTACGAAAACGCTGCCTCACAATTGTGCTCCAACAACGTCGAAATCGTAAGCGTGTTGCACATCCTGTGACTTTACGGTCGCAAGGCGCCATCAGGTTGTCACTCCCATATATGCCGTACTCCTTGTCAATATAGGATTAATGAATTGACTCGCTCGCAGATTGACCGCTTGGTTCAAAAACGAAACTATTCATATCCCCAAAAAAATCCCACAGTGCCAGCATATATGGCACTGTGGCCTGTTGTTTTGTTGAGTGCTACCTGAAATATTGTTGCCCTCAACAGTAAAGTGACCATTGCAATCTTAAGGGAAATGAACAAAGTTTTACACCGATGAACATTGGAGCAATTGCAGATTTTAAGAAAATCATATATGCGCTCATTATTATCCCGCAAAAGCAGAAGGATGCTTAGCAGCAAATATCTTGTCCATAGCCACACCTGCTGCTCGCTCATTGGCATCTGTAACCCGGTTGTAAAATTGTAGTGTCACCCGTGTATTAGAATGACCGAGCAGTTTGGCGAGTGTGCGCGGCGGCGTACCAGCATCTGCGTGATTCTGCGCAAAACTCTTCCTAAAGGTTGGCAGCGTAAACGGTTCGGTTAATTCAACACCCGCCAACGCCAAAAACTTCTTAGTATCGCGGAGCATGTTGTTAACCATATCACGATTTTGCCAGGGACGATGAGCGTGCCCACCCCAAGATTTGCCGAGACGGCATCGCTGCCAGTGTTGCTGCACAATACAAAACCGATCACTTGTAATCGTAACCAAGCCTCCCGATTTGAACGATTGACTCATTGCAAGTGTAAGATCGGGGATCGCAGCCTGTGGGATGGGCACACTTCGCGATTTACTCGACGATGATTGACTTTCAGCTTTGATCGTAAATGGTGGAATATCCTCAGTGCCACTGCGGCTGGCGATATGAACACGACGAAGCTTTAAGTCGATGTTGGTGGCTAATAGATTATAAACTTCGCCAGGTCGCAGTCCGCAGCCGTACATGAGCCAATAAGCAGCTCGTTTGTGGACGCCATCCACTACAGACATGAGCCTCATAAATTCTTCAGCGGTCAGGTGATGCCATTGTCGTGATTTGGGATTGATGTGGAGCGGAGAACTACCATCTTCGCGAGCCGCGCGAAAAGGATTGCTATCTATATAGGCCCAAGCTACGGCAGCCGTGAAAATGGCCCGACTGTGGATGAGATGACGGGCCTTGGCCCAGGTGGACAGTTCGCCGATTCGACCGTCACAGCGAATGCGAGATGCAATGAAGGCTTCGGCATGCTGCTGACGCATGTCTCGAATCTTGCGCTTGGATCCAAAATATTCCAACATCTGCGATATGGTATTTTGATAGCCAAGAATAGATGAATAGCTAAGTCCGCTCAGACGGGCCTCCTCAAAATCCCCAATGAGCTGCTCTAGGGTGACATCGATAGGATCTCGAGCTTCACCCTTATTTAGGGCTGATTGTTTTTCCGCAAAAAAATCTTTAGCCACATGGCAATATCTAAAAGATTTGCCGTAGCGTTTCTGCTTACCGGTTTGGGGGTGAGGATCACCATACCAGCGCACGACCCAGGGTTTGGCCCGATCGGGTCGGTGAAGTAGGTTTACCTTTGTGATCATAACGCACTCCCGGCAAGCGCCAAAATATCGACGCGTATAATACTCGACCATGTCTCATTTTTGGGATACTGACAAGTCGGATTCGGGTAATAGTGTCATATAAGTGACACTTGTTATATACAGGCGACGCCTGAGGGCGAACAGTCGCCACCAAAAGCCCTATGGTCGCCGCTGTCGGCGAATGGGTGTTCTTATGTTGCTAGGCCGGGAGGCTACAAATTCAACCACGTCATCCGCCCGAAAACGCCTTTCTCGGCCAATCCTGACGGCTACAAGCTGATGGGCGAAGACGTACCGCTCAATGGTGGTCACCGAACATCGAAGCAATTCGGCAACCTCCGCTGTGGTCATGATTAGCGGCAGCGGTTTAGTGATGGATGAATTCATTTTTCCGTGCCTCCCGGCCTTGATTCCATTATTGCTGGAATATTCACGATCAAGCAGACATCAAACTCAGCATCCCAGCCAAGATTAGTCGCACCAAACACAACGCTATGGCAGCAATAAGAAGCGTTTGTTTGACACGGAGTCTTCGACTGGGGACGAACCGTTGCCAGATACACTTCACTACCGAAAGCGTTCGATCAATAAGTGGACGACCTGCCTGATCGAACTCAACTAGGATAACCACCGGCCATTGCATGTTGATGCTGCGAATACAAACCAGCAACAGCATAAAATCGATCATCAACGCACACATATAGATGACAGAGGCAATGAGTAAGCTCAACAATGTAATCATCAATTAGCTCCTCTCAGTAAAAAACCAAACGATTTATCTTGCGATACGACCCGCTAATTGCTCGAACTTTTGGATAAGTTCACATTTGTCACCAATGAAGACATAGCAGGGCGTCTTACCATCGGCGTGCTTGGATGCGATAGTCTTCAACAAATCCTCGTCGACGGCGCTAGGGTCGCCACCAATACCAATGCAATCGATACAAACATCAGCGTTTTTCAGTTTGGTCGCGATTGACTTGGGCGATCTTCCCTCGTTGTGACCACCATCGGTAAGCAAAATGATGCGCAATCGTCGCTCTTCGTTTTTTATAGAAGCATCGGGTAACCATCGATCTAAGAATGATCGACGACCACTCGCCTGCAACAATCCCTGCGAAACCGTCAACGCAGCCCTCATGTTTGTACAGCCACCAGACTGGATAGTTCCGATCGTCTGAGACAACAGTTGAGCTCCTGAATTGACGGCCACCGGCGGGCATATGACCTGAGCCTCGTTGTCAAAAGTAACAATGGCTACCTCATCTTCAGGAGCAATGCGTCGTTTTTGTTCAATTAATGCCGCAGTCGCTTCCTTAGCAGCTTCTAGCCGCGTTGGCTTCCAGTCGTCAAAATCCATCGAGCCCGATGTATCAATAGCAACAACGAGTCGTTCCCATTGAACGTCGCAAGTGTTCGATGTACTACTTGCAAAATCTAAATATCTCATCTGTAGTTCCTCCATCAAATGTTTGTAAATTACTTACGCCGCATGTTGGGACGTCGATTGTTGCTTCGTACCCTGGCAATAGTCGATAGCGATTTCAACGTACTCACCACCGACCAGGTCTCTACCCGAGGCGCGAATCATGCCGTTGTTGTCCAGCTCATATTGAATCTCGATACGCTTTGTTTTTTGGTGTTCGACCGGTAGGTTAGCCAGCACAATCTCACCAATGGACAAACATTCATCTCGTGGATTTCCCTCTTGCCCTTGTAGGATTTCAATACGGGCCTCGGTTTGAGATTCGTGTAGTAAGCAAAACCGGTCGGTACGCGTCGTTGGCAAGGCTGTGCCCTTGGGCAAAATCACCGCGTTAGACAAACTGCCATCTTTGGCCGCCACACAGCAACCCACACCGTAAGCAGTTACTTCCTGTACGAATGCTTTGGGTGTGGGGATGGCTCGACCGCCGATCATGAGCGTCTTTCCAGACTTAGCCAGTTCCATAGCACATTGTGAAGCTGCCCCATAGCAGACAGCGCGATCGGGTTCGATATCACAGTGAGGCACAATGCCAGAGATGTCGGCCAGTGCGGTTTGCACTGCAGGCATGCGAACAGCACCGCCTACCATGATGATGGTATCAATGTCTGACCAGGATTTACCAGCCTCTTTCACCGCTTGGTTCGTGCAATCAAGCGTGTCCTTCAATAAAACTTTGGTTAGTGATTCAAATTGGTCGCGGGTGATCGGAACGATAGACTGCTGACCGCGACAACCAATGACAATGCGCGTCTGAGATTTAGTCGACAACGCAATCTTTGCGTTTTCAACTTTTTCGCTAAGCTCCTGAAAAAACAGCGGATCCTTATCCATTGTGGGCGTGTAGCCATTGTCCTTAGCGAACTGCTCAACAACCGCCTGCTCCAAACAAAGATTGAAGTCTTCGCCACCCAGTCGCTCTCGCCCAGTGCTGTTCAGCACTGTAATAGAATCACCTTGGGTCTGCATGACCGATACATCAAACGTACCACCGCCCAAATCATAGACCACGAAACAGCGATCTTGTTTCTTATCGAGTGCGTAAGCAATGCCAGCAGCCGTTGGCTCATGTAAAAGCTTTTTCACTGTTAGACCCGCAGCCTGGGCAGCGTCGATGGTGGCCTGCTTCTTATGGTCCTGGAAGTTGGCAGGAACGGTGATGACTACCTCATCTACTTCCTCGTTGAAACGCTGCTCCACATCCTCTTTGATGGCACGGATCATAATGCTTTGGAAGTCTGTGGCCGTGTATGCCTTGCCATCAACATCCGTGTACAGCACATCCGACGAGCCTAGTACCCGCTTGAAGCAAGTGTGTACGTGCTCAGGTTGAAGTAATCCCTCCGCCAGTGCTTCCACACCGACGATTGGTTTACGTCCATCCTCAAAGAAGATGGCTGAAGGGGTATACAAATCACCCCGACGGTTGGCAACAATTTGTGGTTGCCCTGTGGCGTCGATGCAAGATGCCTTGCACCGCGTAGTACCCATATCTAATCCTAATACAATCATCTTATGCTCCTTGTGTTGGTAATGTCCTAAGATTCGTTCGGTGCGTCGCCTCTACAAAGACGGCGACACGCTCAGCGATAATGATGCGTTCCTCTAGCCTAAAGCCGGGGGCAATGCGACGAGCAATGGTTCCCACCTGTTTGGCATGGGCCGCCGGTATGCGTTCTACAGCCTCCTGACGTGAACGATCAAAACGATCATGCTCACAGATAAAGGTTTCCACCCCAAAATCGCTGAGGATGGTTTCTAATTCGGCGCGGATACTATCCAAGACGCTATGTGCCCAGTAGTAAGCGGAGTGGGCTCGCAATGGTTTGGGCAAGTTCTTGACCACACCACGGGTATGGCTTAACTGCTCCAGCAGTCGTCGGTGAACGGAGGTAATCTTTCGGGTCAGCGGCTCGACAAAGCTGCGTAGCCGATCATCCTGTTCGTAGGCGGCCAAGCGGTGATGCAACTGACCCAGCAATGTATCACGCTGCATCAGTTCGCCGAGTAGCTGGCTATTGGCCTCGACGACGCTTCGTACCTCTCCCAGCTCATCAAGTAATTCATTGTTTAGGTCGGCGAAGTTGCTGCCCTCAAGGTCGCCTGAGCTAACATTGGCCAGTTCGTTATGGCCAGGTGGCGCAGCCTCACAGACCATATCGAGAGGCATGTCCATGCCCTGCGAGTCCTGGGCTAGTGCCTCAGCCTGAGGCTGCCGCTGATGGATTGTTGTTACAGTAACGCTTTGTGGTTTCACGATTATTTGTCCTTTCGGTTGTGGTTGTCCAGCACCAATCGCACGATGGCTACAGCGGCGACGCAGATAATGCCCAGTACAAAGAAGCCGTGGAACTTCTCCTGGGCCGTGTGGCCTGGTCCAATCTGGCCAATCCCGGTTAACGCAATGCCGATTTCATGGTGGCTACGAAAAACCAGAACCCCAGCCAGCAGAATTAATCCCAACGCGACAACGTTAGGCCATTTGATTTCCATAGGTTTATCTCCTTTTTTGCTAGAGCAAGATCTATTTTGCTGCATGGTTAGGCAGCCATTATTTCTTAGTAAATCATTGTGATGAAGCGCTTTGTATAAATTGCCTGATTTCAACAAGGGCAGCTTGCTGCCTTGCTGCTTTGCTGTTTGCTTACGACCCAGCAAACAATGGCAAACAACGTTTAACTCGTTGCAGGGCCTCACCTTGCGTTAGCACATAAAGACCGCCATGATCTACCCGAATTAATTGCCGGGCGAGTGATCTTCGCACTGCTGCCGCTACGGTCAGGTTGGGTGTTACGATCCACAATTCGTCTGCCCGCATGGCTGCCGCCTTATCCAAGTCACGCGCAATACGCTTGGCAGTGTTTTCCGCTTCGATAGCGATGCAGTAGCCATCCCGCTCCGCGACGAGATCCACGAATCCCAAGTCCTCACCGATACGAATGGGTACTTCATAATCAGTCTGCCAATCCTGAGCTTCGAATGCTCGACCAAGTGGTGCTAGAAGCACCTCGTTGTGTAAGAATTTACCTCGCATAATGACTATTCCTCTCGTTGTTAGTGTTCCAGTTTGCTAGTGTTGCAGTGCTTCCAGCCCGGCTGGTAGCGGTTCCAGCACAATCGAGACGCGCCCCTTAACGGATGTGTTGACACTGTGCTGACGTAAATAACCAGCTGCGATAAGCGATCTGCGTGCGGCAATAGCCTGATGGGTACCCACACCTGCTAACTTGGCATAAGCACTGGATGGCTTGCCGGGATGATCGATGATGGCCCGTAAGAGCTTGCGCTCTGGCTCTGATAAAGATGATGCCACCGTGGGGCGATTATGTGCTTTAGTTCCCACCGACGGAGTAGCCTTGGTCGTGGTACTATTAACCACTTGTCTCCGCTGCGATGGGGCGCAACTAGGTGTCCAGTTAACGAATTCGTACGCACATTGTGTGGGCAACGAATCGAGCGCAGACAATCCTTGGTTTTCTGATCCGGTGCATGACTTGTAGCCATCCGGTACGACCGAACCGGGCACTAGATTGCGCCAAGCGAATACCTGAGCCATTTGGGCTGCAGTGGGCGGCTTGGATAGATCAACGGCTGGCACCCTAAAGACAAATGGATAGCGCCAGCTACCTTCACCCATCTGCCCCACAAACATACCGGGTACCAAGGTCTGCGCCAGATAGCGTCGCTGCTCGGCAACGAGTCCCATGGCTTCGGCTAGGGTGTTGTAATCGGCGGCACTGCCACAACGGCCAATGAACTTTGAAGCGGTATTGGATAGGATCGCCGGAGCAATGTCAGCATTTTGAATCGATAGGTCCAGCCCGATGCCAGTCCCCCTTATCAGTCCCACCAAATCACCGATGCCGTTACCCGTTCCTGACGCCGACACCAATCGAGCCGCTTCGTCGCAGCATATCCACAAATTCATGCGTCGATTGGATACGCCTGCTGCTACGCGGGCTGTAAATTCGGGTAGTAGTAAGCTCGATAGAATTAAATCTTTTTCGATTTCTCCGATGCCATCGAGTTCGAAGACGATGCGATGTTTCGCTAGATCCTTCGTCGTCCAACCGCGTCGATAGCTCAGTACCGATCGCAATGACATGAGAATGGGATCAAATGAATCCACAATGGCCGAACGTGATTGTGCATTCGCCTTAGTGTTAGTGGCGATTGCCTCACGCAAATCGAACATAGTGGGGTTTAGCTGACAGCCCTGGCCAATACCAAAACGATCAAACAGTTCGAGTAGGGTGATATTGAGTAACTTGCTCGCCCTAACTGGAAGCCTACAAACATGCACCAACATATCCGCTAAGCGCGTAGCCCAGCTAAATGGATCAACGTGTGGTGGTACTTCCAATGGATTTAGTTTTAACTCTCGAGCAGGTAGCACAGTGAGTTCCATGCCAAGACTCGCCAACCAGGGAACCAGACAACGGTACTCACGTTTTCTGAAGTCAAAGAGCCACAGACCTGCCACATGTAAAGCCGCTTGCAAAATGCTCCATCTCGATTTTGTAGTTTTGCCCGATCCGCTGCCGCCCAAAGTTAATGAATGAGCACATAGGGTTTGGGCAGCCATGCGCACTGGTTTTTGTTTTAGATCAAGGCCGAGCACAATTTCGCCGTGTGTTGTCGGCACCTGCCGGAACGGGCCTGCAAACAGCTGCGCTGTCTGATGCTTACTAATCTTGCCTCGTAAGTAATCAATGACGAATGGATCGCTCACACCGCAGCTAATGGCTTGGTGAATCGCTTGTCCTTCCACATTTTCCAGGAGGCGATGATCGTACGCATACTTGAGGTCATGCATCAGTTGTGATGATTTATCGCTGGCCATCATCGCCTCCAAATCGAACAAATGGTGAGAGCAAACCACGCACAATCCCGTGAACTAGTTGTTTACGCGATGAACTGCCGTGACATGTTTTACACAGGCGAAGGGCTTTACCATTTTCGTCCTGATTGAACACACTGTGCTTGGGGCAAATCGGCATGTGACAGTTGCCGCAAAAACCATGACAATCTACACACGATGGCATCATGCATTGGGCACAAAACCCTCCCGCAGGTTTTAGGCAACCACACGTACAAGCATGACGATGCGCCGAGCGATAGGACTCGATGCCACCTTCATCACCCACGACGTGGGTTGTATTATTTTGGCCGAGTGGATTTTGCTTGCGATCCCAGGGATCATGGGCAAATTCCTGCTCTTGTTCACCGCGAATAGGTTTCATAGCCATTCTCCAATTTACAAGTTGTGCCTGCGAGTCTTACCAACTGCCGCCAAAGATAGTGCGTAAGCAATACCGCCACATGTGCGTTAAAAACTGATAACAAAAGGCGATCGAAAAAACGCCCAACATTAAGCCGTTGACTACCACACCGATCCACAGCGAAAAACGCAGAATGTCGCGTAACAGTTCCAGTAGCGTGATCTTCCAGGGGTTCATAGTTTTATCCCTTGTTATGCGGCACATGGGGCGTCTTCGTAAGGTCGATAGCCAAAGCGATTTACTAGTTTGGTTAGGATGACTGTCCACTGTTGTTGATCTACGTTGGTTGGTCGCGGGAGATTTTTGCCGAGCGCGTCGTAGGCAAGTTTGCCTTGGGCGAGCGTTTGAAGAACGATGGTAGATCGATCGCCAATAGCATATAAGCCAACAGCTCTCACCAAATCACAGCGCATATTTACGGCACGGCGATAGGCAGGTGAACACGTCGGTAACAATAAGTATCTTGACTTCATCATTTGGACTCCATATAGTGAAACAGTGCTCAATCGAGCATGTTTCAATCACTCCCCAAGGCGACAACGTCGTCACCCTGACACTTTAACGATACGACATGAATTTCTTGCGGGTCGCTCTATCTTCCTTCCTTTCCGCTGACGTAATACGGCGTGTCGAGCTACTGCATCGATGGCCACCGAAAGGCTTAAAAAGCCTGCACTTAGTTCAAAAGTATGGGATGGATGAGTAGTGCGCATGGTGAGGTGACCATGCTGATAACACCCGGATACCTACCGGATAAGAGCAAGATAGAAAACGCCCTAACGCGCTATTTGGGTACGATCGATACTGTTGATGTGCCAGAAGATGGCGAACAGCGCGCGGCGTGGCTACTGGGAAGTCTAGCCCGTCGTCATGTGGGCAGCTATTACAAACGTAAACAACAGAGGCAAGAGTTGGTTCTTGATACTTGGGTTATTCAGCAAGGACAGACGGAAAAGTCGGGACTTGAGGATTGGTTCACACTTACAGCCGCAGGTAACAAGGACTTTCGACTATATCTTCATGCTTATCCAAGGGATCAGGTTAATTGCACGCTTGCCACCAATGTATTCGCCTATCCTCATAAACTGCTTGGTACGCGCCGAGGTCGCAACGCTGGTGAAGCGGCGATATGTGCATCATCACAAGGATATTTGCAGCGATTGGCTGAATGCTACGTCTCATCAGGAACTGAGGCTACTACGTCGATGCTACGGGATACTCATGACGCAGGCTTTTCGTCCGGCATGCCCGCACGATAAAGAAGTTCGCTTTCTTGTGGATTCTCCGTTTTCCGCATCCAACAATAATTCACGCTGTCACCGCGTATCGTGTAGCGCTGGCGAAGGGCCTTACCAAAAACGTTCTTGCTAATTCGCTTTCCAAGCAACTTGCTAAGCGCTGATTTTGCCTTGTGGATGCTATTATCCTGCGCGCCGTCTGGCAGGAGGTTCAAGCCGTTACGTAAATCTTTGAAGCCGATGGTCCTACCGATGTACTGCAACACGAACCATAGCATCGTCGCAACTGGAGGATCGATTTCGTCTATTTGGATAGGCTCAGGCTGCTGTTCGTCATCTAAACTGCGATCCTTTCTAATTAGTAATTCCCGCGCGATCTCATCGATGACAATATCATATCGCTCATTCTTTCGGTTTTCTAAGAGGACTTTTTTACCAGCCCAACCGTTCTTGCGCGAGTAGCCGTCTACGCGCCGGTCAATATAGATCTGGTCAGGACGTGAACCATCAGCCACTTTGGGCGATGCAAGTGACATCGCACCCTTATTGGCCGAAAAAAGCACAACCAATCTCGGTGGTAAGTCTTGTACTAATTCAGCGACCAATCTGGTTGAAGCACCCAGCGCTTCGGCAGCACTTTGAACTGCATGACTTATTTTTGTAACGTCTGGCTCAAGACCACGGTCTGAGAGTTCCCGCAGCGTAGCCTCAAGCGTAAGCAACACAAACGGGGCAGCCAGCGGCGTGTCCTGATCTGCAGCGAAAGAAAGGCCCGCACACGACTTGCTTAGTTGCTCAGGCGAGTCTCGTTTATTGCGACTTCGAAGCGAATCCCAAAGCAGCGGTACGTACTCTAATTCTGTGGCATATCGCTCGGCGATGAATGCTTCACACAAGTTGCGAATCGTCGTATCAAAAACCGTTGAGGCGCTTTCTGTCATAGAAGATCCATTCTCTATTATATCGCGGTCTCTTTGTCCTGATCCTCTTCCAACGCACGAATTCGATCTACGACCGATGGATGCCAATAAGCGATCTCTGCACCAGGCCGAACCAATGCATACCAATCACGCAGCGCTACCTTCCAGCCAGGGAATTTAATGGGCCTTGGCGAATCGAATCGACTTTCTAAATCGGAGTCTCCGATCGCACCCAGTCCAGCAGTCGATTTACCTAGCCTTTGCACAATCGCATCTGCCCGCATCTTCATGAGACATTTTCTCAGTGCTGTTGGGTCAACACCTAACTTTTCTATCGCCGCCCGATCCGCCTCCATTTCGAAGCCGTAACTGTTTTCCATCGAAGTCGCGAACGTACTGCCGACATAAGTTAACCCGCCGAGTCGCTGCATGATATTATGTTTCCAGCAATGGCCACGCAGGTGATGGCCGAGTTCGTGAGCGACCAGCGCCTTCTGCTCTGCTGTGTCCAGTATATCCAGACATCGCGCTGACACTTCAACAAACTTCCGCCAGCCTAATATGCCAACCGCGTGTGCGGCTGCGCTGGGCTGCGAACCAGGGGAGATTGCCAGACATACATTCAAACCTGCTGAAGAAGCCATTTCCCTGAACGCCTCGTTAAGTGCTGCCGCTTCTTTTGGTAATGACTCGGATAGCGCTACCAACTGGCATCGGCGGCGCCACGATGTCAATAATCCGCCGATTAGCGAAACCAACACCGGTAATAGTATCACCGTTGCCCAACTAAGAAAGAACGCACGGCTGATGATTGGCCCTGCGTAAGCACGTTCTTTCATCCCCACCATAAAATTGATGACATTGCCTGTGGCATCTACAGCACCGATCGGTGAACTCGGCATGCGACCCGCATAGCCGAATTCAAAGCACGAAATCCCTAATCGTAACAGGCCAAACAATCCAACAGCCATTACTCCTGCTAAGAGAATCCAAGCGAATAAGAATGACCGGCTAGATTTATTTCTGAAAACGTCACCAGAGGCTGCAGCACGACCGTAATCAGATTCGATATCTAAGTGAATACGTTCACACATACGGCGGGTATGGGGTGCAAGGCGGATACTGCGTAATATTATTACAAGGCCGATGGATGTGGGCGCTGCTACCGCAAACAACAACGGATGGCCCAACGCATGCAACAGGTTGTACCCTATCTCGTAGTTTACGCGTGTAAGATGGTCGAGGCCCACAGCTTGAACCTGCCCTTCGTCCATGGTCATGTATCTAGCCATCTGGAAAAACTTGGCCCAGATTTCGTCAGTAGTTTGTCCGATGAGCAGAAAATTCAACTGAGCAAATAGAATACAAACCACACCGAACTGAACGGATAGGCCCGTGGCAATCATGGCGAAGCGCTCTTCTCCACCTATTGGCTTAACTGTCTGCATAGTTCCCTTGATGATTGCAAATCCGAAAACCAGTAACAGTCCTATGGCTCCGGTTGCCAAAATCGAGTTTGTTGTATTACTTGGAACGAGAGACGAGACTAGACTTGGGATAGAAATCAGGGCAAGAAAAACGATGGCAATTATGTATAGTAAGAATAATAGGCTGATGAGGTTTTTTATTGTGATTGTACCGGATTGTTCTTGATCGACATGGGCACCAAGTCTGCGTATTCTGAATCTGAAATTCTCTAACAGAGCTTGGGTGCTTCCCGCGCCAGATGCAAGCATCATGCGCACGAAAAAAATACCTGCGATGCCGCTTATCCAAATCTGCATAGCATGGAAGTCCTGCAGTTGGGTCGGCGCGGTGGTAAGACGAAATAACATCGCGAGAGAGCCAAACCACCATGGTGACATCATCATTGCGAAAGCGACTAAAATAGTTAGATACCAAGGAGCAATCCGTTCGTCGTATTTTAGATGAATACAGCTATCATCCTGATCACTTCTAATCTCGAAAATGTAACGTTGCGGAAGGGCAAACAGTAAAACGCTATACCACGGGGTTCGTTGATTACCAACAATTAGCTCGGTAGTCTGCGATATTTGCTGCGATTGAACACTAAACCAGCCTTCCTCTAGGCTGGTTTGTAGGGTCTGCTTGACTTGGGATAAGTCTGCCCCAGCAATCGTGAAGCACCGACCTCGAACAAGGTTGATTTCACTTCCTATATTCAACTGACGGACTCCGTGAGCAATATGCATTTTTCTTCCACAAACGAATTATATGATTGCGTAGTGCCGACTGATTATGCATAGAAAATGTATTTTGGCCAAGCCAGTCGAAGGAATATGTCAGCCGTTGGCAGTAGATATAATTCCGTGATCAGTGCTCCTCGTCTATGATCTGAATCGTGGGTCTCGTTGCACCTTCCATTAGTCGGTAACCTACCGCTCTTGATTTCGCCATCGTCCCACGATCGCATCAACATCTAAGTCATCTGGGCCGTCCTTCCATTTGTTGTAGAAATCGATATCATCGCTATTCGGCGATGGGTTAGGTTTGTCGAATTGCAACCGAGTGGGCAGGGGAACTGCTTCCCCAAGTACAAGAGCTTCACCTCGCCCCAACCCAGCTAAGACACTGACCAAGTCGCCCTCGCTTTCAGGTACGAGACGGCGAACGTATCCTTGATCATCTGGATTCGTGATGCGAAGACAGACGAAAGTGCCGCACTGGGCCAAGACGGTTTCAGATACCTCATGGGGTCGCTGGCTGACGACTGCCAATCCAACGCCGTACTTTCGGCCCTCCTTCGCGATGCGTTCCATCGACTTCTGGGCGCCTGCAAACTGACTTACCGTCTCGCGCGGGATATAGGCGTGTGCCTCTTCACACATGAGTAGGATCGGAAAGTCGCGATACTCTGGGTTCCAGTAGTTGAACTCGAACGCCAAGCGGCCAATTTGAGCCGCCACGGTTGGTCGTACATCGAAGGGAACCGAGGAAACATCTATCACCGTAATTGCGACCTTTGGATCGCCGAGGCCAATGAAATCTCTCAGCAGAGCAGATAGCGATGCCGAATCGTTTCGTAATGTCGGTTGGAGTAGAAAGTCGTACCGATTGTCTCCAAGCTTGCTATCTAGGCGCATGAGGAAGTTGTCGAACTTGCCTGTAAGGGGGCCATCCTTAAACTCACCCGCCTTCTTTGCAGGTACTTTCGCGTTCTTCTTTTCAATTTCTTCCTTTACTTTCATGAGATCAAAGTAGACCGGTGTATCTAGGGTCGTTCGGTTTAGTCCAAGGTTTCTTCCTTCGGCTGTGCGCAGAGTCTGTAGGATTTCCTTGAATGCCGATACTTGATTGTGTGCGCTAAAATCTGTCTGGTCGATAAGCAGATCACAAAGTTCGGCGTAAGTCATTAACCAGTAAGGTACCTCCAGCGTGCGAGCATCGACGCGCCGAACGATAGAATCGTGGAATGCGTAGTTACGCACCCCTTCACGCTCCCAGCAATACTCCCCGTGCAAATCGAGAATGATGATATGCGCTTTCGGCATTTCAGCTACCGCCTTCTGTACGATGGAGGCGACCGTCCAGGACTTGCCTGATCCGGTTTGTCCGAGAACTGCAAAATGTCTACCGAAGAGATTGGATGCGTGCAGCGATACGCGAATGGAGGGGTGTGTCGTAAGTGCTCCGACCTCGAAACCCTCGGCATCGAACCGCTCAAACATCTTTCCGATGTCCTTCGCAGCAATTGCATGGACTGCTGCGCCGGTCGTTGGGTACTGGCTGACGCCCCGCCCGAAGAGACCATCAGCGTTGATCGAGCCGATGGGTGTGAGCCGCGCGATCCGCTTCGCAAATGGCAAACTTGCGGTCTCATCTCCCGGTGTTTCAATCGAAGGCTGAGCGAGCGATTCCTGCTCGGTCATCCTCGTCACCATGGCGATGATGTGAACTGCATTCTGGCGCACGGCGACATACGAGCCAATCTGTCCCACCGCAATATCCTCATCACCAATGGTTACGGTTGGTACACGGCCCTGTTCGTCCTCCACCAGCGTGGCAGTGAGGAGGTTCCCTTGAACATCAACTATGTGCCCCATGATAGTGTGGTCGATGTTCTGCATTGCTCATACCTCTTTCGCTATTCGTTCAAACTTCCATAGATCCGGATGACCTCCCCCGATCTCACCATATAGAGAACAACGAGATTCGGTCACAACAACAACGTTTGTCTTGGTGCGCCAACGGTCCCAAGCACCGTCTGACAATTCTTTCGTGAAGATCAACACGGTGAAGTTCGGCTGCACCAGTGCGTTCTCAAGCAACGTGTTAACATGTTCATCCCCAAAACCATAGCCGATGCATACAAGCCGATTCAACGGATTACTATCTTGGCCGAGTGCGCCGCGAAACTCTGACCAGAGCGATGCATAGGGTTGGATCATTGTGTCTTGGGCTTTTCTGTGCTGAGGAGGGATCATCAGCCGTTGCGTCGTCGCTGGTATTGGTGATCCAAACGCACGCCGACGGATGCCGTCTACGTTGCACTGATACCAGCCAATAGAACCGTGTAGCTTGAACAATTGAATGGGTTTGGCCGTTGCCTCGAATTGCTTTCGTTTGAACCCCCCTCGGATACGACCGATCCGCTCTTCGAACATCGATGGCATGAAGAAGGCGTCTTCATGACCAGAGAAACCATCGCAAAGACGAACTCGAACGTACTCCGCGGCACGCTCAATCAGCGGGTCGTAATTGAGATTGAACACCTTTGTACCGGGATCCGATCGCTGTGCCATGCGTTTCACAAACTCGATGTGATCGTCCAGAGAGGGGGACATAGGGCGGAACAGCTCTGCGATCGCGTCCGCGACCAAATGTCTATGCGGTCCCTCTATAGGGTTCCCTGCGTCGAGGAGGTCGAGGGCGTTTTCGATTCCTGTCGCGCTGGCATCCAGCTTGGCCTGAATTTCATCTCGCTTGTCAATATCCGTGATGATGTCCTTAATCTTGTCCCACAATTCAAAGGCCAATGGGTATCCATTGCCATCTAAGTAGGACGAGCCAGCTCCGAGGAGGTAACCAACACGTTGAGCCTTCAGTTGCTCCGCGATCTTCGCCTCCAGACGTTGAGTGAATTCGTTGGCTCTCGACATGTTGACTATTGCCTAACTCGACGTTTCTCATTTGATCAAGGCGCGGTTTAAATGCTGACAGCACCGACACACAAGTATAACGCGCATCTTCAACCAGTCCAAGCACACCGATTCGTAAGCCGACAGAATTCGGTAATTAAAACGCCTTCAAACTCGTCCGTAAAAAAACCTTTACTGCGCCGGACTGCCTCGGCTTCGGTCCATCGTGTAATAGAAGTCGCCATCGGATGATCATAAGCCGATTTACTTCAGGCAATCCCAAAGGTCCAGCAATTACCAATACGCATTATTCGCTTCCTCTTCACATCGATTGCTGGGCTCGTTCCGGTGCTAGGACCTACCGTCTCCGTGGGCGATAGCTTCTTCATTGAACTTTTTTGCCGAAGGAATTCTCGACGTTTCTTTATCGATGATCTACGTCTATTGGGTGAGAGAATATGACGCACTTCGGATATGTGAGTACCGATGAGCAAGTCCTTAGAGCATATTTTTAGGCGAATTTGGGCAGTTCGTTATATTCTGCAACGTATGGGATTCACTGAACCGCCAAGATACTGCGGCTCAACACTGACTCACTGAAGAAGCGCGCGGCATTAGAATGCGTCAATCGAAAATAGTCGCGGACATGCCAAAAACGGCCGTTTCCTGCCAGGATAGAGTTTTCAGGAGGCACAACCCGAAGTCGGAGCCACATAGTGGTTATTCCGTCTGAACGAATCTGTACAGAATACCTGGAATCCTGCTACGACCCTTAAATCTTCCGCTTACGTCAATTCTTGGTTAGTACATTTGTCGAGCAAATACCCGCTACCTGATGTGCCTATATGTACATACTTAACCAAACTATCAACATTTGGCGACGATGGGTGACATGCAGTGTGGCACTGAGAATTTATTTTTGGGCATATTCAAATTTTAATATTGAATCGATAGCGCCAATAAGATATGGTGCACTTGATAGTATAACAAATGGAACCCTCGGGCTGGGAGTAACCACATTGTCGGGTAAGCGGTCCTGATTTCGACCAAGGTATTAACAAGTTAGCTACAATTATTGCGATTTGGCTAATGATCAACCGTGTTTGGCGATATGATCTTTACGACAATCAAACGGTCGTAATGTAAACGTCATCAGTAGTTAAGCACGATGCGGAGTATTCACCGGTGTACTCATCAAATCGATTCAGATATGTTGTCATGAAATGGAGAGCCGCGTTGCTGCTCTTTACTGTAACTCTTGGGTTCTTGCCCTTGCCGAGTTACGGACAGCAATTCGACGATTGGATACAACGTGAGTCGGGTACGACTGCGTCACTGTTCGCTGGCTCCTTAGGTACAGCCGCTGGCATTGAATTTGTGCTTGCTGGAGGTAACTCTGGAGTCTCTATCCTATCGCTGGACGGAATATCTTGGAGCCCCGCCGGGCTTACAGGTCCAACTATTTTTGATATCGACGGTAGTGACTCGGGTTTTCTGCTTGCGCGGGGAGATGGGATTGTCGACGGCCTCGGTGATATTAGCGGCTTCATCGGAACGACCACAATACTCTGGACTGGCGTAGCGATTGGCAACCCTGGATGCGTGGCAGTTGGAAGTTTTTTTGAGGTATCACCAGTATTCAATTGGACGAACATTGTCGCAAATAGTCCGAATTGCCAGACATGGCAAATCACGATGACTGAAGCAATTGGCGATCGACCACTCGGAACAGTTCGCGATGTAGCATTTGGCAATGGACGTTTTGTAGCCGTACACGGTACAGGTCGGATCGACCTTTCCCTGGATGGCCAAATATTTCAAGAAGTTTACGACGGTGTGGGTGCAATCCGTCATGCCGTGTTTGGTGCTGGCATTTGGGTCGCTGTTGGCGATTCAGGACGCGTATACAGATCAACGACCAATGGTGAGACCTGGACGACTCATCTAGCCGGATCAGAAAACCTGAATTCGGTAGCATTCGGTGGTGGTCATTTCATAGCGGTGGGTAGAAACGGCTCCGTACGACGCTCCTCAAATGGGACGAGTTGGACGAATGTAGGCGGATTCACCGTAAGCCCTCTTGAGGAAGTCATGTGGGCTGGAGATTCGTTTCTTGCTGTTGGTTCAGGGGGAGAGATTTGGCAAACAGTCATTCGACCGGATCTAGCTCCAGCAACCCCAACCGGTTGGTCGGGGCCAATTGTCGTATCAACACAACGAGGTACGACAACCAGCTCGGCGACTATCACATCGGTGGACGAAGTGTTCGTTGATTATGCGTGGACCAATCAGGGAGCTGCTGATGCTACTAACTTCAACATTAACATCGCAATTGATGGCGCCATGCCAACATCTATTCCTGTCACTGGCCTTATGTCTGGAGCAACAGCATCCCTTGAGGATGTTGCTGCAGGTAACCTCGCCCCTGGTCTACATACGATTTCCTTGACTGTCGATTCAAATGACGACGTAAGTGAGCGAATTGAAACCAACAATGAACTTACAAGCACTTTTTCAGTTGTCGGACTAGGCAGTGATGCAAATTTTGATGCGGATGTGGATCTAGGCGATTACAGAAACTTAAGCGAGTGCCTCATCACCGCTGATTCATCATGCCTGGAGGTTTTTGATTCTGATATGAACGGTCTGTTGAATTTGCGAGATTTTGCGACATTTCAACATCAGTTCACTGGCCCTGCGCAGGGCGCATGTTGCTTGGTGGACGACACATGCCAATTGGAGTCGTTCGAGTCTTGCTTAATAAACGGTAGTGTCTACGAGGGCAACAATACCGACTGTGGCGTCTCATCCTGCCAACTTGAATACGCCAATAGCGCGACCTCCCTGTTGTTTCTTGCACCAGGCCCAGGTGTTGAAATCGCAGATGATCTTACTCTAGCCGGAGCTGCTCGGCGCCTTGTATCCTACACTGTCGCCGTTGGTGGTTTTGGAGGCGTTCCGTTCAATGTTCAAACGACTATCTATGATAAATGTCCAGGAAATGGGGGATTACCGATTCCGGGTGCTAGTGCATTTATCTCAGGTTTTCCTAACGACGGTGAGATTCACGAACTCACGATCAGCCTGGGGCGAACAGTTGTCATCCCCGAAACAATTTGGTTGGGCGTCACCTTTTCGGATGATGCTGTTTGGCTAGTCGGGGAGATGCCTGAGATAGGAGTAACTGAGGATTTCGTCGCGATAAATACCCCGCCCTGGGAATGTAACGCGGATTTTGCCGGAGACGTACATGCCGGTTTCGTAACTGAAGTTAATTGTATTCTTGGCGATCGATTGCTAGGAACTCGATCAACGACTATTCGTTCGACAGGCAGGGCGATTCGAACAGAATCCGTTCGCCGTATATCTTCGTTGCAAATGAGGTGATGCGTATAGTAAAAAAACTGTTTGTCCAAATCTCATCGTGCTTAGGATCAGAGTAATATGAGTGGCTTATACTGGTAGGAGAGAATGACATGAATACTAAAACACGCGACCGATTGCTACAGGGAACCGTGGGTTTGATCGTAGCTGTTATCATGGTATTCGTTGGATATTACCTAAACAGTCACCTTGCGAGAGAGATTTTGAGTATCGAATACGTCGAAATTAAGACTTATTTGGAGCCGCTCGAATTGCCGAGGGAACAGTGGCAAGAACTTATGAGAAACGAGAGTTTCATGTTTCATTTAACCGGCTTGTCCACGGTAGAGCTAGACCTGCTTCAAGACCAAATGCCAAAGATCATACCCTATGACAACGAACATGACATCGTAGCCCGCATATTGCAAGGATTTCTTGACGAGCAACGCACGATACTTCAACACATTACATCTTTTTTTGACAAATTCGATGCGCTCACTGTTAAGGATGTCGATGATTTCGTGACATTTATGCACATCCATAATCTTCGACTTGAAGTACCCTATCCGTTAACTCTCTCGAATAAGATGGCTTTAAAAAAGCCAACCAATAGTTTAAGAAAAACAATCGAGCCATTGATACGAACAGTAGAATTACTAATGGCAGAGGTGCAAAAATATCAACCGAAACGAACTGGACTTATTGAAATCGATTTGACTCTTCTAAATTCAGGTAACACCGATGGACTTGTACGGCCAGATGCGAAACTAGTTTTGAAACCCAACAACATTAGTATCCCTTTATCTGGCGAAATAGCTCAAATCCCAAAGCATTCAATGGTAACTCTATCTTTTTGGATAAATGAAGAAAAATTAACTGCTGAAAAAGATCTTCAGATAAGGTCACCCATTATCAATGGAGAAGCGATTCCTATCAATATTGAACTTGAAGATGTTCGCGGAAAGAAAATCGCGCTACGGCCCAAGGTTTCGTTACCAGCGGGCATCAAAGACTAGCATGCCAGCGCGGGTTACGGATCTGGCGGAATGCATTTGAGGCGATTAGAGTGACACTAGCTATCAAAAATCAGTACAAAGGCGTCAAACAAAATTTGGCCGATTACAGGAGGCTGCTCATGTGGTATCAACGATTAAGCAAGAAGAGGATGCCGGTCATTATGTTAATGTCGCTGTTGTTGGTGACCACCTCAGCATTCTGCGAGCCTTTTGACGGTTTTGATTCGCCGTCTTTAAGTGCAGTTTCGGAAAGTCCTGGGCAATGGGGCCTCAGGATCGTTGTCTTCGACGTAGGGCAAGCCGATGCGATCATGTTACTCACGCCCAATGGCGATGTGTGCTTGATCGATAGCGGAAAGACTAACGGCAATGGCGATAAGATCGTCGAGTATATGACGAAAAAAGATCAGAATGGCGTTGGCTCTCTCAATGTTATCGATCTTCTCTATTCCACTCATTATGATCAGGATCACATCGGCGGGATCGATCAAATCGTCAAACGAAACATGCAAATACGTAAGGCGTTTGATCAGGGTCTTTCTCACAAACGTAAAGGGAAAGATCGCTATGTCGAGTACGTCACTTCAATTGGTGATCCGAACGACAACTTGATTCAAGATTTGAGTGAATCTGAATTTGTTCGCCATAGACTTGATGTGGGACACATCGAACGCATTGGATTAGAGGATCAACTTGAAATTCAATGTGTATCTGTTCGGGGTGATACGGTCGGAGACGATCACGATTTGCATCTTGATCCGTCCAGTGACGATATTGACGAAAACCCTGGAAGTATAGCACTGATAGTTCGATTGGGAGACTTTGAGTTTTATACCGCTGGTGACCAGACTGACGATGACTTTAAAAGTGAGCCAGCCGTCGAGGAAGCGCTCATGGCTTCCCATGCCATACCAGGTGGAAATGATATTGATGTGCTGAAAGTGAGCCACCACGGGTCGGACACGAGTACAAGTGTGGATTTTGTTCAGGCCATTGACCCTGAAGTGGCCATTATTTCTTCAAAATTAACAAAAGATGGCCTTCCGAAACGGATTACTATTAAGACTCTGCAGGACAACAGGTGTTTCGTGCTTATCACGGGTGACGGTCTCAAAGAATCTGGTGAGTTTACAAATTCGTCCGGTACAGATTCGGATGATCACTTTATAGTTGATTCATCAGCGGTTCATAACAAACAAGGCGACGTCAGTATTCTCGTGTCACCAGATGGCAAACGCTACACTGTAACGGGAAGCTCCTTTTCCAAAACGTTTAGTGCCAATGATGGCGATAATGTGCGTTAAGATTACCATTTTTTCTTGAGAATCCGTGTCGGAATATGAATGAGGAACGGATACCCAATCGTAGAAAGGACAACATGATGAGAGGAGAATCACTTTGTTCGGGGAAGCATTAGACGTTGCCATCGGTTTGGTTTTTATCTTCTTGATGCTTGGCCTCGTGTCTTCGGCTTTAGCGGAAGGACTTGCCCAATACATGCAAAAACGCGGTACAATACTCAAGGAAGGCATTGCCCAGGTTTTAACCGGCGGCAGTAGCGACTCGAATATTTGTAAGAGTTTCTATGCACATCCTCTCATCAAGTCCTTAAGTAAGTCGGGTATGCCGTCTTACATTCCCGCGCGAATTTTTACCATGACCTTGCTTGATCTAATCCGTCAAGAAAAGAGCGTTGATAACAAGGATCCTGAACCCGCTACGACCATTGATAAAATTATGAAGAAGGTGGCTGCGGCTGGCGATAATAAATCTCATATTCACGGTGTACTAAACGTTCTGGCGATGCAAGTTGGGGATGATACGGACCGGTTCGTTGCTGAGATAGAGAATTGGTTTGATGATGCCATGGATCGCGTTGCAGGTTGGTATAAGAGGTGGGCACAAGTGATTCTATTGATCATCGCATCATTGGTGACATTCGCGACGAACGCCGACACATTCAAAATGATCGAAGTTCTCGCAAACAATCCTAAACTTCGTGAAGTATTGGTGGATGCTGCCGAGAAACGTGTTGTCAGCACTGATCAAGGTGTCAGTAATCCGCAAAAGCAGCTCGAACTCATTCGGGCCGATTTCATTAAAATTACGCCGATACTCGGTTGGACCGAATCTGACTGGCGCGGTACGAATCATCTGGGCTGGTGGTTTAAGAAGATGCTAGGTTTAATAATCAGCACCATTGCTGTCTCACTCGGCGCTCCATTTTGGTTCAATGCACTACAGCGACTGCTGCGGATTCGGCAATCGATAAAGCCTGCGAAATCACCTACGCTAAAGGCTGC
>JAJDDW010000071.1 GCA_029260115.1 Phycisphaerae bacterium | reverse complement strand
ATATTGCGGCGGAAGAAATGTTTGCCACGTTTTTTGATAACTGGGAAAATCCAACAATAAAAAGACCAGGTAAAGCAAGACGATAATCAGCCCGGTCAGCCCTAGCAGTATATTTATACCAAAGCTTAGAATCGACCAACCGCCTTTGGCTACCCGCTTAGCCGTCGCAAGCATGAGTAAGCTAAACTGGTCTGTCTTAGAATATTCAATCAGGTTATCGAGCTGTGTACCTAGATAGGTATCTTCGATTTGTTGGCGTAACAAAGCAAATCGTTGAGGTCGATCAACAGTAGCCGCATCTTGGCGATACAGCTTCCACCCTTCGCTAAGTTCAGACCACCCAAAGACGGACTTTTCTATAGGGTCTTCTGCGTCAGCATCTGCTATCGCGTCAGGCTTACTAGGCGCAGGGGCGGGCATGGCCCTCGAGGTTGTCGCTTGTCCAAAATCATCGCGCAATTGGATGAGGTTTTTCTGGAATCGGCCAACTTGACTGAGCATGAGCGGAATAATGAGCACCATCAGCGACGCGCCGACCACGGTAATCCCGGTCAGGGTGATAGCCACCGCCGCGCTGCGCTTACCGGTTTTTTGCTCAAAGACTGTGACAAGTGGATTGAGCAGATAGGCAAGTACGACCGCCACGACAAATGGCAGGAGTACATCTGATAAATGGCGTACCAATAAGAACACCGCGACGAGCACGATAGCGCTAAGCACCATACGTACGACGCGGTCGAAAGTATATTTGGATCGGTCTTCCGTCATATTGACCTCCCGTCCCGTGCATTGGATTCGTATCGCCTAAGCTTAGCCTTTTCTACGCCAACTTCCAAGGCGAAAAATTTTGAAGACTAAAATGTTGTCTATTTTAAGGGACGTGAACTTGTCGGCTTCTGTGAATAGGCGCCTGGCCAGGGACGTCTATCGTCACGCTAACGAGGTATTGACCTGGCTTGGCGAAGGCGTGCACAGGCTCTGCGACTAGCGCGCTGCCGCCATCGCCAAAGGTCCATTCGTAACGCCTAGGCACGAGCGTGGTCCGCAGGATAAATTGGACATCTAACGGGCCGCCCTCGGTTACAGGTAATTGGCGAATGACAGCCCATGGATGTTTGCGAATGACGTTTTCAAAGAACTCTACATCATAACGCCGCCCGTCAGTCTTGGTTGATGCGGTTCGGTCTTCTTCCATAGTTACGCCATGTGCACGAAGCCAATCTGCGCATATTTTGCCTTTTTTACCCCACAAGATGTCGTCAATACTATATTGTAAATACACGGGTTGTGCGTGGTCGATGTCATCATCCGCTTCGCGCATTACCTCTTCAACGAATTTTGGATGTGCCAATGAAATGGCACGAAATATTTCTGCGTGTCGCAGGCCGGCAAACAACGCAGCATGAACGCCCTCGGCCTGCCCCGCGATAAATATACGATCCAAAGAAATATTGTGTGCCGCCCGGACATGGTTGATTACGCCCAAAATGTGCTTTTCATCTGCACGCAAATCTTGCACATATTTTTCCGCCTTGTTCACGCTGAAGCGGCGGCCGCTTGCCAGTGTGGGGGCGACCACCAGAAAACCTCGGGATTCTGCTAATTTCGTCCATCTGCGCAGCTGCTTATTGGGCGAATCTCCGAATCCGCCGTGACAGGCTACGATCAAAGGCCAGGATTGACTACGATCGTAACCGGCAGGGCGATATAACAAATATGGTACGCCGTGACGCGGTTCGATAGCCTGATGGATAGGCTCTGGGACAGAAGGGTCAACCAGGCTTGCGCAACCCAGACCGCTGCATGTTATGATCGCCATCAGTGCGAAGTAACAGAATTTAGTGATGCGTGTGGTGTATAATCGGTTTTGCATGTTGGTCATCCTATCGAGGTCCGCGCTATCACCGCCTTGGCCATTATTTTCGTATGGCGAAGCCGAGTTTGGTCACAAAGGTTTCAAACGCTTGTTGGAATCCATTAGCATCACCTTCGGATAGTGTCCGCGCTTGACTTCCAATCACCGTGCGGAATGTCAAACTGCGATTGCCTTCACCAACGGATTTACCCTCGTAACTATCTACATACCGTATTTGTTTAAGAAGATTATGTTCAAACCCCGCGATTTGACCTGCAATGGCTTCGTAGTGAGACGACGCTGGTACGAGAATAGAAAAGTCCATATCGATCTGTGGATGATCGGGAATGGTGCCCAACTTTTCCGTGGTCGTCGTCAACGAGGCTAGATTATCGAGTCGAAGTTCCGCGCATGCGATTGACCATGCACTCAAATGCTCGTCCATCGCTCGTCTGGTCCCAGGCTCGACAACTGACACGCGTCCTACGATGGTATCGCCCAAGGCAACGGTGGCTGTTCGGTGCGGATTTTCCCACGGGCACTCCGCTAACACTGAAGCCGACGTATAAGTTACCTGCTGGCCAAACCGCAGCCACGCCCATTGGCCAATCGCCCGTTTAATTTGCGAGAGGCAGGCGTTTTCTTCTTTCTTGCCGCGACGAGCGCTCACAAGGGCGAGATGTCGATGCTCTTGGTCGCCTTGCGGATGAGGTTCAAACACGCTGCCTAGGTCCATCAGGTTGAACGATGAAAAGTGAAATCGATTACGCTGCACCGCGGCTAACATACCTGGCATCATGAGGCGACGCAGTTGGTGAAGGCCCTCGGCTGCAGGGTTGCGCAGTTCGATGCAATCTCCCGCTTCCATGCCCAATTGTTTGAGCCAATCTGTAGCGTACCAGATGTATGAATTCACTTCATGAAAACGCTCCGCCAAGCAGAAAAACTCTAGCGAACGCATTTCCAACTCATGCATAGGGTTCATTTTGATGTCGCGCATGGATACGCGCGGCATTGATGGCTCGACAGCGTCAAAGCCAACCCGGCGGATAATCTCTTCGATGACATCTGCTTCGATAGATACATCACCAGTCGCACGAAAAGATGGCACGTTCACATACCAAGCGTCGCCATTTTGTTCAATGGAAAAACCCAAAGGTGACAACAAGTTGATAGCTTCTTCCAGGTTGCACGACCGTCCAAGTGTTCGCTTCACGTGTTGCGGGTTGACCGCGACGACAACAGGCTCGGGCTTGCCGGGATAATTGTCTGAGAGTCGACCAGTAATCTTCATCTCCGGATACATAGCCTTCGCTAGCAGATGAAACCGCTGAATCGATTGAGTCGTGTTAGCCGGGTCCAAAGATTTCTCGAACCGAGCCGCAGCGTCCGTGCGTAGCGACAGACGATGAGCGGTGCGCCGAATCACGATCGGATCCCAGTTAGCAGATTCCAGCAATAATGAATCAGTTGAATCCACAACTTCAGTATTCAGCCCGCCCATCACGCCAGCCAATGACAGCGACTTACCCTGGGACTGTACAACGAGAGACTCTGTTGTCAGGGTGCGTTCCATCCCGTCGAGGGTTTGCAGTGTTTCACCTTCGTAGGCCCAGTTTACTTCGATATCGGGTACATGGTCGGCATCAAATGCGTGCATAGGCTGACCCAAATCAGCCATGACATAGTTGGTTAAATCTACCAAGCCGGAAATTGGCCTCATCCCAATCCGACCAATGCGCAGCTGCATCCAAAGTGGCGCGGGAATGGTCGGTACACCCTCTAAGCGAAGGGCTGTGAAGCGGCGACAAGCATGGGCATCGGCAATGGTGATAGCCACGTCCGGTAAATTAGAAGAGGATAGCTCAGCTTCGGGTGTGATCGGATAGCTCGACAGTGGTAGGCCGAAGATGGCTGCAATCTCACGGGCCATGCCATAATGACCCCAAAGATCGGGACGGTGAGTAATGGACTTATTGTCAATCTCAATCACCCAATCTTCAAACAACTTCGCTGGCAAAGCTTGACCGGGCTGAAACTCGTCTCCCAGAAAAACCGCTTCCTGCATAGCCAGCGGAATACCAAGCGCCTCACCCGGAAGGATCATGCCTTCGCTAGGCGCCCCAGCTATTGTGGTCGCTTTAATTACGCCGGTCGTAGCGACAGATGCGCCAACTGGGGCGAAGACTACGTTTGATCCGACATGCAACACAGGAGCAGCCGTGGCTGTTCGCACGGTGTTGTCGCCACCGATTTCAAGCTCGACGAGTTTAAGATTTCGTTTTTTGGGAACTTCTGTTGCGGATATTACTTTGGCCGCGATTAAGCCTTGGGCGTCGATGTGAATCGGCGTAACCCCTTCTACCTCAGCCGTCGATACCGTCACACGTTCCGCCAGATCGCGCGGATCAAGATCGGTCGGCAAGTTAACGAAGTCGCGAATCCATTGAAGTGAAATGAGCATAGTCTTTGCCAAGCTAACAGATAATTATTGCCGCGAGATCACGTAGTGTGATTGACGAGAATAGGCCCACCCAACCGCTGGGCGCAGACGATAGGCCGTAAATCCCCGCTATTGAGTACGCGTATATCTCGAATTCCATATTTCATCATGGCCAATCGCGTCAGGCCAAGGCCAAACGCAAAGCCGCTATATCGATCTGGATCAATGCCACCGGCCTGCAGCACGTTCGGATGCACCATGCCCGCCGGAAGAATTTCGACCCAACCAGACTGCTTGCACGTCGCGCAGCCACTGCCACCGCAAATTTGGCAGTTCATATCAATTTCTAACCCAGGCTCGACAAAAGGAAAAAATCCTGGACGTACCCGCAGCTTTACATCCCGCTGCATCACTTCCTGCAATAGCGCCTTAGACATTGCAATCAAATTTGGGATCGAAATTTCATCATCAATCACCAAGCCTTCGACCTGATGAAAGGTATTCTCATGTGACGCGTCCAGCGTTTCATATCTAAAACAGCGACCCGGTGCAATAATTCGCAACGGTGCGCCAAACTTTTTCATCGCCCGATGTTGCACGGGTGAGGTATGCGTACGCAGCACCTGGTTATTGTTTAGCCAAAACGTGTCCTGCATATCCCTGGCTGGGTGATCGGCTGGAATATTGAGCGCGTCAAAATTATTGTATTCCGACTCCATCTCCGGGCCGGTTTCTACTGTAAACCCAAACCGTTCGAAGATTCGCTCGATTTCCAATTGAACCATTGTAACAGGATGCAAACTGCCCAAAGACTCAACGTCGCCCGGCAGCGTCGGGTCAACGTCTGATGCCCCTTGAGATTCCTTAGCGACAGCTTCGCGCTCGATTTCACTGAGACGCGCGTCGATAATCGCCTTGGCCTTGGCTTTGGCGCGATTGATAATCTGGCCAACTTGACCACGCTCGTCAGCCGGATAGTCACGAATATTTTTAAGCAGTAAACCTATCAAGCCTTGCTTACCGAGCACACTGCTCTCGAAACTACGTACCGCATCAATGAGGTTCAATTCGCGCACCCCACAGGCAACTTGAAGTTCGATTTGGGCGAGTTGTTTGTTTAGCTCGTCTAGTGTCACGGTATATCCAAGAAAGCGTACCCCAAACCGAAACTCCACGTTTCGATAGGCAATTAGGGGCCTCGGAAACTTTCGTGGGCAAGCTTAGACGCCACCCATATCCTTGGCAAGAATCCCCGCCTCGTAAACAAGAAAGGGGCAGCGCCATAACGACAGCACTGCCCCATCGATCTATTTACTCACTGGCCCAATCACGGCCAGCTATTTTTCAGCGCGAAACGGGCTAGACCCAACCGCGCATCTTGCACGCCTCAGCCACCCGCGACACCGCAACCATATAGGCCACCAAGCGGTTGTGGGCCTTGGCTTTCTTGGACATCTCAAGGACCGCATTAAACGCATCGGTCATTTTTCGGTCGAGCTGACTATGCACATCTTCGAGGGACCAGTAATAATTGTAGGTGTTTTGTACCTGCTCAAAGTATGAAACCGTCACACCTCCTGCATTGGCTAGGAAGTCCGGCAAGATATAGATGCCCTTCTCAAAGAGAACCTTGTCAGCCTCAGGTGTTGTAGGCCCATTGGCTAATTCGCAGACGATTTTCGCCTTAATATTGTCAGCATTCTTGGAGGTAATAGACCCTTCAAGTGCCGCAGGATACAGCACATCTACCTCCAACTCTAGCAAATCTTCGTTACTGATAGGCTTAGAACCTGGGAAATTAGCCACGCTGCCGGTTTCCAGTTTATGGCGAACCAGTGCAGCCTGGTCAAGTCCGTTCTTGTTCATCACACCGCCGCGTGAATCCGAGGCCGCGACCAAAGTGCCGCCGCCCAGGATTTCGGAGTGTAACGTGGCCGCGAATTGACCCGCATTACCGAAGCCCTGAATCGCATAGGTGGCTTTAGCTATGTCCATATCAAGGTGCTTAGCCGTTTCACGCACGCAATAAACACCGCCTCGCGCGGTCGCGTCGCCACGGCCCTGAGACCCGCCGATGCAAATTGGCTTTCCAGTGATCATTCCCGGATGCGAATGGCCAACCATCGTTTCGTACTCATCCATCATCCAGGCCATAATCTGTGGCGTGGTATACACGTCCGGTGCAGGCACGTCACGGTGTACGCCTAGCTCTCGGCCTACCGCCCGAATATATGCCCGGGCTAATCTTTCCTTCTCACCTTCAGAAAGTTCTTTAGGATTACAGGTGATTCCGCCTTTACCACCGCCCAATGGAATATCCACGACGGAGGTTTTCCACGTCATCCAAGCGGCAAGTGCCCGCACGGTGTCGATGGTCTCATCCGGATGCCATCGCAGCCCGCCTTTTGTCGGTCCGCGGGCATTGTTGTATTGTACCCGATAGCCCTTAAAGATTTTCGTGGTTCCACTATCCATCCTCAAAGGCAGCGTGAAATGGTATTCGCGCATTGGCCAGCGAAGAAACTCGTGCGTGGCCTGATCCAGCCCTAATCTCTCAGCGGCCTCATCGAGCTGAGCTTGGGCGATTGCAAACGGATTATATTCCGACATGACCTCACTCCTTACTTATGTCTCAAGATTTAGACCTGCATTCATTTCTACCCACCATGACAAACTTGTACTTGCAAGTATCATGCCATCCCATAAAAACAGGCACCAGTCGGAGATTGTAGCAAGACCAAACATCCCTGGCGAGCGGTAAAATTGGCCTTCGTTACGCCCAGGCCCTAATGGCGACCAAATGCCCAATTATCCGCTACTATTGGCGACTAAACACGGGAAACAGCGATTGGCCCACATCTTCTTTGAATCTTAGGATTCGATAGGCTGTGCGCGAACTGAACCTGCATGAAAGGCGCACTCGCTCGGACGAGGGGCACTGGGGGTTGCCAATCAGGTCACTTGCTCAGCCACACACCACTTTGGGGGCGGGAAAAACCTTATGAATCAACGAGGATCAAGTATTGGCGCAGTCCTGGCGTGCATACCTGTGTGTATGTTGGCCGCACATTGCGATTTACCCCCCAGTCAAGAATCAAATGGAACATCGGAGATAGCTAGCGGGTCCAATCAAACGGGCAAGTTTCAACTCCTACTAACCGACAGGCCAACTTCATCTGAATACATCGAAAGTGCTGTCATTACGATCACCAGTATTGAGATTCGATTAGATGAGTCATCCGATAGTGTATAAGTTACCGTCGATTATTGCATGTCCAGCACCCGCATAAATGGCGCGTGCATCCAGTCTCCACCAATTGTGACGACGGCGACGCATGTAGCACAGAAGCCCGTACCAACGGCGCATGCATGATGGAAGACACTTGCATTGCGCCAGACCATTGCACAAATGTAACGTGTAATCCCAATACCGGATCATGTATTCATGTCTCATCATAATGCAGCCCGGGGCAAGTCTGTGTCGGTGGCGGCAGGTGAAGACACGGCAGGCGGGGTTGCGTTGCTCGCCCCGGCCCCATAGCCCATTTCGCGACAAAAATATCTCGTAGCACATCGGCAGCGAGTTGATGCAATACGGCGTTGACTCGCTGTCGTTTTATTATAGGTATTACCTGACGAATGGCATGCGTTCGTATATTATGGGTTTCATGTCTTCCATTTCCGACGCCGCTGTCGTATTGAGTCGCTTAGACTACTCCGAAACCTCGCAGGTGCTCGTCCTCTTTACCCACGCTCATGGTAAGGTGCGTGTTATGGGCAAGGGCCTCAAAAAGAGCACTAAAACGCGCTTCGCCGCTGGCATAGATATTCTAGATATTGGACATCTTACGATAAGTGCCCGACATGTGCGTACCGAACAGTTGAGTAACCTGATTGAATGGAAGCAGACCAGGAACCTTAGCGGCCTGCGCGAGACCTTGCCGCGTCTATACGCCGCGCAATACATCGCAGAAATTACAGCACGCCTGACCGAAGACTGGGATCCGCACGAAACGCTATTCCTAGCTCTGACGTACGCCTTAGAAGCCATTGCCGACGCGGACCTAGCCCTATTGCCAGTCGTCGCTTACCAAAAACAGTTGCTTCAAGAGATCGGCTCGTACCCACGTTTCGATCTGTGCCTGTCGTGTCAGCGGGCCGATCATCTTTCGCATTTCTCATCATTTGAGGGAGGCATGATTTGCCAATATTGCCAGTCTAAGCAGGTGGAAAAGAAGCGGATATTGCCTGCAACCCTAGCCGCTCTCTTGGATCAGCCTACGGAGCAAACCTGCGCCGGGGCCTTCAAAACGCTCAACTATCACATCTCTCACCAGATGGGTAAAGAGCCAGCTTTAGCCCGCAAACTGCTCACATAGATTGTTACGAATTGAAGAATTTGTAAATGTTTCCTTGCGTAGTCTGAAAGCGATAAATTAGGGTTAAACCATTACGCGATGCGCTATTAACGCCACGCTAGTGCCTATTAGGCAGCTAGTGTAATCATATACGCTGGCATATGCGTATGAGCCACCAGTGAAAAACATGGATATCAGTACAGATAACTTAAGTTAGTAACTAATTTTTCCGAAACATCGACAGTTGAGAGTGTGGCTTTGGATAAGGGCATGTACTGTTGAAATGAACGCGCGCCTGCTATGGGATTACGTTGGCTGCGACAATCATTTTTTATGCATCGAAACGCAGGTGGGCCATACTCAATCTAATGATAAGTGAACAGGTCAATGACCACTGCATCGCACCATACGACTCGACGTCGCTATTTTCTATGGCGTCACCGGCCTCGCCGGAAGCACCTCGCCATCCTTACGGGCATCTCGTTCGTTCTGATGAGCGTGCTGCTATTCTATTGGGTGGCGATAGGTGCCTGCAGCAACGCATATTGATGCCTATGGTGTTATGATTTCGCTTGCCTGGATGCATACTACGCCAACCACGCATCATACCTCATCTATCTAAATTTTGGCTTAATTGTAGCTAGAAGTGTTATAGGAATGAAATCAAAACCGCGATAGCCAAGATTAGCAGTAGGATGGACTCTAGTACCCAGTCCGTCGAGCCGGTGGCTATCCGAAAAGGTTGCGATATCCCTACCAGATCTGTGTGGATCCTCTTTGATTCTGACCACGGCGTCACAGTTAGTGTCGTGCAGTTCTGGCAATATGAATAGCCATCTCCCGTCGCCTGGGGCAAGTCGTCCGTCCCTTTTGAGCTATTGTCGAATGCCCAACGATTCCAGTTGAACGTCTCTCCGACGATACCACAACGTGGACAGCGTCGCTGCGGTTTGCAGGTAGGTTCGTCTACGTCATGCTGCTGAAAATAGGCCTCGCCATATCGGGACGGCTCAGCCAAAGCAAGCTGATGTTTCACGTTGGCTGAACGACGCTGGCATGGCGCGCAAAGACCAACTGAATTCGAGCTTTCCCTCACGGCATCAGAAAAGGGCGTTTTACATGCGTAACAGCGATACATGACTTTTGTTCCTGTAGACTACTGCTACTTATCGGTCAATAATCAGGCCTACAGAAGCAGTGCCTGCTATCGAGATTCGTGGCATCGGAACACGAGCGTTAACCTCGATGTCGATCGGGCTATCCTACCCATAAAGCCATAGGCAACAGATCACTATTTCCCAATCGCCTTGGCTGAATGGGCTTTCTCGACCGGCGGACGGGGCTTTCTCGCAGGGTGTCGTTGACGATCCCTAGCCATAGAGCAGCTGGTTACAGAGTTGTAGCATTTGCAGGCGGGGCACACGACGTATGTTGTCTGTCCACGTGGCGCGCTGCTTAATGCCGAAATGCTAATGAAAAACCGTGCCTGACATACAGGACATGCGACTTGTAATTCGTCGGCCATAAACGTTCTCCCATTGCTATCGCTCGCCCGTGTTAGTATTCACATAGACGTTGTAATTATTGTCAGCCGGTCAGCTTACGCGTGTAAAATTTTGTGATGTCAAAATGAACCGACCCAGACGGCGATGAATCGCCTACTTTGTCAAAACGTGTATAAATAATAATTATGTTCAAGCCTACCCTTGCCATCATTCCCGGACTCGTCGATTCGATGACTTGTCTGCAATTACAAGACCGTATACCAAATTTGCGCATTCTCAGCATAGACTTGCTAGGCTACGGAAAATATCAAGAGGCTGATCACTCCGCGCTTACACTTCGTAACCAGGCCGAGCATGTCGCAGATGCGATTGCGATTGCTCAACATGATCGTGTATGGGTGATGGGCCATAGTCTCGGTGGGGCGGTTGCATTTTTGCTTGCGCGAGAACACCCCGAATTGGTACTGGGCCTTATTAGCGTCGAGGGGAATTTCACCGAGCAAGACGCGTTCTGGACGAAATCGATTGCAAGCGAAAGTGAAGCCTCGTGGGAGTCGCGATTCTTAGCCATGATTGCAGCCCCGGCTGATTGGCTTAAACAATGTGGCATCAAACCAACGCTAGAGCGCACGCGATGGGCGACGCAAATCTTAGCCAATCAATCTGCCTCGACGATGTATGCGATGTCCCAGGCTACGATACGTGAGACGCTGCCGCCAGCGTATCTCGAAACAGTTCGACAGGTTGCAAAACAAGGCAAGTCAATCCACCTTGTCGCCGGTCAGAAGTCTGCCTCGAATTGGGGCTTACCGGCCGATATTCGATCCGCGGCTGCTTCGTACATTGAAATTCCCAACTCAGGTCATCTTATGATGCTTGAATCACCCGATCTATTTTGTCAGCATCTTGCACATATTTTTCAGCAGGCATGAGTAGGGTGGCATGGACTCATGTTTCCCGCACTAACTGGACTAGTCGCCGATTCTGGTCGGCTATTGCGCCCCCGCGCGGGCTAAAGCCACGCGGCTCAATGGTAAACTTGCGAGTCGTCGTCGCGCGTCTTACGATGAGGCCTAACTCGTAAGGAGACAAAAACGTGACTCAGCTAACAGATAAATCCGCTCTAGTTTGCGGCGCGTCGCAGGGTATAGGTCGGGCGTGTGCGATAGAATTGGCTCGGCGTGGCGCGTCCGTTACGGTCGCGGCCAGGAATGAAAACCGGCTACGCGAAGTCGTCGCGTCGCTTGATACCACCGCCGGACAAAAGCACGGTCATCTTGTGGTGGATTATACCCAGCCCACGGCCTTGCGATCTCTCGTGCAAGCTCATATTGAATCCGTTGGGCGTGTTCACATTCTCATCAACAACACCGGCGGCCCGCCCGCAGGCCCAGTGTTCGACGCCGGCATCGAGCAATTCGCTCTCGCGTTTTCTAATCATCTGTTGTGCAATCAATTGCTGACTCAGCTCGTCGTGCCCGGCATGAAAGCGGCTAACTTTGGTCGAATTATCAACATTATTTCCACGAGCGTCATCACGCCCATCCGTGGACTGGGTGTGTCTAATACGGTTCGAGGTGCGGTAGCCAACTGGTCGAAAACGCTGGCAGGCGAACTCGCGCCTCATGGCATTACCGTCAATAGTGTGCTCCCTGGTTTTACGGAAACTGATCGCTTGCAGGCGATTTTCAAAAACAAGGCCGCTAAAACTGGTCAAGACATTCAAGATGTAGAGCGCCAAGCGCTCGGCACTATTCCAGCCGGACGATTGGGCAAGCCAGAGGAGATCGCTAACGTAGTAGGTTTTTTAGCCAGCCCCGCTGCGGCGTATGTCACCGGAGTAAATCTACCCGTAGACGGCGGACGAACGGCGGTACAATAAAATTATGGAAACTATTCTAAACTACATCAATGGAGAGATGGTCGAGCCAGTCGGCGGAGCCTATCTCGATAACATCAATCCTTCTACCGGCTTGGTCTACGCCAAAACGCCAGACTCCGACGCGCGTGATATCGAAAACGCCGTTGCCGCAGCTACGCAGGCTTTCCCGGCGTGGTCGAATATGCCAACGAATCTTCGGTCAGCCGCGATGATGAAATTAGCCGATCTGATCGAAGCGAATCTGGACGAATTAGCGATGACTGAGTGTGTTGACAATGGCAAGCCACTGTCGCTCGCGCGATCGCTGGATATTCCGAGAGCGGTGGAAAATTTTCGTTTCTTCGCCACGGCTATCATCCATTTTCATTCAGAGTCTCATCTGATGGATAGCGTAGCCCTTAACTATACATTGCGTAAGCCGCGCGGGGTGGCGGGTATCATTTCGCCTTGGAATTTACCGCTGTATCTGCTGAGTTGGAAGATCGCGCCGGCATTGGCTACCGGGAACACGGTGGTGGCTAAGCCGTCCGAAGTTACACCGATGACGGCGTACAAGCTTAGTCTATTATGTCAGCAGGCTGGTCTGCCAGCGGGTGTACTCAATATCGTTCACGGAACCGGCGCACGGTCCGGGGCGGCGTTAGTAGCTCATAAAAGTGTGCCCACGATTTCTTTTACTGGAGGCACTGCCACCGGGGCTGAAATTGCCCGCAGCGCAGGGCCGATGTTTAAGAAGGTCGCTCTAGAAATGGGCGGTAAGAATCCCAACATCATTTTTGCCGACGCAGAGATCGACGCGGCTGTCCGTGGTAGTCTGAAATCTTCTTTTGCTAATCAGGGGCAAGTGTGCCTGTGCGGTTCGCGTATATATGTCGAGTCATCGATCTACGAGAAGTTCGTCGAGCAGTTTGTCGAAGCCGCGAAGAAACTCAAAGTCGGTGATCCGCTCGAAAAAGATTCCGATCAAGGCGCGATCGTTTCGAAAGTTCAATTCGAGAAAGTGTTGTCCTATTTGCAGTTAGCCCGTGATGAAGGCGGGAAAATTCGCTGCGGCGGGGGGGCGGCTATCGTGGCTGGTGAGCGATGCAAAAATGGCTATTTTATAGCGCCGACGGTGATTACCGATTTACCGATTCACTGCCGCGTGAACAAGGAAGAAATCTTTGGCCCGGTATGTACGATCACCCCGTTTGAAAATGAGGACGAGGTCGTGGCATTCGCCAACGACACCGACTATGGCCTATCCGCATCCGTGTGGACCAAAGACGTAGGCCGAGCACATCGCGTCGCTGATCGAATTAATGCGGGCACAGTATGGATTAATTGCTGGCTAGTTAGAGACCTGCGCGTCCCCTTCGGCGGCATGAAGCAAAGCGGCATGGGCCGAGAAGGTGGCCTAGAGGCGCTGCGGTTCTACACTGAACCCAAGAATGTTTGTGTCCGTGTGCCAAGTCGCCCGTGACTGATTGATTCGAGAGACAATGAAGTGGCACAAAAAACGAGCCGCGGGCTTCAGCCCGCGCGGACTCGCGAGTTTAATGAAACGTTTCAGCAGGCTTATCTATGGCGTGTCGCGCCAATTTTATTAGATGCACATTAATATTCAAACTCCGCGCGGGCTGAAGCCCGCGGCTCGGTAAGAAAACCTACCGAATAGTTTTAAAATGCTCGAACGATTGCAAGCATTTATGGCAATAATGAATAGACCGACACAAGGTTGGTCCAAAGATTGATTCGAGTGAGGTGTTGGTGGAGTCGCACAGCGGGCAAGGCACGTGCTGCATGCCTTCTTGGTTTATCGCGCAATCGCCGGCGGTCGGAGGGGCTAAGCCGAAAGATTTGAGCTTTTGCCGGGCTGGCTCGGTTATACGATCCGTTGACCACGGCGGATCAAAGACCACATTAACTTTTACATCCTTCTCAAAAGCGCTGACAGCCGCTCGTATCTCGCTACGAATAAATTCCAACGCTGGACAACCCGCAAATGTAGGTGTCATGTCCACTGTCACATGCTCTTCATCAATTCGGACATCGTTAATCATGCCCATTTCGACGATGTTAATAACCGGGATTTCCGGATCGGTGACAGACTCTAGCGACTGCCAGATCGCGCGAAGCCGTTTATTGCGAGGCCGCGACACCTCGCCTGCACTTTTCGACTCATCAGAAGAAGACATAGTGACTACCACTTTGCACTTGGATCCAAGTTGTAAACCAATTGCATATTTTCAAGCAGCGTAGCCAGGTCGTCAGGATGCTCCCCAACCCGGCCACCATACACCGGCGACGACTGCACACTAACTTTCAACGTCGCTTCGCTTAGTATCTTATCGACTTCGGCTACCCATCGTTGTTGTAAATCGTTTTCTTGCGGACATACCCCGGCTTGGTCTAATAATGAATCCGCATCAGTCGATTCAAACATGCCCAGTGCATGCGGGTATAAAGTATCTACCGCATGCTGCATAAGCTGATGACTCTCACTGGTCCCTTTACCAAGTCTCGGCATCCACATGTGCCCGTGCATAAGATGGTATTTTTTCTCTGAACTTAGTTTTCGCGCGAGCTGGGCTAAGGGAATCAAGGTGCCCTTGGCTAGTGAATCTAATCGCAGAGACTCCGCGACATCATAAAAATATTTACGAACGAGACTCATCGCCCAATCGCGCTCACTGGAAAGGCTTACTAGGCTCGCACACTTCCACTGATCCAACTTTCGGCCAAAGACGTTGGTGTCCGGATCAGGTTCGCCCAGTTCGTGTAACATCTGATAGAAAGCGTGGGCATGACCCATATCGTCCTGGGCCATCGAGGAAAAAGCGATGTCTTCTTCGAGGATAGGCGCGAAGCCGGTCCACTCTGAACCGCGATGACCGATGATGATTGCGTCGTCAGCTAAGCGGTAAAGCAAATCGATCACGGCTGATTTTAACGGTGCATCTAAATCTTGTAGAGTCTCCATCGTAGCCATCACTTTGAAGTCTCCTCGTCAGATGTCTTAATTGTTTTAGGTGTTTTATATCCCCACGACTCACGATAGCTTTTGTCCGTGGCGTGTTCAAACATATCGCCGTCTTGATATTCAGTGGCTAGTATCGCCGTGGCTGGGGCAACCCAAAGATTAACGCAGGCCTGCCGGCGACAATATTGTTCCTTAGCCATCACCAGCGCCATCTCCGCATCCGGCGCATGTACGGCCCCTACGTGGATGTGAGGCTCCCCTCGCGCCTGCTGATGGAAAACTTCATACACTGGCCATTGTGTGTCGACCATAAGTCACTTACTCCTCGTGCCGGTCGCGGGAAGGCACTAAATCTATTGCCAACCGAAATTAAGCGACGAAGTAGGCGTGCGGCTATACCTAGCACAGTGGCACGCCCACTCTTCGCTCTCTCTTCTTTCTCGCTTTTTCTCCGATCTCCTGCTTTTTCCGGCTCGCGTACCGATCCAGAAAACTTTTCCACCACTTAATTTGTCATCGTGGGCATCGGAACTGGCTGATTCGCCGCCGCCGCAGACAGCGCCTCTCTCACCCAGCGACCTTCTTCGTGGGCTAACTTTCGCGTCGCGACACGATCGCCAGATGCCGGGCCTCCACCATTCACGACCCGCTTGAATTCACTCCAATCGGGTTCGGTGTATAGCCAATCACCAGATTCCTTATCTAGGCGCAGGTTGGGATCAGGTATCTTCAAGCCCAGGTCAATCATTTTAGGGACGAACTGACGTAGAAATTGCTGACGCTGCTCGTCGTTGGTCTTGAGCTTTACACCCCACTGCACCAACATCGACGTATGTTTAGATTCTTTATCTGAAGGACCATGAAACATCATAATCGGTGGCCACCAGCGGTTCAAAGAGTCTTGCAGCATCTCACGCTGCTTCTTGGTCCCTTGTGCAATCGTGACAACCATCTCATAGCCATGCTTCAGATGGAACGCTTCTTCGTAACAAATACGCTTCAACGCTCGCGCGTAAGGCCCATACGATCCATCGGACATCATCATCTGATTGACAATGGCTGCGCCATCAATGAGCCAGGCGATAATCGCCACGTCCGTCCAAATCTCAGCGGGATAATGAAACACGTTAGAAAATTTTGACTTGCCAGAAATTAAATCTTCGATCATCTGCTCGCGCGACGCGCCCAAGGTTTCCGCGGCTCGATATAGCAACTGGGCATGACCCACTTCGTCCTGCACCTTGGCCAGCAGCGCCATTTTTCGCTTAAAGGAAGGGGCGTGAGGGATCCATTTGCCTTCAGGCAGCGCGCCACAAATTTCACTGTTGGCGTGAACGTGGATCAGGCGAATGAGCTGATTACGATATTCCTGCGGCATCCAATCCGTCGCTTCGACTTTATCGCCCCGCGCGATGCGGCCTTCAAAAGCTTCGAGTCGAAGCTCGCATTCCTCTTTGGATAACTTATTAAGTTCAGGATCAATAGCTATGACCATCAATGTCTACCTCTACTTGCCGATGCAAAAAAGTTGCTCAGCATTAATTGTGAACGAGTCGCCCATTTACGCGTGCGCACTACCCGGCGGGCCTGCGCAAACCTTTGAACAGCAGGTCAGTCAATTTACGGGCGATGTCATCGGGTGACATAGGCCCATCAACTTTGTACCACTGATAAATCCAATTCATAGAAGACAAAATTAATAGCGAGGCAAATTTTTCGTCCACATCGCCGATGGTGCCTTCGCGGATGCAGTCACGGACCAGCGTGCGGACCATGATTTCGTATTCATCCCGACGGGCCGCAAATTCACCGCAGCGAGGCTCTGTCAGATGTCGCCATTCCGTCGAATAAACCGCTGCGGCGTTAAGGTCACTGGTGATGACTTGCACATGAGCGAGCATCAGCCGGCGCAATTTCTCGACCGGCACCAAATCAGATTCGACGATTGGTTTGGAAGCCAGAAAAAATCTGTCGGCCGCCCGACTCAGAATTTGATGAAGTAAATCGTCCTTGCTCTCGATGTGGGCGTATAAACTGCCAGCCTGCAGACCCAAGGCCTCAGCTATGTCCCGCACGCTTGTCGCCTCGTATCCCCGCTGGGCAAAAAGCGACTCCGCCACCATCAATACTTCGTCCAACCGTTGTGCCGTCGACTCAGCCATCGCCCGATATCCTCCTTAGGACAGCAGAGGGCATGCCTCTAACAAGCGCTTGTTTTATTGTACAGGGATTGGCTCGAATTGGCAAATATGCCGCTATTCTCGCGTCGCTTCATTCGCCAGTATCAGCACCGGGCCGTGCTCTTTAATTAACGTGAAGCCTGCGTCGGAGGCCTGTGACAGCGTTTGGTCGAAGGTTTGCTCTAGGCCTATCTTATCCCAGGTATCGCTTCTATCTAGTATCAGAAGATGGGGAGAAGCCACAGTATGAGCAAATATTATCAGCGGCGCGGGTAAGACCATGCGGTAATCCGTGAAATGAGCGGCCATACGCTCGGTGGCTACGATTGTGGTTTGCTTGGGTGGAAATTGTGCTCTGACCAGATCGATCACCTTCATTCTTGGATCAGGACTGTTGAGGCGTTGGTTCGCTGAATATATGCGTTGCGATTGAGCAAAAGGGGAACTGCCCATCCAGAAATGAAAAAGGAGCACGCACACGAGCAAGGCCATCGGCCCGCCGATCGATGCGTGACTATTTGTACTGGAGTCATCATTGACTTTTGTGCCACCGCGCGGGCTGAAGCCCGCGGCTGGTAATACTTGAATATGAAAATCTCTCTTGCACGTGATGCCTAGCGTGGCAGCTGTGAACAATACCGGGAGTATTGAACTGTGGTGCCAGTACTTGATATTGAGATAATCCGTCTGGTGCATGAGTAAGACAAGAGATAGCGTGGGCATGGCGATGAGCAGCATCCGCCATTGTCGTACCAACGCGAATAACATAGGCCCGGCCAGGGCAAGCAGGTACATGGGGACGCGCGATCGAGTCAGACGATCGAGGATGGTGGCCGGCGACAATTCACCGAAAAGCATGAGCCTTGTATATTCGCCTTCTCCTTGAAATGCGGGGATTAAAATAGTTGTGCATAGAATAAGGTATGCAACAGCGCCAGCAGCGATGCATAATCCATCTCGTCGGCGACCACCCCAGAGCCATAGATACAGGCCCCAACCAAGCGCTGCGCCGCAAACTGTTTCCTCACATAGCATCGCGCCAAAAAGGCAAAGGTGCGACAAGCGCCAGCGATTTTGCATCGCTAAAGAGAATGTCCAAGCTAGCCAAGGGACTGCGAGATAAATAGACTGAAAGCCATACGTGTTCGAGTAGGGTAGTCGCGACATCGAAGGCAATGCCAGCCAGGCCAGTCCGACCAGTAGTGCGACCATTGACGACTGCGTGCGATGCTTTGCCAATTGATAAAATGGAATCGCGGCTACGTTTAAGGCTAAGGTTCCTACAGCCATGAGAAATATGGGCGATCGGAAGAGGGCATAGAAAGGGACCAGCAAATAGAACATAGGCACAAAGTGATAGCCCATGCGGGTGTCGCTGAATCGAGCCGAGCCGACGTCTTTCCACGGTAAACAATGCTCTAGTTCCGTAGTGAATAGGCCAAAGTCTGCATAGCCTAGCAGAAAGTGTTGCCAGAAATTGACCTGCTGTAGTGTGTGCCAAACGGTACTCGCGAGAATGGCAGATACGAGAAGCAGGGGGGCGATGCGATGCCAGTGTTTTGATTCTCGTGGGACTATCGCGCCGCGCCCAAGACGGTCAATGGACCAAGCCAAGCCGATGATGGCCCATGACATGGCCATAAAATTAATGGGTCTATCCCACACCCACCAAGCCGAGATTACTATGGTCAGCGCGAGTGGCCAGCCCGCTTTTGCTGCCGTCAACGATAGGTATGGCTGATCATGATTGAGTCGTCCAGCTTCGTTGCAAGTCTGTGCGCAAGCTTTCCTGCGAATCATCACGAAAAAAACACAGGCGAGTACGACAAGCGGAATGGTCAGCGAAAGCGTAATCGCCGGCGTAGACTCACCCATTGTTGTCACGTCATAATTCACGACATTAACGATGTCATCAGAAATCTGAAAGTACGCGATAACGGTCGCTGCTAAACCAGCCGTCCAGACAATCACGCCTGGCCAAGCGCGTTCGGGTTTATGATGTCCTGCTTGGTTGGTATTCATAATTCGTCACACGGCCTCGGCCTATCAAGCGTAACAAGTTGGCTAGTATATCCCCGTAAGACGAATAGGTCGCCATATGTGAAAAGATGTTTAGTGCGTAGCCACTCTTTTGCCCCCAAATACGCCCGATTGTTGACATTGTCGCCGCGGGCCTTGCCACATACCTAAGCATGCATAACATTTGAACAATCGGGCTGTGCTTAACTAGTGACATTTAAACATTATGAAAGGATGTATGATGAACAACGTACAAACTTCGCTGCGGTCGATTGTCTGGACGCGGCAGCTGGCTACGGTGGTCGTATTTTTCTCGCTTATTGGGGCTACTGGGTGTGACCCATGCCTTAACAACCCCTGCAACGACGGCCTTGCGTGCAATGGAGTTGAAATGTGTAGCGCTGATGGCGGAACATTTAATTGCACTGATGGTATACCAGTTACATGTGACAATGGTACGGCCTGCACGGAACCCGACGGTGCATGCCCAGAATGTGACAGTGACGATGACTGTGATGATAGCGATCTGTGTACAACGGATACCTGCGAAGCGGATGGTTCCTGTACCAATGTGGATGTAATGTGTCCGGCAGGTGAAACTTGCGATCCAGGCACAGGTAACTGCATGGCCTCGGATACGGTATCACCTCAGTCATTGGTTGGGGCCGCTGGCAACTATACTGGGGCGACTAGCTGCGGTGACGATGACGATATGGTTTCTGTCGTAAACAACAATGGTGTGCTGACTCTGACCGGATTGACCGGAAACGAAGATATCACCATTTCCCTAACGGGCGATCTGACTGGAACGGCGAGCGGTGTTACGGCGTTCGGTGTGGGTGATCACACCTTGATGTTAACGCTCGATCCTGCCAATGGAAATTTATCGTTGCATCTTGAAAATGGCGACGGTGGTTCCTGCGACTCGACGCTGGTCTCCATGCCGTGACCAAAAAGTTGACTGTTCCGCTCAAAGTTACGGGCGGATCAACGAGGCTTGCCATGGTGCTTGCGAGCCTCTATGTGCTTTGGATGGTCGTAGTTCCGCCCATTTGGATTGGCCCGGCGTTTCGTCATGTATGGCGCTGGCCTCAGTTGGCGATCCATCGATTGGTCGCGGCAATGTATGGCACAATCGGCGTAGACTCCCCCTCTTTGCATTTGCAAGCAGGGGGGTTCTACGTTGTGTCTGCATTTCTCATTCCGCTCATCACGATGTTCATAATTCGTCCTGGACCTTTATCGGATTTGGGTTGGCGCAGGCCCAACCAACTATTGCTACGTATCGTGGCTTGTAGCTTCGTTATATCAATCCCATTTCTTTATTGGATGGTACATAGTCCGGGGTTCGCAGGATACTATAAGCCATACGTGCAAGCTGGTCCTGCCAGAATCGTTTCATACTACATCGTCGTATTGTTTTGCGAACATTCGTTGCTAGAGGGCACGCTACTTGGCCTGTTTCGCCGAGGACACAAGTGGCCCGAACCACCGGAGATAGTCCAGGATGCAACATCTGGCCTCCGAAAAAATTTGCAATGGGTAGGTCTGGCTCAACCCACTAAAGGCGCAGTTGGGGTTCAGCGCATCACGCGCTGGGCAGGGTTGCCGGACGGCTGCTTGGGTGCCGTATTGCTGACAGGTGTGCTATTCGGTATGATCCACTGGGGCAAGAACGGACGCGAGTTTCTGCTATCGTTTCCCGGTGGCGTATTCCTTGGATATATAGCCTACCGTTGCAATTCCTGGCATGCCCCTTACGTGCTACACGCCTCGACCGTAGCCGCGGCGGGTATAATGATGATGTTAGCGTATTATTGGTAGCTAGCCTGCTCCCCCAACGCGTCTCATCCCACGGGATACAAGATTGAATGTTTCAAGTCCTGTTCAGAATCAAGAAGCCCGTCGCGTTTATACGTCGTAGTGGTTGCGATTTATACGTTATCTGGCGATATAATTCCTACAAAACCCGATTATGAAGCCATGTGATGGTTTGGCCCTAGCCTAAAAATCGTAGCAGTTGGCACTAGCCGCAGGTGCTCTATACTATGGGGCTAGCCAACATCGGCGTAAAATCGTTTTTTCGCCGATGTAAGGCTCGGTAGCTTTGTGCCGCTCGATCGTGATGAGGTGGCTCGCTACCTGCGATTCACTGGGGTCAATCGCGAATTATACTTTGAATGAACACAACTTATGGCTGACCTGAGTCTCATCCGAAATTTTAGCATCGTAGCCCACATCGACCACGGTAAGAGCACGCTAGCTGACCGCATCCTCGAACACACCGGAGCCATTACAGCCCGGGAGATGCGCGCCCAGTTTCTCGATGACATGGACCTCGAACGCGAGATGGGTATTACTATCAAAGCCAATCGTGCGTCCGTGCCATACAAATGCGATGGCAAAGACTACATGTTCAACCTTATCGACACTCCGGGTCATGTGGATTTTCATTACGAAGTTTCACGCGCACTCGCCGCGTGCGAGGGCGTGTTGGTTTTGGTAGACGCGACCCAAGGCGTGCAAGCACAAACCGTAGCCAATGCCTACCTAGCTGTCGAAGCTAATCTGGAAATCATTCTGGTCATCAACAAAATTGATCTCCCATCCGCCCATCCCGAAGACATCGCATTAGAAGTTGAACAGGTCCTAGGCTTAGATGCTTCCCAGGCTGTATTTACTAGCGCGAAAACGGGGGAAGGCATTGATGACCTGTTGCGCGCAGTAGTAGAAAGAATTCCAGCCCCTAAAGGCGATCCTAGCGCACCATTGCGATCTCTCATTTATGACGCCAAGCCCGACCAACATCGCGGCGTCATTTCTCATGCCCGCGTCATCGATGGTTCCTTCAAGCGCGGCGACGAGATTTTGCTCATGGGCGTCGATCGAAAATTCATTGTCACGGAAGTCGGAAAATTTCGACCAAAAATGACTTCGGTAGAATCATTATCCGCCGGGGAAGTAGGCTATTTCGTTGCAGGCATCAAAACGCTGGCGGATGTGAGCATTGGGGACACCATCACCCACGCCATCAGGCCGACCAGCAAAGCCTTACCAGGCTATGATCCGCCGCAGCAGATGGTGTTTTGCGATTTCTATACCGGTGTAGGTACAACCACCGCCCAACTGCGCGAAGCGATGGAAAAACTTTGGCTTAACGACAGCTCGTTCACCTACAATACGGTCAGCTCAGATGCGTTGGGTATCGGATTTCGCTGCGGTTTTCTGGGCCTCTTGCATATGAAAATTATCCAGGAGCGTCTGGAACGTGAAAGTGACATCACCGTGGTGCAAACGGCGCCCACGGTCACCTACGAAGTGCTTCTCAAAAGTGGGGAAGAAGTACGCATCGAATCGCCTAGCGAATTGCCGGACATGAGTACGATAGATGAAATTCGTGAACCTATTGCCAATGTCCAGATGATTATCCCGGCGGACTGCATCGGCTCGGTTATGCAACTGAGTATGGATCGCAGGGGCGTGCAAATAAAATCGGAATACCTTTCGCCTACGCGGGTTATGTTGACATACAAGATTCCTTTATGCGAAATTATTTACGATTTTTACGACAAACTAAAAAGCATCACCCGCGGGTATGGCACCGCAGACTATGAACTCGGTGAATATAAACATGGGGACATGGTGAGGATGGACATTCTCGTAAACAATGCGCCAGTCGATGCACTCGCTGTTATTGTCCATCGAGACAAGGCCATGACCCGTGGGAGAAAATTAATTTCTCGTCTGAAAAAAGAAATCTCCCGCCACATGTTCGAGATACCTTTGCAAGCAGCTATCGGCTCTAAGGTCATTGCCAGAGAAACAGTGCAGGCGTTCCGTAAGGATGTGACGGCTAAATGCTATGGCGGGGACATTTCACGAAAGCGAAAGCTACTTGAGAAACAGAAAAAGGGTAAGAATCGCATGAAAACCGTGGGTAACGTAGGCATCCCTCAGGAAGCGTTTATGTCCGTCTTGCACTTGGATGATGAATAATCCGTTGCTAGATTCGTGCTGACCTGCCGAAAGGGGAACTATCGCGACTTAGGCGATAATCAATGCGCCCGGGAGGACTCGAACCTCCAACCTACTGGTTCGAAGCCAGTTACTCTATCCAATTGAGCTACAGGCGCGGCTATTCGACCTGCCTGCCGAGCCATGCTCGACGGTCAGGTAGGTTTGTGATTATAGTACCGGCTTGGGGCGCGTCCAGTCGTCAAAAAGGTCACGGAGTGAATATTGAGAATTTCGGTTTTGGACGAAAAATCATGGATCAACCAAAAACCGCGCGGAATTAGAGATGCATAGGTAAAATGGCGATTGGTCGTTCGTTTCCGCCAGGGTATTAGGGCGTAAAAAACCGTCAATTGACATTATGGGATTGCACTAGCCGGGCGGGGTAACTGGGCGTATCCTATGTGGCGATGTAAAAAGGGTTGCCCACGAACGGGGCCACTGACTGGGGATGCTGGTATTAGATTAATAACTGGCTCATTCGATACGAAAGACCATAACAACAAAGGTATTTAGTTTTGCTCGCAAACAACAGTGCTGACAATATAGAAACTAAGAGTAGCGATACCGGTAAAACTGAAACCGCCGTTGCAACAACAGCAAGTCCAGGAACCCCGGCTGCGGGGGCTGCAGTTGCCGAACAGCCCAAACGCTCTATCGGCGTCAAAGAAGTTATTCCATTCGCTTGGAAATTATTAGGCGATGCGTGTGATGGCATGACCATGACACTATACAAAGCCGTTGAACGTGAGGAAGTGGAAGCACATTTAGAACGCTCCACCAGAGACGGGCATTACGAGAATTTGCGTATCGTCGCCGCCGATGAATTAGTCGTTCAGCCAAAAGTAAAAAGCCCCTTACACTTCATCAATACACCGAAATCAGCATCGCCTGAAAAGGTCGCAGTTAAAACTACGAAAACGAAAGTCATCGCGCCTAAAGTGGTGAGAGTAAAACGGAAGAAAGTGGCTGAGAAGAGTACGAAAAAGGCAGTGAAGAAGGTGGCCGCTAAAAAGAAAACGAAAAAGGCGGCACCGGCTAAGAAGGTTAAGAAAAAAGCTGCAGCGACTAAGAAAAAGGTAGTTGCCAAGAAGACGACAAAGAAGACCGCGACGAAAAAAGCGGCGAAGAAAAAAGTCGCCAAGAAAACTGCCCCAGCCAAGAAGAAGACTGTTGTGAAAAAGGCTGCGGCGAAAAAGAAGGCCCCTGCCAAGAAGAAAACCACAGCCAAGAAAAAAAAGAAGTAGCCAGTTCCGGAATTAACCCTTCGCGCTAGGGCCGATTGAAGGGGCGATTAGTTAGTTCATTTGTAGTGCGAAGACACGGTAGGGTGTCTTCGCCGGTGTTAGCCTATTTCCCCATAATGCTCATTAGTGCAGTGCCCACGTGGAAATTCGTAATGCTGGGGATGCCAGCATCTTCATCAACGATGTCAGCTATTTATTAAGCACCTGCGTCGAAGTGGCTAAGCCCGTGAATCGTCTTGACCCCAGCGCCGCTTTGGGCAGACCCTCAGGCCATAAACTAAAACTCACGCCGAAATCGTCTTCCGCTTCATCGAGTTCAAACGAGACCGCGCCGAACCAACGAGGAAACTTTCGCACCAAACCCACTGTAAAATCAAGTGTTTGACCACGGGCAATATCAAATCGCTCACGTAGCGCTAGTAGATGTTTTTCGCTTAAACGATAGTTCATATCAATCGCCAATAAGTTCGAGCCAGTTTCTTCGATGAAGCGATACCCTAACAAGTAACTCAGGCGAGGCGAGCGATCTACCACGTAAGAAACATTCCAAACGTCCAACTCGCCATCATTGACATCGTAGTTCATCTCATTGACCAAGGCCGTGCGATCGTTCATACGCCAAATGACTGACGAATTCACAAAGTTTCTGGTCACGCTTTCTTCCGGCCGGCTAAGCGGAATATATCCGTTGGTCTGATCCTCATTGTCGCTATCATTAAAAAAGCCCGCTTCAACATCCACCGTGAGCACATCAACCGTTCGACGGGTCTCACCTTCTCCACGCTTGGTCTGCCATCGCTGACGCACGCCGATCAACACGCCGTCGGCGTCATTGATACCTTCCACCGTATCATCAAACGGAAACAATTCGTCGCGGGTATGGTTCGCTTCGCTGGCCCAAGCCGATACATCGAGTTTGACGATATGACGTAGGCCATCAAGATCGAACATGGATGACTTTACGTCTCGATCGAGTTGAGACAGATAGAGACTACCACGCACCCCAGCCGCGCCGTAAATACGCCCAAGTCCGCCCTGTTCCGGCGTATCATCCCATAGGGTATTACGCAGCACGAGAAAAGGAACCAACCGAACAGGCCCGACATCTAGGGGATACGTAAGCTCCTGTCTGGCATCTTGACGTATGACACTGCCCGATCCTACGAGAGAACCTTCACGAAGAAATTCTCTAAATGACTGATTACCAGGCCGATATCGCACCAGGCCAGAATGAAACTCGCCATACCAATTCACCCCATTGCCCAAAGGCTCACCCACCCGATAGTAGGCTAAGTCTGGCAATCGCTCGGTTTGGGTTTCGAAATCGAGTATGCGCCCCTGCAGCGTTGCAGTAAAGGCCCAATTCTCACGTTGCTTTTTGAGATACAACAAGGTTTCTTGTTCTTTATCGTTGTCGAATTCGCTTTCGAAAAACTCCTCGAGGAATCCGTCGTTGGATAGATACGAAATTTCTAGCGATAGTTGCCAGTCGTCTTCGAGATATTGTCGATGTCGGAGCAAAAATCTGCCGCGAATTTCTTTTCGAGACTGTTCCTCACGTTGTTCGCCAAGAAAATCTTCGCCGTCGTCGCTAAGCAGATAGGATTTAATCAGACCGAAGTAGCGATCACGCTCATAATCAATGTCAACGCCAATAGCCGGCCCACGCTCGGAATAGAAATCCAGGTCTAATGTCCCGTCAAAACCATCGGGCCGTTCAAGGTCGAGCACATGGAACAAATGCCAGCTCGTCTCAAACTCCAGGCCAAAGTCATCGCTAAAGCCAGTGCGTACACGGCGGATGGCCGTCTCGCTCGTATCCACGCTGCCGCGAATGTATGGCCAATACGCGATGGGTGTGCCGCTTACGTTTAACGTGGCATCTTCAATTCGGAAACTTCCCGCGCGCACCTGTTGGCCACCGGTGGGACTCGCCAGTGTGTGGTTGACAATGTCGATATGCCCCGCCCCAACATGATAATGAGGCGTGAAAAATTCGCTGGTCGTGAGCTTGGCTTCGGTAGCGGAAAATTCCGAGGTGGATAATTGGCGAATCTCTTCTGCTCTGACGTATAGCGGTATATTTCGTTTTGGAGCCATGAGTCGGACGACGGCATCTAAGATGAGCGCCTTATCGCGAAGTAAATCGTAGTACAGTTCCGAGGCCCGAATGACATTAGGGCCTTGCAGCATCTGTACGTCGCCTTCCAGATAGACGGCTTCAACTTCCACATCTCCAAAACTGCCTGATAGAGTAGGTCGATTGTTGCGGCGGCGCTTGGCCTGACGAAGTTCCGCTGGCGAATCACCCTTAACCGCATCTTCCTTTTTTCCGCCCATAGCCTGCGCACTTGGTGAATCAGACAAAGATGGGAATTCCGCATCGCCAGGGAGGTAGACCACGACCCGGTCGGCCCGAATTTCAAGAAAATCATCGGTTCCAGGTGTGCCGCGAGATAGGTGCACGCCGCCGATGACCGTCACATATTGATGCTCGCCACCCGCAATTGGCCCTGTCAGGTCGCCTTCAGTTCTAAAAGAGATTACCGGCTTAATTCCCTGCGTGCGCGATGGCCGACCCAGTCCGGTCGTATCGATCACACTTAATGACGAATCGGTCGCCACGACATCGGCCTGAGCACTGGCCAAATCCTGGCGAATTTTTTGCCCATATTGGTACGCCCGACTCTCGAGCGAGGATTGGTGGGCGTAATCATCCGTCGCAATAGACAATGGCCCTTTACTCGCCAAGGTGACAAATAGCGCTGGCCCGGTGGTCATGGTGCCGCCGAATTCGCGGACTTGGGCATCCTGCCAGAGTATGATTTGATAACGCCGCCCTTCGGCTCCCTTGGCCTCAAAATTTTCAATCCACACCACGGCTTCTCGGCTGTGGATGGTCTGACCCTCTGCCCCGCCTAATTGTAGAGAAAAATCACCGATTACGTGGACAACGTGTGTTCCGTCATCCTCTTCAAAGAGTAGGGCTAGCTCACCATCTATATTGACAGGCAGATCAGACACCTCAGCCGGTAATAATGGGGTACGCACGGAGTCAGCCAATGGGGCAGGGCGTTGGGCAGCCAATGGCAAAGCCAACGATAAGGCGAATAAGCAGATCCAGCGCACTTGAATCATAAGAATTTAGGGATCCGTCGTCGGCAAAATCTGGACACCAGCCATCCATAGCCGTGCCTGAGTTAAGGCTGGCCGAGACTGTCGCGCAGTATAGAATTGACGTGCACAGTGTCAATGATCATCGAACACTAATTGATTACGTCATACTCATTACAACACTGGATAGCGATCAAAATAGATGATTAGCGGCGGATGACCCATCGTTCGGATACTACCGAAGAATGGGCGACTTAATACGCCTTGGCCGAGCGAAGCATAGCCAGAAATCGAAGGATTCATAAGCCCCCAAATATAAGCGCACGAGGACGCCTACTATTGCCAAACAACAAAATATCGCCACAGAGCGTTTGTTATGGGACGTGACCTTAATTCTATCGCAATAATTTCTTAATTAGTTGTTCATGTTTCAGTTAATTTCTGCTAAGATGGGGCTGCTAGGGGGGAAGGCATTTACTTTTCCTCTGCATTATAAAAGTTCTCACTCGCCGTCCGATCCCCCATTGGGCGGTCCCCAAGGCCCGGTTACCCCGCCGGGCCAACTTTTTAGATACGCTCTTTTTGCGATGCTTGCGAAGTCTGCCATGCGAAGTCGGTATAACATGGCATCGGCTAACGCATGAACTTTTTCACTTGCCAAAATTTGCACGATGGACATTCATTTTACCGACAACGCGATGCTGGCTTTGCTGTTTTGTGGTTTCGCGTCAGAAAAGTCGAACGAGTCTGTACCGGCCAGCGACTATTCTAGTACTATGATATATTAGCTTGGCGTAGATGGTCTAGCGTTTATTGTGGCGAATGATATGCAGGAAATCGGTAACACCGTATTGGCTTCGATCGCGTAATGTGGCTTCCATGATTCAATACCGGAAAATTATCGCCTCATTGATTTTATGCGTCATCCTACTCAGCGCGGGCTTAGCCATTGCGAAGTTGCTAATCGCCACACGCGTCCAGCCTATGCGCCACGTAGCGCAAGATATTGCCCCAGTCGTCGAAACAGTCTTGGTTGAGGTGGAAGACGTGGTCGAGCACTTCGTTGGCTATGGTACCGCTCGGCCTGACCGCGTTGCTGCGCTGGCTTCTGAAGTGGCTGCAACGGTAGTCGAACGAGTCGATAACATCGAAGAAGGGTCGACCGTCGGCGATAAGCAAGAACTCATTCGGCTCGACACACGTGAATATAATCATCTGCTAGAACAAGCCCTGTCCCGATTACAGGCAGACGTAGCATATTTAAATGAACTAGCCATCGAAGCGGCTAAATTAGAGGAAGTAATCAGTACCGCACAGTTAGAAGTAGAAGTCGCGCGATCAGAAAAGAAGCGGGTGTCCAGCCTGTTCGAGCAAGGCCATGCCGCGAAAAAAGAATACGACTTTGCCAACTTAGCCTACCAACAAGCCCGACGCGTGTTGCAAGGTTTTGAATTGGAGCTAGCCAGAAACGAGCCAAGGCAGCAGCAGATTCGTGCGTCACAGCGGGGAAACGAGGCCGCCCGGGCGCTGGCTGCACTTAATGTCGCCCGGTGTACCATCCAAGCCCCGTTCGCGGGAACTATCGAAGCGCTAACCGTGGACGTTGGCGACCGCGTCTCACAAGGCATGACTATCCTCACCTTGATCGACCCGTCCCATGTAGAAATTCCGATTCAACTTCCTTCTGGGGTGCATGATCGCATTCAGGTGGGCGCAGTAGTACATCTAAACTCAGAGAGCATGCCCCACCTCGCATGGCAGGGAACCGTCGCGCGATTAGCCGCCTCTGCCGACTCGAAGTCTCGTACCGTAGCCGTCTATGTCGACGTGGATAATACGATACAAAAACACCCTCTCATACCAGGGACATTTGTCAGTGCCGATGTACAAGGCGCGATGTATGGGCAATGCTTAGCTGTACCGCGCGGCGCGGTGCGGGAGGGGCAGCTGCTGGTCATCGAAAACGATGTTGCACGCGTGCGTCGCGTTGACGTCGTTCGTTTGGTCGGCGACCGGGCAATTGTTGCAGGTGATTTGCAAGTTGGCGATCAAGTCATCGCCAGCTATACCGCCCGGCTCGATAACGGTTCACCCGCGCGCGGGCTATTGGCTGCGTCCAAGCAGGCCCCGCAGTCGAATACGAAAGACCTATCGTTGGCCACCCAACGCGAGACCGCGCCATGACCTCGCTTCCTCGATTTAGCGTAGAAAACCCCATCCTCGTTAATCTCGCGATGATGGCTATGTTGGTCGGCGGTGCGTTCAGCGGGCTAACGCTCGTGCGTGAAATGTTTCCTGAATCAAGGCCTAACCGGGTACTGGTGACGACTCAATACCCGGGGGCAACGCCGACGGAAACCGAAAAAGGTATCACGTTAAAAATCGAAGAAAAAATCAAAGACATCGACGGTGTAGAGACTTTGTATTCCACGATCAACGAAGGGGCGAGCACCATCATCGCCGAGCTAGAAAGCGGCTTCGACGATGTCGATCAAGCGGTTACAGATATTAAATCTGCCATTGACACTATCCCCTCAGACGATTTTCCTACCGAAGCATTAGAAACACAGGTCGCAAAGTTCGACCCCAAGTGGCCAGTGCTTAGCGTCGCGTTGTATGGAAACTTGGATGATCGCAGGCTCAAAGATTTAGGCGATCGACTTAAACGAGAAATTCTAGAACTGCCAGGTGTGACCGACGTTCGCTTGAACGGCACGAGAAAAGATGAAATCAGTATTGAAGTCAGCCCGGGCAAGCTAGCGGAATACAATCTCTCCTTCCTTGATGTTGCTCGCGCTGTAACGGAAAGCAATCTCGACCTACCAGGCGGACAGTTGCGTACCAAAGGCGCAAACGTAGCCGTCCGTACACTTGGCGAGACGGACATCGGCGCAGAACTTGTCGATACGGTAATTTTTAGTGATTCTGCAGGCAAAACCGTTCGAGTCAACGACGTGGCCACGATCGTAGACGGCTTCGAAGACGTGGATGTGATCGGTCAGTTCGACGGTCAATCTTCTGTAGATGTCGTGGTGTATAAGACTGCAGATCAAGATGCCATTGAAATAGCCGGGCTGGTCCGCGCGATGGTGGCCGGGAAATCCGGTGAGCCGTTGTCCCGCTCGCTGACGCAACGATTCGTGAGCCTTTTCACCGGACGAGACGATCTCGCCACCGCCTACGAATTAGGCGCGAAGCAGCAATACCCCTCCGATGTCAACGTAGCCATTCACAACGACCTTTCCGTTTTCATCGAAGGACGCCTTGAATTGCTCACCCGAAACGGTTTTTGGGGTTTGGTATTAGTGACCCTGTGCCTTTTACTATTTTTGCACTGGCGCGTGGCTTTATGGGTGATGATGGGGCTGGTCCTGGCTGTCGCTGGTTCTTTGATCTGTATGCAGCTTCTGGGGCAATCGCTTAATTTAATCACCATGCTAGGCCTTATCATCGTACTTGGTCTGCTTGTCGATGATGCCATCATTGTGGCAGAGCACATTTACAGCAAAATCGAAAAAGGTGTTGAACCTAAGCTAGCCGCGATTAGCGCGGGGGAAGAGGTCAGTTGGCCAGTCACATGCACCGTAATGACAACGGTCATTACCTTCATTCCGTTGATGTACATGGACGGTCAAATCGGCGATTGGATTGGCGTGCTTCCCGTAGTCGTTAGCATCGCACTAACCGTTTCACTACTAGAATCTCTAGCCATTTTGCCATCACACCTTGCCCACGGGTTGCATATTCCTCAGAAAGCGAGCCATCACAATAGTGGCATCGGTCAAAGAAATGGCTTGTCGAAGGGGTGGCGATCTCTAACCAGGCGTTTGCGTTATATCCAGCAATTGTACTTCCAAGAAAAGCTCAGTGCGGTCTATGAAAAACTCCTTCGCCTAGCGGTTTCATATCGCTATGTTACCACAGCGGCATTGGTATTTCTGTTGATCGTTACGCTCGGTTTGGTGGTCAGTGGCCGGGTGCCCTATGTGCTTATTCAGAGTATGGATTCGGAGACAGTTGTCGCCAATTTGGAAATGCATGTGGGCACGCCCATCGAACAGACGGTGGAAGCCGCTGACATAATCGAGCGCGCGGCCCTCGGGTTACCTGAATTAAAGAACATGTACACCCTGGTTGGTATGCGCGTAAGCAATGACTTGATGCTATCAGCCCCGCAGTCTCATTTGTCTCAAGTGTTTATAGAATTAGTGCCTTCAGAGGATCGCAATCGCACCAGCCAGGACATTGTCAATTTCCTTCGCGAAAAAGCGGGAGTCATCGCCGGCGTCGACAGGCTCAATTTCGACAGCATCCAAGGCGGCCCGGGCGGTGCACCGTTTCATCTGGAAATTAGCGGTGATAGCTTGGAAGCGCTTGGGGCTGCCGCCGAAGAAGTAAAAATTCAATTAACTACCTACGACGGGGTTTCCGACATTGTGGACGATTTTGATTCCGGTCGACGCGAGGTGCAGGTCGAATTATTTGATTCTGCCCGCGCGCTAGGCCTGACCACCGAGTCCTTAGCTACGCAGGTTCGCGCGGCCTTTTATGGTTATGAAGCCAACAAAGTGCAGCGCGGTACGGAAGATGTGAAGATCATGGTGCGATACCTGCCGGAGTATCGTCGTCACATTTACGACATTGAAACCATGCGCATCAAAACGCCATCCGGTGATTTGGTTCCCTTTACAGAGGTCGCGCGGCTTACTGAGGGGATTGGCTACGCTTCCATTCGGCGTAAAGATCAACGACGCACGGTCACTGTCACGGCGGACGTCGATTCGGATATTTCAACACCGGATGATATCATCGCAGCTATCTCGCAAAGTTTACCCGCATTAGCTGAGCAATATCCTGATGTGCGTTTTGAGTTCGGTGGCCAAAAGCTTGAGACGCAGCGCACGTTTGGTTCGCTCAAGAAAGATTTCATGATCGCCTCGCTCATGATTTACATCATCCTTGCCGGATTATTCAAGAGTTACATTCAGCCATTGATCGTCATGTCGGTGATTCCGTTCGGTATGATTGGTGCCGTGGCGGGCCATTTGTTCATGGGATTCCCTTTCACCATGTTATCTGCGATTGGCTTGGTCGCGCTAACCGGCATCGTCGTCAACGATTCGCTGGTGCTCGTCGTCTTTGTCAATCGCAGATTAGCCGAGGGTACGCCCATCGAAGAGGCGGTCATAGAAAGCGGCAAGAGTCGACTTCGGCCTATCCTGCTGACTTCCATGACCACAGTATTCGGTATCGCGCCATTGCTGATGGAACGCTCATTCCAAGCCAAGTTCCTCATCCCCATGGCCCTGTCCATTGCATCGGGCCTAGCTTTCGCCACCGTCTTGACACTCGTAGCGGTGCCCTCGTTTTATCTCATTATTGAAGATATTAAGCGCATTTCATTCCGAGCGTGGTTTTGGCTTAGCGGGAAAGGCCCATCGCCTGCGACGTCGAATGTCTCCTAGTCTCTTGCCTAGTTTCTCGCCTAGCCCAATTGTCCGCATCTAGGCTATGTGAGCCAAATGTAGACCTTATGCTATACTAAAACAACGCAACGCATTCGACGAAATGCGAAAGCGGAGTAATCTAGAGCAAGCTCTTTTTTTGAGCTTTGGTCAAGAACCAGTATTTCTCGCAGGAAAGTCGCCATAAAGCGATGCACCACAACGCAGGATGTTATAGTGCGACGGATAGTTACGTGTCGCGTAGCATGGATAGTTAATCCCGGAGTGAATCTGCTTCCGGACGTTACAACAGATGTAGAGCTTGCTCTATGAATACCCGCCGCTGGTTACGAGTCTCCCTTGCCCGAAAAATAAGCTTGCTGTTCGGCTCGTCGGTGCTGCTTATTATTTGCGTCACACTGCTATTCCCGTGGATGCACATGGGAAATTTGAACGAGGAGGCCATGCTGGAGCGTGCCCATCGCGTCGCGACAGCTGCGTCACAGGCAGTGGATTTGCATCAGCCAGATTGGACCCGTGCCCAGGCCCAGCTCACGCAGCAATGGCCCGTCCTACTTCGCAACTTTGGTTTGCCAGGTAAGTGCCCCGTATTGATACGTGCGGATACGACGGTTTCAGCCAGTGGTTTTCGCCGAGAGGCGATGACCCGATTGCAAAGTCGTCCATATGCCCGCCATTATTGGAAACTTCAAGAAAGCGGGCGGCAGTTTCGATTTGCCTTAGCCGTTCGTGGGGCAGATTCCGACCCACACCCCAATACGCTGGTAGGGTTCATCGACGTGAGTCTACCGGTTTCTCAGGCTAACGTAGTTTGGAATCAGGTCGTCACGGGCCTAGCCGGTGCGAGCGGGGCGGTGCTTGCGATTTTGGCTTTTTATCTTGTCACCCAGCGCCTGGTACTCACGCCGGTCTCGGCTTTGCGTCAGGCTACGGAGCGGGTGACGACGGGCGATATGACTGCCCAAGCTAAGATTGAAAGTGGCGATGAGTTTCAAGATTTGTCGTTGGCTTTCAATGAAATGCTTTCGCACCTACGTCAGGCCCAGGAAGACCTGCAAAAAACGAATCGGTCGTTAGATATCAAACTTGGCGAGTTAGCTGAAAGAAATGTGGCGCTTTATGAATCCAATCAATTAAAGCGAGAATTTCTCACGAACGTATCCCATGAACTGCGCACGCCCTTAGTCTCGATCATCGGTTTCGCAGAGCTACTTCGCGATGCGTGGGGCGATCCGTCAATCGATACCAAGCGCTTGCGGCGCTACTCAGAAAACATTTTGACCAGCGGTCGAGGCCTACTAGACATCATCAATGATCTGTTGGATCTAGCCAAGATTGAGGCGGGGAGAATGGAATTACACCTCGGCGATTTTGTTATAGCAACCTTGTGCGGTGACCTGATCGATTTTGTTACGCCCTTAGCCGAGAAAAAAGAGCACACCCTTTCACTGGAAATTGAGCCAGACCTGCCAGCCTGTCACAGCGACGAGGGCAAGATTAAGCAGATTCTTTATAACTTGTTGAGCAATGCGGTGAAGTTTACACCGGAGGGCGGTAAAATTACGCTGCGGGTGTCTGCTGGAGACATCCCAGATACCGTCATGCTCGTGGTCGAAGATACTGGGGTGGGCGTACCAGAAGATAAGCGAGCCTCCATTTTTGAAAAGTTCTATCAACTCGACGCCTCCAAGACCAGAGAATACGAAGGGACCGGACTAGGCTTGACCATCACCAAGGAGCTGGTGGGCATGTTGGGTGGGACCATCCGCCTAGACGATGGTCCCGAAGTAGGCGCGATGTTTGTTGTCCAGCTACCCGTCCATATCACGCATTCTCGCGCCAGAGTGAACGTCAGACTCACTTAGTCATGTTTCTAAAAGCTTTTCCTGGCGTCATTCGCATATGTAGGATGGAATCTAGGAGAGTTGTTGGGGGGAGTATTAGTTGGCCCTCGCGGACGAACAGCAGAAGACTGGATGCCTGCTTGTGCGAGTCTGACGGAGAATTGGGTCGCCATCTACCACTTCGGGATGGTTTACGGCCTCTTTATCCTTTCAATGGCCGCTGGATTCGCCGCGACTAGACACCTAGAATAGTAAGGCCGAATCTACTTAAAATCGTTAGATGGCCAACGCAAGCTTTGTTCTTCTGTCGTAGCTGGTACGTGCGAGGCTGATACTCTGATGTGCGCGGCGATTTTTGTGGATAGTGACGCTACACAAAAAGTGGGATTGCGATAGTATGGAGAGGTTGCGATGATCGCGGCGGTCGATCAGACAGGCTGGCTGGTTTCGGTCGTACTGGCTCAACGTGGCGGTCGCGCAGCGATCGTCGGCGGTATGGTTTGGCTAGGGATTTTCCTCGTTGTCGTGATCGCAGCTGCGTGGCTTTTGACTATCCTCTGGCGTCGGTTCATAACGTCAGACAATACTGGTAAACCGGATTTCACGCTCGAACAGTTGCGACAACTTCGCGACAATGGTGAACTGACCGAGCAACAATACGAGGTTCTCAAGGAAAAGGTCATCGACTTGATGAGCACCCACACCGTCTAAGGATGACAGGTTAAGGATGGCTAGCGATCGCCCGATGATGTATTTAGCGTCGAAGCGAAGTAGACGCCTGGCTCTGGCAAGAGCTTTTAGGCAAAAAGGAATTTGTTATGACGACAGTTCGTGGCTCAGGAGGGTCGGGAGGCCGATCTCGACGTACCAGTACTTGCAGTTTCTGCGGCAAAAGCCAGCGAGACGCCGGGCCTATGGTCGAGGGACCAAAGGACGTATACATCTGCAAGTCGTGCGTTGAACTTTGTCACAATATAATCAAACAAGAAATGCGCCGCTCGTCTTCTACTAAAGCAGTCACGGACGAAATCCCCAGTCCCAAAGTCGTACATCAGTACCTCAACGATTACATCATTGGTCAAGAGCGGGCCAAGAAGACATTGGCCGTCGGCGTACACAATCATTACAAACGCATGCGACATTTGGACCAAAGCGGCGCGGACGATATCGAAATTGATAAATCAAATGTGCTTGTTGTAGGGCCTACTGGGTCAGGCAAAACGCTTCTAGCGAAAACGCTCGCCCGTATGCTCAACGTGCCGTTTGCGATTGGAGATGCCACCACTTTAACAGAAGCTGGATACGTCGGCGAAGACGTTGAAAATATTCTCCTACGGTTATTGCAAAGCGCCGAGTACGATCTTGAGGCTGCGCAGCGCGGCATTATTTATATTGACGAAATCGATAAAATCGGCAGCACCTCGCAAAACGTCAGCATAACCCGCGACGTCTCGGGCGAAGGTGTACAACAAAGCCTACTCAAAATGCTCGAAGGGACCGTGTCGAACATTCCGCCGCAAGGTGGCCGAAAACACCCTGAACAGCAATATATTCAGATGGACACCTCCCAGATTCTTTTCATCTGTGGTGGTACGTTCGTTGGTCTATCCGACATTATCCGCCGCCGCCTTGGTCACAGCGCCATTGGTTTTTCCAATGAGGGTGAACCACGCGATATGCTCAAAGAAGAAGGTGAGGTTCTAGCTCAGGTATCCCCTGAAGACCTCGTTGAATATGGCATGATTCCAGAGCTTGTCGGGCGGCTGCCTGTCATTACCGCACTAGAGCCATTGAACGAAGATACACTCGTGCGCATTTTGACAGAGCCTAAAAACGCGCTAGTCAAGCAATATAAAAAATTCTTCGAGTATGAAAACGCTGAGCTGGAATTCGCCAATGAAGCACTCAAGGTTATCGCTCGTAAAGCTATGGAGCGCGAAACAGGTGCCCGTGCCCTGCGAGCTGTCATGGAAGAGCTGATGCTCGATCCCATGTACGATTTACCTGATTCACCACAGTCCGGTAAATGCGTCGTTACCAAGAGCGTCGCCGAGGGTAAAACCTCGCTTCTTTCTCCTCCTGAGCGGAGACGCCGTCGGGCGTCCGCTTAATTTCGCACAAGCCAATTTGATATCTTAAACTCTCAATACCCGGGGTTGTCGCGTAAAGTCGATGCCTTTGGCGGTCGATATGCGTGGCATATGGCGCTTCTACAAAGGGCGCCTGTGGAGAGATGGGTAAAAAATGGCTATTGCGATCATATGTCCAAGACTAAATTGTCGCGCCGTGTTACGCGTGCCTGATGATATTCGAGGCAAGCGTGTACGCTGCGCGACTTGCGGTATCTCATTCCACGTACCAGTCCAGCCCACGCCTGTCATCACTGCAAGCGGAAACGCAGAGGTCACAGACGACAAGCAGGACAAGTAGTACGTTTTGTTCCATTTGCTGAGTACAGCGTTTCATCTTTCCGTCCCAACCCAAAGTTATAGCACATGATACGCAAGCGAATCGAGCCGCATGCTTCAGCTTGCGCGGAGTTGAGATGTATATGCGCAAACAGGTAATAATTAACGCTACGCTCGGTCATTGGTTTTACTCGGGGGCGCTTAGGAATTGTAGTGTGATTGCGCAGTGCTTCATAGCGTGAGGCACAAATCTTCGTGGATTATTAACCCGGGAAAAAAGCAAGAACCAGTGTCATCGCGCATATACCCAACGCGATGAATGCTTGCTTGCGACTGGTGGAGTTACGCGAGGCAATTAAAGCACAGGTAACTGCCGATAGCCAACACATACCCGCGCCGATCATTAGCATACCGATCGCGAATATCCACATAGGCGGTGCGCCGCCCGGGCTAGTCTGAAACAGCTCAGCAGACGCACGCTGTGAGGCCGTGAAAAAGTCCAAGTCTTGCGTGATAAGCTCATTCATTTTTTCATTAAAACTATTCAGTTGATCGATATGAGCCGCGCCAACTGAGACGTATGAAATCACGAATACTATAGCTAAGCTAGCTAATACAATTGAAACAATACCAAGGCGGCTTCGTTTCGCAGGCACACTTGCATCGCCTGCGAAATCACCAACAATTTGCCTAGCTGTGGGCGTTGACGTTAAATCCGCCAGGGTGGAGGTAGCCGGGGCGGTAACGGTGTTTTGGCAGTAGGGGCACGCCACCAGCTTCGACGACCATACATCGTCTATCTCGATTGGTTGCGAACACGAACTACATTGAAATCTAATAGCCATGGCCGGTTATCGTACATGGGCAATGGGCCTGTGGTCAACCAAACGCAAATCCGACATTCATGCTGAGAACAAATAAAAATCTCGTTATTTGCTAGCGCACATTTTGCAGCCAAGCGTGCTCGCCATAGACGTTGCCATCGAGAGAATGGCGTGCGCTTTTAACACGCGCAACTTCGACGCCCGGATCACGCAACAAGTGCGCTTTTTGGTCATTTTTAGCCATGTTTAGCAGTAATGCGGATGGTCTAGCCACACCGATAGCTTCTTTGGCTGGGCGTATTTTAGTCCAGAAACTTGGTCAGTTAATTACCTGCAGCGTGGAGTAGACACAAATGCAAACCAAAAGCGAAGCCATCACGGCCATCATCCGACTCAACACGACGGTGAACCCCAATTTTCTCGCCGAATTTTCTAAACTCGAACTCGAACAATATCTGACGCGCTTACAGCAGCGGTCCAATCCAATGGCGGCCCACATTCGCCGAGATCGTCGTAGGATTACAAAAAAATCTTCCACCCCTCACTTTTCAGCTACTTAGTGCATCGGTACGGTTCTACTGATGCAAGTTAAACATCGATCTTGGCTAACCATTTGCTTTTATGGCGGCATGGCTTCACTGCTCATGCAGGCCGGGTGCAGCGTTGAGCCTACTGGCGGCTGTTGTAATAATGGCGCGTGTATCGATTTTACATCCAACACTTTTTGCACCACGCTCGGTGGCCGATATCTGGGAGACTTGACGACGTGCCAAGACACCTTCTGTGATGAGCCAATGGATGCGCCAACGAGCGGCGCGTGTTGCCTGGCTGATGGTAGTTGCATCGAAGACTTACAAAGTGCGTGCGACACGCTGGGTGGTACGTTTGTCGCGGAGCTAACGGCCTGCGCATCGAACACCTGCCTCGGCGCTTGTTGCGATGAGCAGGGTCAATGTAACGAAGAAACGATGAGCGGCTGCATGGCCGCTGGCTCGACCTATCAAGGTAACGGTACCTCTTGTAATACAATCGCCTGTGTTGGCGCATGCTGCTCAGATATTGGTGACTGTTCGAGCACCGCGCGTGATGCCTGCGATGGTACGTATCTCGGCGACGGCACAACCTGCGATCCCAATCTATGTGGCGGCGCTTGTTGCGGTGAATCAGGCGTATGCGCGATGACTACCCAACAGGCTTGCAATGGCATGTACAATGGTGATGGCACTACGTGCAGCGACGCCTCTTGCGAAGGGGCCTGTTGCGATTTCGCAGGTGCTTGCACGTTGCAAACGCTTACCGATTGCGGGTTGGCTGGCGGCACATTCGAGGGTGTTGGCGTCGCTTGCGACCCGAACCCGTGCTTTAATGGTTCGTTGGTTGCCTGCTGCGTCGATGGACAATGTTCACTGACGACCTCGGCTGATTGTCAAACCAGCGGCGGCACGTTTTTGGATGATATTTCTTCGTGCGACATAGCCTTTTGCCAGCAAACGCTTGGGGCCTGTTGCACCGGTGGCGAATGTACGATCACTTTTGCCACCCAATGTTCGGGCGCTGGCGACACATTCTTAGGCGATGGGACTGCGTGTAGTTCTAGCACGTGTAGACAATCAGGTCAGTAAAATACGTGATAGCCAAACGGTTATTATTTTACGCGTTGAAATTCAAACACATCGGAATCATCTTTGGCGTTGCCGCCACCAGCAAGGGTAACCGAATATGAATCGTGGCTGATGCGCCGATAGATGAACCGTCTTGGATGATCGCGTTTTGGGTTTTCAAAAATAATTTCGTTGTTGGTGGCTGATGTGAGTGGATAGGTGAGAGCGCCGTTTTTATCTTCCCAGGCGACCATATCTCTTGCGAAATGACGGAGTCGAAATACCGGTACACCCTCATCCACCGTAATCGACAGATGTTCCGTCATCCAGAGTTTATTCTTTTTTGTCCAGCGGAATATGCCGATCATGGCGTCGTCGATAGGATCGGTCCACACTTCGTAAAGATCAGGATTGTCTTTGCCAACCCAAGTACCAGTAAGCCAGCGAAAGGCCTCTAACTTAGAAGAAGTGTTGGGCATGTCTTCCGCGCGTGCGATAGAGACGTAACAATAACTTGCCAAAGGAATTGCTGCGAGACATAGAACGAGCGTCCACGCCCGGCCTGTATTTCCTTTAGTTGTTCTCACTAGATCGTTCAAAGTCGGCCTCCTGTTTGTTAGTAGTACATTAAATATTAACATTGCAAATCTTGATACAACATAAGGGCATTGTCGTCCGGATCAAAAAAGGTGGCGAGTTTGACCATACCTTCTATGACTTGCGTCGGTCCGTCGAAGCGCACATCCTTTTCTTCTAACTGCTTACGTGCGGTTTCAATATCTTTCACCCCAAATGTCAGCGTCGCACCGCCTTCGCCACCTGCCTTTTCTACATTGGATAATCCGATATTTACCCGCGCTACCTCGGTTGATAATTCACACCAACCAATTTCGTCAAGCCGGAACAACATGTTGCAGCTCAGCGTTTGTTCATACCAGGCAATAGACCGATCCAGATCGGTCACTCGCAACGCGCACGTCAACCCTCCGTCAAAACCTAATGATGATGCCATTATCTATTGACTCCTCTATTAAAAGAACGTGGCTAGTGATCTCTGTACACGCCAAGGTTCTGAAAGTATACTAAATATATAAAAGAGTCAATGTGCAATATTGATGAGTCAAGGGCTATTTATGTCAAAACAAGAGATGAAAATAATATTTTTGCTCACGCAATATCGCTGGGTAATTCCAGTACTAACTGAATTACATCGAGGGAAGGGCGCGAAGTTCGTCACGTTGAGTACCCGATTAAGCGTTAGTAAGGATGCCCTGCGGCGAACGCTATCGCATGCGGCGGAATTAGGATGGGTGATGCGTAATCCTGGCCATGGTCATCCGCTTAGGCCAGAATATGTACTGACTGCAGCAGGGAAAAATCCGGCGTTGTGGTGTGCTCGTGTGTATCAGGTGATGCTGCGGCTGGGGGTTACGGAGATCGCTTTGCGGAAGTGGTCTGTTCCAATCGCTGTTGGGCTTGGTGAGGGGCAGCAACGGTTTAACCAGATTCGCAGCATTTTCCCCCAGCTTACGGCCCGGGCGTTGGCTTCTGCGCTGAAAGATATGCAGGCGGTGAATCTTGTGGTCCGTAAGGTGATGCCTAGCTATCCACCTACCACTTTTTACAGCTTGACGGCTAATGGTCGTGCGTTGATCGTGTAGAATGCTGGCGATCGTGTCGCTTTGATGTTGTATCGCTAAGTGGGCCGGCGGGCATATAGATTTTATTTGTGGTATGATAGTCCCACGCAAAACCACGGGTAAGCTGGTGCATCCCCATGCCACCCGGACGGCTTTTTTCGGTCAATATTGGGCAAGCATTATGGTGCGCGTAACTTTTACATCTAATATTCAACGGCATGTACAATGTCAAACTGTTGACATTGTTGGAGACACTGTGCGCGAAGTGCTTAATAGTGTGTTTGAGAAAAATGAACAGGCGCGAGGGTATGTGCTGGATGATCGTGGGGCAGTTCGCAAGCATATGATTATTTTTATTAATGGTCAGCCTATAAAAGATCGTACCTTGTTGAGCGATGAAGTCTCGGCTGGCGATGAGATATATGTGATGCAGGCGTTGTCAGGTGGATAGCTGCCTAGCAGGGTCACATACTTGTTCAGGGTCAGTAGGTGATGAGAAAAGGATTGAGTTATGAGTGATCGGATGTTCGTAGCTACCCGCAAGGGGATGTTTACGCTTTCTCGTAGTGGGAAAGGCGCGTGTCGTTGGTCAATATCGGGCACGGCCTTCTTGTCTGATCCGATTTATATTGTGCTGCATGATGCGCGGGATGACAGTGTGTATGCCGCTTTGGGGCATGGGCATTTTGGATCTAAACTTCATCGCTCTAGCGATGGGGGCGTGACATGGCAGGAAATAGCTGCCCCTGCTTATCCTGAGAAGCCAGAAGATGTGGAAGATGTTTTGTGCCCCATGCGCGGCACGCCTATCCCGTGGAATCTGGAATTGATATGGTCGTTGGCGGCTGGTGGCGCGGATGAGCCTGGGGTGCTTTGGTGCGGGACTGTGCCGGGTGGGTTGTTTCGTTCTGAAGATCATGGGCAATCATGGTCGCTGATTCGATCGCTTTGGGATCATCCTAGTAGAAAGAATTGGTTCGGCGGCGGGTTGGATTATCCCGGTATGCATTCCATTTGCGTTGATCCGCGCGATAGTCAGCGGGTGACTGTGGGCATTTCATGTGGCGGGGTGTGGGTGACTGGTGATGGCGGTAACAGTTGGTCCTGTCAATCGAAGGGGATGTGGGCTGCGTACATGCCGCCTGAACGTAAGGACGATGTTGATATTCAAGACCCGCACCTCGTGGTACAATGTGGGAGTTCGCCGGACGCCTTTTGGTCGCAGCATCACAACGGCGTGTTTCGATCTGCCGATGGTTGCCAATCTTGGACCGAAGTTAAAAATGTTCAGCCATCTACATTTGGCTTTGCGGTGGCAGTTCATCCGCATGATGCAAACACGGCTTGGCTGGTGCCCGCGATCAAAGATGAACAACGTATTCCGGTCGATGCCCAGGTAGTGGTGTCGCGTACGCGCGATGGTGGCGAAACGTTCGACGTGTTGCGTGAGGGCCTGCCGCAGGATCATGCGTATGACATCACGTTTCGACATGCGTTGGATGTGGATGCCTGTGGCGAGGAGGTGGCATTCGGGAGTACGACGGGGTCGTTATGGTGGTCTGGGGATCAGGGGGATCATTGGCATACGATTTCTAATCATTTACCGCCGATTTATGGGGTGTGGTTCGCAAAATAAGGGGTATTTCCAACATCATGAAAGCAGTTTACCCCTGGACGATTTGCTAGCATTCGTCTATCATTTTCTGGAATTATTCAGGAGAATCGAAGATGAGTATTGAAGAAGCGGTATTTGGAGCTGGTTGTTTTTGGGGTGTGGAAGAAGCCTTTCGCGAGGTGGAAGGCGTCGTCGATACGGCTGTAGGCTATTGCGGTGGGGCGACGGCCAATCCCAGCTACAAGGATGTTTGCACTGGTACGACCGGTCATGCAGAAGTGGTGCGCGTATCGTTTGATACAGACAAGACTACGTTCGATGATCTACTAGACGTTTTTTGGAATTGTCACAATCCAACCATGCACAATCGTCAGGGGCCTGACGTGGGCTCGCAGTATCGCTCGGTTATATTTTTTCAATCGGAAGATCAGGAAGATTCTGCTCGGGCCACGTGCGACGCAGTGGCGCATTCGGGGCAATATCAAGATGCTATCGTAACGGAAATCTCCCCGGCTTGTACTTTTTACATGGCAGAGGATTATCATCAGAAGCACGTGCAGAAGAATCCGCAGGCGGGGTGTTCGATTAATCAGAATCGATAAAGTGTACGTATCATCATTTGATGTGCACGTAGAGTCGTTGACCATTTGGATTTAGATAGTCAGTCGGAAGACACTCGTAAGCTTCGCGTACCCATGCCATCCGGTCGGGTGTGATATACGTTCGTGAGTCCGCGCGGGCTAAAGCCCGCGGCTCGGTTGGGAAATATATTAGCGTATTAGGGCGGCTTCTACCCAGTTGAATCGGTCTTGGATGTCGCCGCGTAGGCCAAAGTCTACGATTAGTTCTAGTGTCTTGGCGTTTTCTATGTTGATGCGTAATGGGCCATGGAGCGTGCCTTGGCGCACGTTCTCTTTTTCAAACCGTCGTGTGCCATCCACAAGAATCATCACATGCACATCGGCCAGCGGTCCGCTGTTATCGTCTATGCCAAAGGACGTTACGAATTCGTGATACGCTGATTTGAGGTCATATTTGAGAACGGATCGAGAATGTACGCCGATGCCATGCTCGTATGATTCTAGCGACACGGTGATCGGGCCACCCACGATATTGACGTCAGTGGTGTAGTGCCAGTTTAGTGACATCATAGGCGTATGTTCATAGCTGATAGGCTCTAAGTCGCTTAGCCATTGCCATCTGCCGCCGCCAATTTCGAAATTTACCACGCGTTCAGCTTCGATTTGTGCGTCAACGCCGAACTGCAAATGTGCGTTTATGATGTTGGTTTCCCATTGCAGGCGATCAGTGGTTACGTGCCCTGAGTTACTTAATCGGATATTGAAATGAGGGTTGGTCGGTTTTGACTGTCGTTGGTTGGACAGTTTAATGGCCAATACACTAGCTAAGGGAAGTCGTATTTCATTGTTGCTAGTTTCGAAAACGAAACCCTCGGCGCTAACTCCCACTAGAAAGCCGCGTATGGTATCCCCATTTGCAAGCAAAGCTACGTCTTCACCTGATGGCAACATGCGATGTAACCAAGTCCGGGACCGCTGGTGTGAAAGTTTGTCTTGTCCGCCGGGAATAATCTCAACAACCCTGTCCATCGGTACCGATACCTTGCCCAGGTCGGTCGTCTCGATCACCACGACGTCTTCGCCTTGTTCAGCAAACTGTCCGTACAGGTGGTCCAAGTTAGAGGTCTTGATGAGCGCGTCACGTTTTCTGATGATTGCTTGGTCGTATGAAGTCGAAATATTTATCAAATCTGCGGTCGCTAATCGAAGCTGTTTATCGAGGGCCACTTGCAGCGTGATGCCTTCGCGATCGGAGAGCTTAATGAGTTGTCCCGTGTGGACCTGGCCATCGACGGTGGTGACTACGATATTTTGTAATGGCTCAATGCCGGATGCGCGCAGCGTCGGTGACATTATGATGGCGTTGAGAAACGCAGCGATTAGTCCGAACTTTTTCAGTCGATTGTTCATACGCTCATTTTTGAAATATCGGCAATAGCCGATTGGGCATTTGGAGTATGATGAGGGCCATCGCCGTCCCATATTCCTGTCCCGCTTGACCTCTCCAGAAGCCTTCTGGGGACTGTCGTTCGATGAGTTCTGATCGAACGGCGGGCCACCAGTCAGTCCAGTACACGTTGCCAGCTAAAAACATCGCCTGGGCAGCATAGTAATGGCCATAGAAGTAATGGCCTACGGTGCGTTCTTTCGGCGGTTTGAACCGGCTAAGGTATTGTAGGCCCCGATCGATCTCTTCGCCTTTATAAATTCCGGCGTATTGCAATGCGGCGATGCCAGCAGCGGAGCGTGCGAAGGCTGATCCGCCGGAGCTAAGCATGTATCGGAAGCCGCCATCGGGGTTTTGGGCGTTTTTTACGTAGTTGGTCGCTTTGTCGATAATCGATTTATCGATGTAGATTCCGACGTTTTTTGCTGCTCTAAGCGCCATGACCTGGCATATGGTGACGGAAATATCTGCGTCGCCGCGAACAGGTTGATAGCGCCATCCGCCTTCATCGTTCTGTGTATTTACGATTAGTCGTACGGCTCGGCGAAGTGTTTCTCGAACTTCTGTACGGGCTGTCATGCCATATACTTCCGCTAAGAAAAGTGTAGCAAATCCATGTCCATACATGGGTCCGTGCGAGGTTTCTGCGGCGAGCAAACCGCTTTCTGAACTGTGCCGTAATACAAAGGATAAGCATTGATCGACGGTCTGTCCGTAGCGACCTCTGCCTGGCATGTGTCCATCGGCCATCATGGCTAAGCCGACGAGCCCGGTGATGCCGACGTGTGGTCCGTAATGGGATAGGCTGCCGTAAGAGCCATCTTCAGATTGTTGTGTGGATAGCCATTGTAGACCTTTTTCTACGGCGAGGGCTTGCGCTACTGTAATTTCTTCCTCGTCGGCTGATGCCGTATGCCTGTCTTCTGCGAAAGCACTTGCCGATGCGATTAGGCACAAGGCTATCGCTACGACATCGCGCAGGTGTTTTGCTTTATGTGGTATGCGGCTTAATTTTGGTAGTATCGCTTGAGGTGCGCTCATGGCTTAGCCTCCTGCAGCGCGCGGTAGTATCGCTGAATCCAATCGCGATAGCGTTGTAAATATTGTTCGCCCGCGCCTTGAATGACTTCGTCGCGATGTCGCTGTGGCAGATGCCCCCATGACCGCCTAGACTCTTCAAGCAGACCGCCAGTCGTGCCTGCCTCTGTCACGCTGCCGCCCGGTGGCGTGCTGGTCGAGCTAGCCTGGCCATCTTGGGCGTTTTGACCGTCCGCTTGTTTAGGCTCGTCCTTGTTTTTGGATGCGGGTGGTTGGGTGCGGCGGTCGCTGGACGAGGGTTGCTGATTGGGCGATTTCTTGCGGCGTTGCGATTTCGCTTGGGCGATGGCCTCGTCCAATTTGGTAATCACTTGCTGCTGAATTTTTTGCGTCTGCGGGCCAGGATCAAAATCAACTTCCAATTGGCGGGCAGATTCAATCATCAATTGCATGATGGACGTCATGAGATCGCTGTCGGCTTTGGTGGTGACGTCGCGGATCAGTTTTTCGCCAAGTTTTTTATCGACTTTTTTGTCATCGGCTCCCTTGTCCCCCTGCTGCATGATAGCCAGTGTTGGGTTGGTCGGCAGCAGCGAGACAATGATCAGCGCTGTCAGAAGCATACACCACCCAATGCTGGATAGTTTCAACGATATATCGTGAACAGTTGGTTGTTTCATCATCACCTACGTCCTAATGCCTAGCTTTCGCGGTCAGTTTATTGGTTAGCGATTGAACTTCTGTTTGATCTTCTGCGATAATTTTCAAATTACGCAGATCGAGTTCTGTTGGATCATTCCAGTCGATACCGTCGTTGGCGCTTACGGTGCGCTCATTGATATTTGTTTGGATGGCTTTGAGTACGATAAGCTCAGCCATGGTGGGTATTGGTTTTTGCTTCTTGCCTTTCCCTTGCCCGCTTCCACCTCCGCTCTCAGCTTCTTCAAATTCAGTTTCAATGGGTGCGTCTTGCGTCTCTTTGATGGCGGCGATGAGTTGGTCCAGTTCGCGGCTGATGCGTACGTTGTTTTCGACCAGTTCGGTATCAATTTTGCGGGAGATAAGCCAGTCTCGACTCATGTCCATCCACCCGGCTACGCGACGTAATACCCAGTCGTACACGGGAACTTTTTCCATATCGATCAGTAATTCGTCGAGCAACGTGCGGACCTCGGCCTGTAATTTCGCTAGTTTGGTCGCCTCCCGCGCCTCGCGACGGGTGACACGTTTTTTCTTCAACACTTGTCCGTGCAAAGTGGTAATGCGATCGTTTACTATAACTTGCTCAGTACGCAATTTTTCCAAGTCTTCGCGTATCTGGGTTAGCTGGCGCTGCATGGATTCTTGCGCAATCTGCTCGTTGGCTTTTTCTAGTCGGGCGAGGGCTTCTTCTAGGAGGCTTACGGATTCTTCTTGACTGACGGTCACTTGGTTAGGTGTGTCGCTGGTTAGTTGCTGTTGCGCGTCCTGCATGTATTCTGATGCGGATTCTACCAGTCGAGACGCACTGGCTAAGCGCTCGACACTACCTAATTCACGCGACAGTTGACCTGTATTGCGGCGCAATTGACGCTGTTGGTCAGCTATATCAGACAGCGCCTGTTTATCTTGGCCTTGTGCGATAATTTCCTCAGTGGCAAGTTGAAGTTGGCGCTGTTGTTGGATAATTACTTTAATTTCATCGATCGCTTTCGTGGCTTGTTTCTGCAAGCGATCGAGTTCGCGTGATTCGCGCTGGCGTAGGGCTTGAATCATACGACGTATGCCTTCTGAGGCTGCTTTTTGTTCAATGTTCGCAGCTGCGGTGCGATTGGATCGTATCGCTTTGACCGCGTCGCTGAGATGTTTTTGTAGTTGTTGAGAACGAACAGCCCGCAAGGCTGCATCCATCGCCTCGGCTGCGGCTGCATCTTTTTTTTCTAACGAAGTGCGGAGTTCGTCTACATGATCGAGCAGTTGAGATACGTCGTCAGCTAATTGGGTTTGCCTTCGTTCGATTCGTTTGAGATCGGTGTCCTGGGGCTTGGTCAATTCGTCTACGGTTTTGCCCATCGCGTCTTGACCAAACTCAGACGTTTCGCTTTGTATTTGGCCTTGACGATCCAACAGGTCACGCGTTCGTACGACCAAGCCTTGATAGTTGCCCCACTGGGACATGTCTCGCAGCACCTGTTGTAAGGCAGCTACCGACTGTTGCTGCTTGTCTACGGCGTCATTAACGTGATCAACCGAAGCTGGGACGTCCATCTGTTCGGCGGCATCTCTGAGGGAAGACCGAGCGTCTGACATCGGCCCATCCGCAATGGTTGTAAGCGTTTTTACAAGCTGTTGTACCTGCTGACCTGCTTGATCTTTGTGTGATTGATTGCTGGCAATTTGTTCGCCAAGTAGCGACATGCGCCGATTTACTTCTTGCAGTCGTCGGACTAGCCTGGCTTGCTTATCAGACAGCGATATAGCAGTCTCATGTTTTTTCAGGGAACCGTCGGGGTCGTAAATCATTTTATCCCGAAGCATTTGCGTGTCATCGATACGTTCAGATTGATCGAGAGAGATGCGGCGAATGTGCTCTTCCATTCGGGCTAGCTCATCGCGTATGCGAATGCTGAATTCTAGCTGGCTGATAATTCTAACCAGTACCGCGGAAGAACGAGAAGTCTGCGGCCCTCCCGAATCGAGATCGCGGTTGTCGAATGCGATGGCTACAAATCGCAACGTGTCTCCTGCATGCAGATTATATTCTTGTAGTAAAAGCGATTCATTCGCAGTGAATACGACTCGTTTTTCATTGTCATCCTGCGCCGTTTCAGTAAGTAGTGGCCTTGATGCTACGTCGGTATCCTTGGGCCCGGTAGCTTCAAGTTGCAACGAGGCTATGCCGAAATCGTCGCTCACGCGGACAAGAAAATCAACCTGGCCTGTGGGTGTTGCCTCGACGGTAGCTTGCGGTTTTTCGATAAGCACGATGGGCGGGGTATCCTTATTGGCATGGATGGTATAGAGAAGTCCGCCGCGATTGGCTAAGCCATCGCTATCTTGAAGCTCGACGCGAAAGCTAATGTCATCGCGTATGGCGAGCGTCGCTGCTAATGTCGTCTGATCGGGTGCCGCTGCTTTGAGTGGCAAGATCGTGTCATCGGCTAAGCGCAGTCCAGCCTTCGCATCACCAGCGTCAACGCGAATAGGCTTGCTCGCCTGTAAATGAACGACGACCGTTGAGCCAATGGTCGCTTCGACGGAACCCTGACCGAAATCGCTGGTACGTGGCGGATGGTCTATCGCGTATGCCGGGGCGAATATTTGGGCATTGATGGAAACCACTTCTGGACGACGGACGGCCTGTAAGGTGAAGGGATGTTTATACGTGCTTGCGTCTCCAACTTCAAACCAATATTGCAAGTCCGCAGTGACTACATCAATGGTGGCATAAAATTGATTACCTTCGTCACGCTGCATTGCTAAGGAGCTAATGTTTCCCTCAGAATCTTTAATGCGTACCACGCTTCGTAGCGAATTAGTTAGTCCGCGGTCTACGCGAAGTTTTACGGTATAGGACTCACCGATAGGCACGGCGTGATGACTGGTCAAAGGTTGAATAGCTACGCGACGGGGCCAATCGATCTCGCCGAAAGGGTAGATATATCGATACAGGCCTGTACGCATCCAGTTGGAAGATGTCATAGCAACAGTGGTGACGGTCACAATCGCGAATACCAATAACAGCAATTGTCGCATTAAAGGTCGCAGGACCAGTATCTGGTGAAGCGACATAGACGAAACTAACTGGTCGGTATTAGCGATGACCTGCTGTATCATGCGCGGCGAACCGGCTGTCGGATTTTTTATAAAATTAACGGTACTGGATAATCGATCCTGCAGATGCGGAAAGTGTTGTTCGAGGCGGGCGGCCATCTCGTCAGTTTCTAGGCGAGCACGAAGAGGCGTGATGATCCATCGCCAAGTGGCTGCGACAAAACCAATTAAAAACACGGTGGCGACCACCATACGCAAGAGCGACGGCAACCAAAACAGCCAATCGATGGTGACGATTGTCACCCAGGCCGCGACGCCGCCACCGATAACAGTGCATAGGCCATAGGCAACGAGCCTGCGGCGTACCTGTCGGCGCAGATGCTCGAGCTGATCGAGCAGCTTCGAATGGTCGCTGATTGGGTTTAGGGGTACATCCACGATATTAATTCCACGCTGTCCTATTTCGCCTAGGCGTCAGCATTTACGATTCAATCACCTATACATTTTACGACTCAGCTATCATAACAGTCCAAACATTTTCCGAAGCGACCATTCAGTAGTAATAAGCAAGACAAAAACCAGCAGGGCTAAGGACGAATCCCATAACGGTTCGGTCACGTCATCTGGAATCAGCACGCTTCTGTCTCGTATGGTAGTCATCGCCTGGGCCAATTCGCTTAGTTCTAAAACGCGCCCACCAGTCATATTTGCCATGAGTGCTAGCTGCTCGTGGTTGGCTTCCGGGCGACGTTTTTCAAGGTCCGGAGACGTTACGCGAAACGGTAGGGTCATGGTATGTCGTTCATTGGCCAACGCCTCATTTTGAATGACGACCTGGTATTTCTGTGGCCGCGGCGGGACGAAAACCGCTTCGTATTCGTTGGCATAGGGTGACAGCCGATGGGCATTCATCTGCGTCACCACGTCGCCGGTATCTGGGGTATCCGAAGATTCATCATGGGCAACCACTGAAATCGGAATTGACTCACCCAGGCCGGATAGCAATTGACTATCGTAAACGACGATCGATACACGCACCGACGCGCCGTAGTCATAGACCCGATGGTCTGTCCGCGCGACGAACCGCCGTCCCTGGGACATGCGATCGCTACGCATGAGTTCGCGCACGACTTGGACCCAATAGGTATCGTGCAGCAACTCACCGGTATGCCTGCGCCATCGCCAGGTATCGTCGGTCGCTTGAAAATAAATTTTTCCCGCCCCGTATCTCCCCGTCACCACGACAGGCATCTGCACCGTGCGCCCAGTCTGGCCGGCGTCGGCCATCATGGTGGGATGCTCAGCCAATACGGCTGCCCCGGGTTTTGGTCCAAGCGTTTTAGCAAGCCAATATAACTCGGGTAGGCGCTCAAACGCGCGGCTTGAAGCATAACGGTCTTTCGCTAAAGCCGATTGTGGTTGAGATGTGGACCTGAAAATGCGACTTCGCAATCCTTCAGGCGTTAGCTTTACATTAAAGCCGCTTGACAATGGCGCATCGTAGCGGCCAAAGAATTGTGGGTCGATACGAACCGGGAGTAATTTTTCCAAGGGCGTGCCTAGAAATGCAAGCGGGGCATGTCGCTGGCCGGCAATGACACCAAATCCGCCTCCCTCGTTGCCCACGAAATCGAGCAGCATGTTCATCTGTGCATGTGACAGCCATCCGGCACGAGGGTCCACATCACCGAATATCACCACGTCGAATCGATTTAACTCTTCCGGCGTATCTGGGAATCGGCGAATGGGAAATGAGCCTTCCTGCACAAATTGCTCGTCCGCACCGATGAGCAAGACGCTAATTTTTATGGTGTTTTCGCGAATTAATGCATTCTTCATAAAACGATATTCGTAGCGTGGATAGCTATCGACATACAGCACACGCAAATCGTCATCGAGAACCGTCACCTCGAGCGCTGCCTCGTTATTGTCTACGACATACTCATTGGAGACCGGCTCTACTTCGACGCGGTATTGCTTGCGCCCCGGTGTGGTAGCTTTCACGAGCAGCTCGACTTCCAATTCCGTGGCTTGGCCATCAATGTCCACTTCGCTACTGGCTACGACTGTATTCGTTTGCACATCTCGCAAACGCAAGGTAGCCGTGGCTGGTTGTGTGAAGCCGCGAAGATTTAGCTTGGCATCGACAGCAATCATATCCTCGACGAATACAGTTTCCTGTGCATGAACTGAACGTAGCTCGATATCGCGGCGGGGCGTGGCGGAACCAATGCGCAAGGCAAAAATTGGAATTTGTCGTCCACGTGCTTGATCGAGCACTTCGGCAAGGTCGCCGCGCTGGGTTGATTGTCCGTCTGAGGCCACCACGATCGCCGCTAAGTGACGACCTTGCGACTGTTCGAGTGTTGCGCCTATCGCAGTAGACAAATTAGTATACAGACCGCTGGCATTCAATTGGCCAATGGCGCTAGTCACCTGAGATACGTCGCCTACATCCTTGACATACGACAATGTTTCTATGGTGTCCGAAAATTGTATAACTTCTAGCGCGTTTTGGTTAAGAATATTTTTTATCGCAGCCGCGTCGTTATCTAAAAGCGTTGCCTGCGCTACATTCAATCGCGAGGGTTGAGAAGCTAAATTATCAGGGCGTTGGCCATCAACAGGGTCATCCGTCGATTCAAGCCTCTCAGTATCGCCATCTTGCGCAGCCTCGTCAGTGTCGTGCGTCGCCATGCTTTGGGAGGTATCAATCAACAGCGCGACATGGGCCTGTTCTACGCGGTTTTTTTGCAGGACCAACGTCGGCTCGCAGATCATAGCCACAACCACGATTAATGAGAGACATCGCAGGCTTGCCAAGATCAGCTTACGAGCAGTCGAGGTTCGCTCACGGCGACAAGCTAATCCTACCCACACCACGCCAACTAGCGCGAAGCAAAACAACATCCATGGCTCAATGCCGCCACGCCAGTCGAGCAGCAGTGGCGCATCCACATCCAAGTGAATGTGGTCTAAGTCAAGTAGTGATTGCCAGAGCTGATCCATAATAGCTATTCGTGCTTGCGTTACGGCTTATCGTGCCCGAGCGACTATCGCTGGCTGACGTCGTGCGCCAAACCAAGCGGCAAGAAGAATTTCTGTTAACATTAATGCGATAACGCCCAACAGTGCATACGGCGCAAGCTCCGCAGACGCCAAGCTCGATTGACGCACGTGTACGCCTAGCTGCATATCTTCAATGCGAACTCGACCCGACATGGCCTGATCAAGTGTTTCGCTAGAGACTGACTGAATGTCCGATTCTTGCGCATCCACGTTGACCGCGAACGCGCGAGATGTAGTGCCAATGGTCATGCTCATAACCCCGCTATTAGTTACGGGGCCGAACGAATAGGCCAATGCCTCGTCATGGGATACATATTGCCCTTCCTGATTGGTTCCGTTGGTATCGACGACATGCGCCGGGAGCGCCGTTTCCGCTGCGATTAACGGTTCGACTATTGTATCGCCAACAACAACTGTGCGATGCGTACCTTGAGATTTAGCCAGATATGCGGTGCTATTGACGATGAGTGACACGTAGTCGCCCTTAGCCGGTAGATTATTCCAGGCCATGTCACCGCTACTAGCCATATACAACACACGCCCCTGACCAAACTTCGAGGCGATCATTAGCGGTTGACCATTATTCATATGCAGCACTACGTCAGCATGAGGCCGAAGTTTTAATGGCAAATATTGCGAAATCCGAGCGAGAAACAGACCGCTATCTGATAATGACATCAACTCTTTTACGAGAGGATGAGGCAGCACACCCTGGACGATAGCCCAAGCCTCATCGCGGTTAGAAGTGCTTTCCACCGTTTGCATTTCACCGGGAAGCAAACCTTTACCATCTGCAAAGCCGTAGCGGTTGTAATTTTCTACTTGCAACAGATCACCGGCAAAAATGCCCAGCCCGCCACCTCGCGATACATAGTCGGTTAGTCTCGACCACTGCTCGGGCGGCAGTCGGCTAACATTACATAGATATACCACGGGGTAAGCATCCAATGCTTCTGACGCTAGCTCCGCGGGATCGACTATGTTTGGCGCAAACAGGCTCTCATGTTGGATTGGAGTGTTACGATTTTGTGTCGTGTCCTGCTCATATAATAATTCCGGTGCCAGCGAAGCTGCGATAAAACCGGATTGCCCCGATAGCCACGATGATGACCGTCGTCCATCTACCAAAAGCACCGGCATGCGTGCGGCTACCTCCACTGCTAGGCGTCTGCTGTCGTCGATGGGCAATGCGTCGCGATGAGTCGGGTTGAGGCTAGCCTCGAGCATATAATGGCCCGCCTGTTGAAACAGGAGCGACATAGAAACTTCACTTTGTTGACCTGGACTAATCGTCGGGAGCATCTCGGTGCGTACTATTTGCTGACCACGGCGTAGCGTAAGCGTCAATCCGCGCCCGCCTGCGCTTCCGAAATTGTTGACGATGATCGACACTTGCACAGGAAAGCCAGCCGCGACCATCGGCGAGGACAGAGATAATTCTGTAATAGCTATATTTTCACTGTCAGAAGTAGGAATTCTAAGAAGCGTAAGTTCGTGCGATGACTGGGCTAACTTATCCGCTAGTCGTTGCAATGCGAGCGTCGTTGTCGTGCCAGGTGCCGACTGTTTGACATGGTCTTCTCGTTTAGCGCCCAGTATTTGTGACGATGGAAAATCGGACACTACATGTACACTGCAACTACCGCGTGGTAAATCCACAGTATCTAGAATGTTTTCGATGCTTGACACCGCGCCAAGAAAATCTGCATGTGATTGAGTGGCTTGCAGGGCGTTGAACCGTTCACGTATCACACGCCGATCGCTTTCAGGATGTCCGATCACCGCCTTGGCGGGATAGCCTGTGGTAATCAAACTCACGGCATCATTTTCTGGATACGATTCTAATAGTTGATCGACATATGCCTTAGCATGATCAAAACGGCTAACGCCCTTGGCATCGATAGCCTGCATCGATAGGGAATTATCCAGCAGAATGATGTGATGCCCTCTGCCGCCCGTTAAGCTGGCCAGTTGAGACGAGTTGGTAAATGGTCGCGCCACCGCAAGCCCGAGCAAGATAATCAATGCGATGCGCAGCAATAGCAACAGCCAATGTTCTAGCCAAACCGTGCGGGCAGCCCGGCGCTTGGCCCGAATCAAAAACGACATCGCCGCCCAGGGTACGCGACGATATTTTCGCCGGTTAATTAAGTGGATAATGATGGGAATAGCCCCGGCGGCCAGACCAGCACCGGCTAAGGCGGGGTGAACAAAAGGCCAAAATTGGGCTAGATTTAGCATGCTTATTGCCGCTATCGATCTATCGCAACACGCGCGATGAACGTTGTCGAAGTCGATTACTACGAGCCGCCAGATAACTGGTTAAGGAAACGCTTAACGGCTGCGACGTATCGAAAACCGAGTAACTAATATGCTGTCGCCCACACATGGTTCGCATGTCGTTTTGAAAACGATGCACCTCCTCCAAATATTGACGACGAATGGCATCAGGCTCCGCCACCAGTTCGCCGCTTTGTTCTAAACCTTCAAACAAAACCGTGCCATCGAACGGAAATGTCAATTCCGCTTGGTCCCACAGGTTCCAGACGACGGGTTCGTGACGACGATATCGCAATTGGGTCAAGCCCTTGACGATTCTTTCGGGGTCGTCGAACAGGTCGCTAATGACAATCACCAGCGTGCGCTGACTCAGACGCTCGCCAAGCTCGGCTAACGTTGCGCCTAGTGAAGTGCCTCCGGTTCGCTCATGGTTAGACATCGCACGAACCAATGTGTGCCAATGATGATGACGGACGCTGGGTTTAATATATTCTGTGATGTGCTCGTCAAAAAGCGCTAGGCCAACGTAATCGCGCTGCCGCAGTGCCAAATGTGCAATCGCACCAGTAGCTACGGTGGCGTACTCGTATTTAGATAAAAACGCCTCGCTAGAGCGATAGTTCATCGACGCGCTACAATCGACAACAAACAGCACATGCATGTTCGTTTCTTGCTCGTATTCCTTGATATAATACTTGTCGGTCTTAGCGAATACTTTCCAGTCGATATGCTTGAGGTCGTCACCCTGTGTATAAGCCCGGTGGTCAGCAAATTCGATAGACAAGCCATGATGTGGGCTGTGGTGCATACCCGCATAGAAACCTTCCACGACCATCCGCGCTCGCAATTCCAATCCGTGCAAATTAGCCAGTACGCGGGGATCGAAATATGGCGGGAGCGTCGATGTAGTTGGTGCCGCATCATGGGTCATGGTTTAGGTCGCTGCTTGGTTGTCTTTACTCGCCTGTCTCGCTGGCGTCGATTCGTATTACTGGTTCGTATCACTCTTGGCCGAAAAAACGCGACTGGCCATGGCGTCGCTCAAGCTTGATGAAGACTCCGTAGGTAGCAATTCGATGAGACGATCAACAATGTCGTCAGTCGATAGTCCCTCCGCCTCGGCGTTAAAATTGGTGAGAATGCGATGGCGTAATACCGGCCTAGCAATGTCGCGAATATCGTCGATGGACACATAAAATCGGCCTTGTAACATCGCGCGAGCTTTTCCAGCGAGCACGAGATTTTGCGACGCGCGAGGACCAGCGCCCCAGGACACATATTCTCGAATAAATTCTGGCACTTCGCCTTTATCAATCCGCGTTGAACGTGTCAAGGACATGGCATATCTAATCACATGGTCCGCACAAGGCACCCGCCGCACAATGCTTTGAAGTTCCATAATGTCGCGGGCTGTTAACGTGCGCTCCAGCGTGACGTCATGTGAAGCGGTGGTCATTTTGACGATTTCAAACTCCTCTTGCTCAGAGGGATAGTCAACCAGCACCTTGAACATAAATCGATCCAGCTGCGCTTCGGGCAGGGGATAAGTTCCTTCTTGCTCGATGGGATTTTGCGTGGCCAAGACAAAAAACGGCTTAGGCAATTTGTGCGGGAACCCCGCAGCCGTCACTTGATACTCTTGCATCGCTTCGAGTAGCGCCGCTTGCGTTTTCGGTGGTGTACGATTGATTTCATCTGCGAGAACGATATTGGCAAAAATAGGGCCTTGGACGAATCGCAGCGAACGAGCACCCGTACCGCGATCTTCTTCGATCACTTCCGTACCCGTAATGTCTGAGGGCATGAGGTCCGGCGTGAATTGGATACGCGAAAAACTTAGCGACAGCAGCTTTGATAGCGTACTGATAATGAGCGTCTTGGCCAAGCCGGGGACACCTTCAAGAATGCAATGACCGCCACAAAACATAGCGATCAATACCTCATCGACAACGCGCTCTTGCCCTACGATCACTTGGCGAAGCTGCTTGCGAATCTGCGCGTGTGTATCAACAAGTTTTTTAGCCAACGCAATTTCGTCAGGGCTTGCTGCCGGGTCACCATCACGTTCGCTACGGGGTTCCGATGTCATGTCATTTACCCTTCGTCAATTCTTACTAGCTAACTGCGACTACCACTACGCATCATCCGCATTAATACGATTGATGAGCATCCGTAAACGTCCGGCATTGCGCCGATCAAAAGCAAAGGCCAGCCGCGATTTATCAGGGAACTCGTCCTCTTCACCTTCCAACGGCTTATCAAACTGTGCAATGCAGCCATCACTTAGAATGTCGCTGAACGATTCGTTTAATTCTTTTAATAGTTCCGGAGATACCGGGCTGTTTAATCGCATGACCAATTTATCAAACACATAGCGCGAGGAATGGTAGCGTCGATAAAAACGAAGAATTTCGTCGACTGCTTCCTGAGCGTTGTCCGTCACCATAAACAGATTCATATCCGCTTTATCGATCATGCCTTTAGCCAGCAATTCTCGTTTGACGTACTCTTCCCACTGTCGCCAATACGTACCACCAGGCTCATCGCACATGACGATGGGCGTGGGCAACGACTTACCCGTCTGTACCAGGGTTAACGATTCAAACCCTTCGTCTTGCGTGCCAAACCCGCCGGGGAACAAAACGATAGCCCGGGCTTCTTTGACGAATATTACTTTGCGAGTGAAAAAATATTTGAACATAATCAACTTGGGATCATCCGCGATGATCGTGTTGGTTTTCTGTTCAAACGGCAGACTAATAGCCACGCCAAAACTAGCTTCTGGGGTCGCGCCGTGATGCCCGGCCCGCATGATGCCATCCCCCGCACCGGTAATGACCATCCATCCTTGCTGTTGAATCAATTCCGCGAACAGCTTGGCCTGTATATATTGTGGATGTTCTTCCGGGGTGCGGGCTGATCCAAAAACTGACGCCTTAGGAATGTGAGCGTACGGCGCAAAAACTTTGAATGCGTAACGCAACTCTTTTAAGGTTGTATTGAGAATTTTCACATCGCCTCGACCAGCATCATCCGCAGATAATCGACATAAGCTCACGAGCATTTGTTCATACAAATCATCGTGGTCTGACGGCGCAAATTCCGCCAAGAACCTTTCAATAGCCTCAGCCCGGTCGTTGCGAAAATCTTTTTTAGATTGACTAATCGTATCGTTCCTTTTCACTACCATGTACACATCTAACTATCCTGACCGACCCGTTTACTGCAAACCAAGCTAACTAGATTTAGAATCTATCATCATTTTAGTCCTAACATCGGCGTATGTTACCGACTATCAATCGGCGGATCCTCAGCGTCACAACTACCTACAACCTCGCGCTCATTCTCCCGTCCTCTAGGGGATGATACGGCTATGGTACGCCTACCACCCAAAAAGACCGCGCCCGTGACATCTTTATCGACCTTCGACCCACTCTCGCCGAGTTGCCAGCGGTCCAATTAACTCAACGAGGACATCAGTCGAAAAAACGTAACCTTTTGCCATGGAGTACTTTATGGCTGCTCAAGGGGCTGATCGCTACACTTGTCGCCTCAATTTCCCGAAATCGTACTTTATGACAGCTTACGTCTCGATTCTATCGGCCTTTGAGCCGATGAATCTATGAGCAATAGGCCCGCACCTTCAGTTCGGCTGTCGACGTCGGCGACAAAAGGCACTACGCGACAATGGCAATGACAATAAAGAAACAAGCACAACACGCTTTTACCGTCGACCTGGAAGCCTGGTTTCATGCCCATAACCTCAACATCGTAAGGACTCAGTGGGATGATCTGCCGCTTCGTCTTGACCAGCCAGTGTCGCAATTGCTGTCGCTATTGGAAAAGCACCACACCCAAGCCACATTTTTTATACTCGGATACGTCGCTAAGCGTCAGCCAGCCTTGGTGACTACGATCCATCAAGCCGGGCACGAGATAGCCTGTCACGGGATGGATCATCAGCGCGTCGACCAGCTTAACGAGTCGCAATTTCGCGATGACGTGTCTCGTGCCAAAAATACGCTTGAATCACTCATCGGCGAACCGGTCATCGGCTATCGCGCACCAGCGTATTCGATTGGATCGCAAACGCATTGGTCACTCGATATGTTACGCGAGCTTGGGATGCGCTACGACTCGAGCATCTATCCCGTTCGCGCGCCTCATGGTCGATATGGCGTGCCTGGTGCTGCCTTGTCACCTTCATTACTCGACAATGGCCTATACGAATTCCCGCTGCCTACCTGGAAAATATTTCGCCGCCGCCTACCTGCTGCGACCGGAGGCTATCTCCGCCTTTGGCCTATGCTGGTCACACGGCTGACATTCTCGCAACACGATCGCGCCAATCGTCCGGTCGTGGTCAACATTCATCCCTGGGAGTTAGACCCCGATCAGCCCAGGCAAGTAGTGCCATTCATGCGACGCTTATCACATTACACCAATCTTTCAAAAACGCTGTCGCGACTTGACCTGTTATTATCCCAGCATGAATTTACAACATTACGAAATTTGTATCAACATCATGTCCAGACAAGACAATCACAACTTGACGTGATTAAAAAAGCGACAATGCTAAACGGAAATTGCCCACCGACGCGCAAGGCTGATAAGCAGGCGCACGCTATTGAGGTTTGAATGTTGTTATGGCTCATTACATCAACATGTCGAATAGACAGGAATCTATGGGCTGGAATAGGTCATTTAACTGCAGGATTGCGATATGAGATACTATCTTTTTAACGCTAGGTCATGGCGACGCATCCCGATACTCGGGACTGGCACCATATACATCATGGTTTACCTACTCGCTGGCTGTCGACTGAGCATTAGCGATACGGAGACTCAAGGTTCATCGGCGCAGGACCCGGGCTGTACAGATGTCGTCTGCGACGCCCCATCTGTATGCGTGGAACCTAGTGGTGCGTGCAAGAGCATCTGCGATAGCGACATTCCTTGTGTCAACAACGATCCCTGCCAAACCATTGTCAGTCAAGATCAAGCAGATAGCACGCAGCCCGACACGACGAATGCGCTTTGCGAAACTTTTACCTGTAACGACGGTGGCTTTCTTTCCTGCCAGCTATTTGATCCGTGCATGATCGATTCGTGTGATCCGACACTAGGTTGTAAACACGAATCTGTCACAGACGTCGAGTGCGCAGCTGATGAACTATGTGTCAGTGAAATTCCATTAGGCTCAAACTATCAAGGACGATTGGGGGATTGCGCCAAGCGATGCACCCAGGATAGTGATTGTGACGACGCCGACGATTGTACGACTGACGTTTGCGAATTAATCTTAGTCTCGGACTCGCCCACCGAGGGCCTATGTGCGAACGCGGTGATCGATTCGTGTATGAAGTTGGGCGCATGCTGTACCAGAGATGGCTGCTTCGAACTCACCGAGTCTGACTGCATGTCCCAAAACCTTGGCGAGACTTATCAAGGTGACGGTACCACGTGTACGCCGAGTCCCTGCTTTGGAGACTTTGTACCGGGTAATTACGCGCTTGCGGGCGACTGTCCAGGCGATAGTACGACCGTTAATTTGGTGGCCGAAGCCAATACGCTTATTCTGCGCGGGCTAGCGGAAAATAATGACATTCTGTTGACATTAAGCGGAGCCATGGCCTCGGCGGTGGACGTTGTGGCAGCCGGGGTGGACAATCAAAACGCAACGCTGTCAGTTTTAGCTGATGGCAGCATTTTATTGGATATTTCGCTGGTTACTGCTGGTACAAATTGTCGTTCTACCATGACGCCGCAGTGATGGCTGGTTCTTGCGATCTATCGTCGATTTGTTTCCGTAATCACACTGTTCGCCCGGGCGCACAGCCCACGATCATACCATGTCGTAGATTAGAACATGCGCCCACTAAACGTCTAAATCGTTTTTTACGAAGGAATAGTGCTAATAGCCGATCGACCTAATCGCGAGCAGTGGGCTATTTCTTGCCGGTTTTCTTGACATCCTCAACCTTCTCGTCGCCTTCGGTCTTCTTTTTGGTCTTCTTGCCGAGTGAGACTTTGCGATGTCCGAACTTGGGCATGCCAATGGCACAGGATTCTTTCGACCAAAGCCCGGTTTCTTTCATGGCTTCGACGCGTTCTGCTCGTGTGAGAACATTTCTGTGACGTGCCAGTGTGTTTTTTGATTTGAGTGATTTATCTAGTGACATTTCATCATGCTCCCGCTAACCAAGAATCCCGCGTGAGGGTTCGATAGTAGCCATTCAATTTATAACCGCCGCCAACCGTGAAATACTCTTCACCCGCAGCCTTAACTTTTTCTAGTAATGCGTCCGCCATCTGCTTTTGCACCCGGTCCTTATGGTTATACCCACGGGTGGTTATTAGCTGAGTCGCGCCGCTTTGCGTCTGTACTGACTCGGTCTCAATACCTCGCTTGCTCAAAAACTGCTTGGCCAACGAGACTTCTTCATTCCGCCCAGCCGAAAACTCCTGAGCTACAATATAAGTCAATCCTTTAACCCACTGCGTCGGCAAGGCAACGACTTCGTTGTTCGCAGCCGCTGCAGGGTCAATGACCAAAGAACCTAACAGCGAAGTCGCCGCAGGCCCAGCCTTTGCCAATTCAATTTCGCTCGTCGCTTCAGCCTCGAAGGAGGTTCTTCCTCTTTCGTGTCCTACACGAAAGCCATCGTCGTAGCCGCTGCGCGTGCCCAGTACATGGCTAAACACCAGCGCCATCATCATCGCGAAAACAGCGACGGCGCCAGAGGTGCTAGTCAGTGTAAACCGCACACATTGGCCATCGATTTCGACAAGCTGATGCGTTTTGTCAGGCTCAGGTCGCTCAACGGCCGGAGTAGTCGCTTCAGCAGCCACGCTCGGTGCTATCTCAAGCTCAGCACTTTCCGAGTCGTGATTCTCCATTCTAACGGCTTTGGAATCCGCGTGTGTCCACCAGCTGGGAACTTTCAGCGAATCTGGTCCGTTTTTTCGTTGCCGTTCGATTAACTCAAACAGCGCAGGCCCGTCCTTAGCTTTGGGCATGATAAGCCTCCATGCAAGCCCGATTCCCAATACTACCGAGAAGTTGAATTCTAGCTAATAGGGCCAATTTTGCAAGCTAGCCCCAACTGCATCCATTCGATATTTTCGCTCGGCCATTTTGTCAAATTATTTCTGATCGAGATAAGCCCAAATCGCCGGTGACTGACGTTATTCCCGCCGTTGGAACTCCACTGCCCGGTACGCAACTTCCCTGCTCACACACTATAGCAGGTATGGCTCTCTCGCGGTTAAAAATGAAGCAATACTTACAAATTCAGATTGTCAACTTCATTGCTCATCACATCGTGCATGACTAAGATGTTGCCTGTTAATTCCATGACAGGGGCGATTAGCTCAGTTGGCAGAGCGTTCGGATCACACCCGAAAGGTCACAGGTTCAAGTCCTGTATCGCCCAGTAAGAAAAAGGCTTGTATAGTAGCATTGACTAGCCTATCCACTTGCTTTTAGGTCATGGCTGACCTATATTCCTATTGAGGACTCGTTAGCCATGACCAAGACGAATCGCTTCAAGAGTAGTAAGAAACGCAAAGGTGGAAGGCAACCCGTTGCTTTTGTGGTCCATCCTGATACGGGCGAAGCCGTCCGAGGGCTTCGCATCCACAAATCAACGGGTAGGTACTACCGCATCGCTGATGACAAGGTGGGACGCCACTACTACGGCAAGAGTGGCAAGGTCGGGCTGGCGTACTTGCGGCGAGCGATCTACGAACATGAATGTTGGCAGAAGGGTCGAGAACCGAATGACTTGACATTTCTCAAGACTCACGCCAAAGGTGGAATCCCGCCAGCCGATCTGACGATTGCAGATTTTCAAAACAACCCAGGCGGTCTGATTATGGATCGTACTGATCTGGCTGATTGGGTACGGGAGCAATTGGGCAACCCCGCCACACGCAAAGAATTTGCGGAATTGGTGGGCATACCAGAGCTTCAAAATATCCACAGCTTACCGCCCATCGTAACACCCTTAACCCTTCAAGAAATGATAGACCGTTTCACTAAGGACAAGAAGTTCAAGCGTCCGAGCCAAACCAAAGACGCCAAAACGATTTGGGCGTTCTTCATGGATGGTGTTGCCGTAGACTTAGCGGAAGAAATCACGCCAGCTTTACTTCAAAACTACAAGCGTTGCGTCCAAGAAACCGTATCCCTAAGAACGAAAAAACAATACTCCCTAAGAACGCAACAGAATCACTATATACTTGTCCAAGGTGTCCTAAATCACGCTCGCAAGTTGTTTGAAATACATACGCCAACAATCGAACGGTTGAAGCGAAGGATACGAGATAATTGTCAAGACTGGTCACAAGACAAGAAAACCAAAGCCAAGATACCTTCGATCAAGCCAGTCAAACCTGAGCAATTTAGAATGCTGTTGGCTGCCGCCAAGAATCACTCAAAGTTTGCCTACGCAATGTATATGTCCGCAGCCAACTTCGCTTTTCATCCGCTGGAAGTAGCGGAATTGGAACACGACGATTTGGATTTGAAAGACAGGATTCTTGATAGCTATCGTGAGAAAGACGGTATTCAGCATGTCGCCTACGTTTGGAAGGAAACTATCAAGGCTATCAAGGCTTTCAAAGCCAGCGACGAATTCGGCAACCACTCACAATATCTGTTTGTCCAACCACGGAACTCCAAAAGAAAAGGATCGGGCGAGCAGTGGGATACTCACCGAGTTGATCGGTTGCATCGCAAGTTGAGGTCCGCCGCTGGTCTGCCTGTTGCGGTAAAATTTGACGGCATCAGGAAAATGACCAGTACCGCAATGGGTGCGGAACATGCGATAGCTCAAGATTGGGTAATGGGACATTCTGGCGGGATGAAAGACAGGTATACTACTCAGCGGATAGCGTCGGAAACAAAGCAGGCATTGACGAAAGCTCGCAAGGCGATACTCGGCAATTGATGGACGATAGCCTTGCGGCGATTGAGAATCATTGAAGAATCAATGGAGAGAATTGAGATGGAAAAACTGAATGACGAAAACAAACAAGCTGACGTGTTGATGAAGTTGATGGAAGAAGACAACATGAACGGGGCGGAACCAGTGAAATGACGAAATACCTAGCGGGCATTCTAACGGGCATCTTCATTGCCTGTGCTGGAAAATATCTTGCTGACAAGTATACGGACAAACGGCGCGGTATGGAAAAGAAACGAGCCGGTGACAGCGACCTCCAATATGTAACCGACAAGATGCCTGAGTTGATCGCCGAGATGCGAGACGACCTCACCACGAACCCGCTTTGCCGTGAGTTTATTCTTTTCTCGAAACGAGGGAGCTACAACCATAATCCAAACAAGAAAATTCTCAGCTATTTTTTTGAGGATCACGACAATCTGCGGGAAAAAGTCGGCATCTTGGAGAATCTTGGCTTTGTAGATGACATCACATTTAACGACACTCATCGATATTGTATGAGCGAGCACTTTGCTGAATTGCTGAGACTGGCGATCTAAAATCTTAGAACAAGCCCCGCAGGTCGCCCATGACACCAACGACCTAGTCATCACTCCACCAAGCCACGAAAACACCTCAGATCGCAACACAGCCATTCGTGCAAGCATCCTGTTGCATCAGAACGTGTTGCTACTGTTAAGAAACCCAATTGGAATGAAAAATGGTACACTCACGTTCTTGTCAAAGTCCAAGAGGCGATCAATAAACGACTAGGAACGAAAGGACGTACTCCTAAAGTCGGCTACCGCTTGTCAGAATGTTTCCCCGTCTGGTACAAGCGAAAGCTCGCAAACAATCTAAGTGACAAACATCTTAATGAGTACAAGACTGTCTTCGATGCTTTTGCAGAATTTTGCGACGATTGTGACCTGTCCGGAATGACGAAGGCCCACTTCGTCGAGTGGCAAAATCAGGTTGACGAAACGAAAGGCGAACGAGGCGAGCAATGGCGTAGGCAACAACTGATACCCGTTGGTGCTGTACTCAAGGCTGCTCGCAAGTTGACCGAGTGGACGTTTCCTCCTGAACTCGATCATTGGCTAGAAGTTTTTGAGTACAAAAAGCCTAAGCCTCATAAGAGAAACCGTACAGCGTTGTCGGTTGAACATTTCCACGAACTGCTAGCCAAGGCGGAAGAGTGGGCTAACATCGACGTACATGAGTACGCCGATTCGCTGCCCCTTCGCAAGCATAAGGGTAGCGGGACGAAACGGGGTAGAGCGGGTATGCCCCACTTGGCTAGAGCGAACAACGTCAAGCAAGCGAATCGGGTCAAGCGAGTAGGCGTACAATGGTCTGCGGTACTCAGACTCGCCGTACAATGTGGCTGCGACAACTCGGATATTTGCAACCTAACGTACAACGATTTGATTCTTAACGGGAACCTCCCACTATTCACGCTGAGTCGCAGCAAGACAAACGTAGACCGTTATACGCCGCTGCTACCATCAACGATTGCAGCGATAAATCGGTGGCGAGAATACGAAGAGCCACGAACCGAGTTTGTCTTTTCAAACGACGGAAAAAAACAATACAAAAGTGAGAAAATAGCGGAGAATTTTGACAGACTCAGAGAGGCTTGTGAGATACTAGATGGTGTCTGGTTCAAACATTTCCGCAATGCGGGCGGAACGGTCGGACGCAACAACCGTCGAACGAAGAGCGAGATTGAGGCGTTTCTAGGGCATGATGTAGACGGTCAATGCGTCTTCTACATGGATGATACGCCTGATGATTATCTGGTCCCCGTCGTCAATCTGATCGGAGCCGAATACTTCGACGGAGAGCAAATCAGCGATTAGACCGCAAGGCGTAACATCGTGCTAATCTTCATCCACTTTCTCGTCAAACATCTTGTATTTGCCGAGGTACTTAGGAATACCTTTCTTCTCTAACTCTAGGATTTCCAAAAGGCTCACGCTGAAATCAGACGACTTGGATGTGAACTCCGGATTGAGTTCAAGTCCCCAGTAGATGACTGATTGCAAGGACTCGTCCCATGACCATTCGGACTTGAAGACCTTCCCGCAGATAGTACAGGCAAACGCAATCACGTTCCCGTCCGATTTGCGTACCATGACACAATCCTCTCGCTTACATATCGGGCAATTGACAAGTTTCACCATCGGCAAGACTCCTATAAAGGGCTGTACGATCCAGTATCAATTAGAATTACCAGCACTCGGATCATCAACCATATTGACCGTTGCAGCTTGCAGTGTAACCTGCGATCTAAATGCAACAAACAAAAAATTTTAGTGAAATTGTATTAGAGTGCCATCTTCTATGGCACTCTAGGATGGGAATTTATCGCTGGACATAAGACGGGAATCAGCGATAAATATGTCTTGAGACAGGCAACGAACAAGAAAGTGGTAGCCTGTTGTGAAGCAATCGAAGAGTGTTTTTTCGGTGATATGTCTCGCTAACGTTCAGTTTCCTTGGAGGATATTGTAATGCCAAATCTTGAAAATCTTGAATTAGTATTCGGTGCAGCGTCATTGTTCGGGTTCTTCCTTGCAGCGTATTCGCACATTCGATCCAAGGGCGTTTCGATGCGGTTTCTTTCCAAGCTGAGGACTGCACGTGAAGATATAGCACGGATGGGGAGGACGGCTCAAGAGATCGTTGACATCTGTGAAGGAGAAGGAGGCGACCATGTAAAGCTCGCTCGAATCCGCCAGGCCGCTCAATCCGTCGTCAGCAGCTTCCAGCGTGACATGAACAAGATCGATAACGATTGCGATTGGTCTAAACTTACCGAACACGACATCTACAAACAGCAGACGGGGCAGTCAACCCGGCTTAAAACCGATAGGTATTCACAGTGAGGTGGTTAGCATGATGCTGGAGCCATTTATTGACCTTCTCACTTTCTGGACGATTGCGAAGATACTCGCAGGACACAAGATCAGTGGCATGAGCGATGCCTATATCAAGCGAAATCCGAAGATGGTAGACGACGCTACCAAGGCTATCGAGCGTCACTATTTTTTCGGGAAGAAATGAAAGGATGGAAACTATGTCGGCGACAAACGATGCGATTCATAAGGCGAAGCGGATTGCTTCATGGTTTGTAAAGAACCTTGCGATTGCCGTGGTGAGTAGTCTAATAGTTGGATGGATTAGCTTTCAGTATGGTCAAAAAAGTTTGTCAACCGAAGTTGCTGACGGAATCGGTTTACTTGAACTGGATAGCACTTCAGAGTCACTCGAAAGAATCGATGCGTCCTTCGACCATGTATTGTCGCTATTAGAGCAAGGAACACCATACCCAGTGACGGCGAGTCTGGAGCAGCTAACTGAATCGCTGGAAAAATTATCGAAAGCGTTAGCTAGCGTGAAGACAACAGAGTCCTACTCTGTAGAGGAACTCAAGGCACTTGCCAAAGACGACGCAGTCGGCTACAGCTCGGAGTTCACGCTTTTCGGGAGTCGCTACGACAAGTTTATGAAGGAACATATCGGAAAGACGAAGAGAACTGTCGAGGGTTTGGCACAGCTTCATCCTCGGCTGGAAATAGTTCGGGAGAGAGTGGCTAAGATAGCTCTCCAACTCAACGAAAGCCCAATTATTGACATATCCGCAATGCGAATCGCTCTGTCAGAAATGAAGATGGAAGCGGGTACGGCACTAAGTTCGTTCAATTCTGGCCGAAAAAAGACCCTCGCAACGCTCGAAAGATTCGGCAAGAAGAGATAACTCCAACAAACGGTTGGAACAGCCCGCATTGCAGCAGGATGCACCGTATCCATCATCGCTCCCAGCGGCTTCCAAGCCGTTCCACAGCCGACCAGCCAGCCAGCCAAGATTAAAAACAATCTGCTACATGAGGGTATCATGCCCAAAACGATACGGACGCTCTCGACAAAAAAAACGATAGCCACTAATCGCCACAAACCATCCTTCAAGATATCACAGATTTATTCCCAGCCTAGACATTGCCATCTGCTGGACACCTAACATATCCCTGATATAATAGATTTTAGCATGTATCAGGTTATCTGGCATGGAGGCTTAACGTGGCAATTGAAGACAGCACGCCCACTCAACTTGAGCGGGAAAAAATAGCAAAAGGCGTGTACGATCATTTGATTTGGCTCTGTGAAACAGATGCTGCATCAGAACAATCGTATCTGCAAAAATCCTACAAGTTCCTCAATATACATGTAATACAGTTTGCTGCTCTTTCTTATGGCTTGTCTAGACTCGAAACGATGAATGCAAGCGGATTGATTGCTCTATGCTCCATACTCCCTGGGGTAATTGCTGCTATTTATACTAGCATTGGTTTTTTTTGTGCGCTTAGGCTGATCGGTATATCAGAAAAATCTTCTCTCGGCATCAAAGTGCTACAAAAAGTTATCAAAAGTAAACAAATTGTTACGTTCCCATCCGACAAGTTTTGGACTGAATTGAGTGAGAACTTAACTACATCAATCCAAGAGAATCGCTGTAGTGACGAACAACTAAAGTCGGATGGTACGAAGCTTAATCAAGCTACGCGCCGTGGTTTTTTGTTCGTCATTCTTTTTATATTTATTGTTACGTGTGGAAATGTACTATCACGTCAAGGAGAAATTATAATGCCAGATGAAAACAAAGACAAAACGGAAGTGACGATTGTTGAAGATACTGTAAAGGTAATTGCTACCGATGAACCAACCATAGTCGAAGGTACGCATCTAGTAATAAATTCTAAGAAACCTCGTGGCGAGTCCAGGTGATTTTACGTTGTTGATTCCATTCAACAATTGATATTTCTTGAGTATAAAGAAGATACGAAAGAATATCACAATGGAAACCATACATGGAGTGACATAAGATGGCAGATAAAAAAGAAAAAGACAATGACAAAAAGAATGACAAAGATGAAGATGATTCTGAGTGTACGATTGTTGAACCTTCGAGTAAAATAAATGCATCCAAAGATGAGCGTGATATAGAAAAACTCTAGTTATCCAGCTGCTTGATTTGGAATAATGCCAATTAGCATCATATAAATCAGTAATCAAATTAACGAATGACGCTATCATGAACCTCGAAGAATTTATCAATGAATCGTTACGCCAAATCATGAACGGTGTTGCCGATGCAAAAAAGTATGGATCGACTATCGGTGCTGAAGTCAATCCATTTGCTCATATGGGTGGCGTTGACAGTCAACCAGAAGGAGCCGTTTATCGCTTAAATAAAGGCAAGGGTGGACAGTGGGCACAAAACATATCCTTTGACGTTGCAGTTACCACGTCAAAGGAATCAAGTTCTGAAGGTGGTGCAAAGTTATCAGTAGCAGTGTTTTCCCTTGGTGGTGGCAAGGAAAATAACAGCACCAATAGCTCGGTCAGTCGAGTTCAGTTTACAGTGCCAGTTTTTCTGCCATGAAGCATTGCTTGTAGCGTTAAATTGTATAAGGATAAACTTAATGTCAATATTTATATTCTCGTCTCGTATAGCCACTATACTTGCGATTATTGCTGTTTGTATCATTGCAGGGTGCAGCCACGACAATACCATTGCTGACGGTGAGTGCGGGTTATTTGCCTCAAGTTGCGGTAAATTCTTCTACTTGCCATCAACTGTCGATATTTTGCCGTAGAATGCGTGCTTGCTCGGTATCGAGCAAGAGGGCGGATAGTGCCATGTTTTTGTTATTCATCTTAAAGCTTACGTTTTTCAATTTTCTATACTCGCTCCTTATCGGCACCGTACTCTTCGCTGTAGGGATGCCTACCATGTTAATATATGGCGAAGATCGAGAGCCACCAGCTTGGTTTAATTATTTATCAATTGCTATCGGAACTTCAGTATGTATCGGTCAAGGTCTGATTGTGGCTGGTGCGGTTAGCTTGGCATTATACCATGACCTTAGTAGGTGGGATTGGCTTTGGTATTTGGCTGGCTTCCTTTGGTCGTCACCTATAACCCTGGTTAAGAATGTAAACAACCCTGATGATAAGTTTGCAGGGCTTGGAATTCTACTATCTGGGATAGCTTATGTTGTCGCTTGTATAAGCCCAGTTGTCATTCCTTATTTTCTGTTAATGGTATCACGCATACTTGCAATTTAACTGAACAATCAAATGAGTGGAGTAGATATATATGTTTGACTTACTAGGTACTGTGGACCGCTTGTTAAAAGCTGATAGCGACATGAAGCTTATTGACTACAAAGAACAGATTGTAAAACTACGTAAAGGCATAGTTGAATTGGAGGAAGAATTAGCTGCTGAGAAGGAGAAAAGTCTTAGGCTTACTAGAGATGTTAAAAATAAGAACAGCTCAGAAAGCCTAGCAGATATTTTGATTTATAAGGACGGTGTCTACATGCCGGATGAAGATGCCGGTGGTTACCCGGCAGGCACTGCTTTTTGTCCGAGATGTAAGAGTAGTGAGGGGAAAATCATGCCTTTAACCATCCAATCTGATTTATTTCAAGCTTTGAGCAAATACAAATGTCCAGAGTGTAACGAGCATTTTACTTGATGAACCACTAGTTACAAAAGAGTAGTAATAATGACAGAAACATCAAGTTCGAACGCTGATATGGTAACTATAAAAGATATCTATTTACAGAGCGTTACGATGCACCAATACTTTCTAACTTGGAGGCATCGACTTTTTGCTGGCTACATAGCAACAATCGCAGCTCATGCTATAGCTTATTCATGGGTAATGGATAAAGATATTGAAATAAATAAAGAGCTGATACCCGCATCGTGCGTAATCATTTCTATTACATTATGGCTAATGGATTTACGGACACGTGTCCTTTATCATGCTTGTCACGATGTTGCACAATCTTGTGAGCGAGAAAGTAATCTGAATACAAGTTGCAGACTATATAGAAAATTGCGTACTACAACAAGCGGATTCCTCAATCATAGTCCCATTATGGATATGTTTTTTCTTGCAGTAATCAAAGTGTCTTTGTCGTTCCAATCAATGGAGACGTGGCGACCTTTCGTTTTAATTAATAGCGCAAATATAATCCTTATAATTATTGTAGGCTATGTTGTTTATAACATGTACGAAGGTGCAAAAAAAAACACCCCTTCTTTACACCAACTTCTCTATCTCTAGTTGCCACTTTTCATGGTTAGGCTTATTCAACACCGTAGACGCCAACACAACCACTCTTGGAAGCATCCTGAGCCATTCTCACGACGGTCTTTATCTTTAGAACCCAGCTTTCCGTCAATCAAGAAAAACTCGTTATTTTGTTGACGTTTTCACTTGCGAAATTGTGACGCAATGTAGCTGGCAAACGCAGGAACTTCTTGCTTGAATTCCCAAGTAACGAAACGAAGTGAGTTGGCCAGAAGCCAATCACTCATCGGAATCCACACACGCATTCAGGAGGAGTTAGCTATGGCGATACGAGAGCATCGACAACGTTGGAGAGAAGCCAGAGAACAAGCTAAGAAGGAAACGATCATTCATATCCTTGACGCAATGGCGAGGGAAACTGCCGAAATACTTGAGCAACGAGAACTACGAGCGAAGCAGGAGAAAAGACGACAGCAAGATCAGAATTTCACGCCTTCGCTTCGATAGCCCTGGCCGGTATATCTAAACATTTAGAGCAAGTGGCGTAAGTGACTGAGGCTTCAAAATGTAATGCGGCGGACGGCATCGCTGAAGTACAACGTGATCATTCGCCGAAAGAAGCACTCGCTCGTATATCTAGATTGGGGAAACCCCTCCGACGTCCAAATATGGAACCAGAGCTTTACGCCACCGGGGGAGGCCCACCCGGGGGCGAAGGTTACTCTACTACGGCTTACCCGGAGCACCGTCAGTGGACGTTGCCGAAGACGATCTTCAGGAAAATGGGTGGACGGATTGACGCCTCTCGAACCGTAGACACATCGTATAGTGCCTAGTGACGGATGAGCTACCCTTCACTTTTTTCCGTCTCTTGGAGTACTACAGCTAAGATTGCATAATGCAGGGTGAGTTGTCCTACCAAGGCAGCATTTCGCTCCGACTCTTCTTTCTGTCTCTCGGCATCTATCAGCCGGAGAAAATCCTTCATCGTGCGCCGCAATTGTGAAATTGGTAGACTCAGCGCTTGGCGAAAGATTTGCGAACGTTTTTGATCAACTGGAAAACCTTCTTCCTCAATGGGAGATTCTTCACTTGGCGGCATTTGTCCGACTCCTTTCAGTCCCGATGACCGGGAGTGATTGTATTAACTCCTTTGGCCGTACCTATTTTGTTGGTCAATATGGTTCCTTAGGCTCATCAACCGTGACGTGCCAATCTAGCGCCCATCGCAACCAACGAAACTGACTAGTCCCGAGCGGAACATTGCCCGACCACAGGTTTGCGGCAACTGAGATTGCTCCACCGCCAACGGCAGCCGTCACGGATGTCCATGTTGTCAACGGTGAAAGCATGCTCAGGATTCCACCAAAAACACCTAACGCCTTTGCGGGTTTCTTGAGCCGCACCGTCAGATGTACGGCGTCCATGAATTCCGTAACGGCTCCGTCGTTAAATGTCCCCGTATCATCATCCACTATCTTCAACTCCTGGAGCACCGAGCGTCCCTCATGAAGCAAGTTAGCATACTGCTCGACGCTGAGAGCAGGAAAATAGGGGGCGAGAATCGACCCGAATGAAAAGGGAAGCTCGACGGGAGAGGAGTTCTCACGCCGCATTGTTGGAAGGTTTTGCTGCTCTCTGATGGGATGGGTCAGATAGGTATTTCCTGCTCCAGCTGCTTCGCCATAGAGAGGATACCTCAGCACGACATCGAACGTATACAACAAATCCTCCAACGCTACATCTAGCGCAAGCGCTTTCGGTATGACTGCGCCCATACTCTTCAGGTTCTTGACATTGTAGAAATAGCCATCGCTTAGATTACGTTCACGTTGCCCTAAGCGAATCCAGTCTTGGTTGTGAACCCGAAGCAAGTTCTTATACCCAGTCTCGTTGTTCTCTATCCACTGTGAGAAGCCTTCGAAGGCATCCGCAAGATAATCTGGATTAAGATGTCGCTCGGACGGATCGAGAATACATCGCTCGACCGTGAGCACGTCTGAATCCAGTTTCTGGAGACGTCGCAACAAGAACGGCGTGCCCTGATCCAACCCTTGTGCCTCCATGGGGACGGGAAGAGGATACCTCGGTAATCTGGAAAAGACATAGAGGTCAGCAAGATGAATTGCCTGTGTCGAGGCCCACGGATCGATCACGCCGTCACCTCGAAACAAAGACTCGGCGGCGTTGATTGTAGTGATGTCAACGAGTGGACTTTGGAGTGGTTGGGGCGTCTCCACAGCAACCTGATCGGTTTCAGAGTGGTCGGTCATAGATCAACTCCTCGGAAGCAACGTGACTAGTACGATAATACCGGTTATTACCAGAGTCCTGATGACATCCTTTCACGTCGTCTTACCTCTGAATACCAATGTACCTGATGCGATTATGAGCATAATCATAATTGACAACCCCCAAGTTGAGATTGCGGGGATAGACTGTATAGATGTTGCTGTGGAAAAATTGTCGAACACCATAAAATCGCCACTCGTGCCGTTAACCCCATCAGGGATCACCTCGATGCTGACAATAGTATCATTAGATGTAACGCCAATAAAACGCCAATCTTGACCAGCGGATGCGGAATGAATTTCACAGATGTTTTTCTCAATTGTTCCACCATTTTGAGTCTTCAGGATTGCTTTAGATTCAGGAAAACCTACACACTCCAAATCCCAAACCCAAAAACCTACCGCTGATCGAGGAGAGCTAAGCGTTGCTTTCCAATCGCCACCTCCAAGATTAGGATCTCTCACCCGCATATTATTGGGTGAGCTTTTTGGAACTACTGCACCTGGATCTGCATCGTCCACATGAGGTTGACCAGTATTTGTAGAGCTAAACGTTACACCAGAGAATTGCATAGAAATGACTTCAGCGAGCGACAAATTATCAAAATCAATTAGCGAAGGATTGATTGTTTCAGTAAGCCAAGTCGATTCATCATCGTACCAAGTGACTTGTGCGTTTGCAATTTGTCCGATCATTAAGAAGCTAAATGTAATGATTGATAAATTCCGTAACATGAAATGCACCTTTCTTATTGAATGTGCGTCGTCTTACCTCTGAATACCAGAGTACCTGTTGCGACGATAAGCATGAGCATAATTGCTATTCCCCAAGTAGAAATTGCAGGGACAGTTCCAGACGATGCAGCAGTAGGAATGTAGCCGGAAATAGTGACGTTGGCTGGGATGTTAAAGGAACCATCGAAACTAATTTCACTTCCCCCCGCAAATACAATTCCAGATTGAAGATGATAACTCATTTGCTGTCCCTCAGTCGCACGAAATCGTGCTTTTGGAGTCGTGACTGCCATTAGCTTTTCGTTTAGTGTGATGATCGTAATTGCACCCTGACCATCCAAAATAATAATATCTGTAAGAACGAATCCGCCCGCAGGAACAGGGATAGTTTGTGGTGTATCGAATATCCCATGGTAGCTTACAACTTCGCCTTGCTGTCCATTTGCTATTTGTCCACAAGCCAGAAGACCTAAAGCAGAAACTAAGATTGATAAATTACGTGACATGGTTTTGACTCCTCCTTAAATTTCGTACACATCAGAACTGTAACACGGTAAGCTATAGTAGCAGAATCCATGTGACAAGATCAAGTCAATTTTGCTTATACTGATAAGTATTCTAGGCTATATTTCATATTGTTACGTTAACTTGCTTACGCCAATCTGATACTTTTCATGTGTCCGATGTAGGTCGCTTGATGTACAGAGTAGTCATTCGAGAAAAGACACACCCGCTCGTGCATCTAGCTTGGGGAAACCCCTCCGAAGTCCATAAATGGAACCGTAATCTTACCCACCGGGGGAGGCCCACCCCCGCTACCTACAGGCTCTCTAGCCGGAGCGAGTTGAGATTAGAGAACTCTGCGTCCGTTGCAGGATACTTTCCGCAGCCCAACAAATCCTATCAGCAACATTGTCCAACTAATCATTCCAAACGTACCGCATGCTCCACAACCAGTAGGCATGGAATCCGGCATGCTATCTATCGAGCAACCGGAAGTGTCCACAGAATCTCCAGTCGTTGTGCCAGGGCATACGTCAATGTCATCTGGAACTCCATCACCATCTTCATCAGCTACTGGCTGTTCGGCAGGTTCCTCTAGTGGGCAGCCGTTGTCATCTACGTCAACACCATCTTCAGTGTCTTCGCAATCATCTTTGCAATCGGCTACGCCATCGCCATCAGAATCGTCGTCGGATCGACCGCAACCACAGATACCTGGTTCGAGTTTTTCGGCGTTGTTTGGACACTGATCGTTGCAATTAGGCGTACCGTCGTCATCGGTATCAACGTCGGCGTTGCCACATCCACAAGGGCCGACTACCGTCTTATCTGGATCATTGGGACATCCATCGATGCAATTTGGCGTGCCATCAGCATCGGTGTCGATTTCGGTGTTTCCGCATCCACAAATACCTGGAGCCATTTTGTTTGGATCGTTCGGGCAAGAATCTACGCAATCGGCAACGTTGTCGCCGTCTGAGTCAGTATCGGGAACACCACATCCGCAGATACCGTCCAGCACTTTGTTCGGATCATCTGGGCAACTGTCGTTGCAATTAGCAACAGCATCATCGTCTGAATCGACATCCGATATGCCACAACCACAAATCCCTTGTGCTGTCTTGGCCGAATCGTTTGGGCAACCATCACATGCATCGATGAAACCATCATCGTCAGCGTCGGTTTCGCAATCATCCGGAATTCCATTGGAATCACAGTCATTCCCGGATTGGATTTCTAGCTCGTCTACGACTCCATTATTGTTGCAGTCCATTCCGAATTCGAAGGCGATTGCTACCATCTTCCCTCCTATGTCTGCCGTAATGGCTCCAAGATCCCCAAGATCAGTAGCAGTGTAGGGTGGGGCTGTTTGGATAGTATAAAGACGCCCGCCATTAGTCGCATACAGTATTCCAGAAGGCGAAAAGGCAAATGCAATCATCACTTCGCCTGTTGAGTCAATGTCGCCAAGGTCAGTCGCAGTAAAAGGCGCTACGGTCTGAATAGTGAAGAGATGCCCACCATTAGTTGCATATAGTATTCCAGACGGCGAAAACGCCATCGCAATCATCGCTTGGTTTGTCAAGTGAATGTCACCAAGGTCTGTCGCAGAAAAAGGCGATACGGTTTGAATCGTGAGGAGATGCCCACCCATACCATCCGTTGCAAATAGGATTCCAGATGGTGAAAAAGCAAATGCAACCATCACTCGGCTTGATGAGTCAATGTCTCCTAGGTTAGTCGCCGTAAAAGGTGATACAGTCTGAAGCGTGAACAAACTCCCACCATTAGTTGAATAAAGTACTCCAGAAGGCGAAAACGCCATTGCAACCATCCTTTGGTTCGTCAAGTTAATGTCGCCTAGAACGGTGACTTCAACAGGTGGCTGCGTCGGGATCGTATAGAGGCTGCTTCTGTCCGTTCCAAAAAGCGTTGGCTGGGCTTGAACAGCGCTAGCAGTTGCGATGAAAAACAAAAGGCTTACTAATAGGTCGGATCGTTGCAACGTGGTATACTCCTTTTTTCTACCCTGTCTTTCTTGATCTAATACGATAAAGTGATTGCCGATCATGCTGATTCGCTCCTCTGAGAAAGGGTAAAGCTCTTCATCGCAATTCGTTGCTTTAGGTGCCGCTGTAACATCGATCCTATTTGTATTCTGAATCTTATAGTACCAGTATCTTGCCTACATTTCTAGTCATGGACGTGTTGCATTCCTTAGCAGCCACTATAGCGATGAACGACGGCTGGAACAGCATGTTTTATAGGGCATCAACGGAAACGATGATAACGGCGGTAGAACGAGAGGGCAGCAATCGCAAGTGTTAGCAGGAACACTCCGGCGAGCCCTATCGCCTCCACTTTGGAAACGTATCCGGAGGCAAGGATCGGCGGAATCGCCTGAGCAATAAAGCGGTACACTCGCTCAGCAGTGGTCAACTCGATTGTTGTCGTGGTCATCATCTCGTTTACTCATACCGCAAACCATCAATCTTCTGTTGTAGCTCCTCTTGCCGCCGTTTGGTGTACATTGAGGTCGTATTCAGGTTCTCGTGACCAAGTATTTGAGCGAGGGAGACGATGTCGTTTTCCGTAGAACTCAGGAAACGATGAGCGAAGCTATGCCTAAGGGAATGTGCCGTGAACTTGACGCCACTGATTGCAGCATACTTCGAGCAGATCGCCCGCAATCCGTGGTACGATAGGGCTCCACGCTCACCAATGAAAACAGCGTCCGAGTCGCAAAGTGGACGGGTTTCTAAGTATTCCTGTAACAGCCGTCGAGCCTCGTGCGACAGAGGTATGATGCGTTGCTTGTTACCTTTTCCATGACGACATACAAGTTGCCCGGATCTCGGGGCGATGGTTACATCATCAATTTCCAGACCTACGACTTCGGATGCTCGCAGTCCACCGAACAGCATGACGCCTATGATGGCAGCAGCTTTACGATCTTGGCGGATTTCAATTTCCCGCAAAATTTTGCGTACTTGTGGCGGAGTTAGTCCCTTCGGTACAGTCGGCATCCGTCGTATCTCTTTTACGGACTTGGCTGGATTTGTTGGAAGGGCTCCAGACTTTAGCAGATGCTCCATGTAGCTCCGTACAGAAATCAAAGCTCGGTTGGTCGTCGATACCGCTTGCCGTCGCACACGGGACAAGTGCTCCCTGAAATCGACCACGTCTCGGACAGTCACTCGGGTTGGGTCGAATCGCTCACCGTTAGCAGTTGAAAACCATGTGATGAATTTTCGAATGTCAGCTTTGATAGCTTTGACGGTATGACTACTGAAATCATTCGCTGAAATAAAATCATCAACACATGTTGGTAAATCATTCATTGTTATTCCTTCAAAATCATTATCCGCTGAATATTTGACGCCTTCTCAACAGAAATAAGACAGATAGTAGACAGGTTCATGCTTCGATTGAGCAGATAATGATAATTATCCGCTAACGTTATCATCTGAATTCCGACATCCCAGTTGGGTGAATACAGCCTGCAAAACCTCTCCTTCATCCCGTCCATCGAGTCCGTCTGGCAACGCCGTCGCCAATGCATTACGGATCTGATCCATCGAGACGTCTGACATTCCAAGCTGAGTCAGCCCACTCCGAAGTTCCACCAATACGGGTGAAATACCGACAGGGGTAACATTCGGGTTCTTCCTAATGACTCGCTGTCGCTTAGATGGAAGCCTCGGAACAGTTTCGAGACGGCGACCATAAAAGAGTACGACTCGACCATTGGCACCCTTGTTCGTCCGACGAATCAACAGGCAGAGCTCTTGCTGCTTACGGTCGTAGTACGGGCGACCAGTTTGCGGGTTGCGTGACGGCGTAGGAAAGATGCCTTCTTTGGCCAGTTGATAATATCTCGCCCTAGACAGACCGCACATGCGTGCCATTTCACTGACAGTTACGACCTCTTTCAACACATCTGGCTTACTCATGATGTGACCTCACTCACGGTTTCGAGATCCGGCAGCAAGCCAAGATGCCGCATGCCAGTCTCGGTTAAAATTCGACCTTGTGTATTGCGTTCTACCAGTCCGCTTCGGATCAAGAATGGCTCGATGACATCTTGAATTGTTCGACGATGGACGCCGACGTTTGCCTCCAGGTCAAACAGGCGCATGGGTTTGCCGTGACGGCTAGCGAGCGCTTGAAGGTATCGTTGCTCGTCAGATCCGAGACCGAGTGCATCGAGACCATCCAATTCAACCGTAGCCATGAAGTGCTTCATCGTGACCCGATCGTCGCCGATACTGCGAGCGTAACGGTGGCAGGATTCAAGTAGCCGTATCGCAAGCCTTGGAGTGCCTTTGGATCGCCTTGCTATTTCAAGCCCAATCGCTGGTTCTATATCTATAGAACTATGCTTAGCCCGTTGAATTGTGATGCGAGCAAGTGACTCGACATCGTATGTAGTGAAAGGCAAAACAACTTTGAATCTATCACGCAATGGAGCAAGAATGCGGAATTCATCGGTTGTTGCTCCCACCAGCGTGAAGTTCTTCAGCGGCATCGTGACGGTCTTGTTGGAATTCGTCTGGAGCGAAAGCTGCTGTTCTTCCATCGTTTTGTACAGGCGTACTTGCAAGGTTGGCAGTAATTCGTGTATCTCGTCGATGAACAAGACTCCCTTGTCTTTTCCTGCCATTAGGAAGCCATTAAGCGTCCCCGGCGTATTCAGAACTTGGGCAATTCGTTCTTCTGCATGCCCCCCGATTTCTCTGGCGGCGAGTTGGCCAAGCAACGTCTTGCCAACGCCTGGAGGCCCCGTAAACAGCATGTGAGGAAGCCGAGTGCCATCACTCCAACTCGCTTCGAGTGCAACCTTGAAACGCCGAATGGCATTCTCTTGTCCTAACCAGTGATCTATCGATGGAATCATGTTCTACCTCAATTCGTCCGTCACCACGTCGCAAGTCACACCCTAGCGCAATCACTGGACAAGGCCAAGACAAATCTTGGACAGATTGCAAGTTTTTTTGACACTGATTTCGGATAGACTGAAATTTCAAAAACGGCGTAGTTTATTCGCCGTCAAAATGGAACTTGCATCGACTCACACTACGTTTTTCACGGTTTCCAAGGTCGTTCGTGGGGACACTGAATTGATTTGGTGTTCAGAGAGTAGAGCGTTCTCGTACCTCGATGGTGGACTACATTGAGGTCTCGGGATTTGATCACATTCGATGATCAAAATATATTTTCGCAAAAAGAGGATTCTGCAAAATAGTAATTGTATAATATACCTGTAAGCTGCGAAGTCGGATTTTGCAGCGAGGACAGCACTATAAATTTACCGACTTCGCTCCGTCATTTAGGCGGAACTTTAAGCCCCGATGTTGCCGTTGTCCCAACGCTGCCGGGGCTTTTTTTTGTTCATAGGGACGAATGATAAACGGTAACAACGACAAAATTTTAGAAACGATTGGCACAGGACCGTGGGAAGAACCAGTCTTTGCAGACCGTCCCCCCGCTGAAATGGATTTTGTTTCGTCATGGATAACGCCTGCACATCGCACTCGCTTTGCAAAAGAACTTATGCTGTTTCCGCGCCCATACCCTAGAACCATCAAGCGCCACAAAAACATAACAATCGAAGACGGTTTTCGGATGAACAACGGGCGAAGAGTCCCGCTAGAAAAGTTAGCTTACCATGACAAAAAAGGAAAAGTAAGAGGTAGCTACTTAGCCAATATAAGCCGAAAAGAATGGCACAAACACGATAAGCATTGGTTGCTAGCCACATATCCCGATGAGAGTTTCATTCAAGGGTTTCAAATTGATTGCGACCGTCATCGGTATGATAACCACGATACACCGCAAGAACGACAACAAGCAGATCATGAGTTTTTTACGAAAGTCAAAAACCTCATCGAGTTAGCGGAAGAACTAAGCTTTGATATAGTTTGGACTACTAGCCCCGGTAACATACTACTTGAAGGCATTTTCAGAGGCGAGCATGTACAGGGGCTATATGCTTGGATAAAATTTAATCGTCCCATTAAAGTGAAAACTCTTCGTGAGAAGTTAGTACCTGCATTTAAGACCTACTACGACATACACGACGAAACTTCAGTAGACGAACGCAACAGACTAATCAGACTACCTCAACGGTGGGTAGAAGTCTGTAATCCTCTTACCCTTAAAACCAAGTTCGAATACGACGATGAGCATCCACGAGATGTAGTCAATACATTTAATTATGAGTGGATCAAAGCTACGCCTGTAGACGTAGACGCTCTGTTTGTACCTGCACTTGAGTGGGTAGCCAAACAAGAGGCACAAGATGCAACAGCGGTAGCCGTAACAGCGTCTAAGCCTAAATCAAAGTCTATGCTCAGTATAGGGCTTGATAGTAATCCTAAGTTCATCGCTGAAATGAACAAGATTAAAAACACTTATGATCGTTATGTCCGTTTTGCAAAAATACCATCACGTCTGACGTGGAAATATGGTGGAGATAAATCAAAACTGGAGCTAGCTATTGCTGAGTTTGACGATTATATACTTGCTACGGCTAAGTATGACTCCACTACTTGTCATAGCTCGACCATGCGGGCAGATTTTGCACGTCGTATTATGACGGGTTTCTTTAATCCTGAATTTTTCGATCCTACCAAGTCAAAATCCAAGAACCGAACAGAAAACCAGAGAGGAAAGCAAGATAAAAAGCGTTTTGCTACTTCAGCGAAAATTGACCGTTCTTATTTTCTGCGAAAAGCTAAAGAGTTATGTGGTTTTTCTTACAAGAAATTGACTATGCTCGGGAAGTTCTACGATTATATGATGAAGTATAGTGGGCGTATTTATTATAAGCTCGCACACTCTATTTTTGGCGGAAAAAGAACTTGGGATAAAATGCAACACCTGCTTAGGGATGCTAAGTTACTTCATACTTTAGATAACTACGATCGTACTGACTCTAAATGTAGGCAGTATGGCTTACTAAGATTAAAACAACAGTTAAGCCCGTGCATAGCCCGGTCTAATTCTCTCTCCCCTCTCTCTCTCGTAAGTGTTAGCTGTACACCTGCAAGGGGTAAGCTAACGAACAAGACAGAAAAGAGGAAAAAGTCCTTGTACAGTGATGACTCTCCGCACCTTCATTGGCATGAAGCGATCAAAACGACGGATACAACGCTAACATTCGATGAACAGCTCGAAAAAATGAAACAAGTTATGAAAAATTAGAGAGAGAAGTGCGCCTTCTCACGAATACAATCACCTTTTTTGTAAGGTTTCCATGATTTGATCTTCTATGGCTTTGATCCTTTTTTGTTGAGCAATCAAATAATCCGTAGGGATGTTATATTGCGTCAACAATTTGAGCAGCTTAATACCCTTACTTTTAGCACTGTTATTCCACCGAGAATAGCAGTTCCAGAGTTCTCTGCCCTTGGATTCTTTAGTCTGTTCACAACCAAGCTCATTTACTTTAGCACGTATGAGCTTCGTAAATTCTTTTCTCGTCATTTGTTATTTTCCTTTTCTACAAGTTTTTGTTAATATTCTAACTATCAACTTCTAAGAATTTAGATCATTCCGAATCCAATACTCGACAGCGGGCTTGGAGCCGCCTCTTAGCAGATTGACGTTATTGTAGTGATGCTGATAAATATCAAGGCCACGACCTTGATAGAGACGAAACGACAACTCCGATCCTCCCGTCGTCAGGAGAAAAGGCTCACGCAATGACACTAGACAATCCCGCAAATCACGGTGGTCATCAAAAGACATTTCCTTATCATAGATTTGCTCTTTGACATGGTAACAGGGATCGACAAAGACCCATGAGTCAGCCGGGGCATTAGCCAGTACTTCCCTAAAATCAAGGCAGGTAATTCGTACACCCTGCATAACGGCTCTAGCCTGCTCAGCCTCTTCCCAAGTGAAAGGAAAACGCATACCACGAATTAGATAGCGATGATCGAAGCTCGCTATATCAGGACGGCTACGACGTACCATTCGACATTTTGCGTAACGATTGAGAAGCCAGTACGAAACGGGACAGCCAGTTTGAAACCAGTCCCATTTCGCTTTATAAAAGGCAATCCGTATCTCTTCGGCTGTTTGTAATTTTGCGAATTCAAATATCCTATCCAGGAAATCAGGATCGTCTCGCAATGCAAGATGGAATGCGACTACATCAGGATTCAAATCGTTGATCCAACGATCAACAGAAGTGGGTACATGAGCCAACATCCCCGCTGAGCCACAAAATGGTTCAACGTAGTGGGAAAATGTAGCCGGGGCGAAACTAAAGATGTCTCGCCCCGACTTCATCTTGGCCCCGTAATAACGGAGTAGCCATTTCATGCCGCTTGCTTTCCATGGATCGTGAGTCCCGCTTGTCGCTTTTCTAGGATGCTTTTTAATTTAGCAAGCTCTTTGCTGCATACTTCAATAACGCCAATGGATTGATTGTACTTCAGGATCGCTTGATCGAGCGGTAGCTTGCTTTCAAGAAACTTACGCTCCCCTATTTTTTGGACCTTGGTTTTGATCGAAGCAAGATCGGCATAGGATTGATCCACCGTTTGCGTGGTACGTTTGCCACCACCACCACGTTTACGCTTTTCTACGGCGTCCTTGCCGTAAGTATTAGGGTAGATGATGGCGAGCATTTCGTTGTACTCAAGGTTCTTGTTCTCCGCTGAAATGTCTTTCCCAATGCGGAGCAAATGACCAGCCGTACCCGGTTTCAAATGGACGCTCGCAAGAAAGGCTTTCCATCCGCCTCTTAGACAAGCTTCTCTGGCTCTCAAGAGTATCTGCCCCTGTATCCACGAGATTAGTCCCTTTGATCGACCAAAGTCCATAGCCAAGATCTCTAGGCTTCGTAGAGCATCGGCATAGACCTTTGGGTCTTGTCCCTCATCCGGCAGCTGATACGTTGTGATGTTGATTCCCATTTCGTTATTCCCTTCAAACTAGTCCTCTAGCTCAGACCACGTCCACAACGGACGCAGATTTCTCTCGTCATAATCTCAAACTGCTTTGTAAAAATGGAAGGCCCAAAGGGCTCGATGCAATTGAAAGTCCGTGATAAGTTCCAACTCATCACATCGGTAGCTTAACACAATACGAAAAAATGTCAAGGAAAATCTTTCGTCACGCCTTGACAAAGCGTCCTCGAATCTCTCCGAAATAAGTGAGAGTGTGCAACGTTGATGGCACCAATCGGTGTTAGAGAACTGTAGATGAAGTATCGAAGGCTAAAACTATGTAAGTGATGCGCTGAGAAACCGAGAAAAAAACTTTGGCGAAATTTAATTCGTTAGCCGCTAGGACGGTTAGATCTAAATAGTTAGATCAATCAACAGACCTGTCAGATGGTCACGACCAAGTCTAAGAGTTGGAAATCATGCTGCTGCGTTGGAGCAAATCAATTCAGCCTGCTGCAACACTAGTTTGGTCGCCCCTTCTTGCATGTCGGGCGGGTAACCGTACTTGCGGAGGAGCCGCTTCACCATTGCCCTCATGGAAGCCCGTACGGTTTCCTTGATCGTCCAGTCGATTGAGGCACTCTGCCGTATCTTGGCGGCCACTTCACGGGCGATGTCACGCAGAGTCATGTCGCCAAGTACCTCGACCGCACTCTCGTTGTCCGCCAGAGCGTCGTAGAAAGCGAGTTCGTCGTCATTCAGCTTCAGTTTCTCGCCACGCTGGGCCGCTTCCCGCATCTCTTTTGCGATTTGGATCAATTCCTGAATGATCTGGGCAGTTTCAACACCACGATTCTTGTACTTCCTGATCGACGCCTCCAGCATGTCCTTAAATGAGCGAGCCTCGACAACATTCCGCTTGCTTCGATTCTTGATCTCATCGTTGAGTAGTTTGCGAAGCATTTCGACCGCAAGGTTCTTCTGTGGCAAGTTAGCCACGTCCGCCATGAATTCCTCCGAGAGGATCGAAATATCCGGGTTCTTCAGTCCAGCGGTGGCAAAAATGTCAACGATGCCTTCGCCAGATACGGCTTGTGATACGATCTGCCGAATCGCTGTATCAAGTTCCTCCGCTGTCTTCTTCCCCGGAGTCGTAGCCTTCATGATTCCAGCACGTAGCGTCTGGAAGAATCCGACATCATCCCGAATACGAATCGCCTCCGGATGTGGAACCGACAGTGCGAATGCCTTTGATAGCTCATTGACTGCCTTGAGGAATCTCTCTTTACCATCTTCCTGCTGAAGTACATGCTCGATAGATCGTGGAATGATAGATAGCTTTTCGGTGTGTGATCCGGTGAAGTAAGTCGTAAAGTCAAAACCGTGGAACATCGCCTGGACGATCTCGTACTTCTCAAGCATCACAGCGACGGCTTCGTTCTGATCAAGTGCAGTACTGCCTTTGCCGCCACTCTCCGTATAAGTTGCCAAAGCGAGTTTCAACTGATCGGCGATCCCGAGGTAGTCAACAACAAGCCCGCCCGGTTTGTCCTTGAACACCCGATTGACCCGGGCGATGGCTTGCATCAAGCCATGCCCCCGCATGGGCTTATCGATGTACATGGTATGTAGGCATGGACAATCAAAACCCGTTAACCACATGTCCCGCACAATCACGAGTTTCAGCGGATCAGTGGAATTCTTGAATCGTTTGGATAACTGCTCACGTCGTGACTTGCTCCTCGCATGCGAAGCCACTCTTGGTCCCTCGCTTGCGTTACCAGTCATCACGACCTTGATAACACCCTTATCGTCGTCTTCGTTAAACCAATCAGGACGTAGCTCGACGATTGCGTCGTGAAGATCCATGCAAATCCTACGACTCATGCATACGATCATCGCCTTGCCGTCCATCGCTTCCAACCGCTGCTCGAAGTGTTGAACCAAATCCTCCGCCGTGAGCCGTAGTCGCTCTTCTGCACCGACGAGTGCCTCCATCGCCGCCCACTTCGTCTTTAGTTTCTCCTGCTGCGATAGCTCCTCTCCCTCGGTCGCTTCCTCGAACTCCTCATCGATAGTTAATTTCTGGGCTTCGTCGAGTTCAATCTTCGCCAGCCGACCCTCGTAATAAATTGGAACCGTCGCCTTATCTTCGATTGATCGCTGAATATCATAGACATCAACGTAGTCTCCGAAGACTGCCTGAGTGTTGGCATCAGTCTTCTCAATAGGTGTGCCAGTAAACCCAATGAATGATGCATTTGGCAAAGCGTCTCGCATGTGGCGAGCGAATCCGTCGATGAAGTCGTATTGCGACCGATGAGCTTCGTCTGCGATGACGACGATGTTCGATCTGTCTGACAACATTTCGTATTCGCCGCCTTTTACTTTCGGCATGAATTTCTGGATGGTCGTGAAGACGACGCCGCCGCTTGCGACCTTCAGCTTCTCCTTGAGATCGTCCCGGCTATCAGCCTGGCTTGGTGCCTGTCGGAGGATCGACTTGCACCGGCTAAACGTTCCAAACAATTGGTCGTCGAGATCATTTCGATCAGTGAGGACAAGAAGCGTCGGGTTCATCATCGCTGGCTCATCAATCAACTTGCCAGCATAGAAGAGCATGGTGAGACTCTTGCCACTTCCTTGAGTGTGCCAGACAACGCCGCATCGACGATCACCTTCTGGATCAGATGCTGCTAGAGTGGTCACGACTGCCTTACGCGCTGCGTGAAACTGGTGGTAACCCGCTATTTTTTTCGCTGTCGTTTGACCATCAGACTCGAATACGCAGAAGTGTTTGATCAGGTCGAGCAGCCACCGCTTGTCGAAGACTCCCTTGAGCATCGTCTCAAGCTGGGGAAGTTCAGTCGGTGCAATGTTCTCTCCATCAATGGTACGCCAGGGCATAAACCGATCACGCTTTGCTGTCAGTGATCCGAGTCTTGCCTCAAGACCATCGCTAATGATGAGTAGCTCATTGAAGACGAAAAGCGAGGAGATTTCGTTATTGTAAGTCTGAAGTTGTTTGTACGCCGACCAAATCGTCGCATCTTCATCAGCCGGGTTCTTCAACTCGATGACGACAAGCGGAATCCCATTAACGAATACCACGACATCGGGCCTGCGAGCCTGCCCACGTGGTTCCTGGACGGTGAATTGATTCACTGCCAGCCAGTCGTTCTTGTCGGGATCGTTGAAGTCGAAGAGTTGGACTTTATCGCCCTTGAGGGTGCCGTCTTCACGTCGGTATTCGACATCGACGCCATCAGTCAACAGTCGATGGAATCGCTCGTTGTTCTGGATGAGCGTGGGACTCTCGGTCGTAGTGATTTTCTTGATCGCATCTTCAATGGCTTCATCAGGAATCTCCGGATTGATATTCGTAAGAGAGTTGTGAAGGCGTTCAGTCAGTACAACTTGGTCGTAGGAAGCTCGCTCCGACGACTCACCGTCATGAGCAATGTCGGGGCCGTGGGCTGTTGAGTAACCCATACCCTCCAGCCACTCAAGCGCGGCTTCTTCGACGATGGATTCTGTAAATCGGCTCATGTAATCTCACACTACCCAGCAGCTCGACGCCTACTTCCTTGACCGTACTTGACCCACACTTCATCAAGACTCATTTCGCTCTTGGCTTCGTTCAGGACGGATACAGCCTTCTCTGAATAACGTTTGAATTTCGTACGTCCAACCTTGATTTCTTTATAGCAATCTGCGTCTTGTTGAAGTTTGACGGCCTTGATGAATGCGAGCGTCTTCGGCGGCGACAGGTCAATTGTCTTGGCCAGATCCTTCAGCCCCAAGCTATAGAAACCTAGCTCATCAACACGCTTGACCGCAACAACGGCTGCTCCAGGTGTTCCTTCAGGTACGAGTGTGATTGGGGTGCCGCCTTTCTTCGTGATCCGTAAATCGATACTCGGGCCATGTCCGTCGCTCGTAAGCGTAATGGAGGCGACTCCCGGAAAGACATGATCCCACCTCCGCCCGTCCAAGAGAGCATCGCCTATCTTGTTAAGGGTTCCGGTGGTCGGTTGCAGTCGCTCCCCAGTCATGGCTCCTTCAACAATCGCAAGTCCACGCAGCCGAGCTTCCACCTCCAGGCGGCGACGAGTACCCGGCTGTAAGAGCTTTCGTACTTCCGCTGCCTCGGTTGCAAAGAGAGCAGCCAAGTCGAGTGGTGCCTTCGTCGATATTGCTAGAGCCCTCACAGGCAGATCGTCGGTGATGTCGTGATCGAATACTTCTTTGACAATGTCACTAAACAAGGTCATCCCTGCCATAACATGTATGGACAAGTGAGCCTCAGAAAGCTGAACGATGTGATGCTGAGCAGCGTCACGAAGACTGTTAATGGTTTGAAGAATGACGGCCTGCTCTTTACTGAGGAACTTCAAGTCCCCGTCAGAAAGTGACTTTCGGACGCAGGCATCAAAGCCGATGGTTTGTTTGGCTCGACGCTCTCGAATTCGTCCTCCCCGATGAAGGATGGCAGCCTTGAGTAACATTTCGAAGGCATGGTCGAAGAAAATGAGCACGGCGTCGGCTCTACCACAATCCCAAGGTCGGTTGAAATGGTCAACCACCAATAGCAGCGAATCCAACGCTTTTTCAAACAGAAGACGGGCCTCTTTCTTCACTGTAACGCCACCTCCTCGGCGATGCGTTTAGTCTCACCGACTCGAATCTCGCCCGAGAGAAGTTTGGGAAGTAAGGCATCTCGAATTGCCGTTAACGTTCTCGATTCTTCAACATTCGCCCGATACTTCGCAAAGAGCGGGTCAATCGACCGGACAAACGCCGCTGACACTGACGACGTTGGAAAGACAAAAGGAATCTGCTTCATGTTTCCCTGGTTCAGCTTAAGCTGAACAGCGCCGGTGATGAATGGCGTAAGGATTGACTGTCTTAGGCTGAGTAATAGGTGTTCAGTCGAGATGCCATTCTTCCCCTGTAATACATGTGCGTGATTGTTAACCCAGAATTGTCCCCAGACGTACTGGAGCACAGGGTAGCCCTCGACAGTTATGACCGATCCATCCTCGCCCATCAAAACGTAATTGCCGTCGAATAGAAAATCGTCTACATAATCCATTACTGATGCAGCACCGTAGTAAGGATAAGTCCCTTGGCGTTGAGATCGTTCTCTCTTGGACAGCGGTATTCGTTTTGAATCGTAGCACTCAGCAATATCACCAAACCCAACAGCATCCCACCCCTTGGGAATTGGGCCGAGGGGAGAGTCGGTGAATTCGGTCGGTAGGGTATCGAAGACTTCCTGCGGCATGGAGGGGAAGCTCTTGGCTCCATCCGCTTTGGCTTTGACGGGTTCGAAGTCCACGAACCACGCCTTGAAGGTTGCCGCCGCCATCTGTTCCAATGTCTCATTCATCCGCCGATTGAGTTCGATCTTGTCGTCGAATGTTCTTAGGATTCGAGCAATTTCACTTTGTGTACTTAATCGTGGAAGCAAGAACTTATATTTAGCAACATCCCCAACCCTCATGTTTAACTGAACAGATGTACCCGCAGAAATTCCGTAAATGTACTCAACAAACTCCTTCGATTTGAATACATAGGCAATGAATTCTGGTAATGCCCTGTCCAATTTTAATCTAATCCTTGCCAAGCCGTTATTGAATACGGCATTCAGCGGTTCCTTTATCAGAAGGCTGATACCAGTTGAGCAAGTTCTGGCCATGATGATATCATTTTTTACAAGCTTGTATTTTTCATAGTCTTTTTGATTTACTTCTGTATTGCCCCAGTTTAAAAAGGGCTTTGAATTAGAAATGTCTTGTATACGTAAGCATTTGACACCAGTCTCAAAATTAACAATTGGGGCACGCCTGATCGCATCGAGACCTGTATTAATGGATTCTAAAATATCGCTCAATGCAGTTTCTTGCCATTCAATCGCCATAGTCCATCTCCGAGAGATTTGATAATATGGCCTCTTCAAGCGGCATTGAATCCTCAAACTGTTTTTTCAGAGTTGCCAGTAATCGAGGCATCTTCTCCTCGAACGGTTCTCCATCATCTTCGACTTCCTCGGCCCCTACATAACGACCAGGCGTTAAGACATAGCCATGGTTTTGTATATCTACGAGTGATGCGCACTTGCAGAATCCGGCAACATCTTCATATTTGCTTTTGCCCTTACTCCGCCACTCATGATAAGTACCTGCGATCTGCATAATCTCATCCTCAGAAAGCTCACGTAGAACTCGGCTAACTAGCGTGCCCATTTTGCGGGCATCGATAAACAGCGTTTCGCCCTTGCGGTTACGGTGTTTACCGTTTGTTTTGCTGCGAGACAGAAACCACAAGCACACGGGAATCTGAGTAGTATAAAAAAGCTGACCGGGCATAGCAATAATGCAATCCACAAGATCAGCCTCCATCAATGCCTTACGTATGTCACCCTCACCTGAATTATTCGCAGACATCGAACCGTTAGCCATCACGAACCCGGCAGTACCTTTCGGACTCAGGTGATGAACGAAGTGTTGAATCCATGCGTAGTTGGCGTTTCCAACCGGAGGCGTCCCGTACTTCCAGCGAGCATCCTCTCGCAACGCCTTCCCGCCCCAATCCGAGATGTTGAACGGCGGATTAGCAAGGATGAAGTCTGCTTTGAGATCTTTATGCAAATCTTCGCTGAACGAGTCTGCCCATTTACTACCGAAATGCGCCTCAATACCTCGTATGGCTAAGTTCATCTGACAAAGACGCCACGTTGTCGGGTTGGATTCCTGACCGTAGATGCTGATGTCACCGGCCTTGCCGCCGTGAGCTTCAACGAATCGTTCGGACTGAACGAACATGCCGCCCGAACCACAACACGGATCGTAAACTCGACCCTTATAAGGCTCGATCATCTCGACAAGCAATTGGACAACGCAACTGGGCGTGAAGAACTCGCCACCAAGTTTGCCCTCAGCCGACGCAAACTTGCCTAGGAAGTATTCATAGACTCGACCCAGTACATCCTTCGAACGGGAAGCTTCGTCGCCAACCATGATCGTACCAATGAGGTCGATCAGTTGACCGAGGCGAGACTTGTCGAGATCTGGACGGGCGAAGCGTTTGGGCAAGACTGCCTTGAGTCTGTCGTTTTCTTTCTCAATGGCTTCCATCGCCTCATCGATGGTCTTACCGATGGTAGGCTTTTTCGCTGCCGCTTGGAGCTTCTGCCATCGGGCATCAGCGGGAACCCAGAAGACCCTGGCGGATAGGTACTCATCCCGGTCTTCAAGGATCGCTTGCTTCTGATCGTCGTCACCGTTGACGAAGTACTCGCTCTTCTTGTCGTCGCAAAGTGTTTCAAGTTGGGCACGGCGTGACTCGAAGGCGTCGGAAATGTACTTTAGGAAGATCAGCCCCAGAACGACGTGCTTGTACTCGGCTGCATCGAGGTTGCCCCGTAGCTTATCTGCTGCGAGCCAGAGCTTCTGCTCGAAACCGAGCTCAGCTCCGTTGTCGCTTTTCTGGTCACTCTTCTTCGACCGCTTCTTAGCCATTCTCTGCTCCGATTTGTAACAGACGAGGAGATCCCTCGGGTTAACACGTAGATGATTCTAAGTGCAAATGCAGCTTTACACTAGGACGAAGGCTGATTGGTGGCGTAATGGGAGACTCGCCTGCGAGAAACACGGCATCTTGATCGATACATCTAAAGAATTAGACGTGGACAAATTTGTCATGGCAGCAACAATCCAGATGCAGATAGCCGAAACGATCTTGGACCTATTAGGCAAGACAAAAGCCGCTCAGACTAAGACAAACGGAAATGGAATCGAAATGGCTATGAGCACCGTAGCTGTGCTCAGATTGCAGAAATAAGCTCAAATCGCATTACATTTCCTACCTCAAAATCGGCGTTCTTACTATATCAAACAGTGAATCGATGGGGTTCGATTACCGCAGCCTCAAATAGAAGGAAAATATCTAGAAAGCCGATTTACATTCTACCCTATATGACTGAGCAGTTCTTCGCGCTTCTCAGAACTTATCTGGAACCCAAGAATCTGCCGAGCGGATGTCACCCACTTTCTCCTCTTTCGGCCTGACCTTCGTAGCACCAACTCACACGACAGCATACCATTCTGCAGCGCGGCAAATATCTCAGCATCCTCCACGGGCTCGATTGTTGACAGCTCACACTCTACAACATCTCCGGGCTTAACAACAACATATATTGGTTCATCTTTTTGTCCTGGTGCAATGCGAGCGCTTTGCACTCCTTGCTTCCTCGCCATTCCCTCCATTAGATCCAGCATACTGGGGATCATATCAAATCCGGGTTCGTATATTTCCGCCTTCTGCACTGATACAATAATGGGAGCCACGGGCTTCCCAGTAGTATGAACCCTGAGAATGCCAAAAGGCTCAAGATGCTCAGGACTACCACCCATATTTGTGATTTGCGCCCTCACCATCAGTCTTCTCGCCTGAATGGTGTCTGCAAGACGCTCCTTTATCTCCAGACAACGTTGAAAATCTGCCTGCGAATCTTTCGCCACTGCGGATACAATTGCCCTAAGATGATCTTGGAGACCGTATTGAAGGATATGGCCCAAAGCTCGTGTGCGCGATAGGGCAGCCTGTCCAGCATACACTGTGCCCGGTCGGATGAGTATTTTTCCGTCATCAACATCAACAACATAGAGCTTTTCGTTGTGCCCTTCCTTCGTTAAGTCGTTACCCTCCAACAGGGGCTGTTCTGGAAGTTGAAGAGAGGATTCCTCCGGGAGTGGGAGTGTTTGGCGTCTGAACATACCTAGGAGGGACGAAAGCACCATTTCGTCCGCCAGAAACGTAACAAGGCTTGTTCTCAACTCATTGTTCGGCAGGTCGTCGGATCGCAGACTTTCCTCGAAGTCTTCAGCGAGCTTCAGCGAGGATTTCAGGCCGTGGAGTAGCTCTTGAATTTTCTCTTTCAAATCGACCAGAGTGCGGAGCGGAACCTCAGAACGCTCAATCCCCTTGAGCCAATTACAATCCTGCGTCAGATTCTGTAGTTCTGTACTCACTGTCACAAGCTGCCGGTCGTCTCGGGAGATCGCAATGATACCGAGCCACGGTTTGCTCGATTTCAGCCAGTGTGTAACAAGAGCACCAAGCGTCGCTGCGACTACCGCCACAGCACAGGTGATGATAAGTTCCACGGTCGAGTCCTTTCATTCTCCACGAGAATTGGCAAGCGGGGCCATGGTATCGGTGGAGTTGAACACCATTGCCCTGCGACGTAGCCTCGACAGCCATTATCCTCTCGTCTGCTCCCATTGTAAACATTCGTCGCCGATCAGTGTCACAATGCCTTTCGCTGCCATTTGGAGAGAACGGAATTTGTCTTGATGGTGTTGACCACAAGCATGACCGTCTTGCAAAACCGCCTGCAACGTCGACAGAAGTAGGCAGTTCGGCGTGCCGTACTCTTGGTTACATTTAGTCTTACATTTGCTGTCGAAATAATAGCGTCTACGCTATCGTGAGAAGTGATACGATGGGGTTCGATTCCCAGATGTGGGGCTAACCGGCAAGACAGAAACTCCACTCACGCTACCGAAATCGAGTTTGACCTAAAAGGTTGACCTAAAGCAGACCATAAACAGCCTTTATGGCATCAAAAACGCCGTAGGTCACAGGTTCAAGTCCTGTATCGCCCAGTAACAGCGAAAGAAGTTGTTTCTCAACTATCTTTCTGCTTCTGGTCGTGGGATTCGGAAATGAAGAAGCATTCGTATATGGTCCGACCTGGGTATAGGAGTAAGGAATTCCTTATTGAGTTTGGCCCCTATTCCTTTGAGGAACCATTCGCCTCAGACTTACGAGCGGTGTTTGCTGAGAATGATTTAGTCCCAAGTAGTAAGCGGGATCTCATTTTCAGTTTTGATGTCACTTTCGATTCTCCCTCCGGGCCTTTTGAACTGGTTAATGATGAGTGGAGTTTCGTTTTTATTTTTGCAACAGAGAGTCAGGATGCTATCCATTACGTGGATCGTATCCTGGAACAAAGCGGGCGATTCCAGAAGCAAGATGTGAACTATGAAGACTATGCTTAATATATTTTTGAAAGGTATTGTGATATTTGACTCGTATCAACAGCTGATCCACTCGAATAGTGACAGCCAAATTAACTATCTCAATTATGACAGCTTTTCTGTGGGCGAAATTTTTGAAGGATCCGGGCCAATATAACCCATAGCCTCCCCGAGTGACCACGCTCCCAGCAGGCATGCTAAGTATGGTCCGCAGTAGATTAGGCGCGGCGCCATGGCGATGTTGCACGTGAGGGCACGCCGCACAATGCGTGCTAAAAGCACAAAAAAAACCAGCGGCGAAGCCAGGGCATGGGCGATCCGCTTCAATACTGGCGATTGCTTTCGGCGATAAAAACCGTAGTGTCTTCCGCCGCCTAGAAAATGCTTCATCGCCATAACGAAACTCATATCTAAGTAACTGTACACCAGCGCGTCACTAGCCATGTACAGCGATACGCCACGGCTACCTAGCACTTCGTGTACTTCATATTCCCGAAACCTAACAGCCCACGTTTCGCGACACGTACGCAGTAATTCATGATCGTAGGCCACGTTGATTCCGGAAACAATGGATACACGCCCATCAGGTAGCGGCGACATATAATTGCCATACTCGGCGAAATAGAGCGCCCACAGGTAAGCGCCGCGTGACAAGCCTTTGTCAACCGGACCGCCAATGATGCGATGTCCTATTGACCAAGCATGTATTATCGCCGCAAGCCAAGTGGGGCTAAACGTGCAATGATCCTCGGTGAATACGATAATCGTACCGGTAGCTTCCTTCGCGCCTAATGTGCGCAGTTCATACACACGGGCATCTGCGGTCCCTCGAATAAATGTGACTGTTGTGTAGCGATGTGCTAACTTAGCTACTGTATTTTCGTCAGCGTTGGTAGCGGCAATGATTTGAGGAATGCCGGGTTGGGTCAGCACGCTGTCGAGGCATTGTGAGAGCATCGCCTCCCCGGAAAAGGATGCGATGACTAC
>JAJDDW010000008.1 GCA_029260115.1 Phycisphaerae bacterium | reverse complement strand
ACCGCTGCGGGTACGTATACGATCGACTTCTTCAATAATCCGCAAATAAGTTTCATGCTCAACTTCTCCGCCAGTCAGATTACGCCGGTAACGTTAACACCGGCTAAAATTTCTATCGCCTGCCAGACTAATCTCGACTGCGACGATGGCAGTGCATGTACGACCGATGTTTGCGACATCAATAATCGCTGTGTGAATACACCGATATTTAATCCAGTCACTGAATGTTGTAATCCTACTACAGGAACTACGACGATTATAGATGACGGAAACCAATGCACGACTGGTGTCTGCGATGCCGCTACTGGGAATGTTACTCAGCAACCTGTGGCGAGCGGAACGAGTTGCGGTAACGCAGCAGTTGGGGAGTGCGATGCGCAGGATACCTGCGATGGTGCTGGGGTATGCGTTGACCGATCTCAGGTATCGGGTACTGCCTGCGGTGATCCTACCGTATCTGAGTGCGATAGTGCCGACACCTGTGATGGGACAGGAATATGTAGAGCCAATCCGCAAACTGCGGGAACAACCTGTGGCAACCCAGCCAATACTGAGTGCAACGGCGCAGATTCCTGCGATGGCAACGGTGTATGTCTGGCTAATGTTCCGTCGGCTGGTACTGCTTGTGGCGATCCGACGAATACGGCATGCAACAATCCAGATACTTGTGATGGGATAGGCGCTTGTATAGCGAACAATGAACGTTCAGGCTTACCTTGCGGGAATCCAGTGGGCAACCAATGTGATGACCCTGATTCTTGTGATGGGAGTGGCGTATGTCAGACCAACGCGTTGCCGGCTGGTACGGCATGCGGCGATCCAAGTGTTTCTGAGTGTGATAATGCGGACGCATGCGATGGTGCGGGTGTGTGTGGTGGCAATAACGTAGTTGACGGCACTGTATGCACTGATGATGGCAACCAATGTCGACTTGACGTTTGTCAGGCGGGACAGTGTGCGCACCCCTTGGCCGCCGCTGGGACTGCGTGCGGTGATCCAACCAATACTGAATGTAATATTGCAGATACTTGTGACGGTACGGGTGTGTGTGCTACCAATCTACAACCCTCGGGCGCAGCATGCGGCAGTGCCATAGCTACCGATTGCGATGGGGCAGATTCATGTGATGGCGCAGGCATGTGCTTGGGAAATTTGATTGCTTCGGGAATATCGTGTGGTGACCCATCGAATACGGACTGCGACAATCCTGATACATGCAACGGATTAGGTACATGCCTAGCCAACGTTTCGCCCTCAGGGCTTCCATGCGGTAATCAGGTTGGCAATCAATGTGATGATCCGGATACCTGTGACGGGACGGGTGTTTGTAATGGGAATTTTGTTCTATCAGGTACGGCCTGTGGAAACCCTGGCATGTCAGAATGTGATAATCCGGACTCGTGCGATGGCGCGGGTGTGTGTGCAGGTAATCGCCTCGCGGACGGTACAGCGTGTACTGATGATGGGAATCAATGTCGCGATGATGTGTGTACTGCGGGCATTTGCACACATCCGGTGTTCCCCGCGGGGACTGCGTGTGGCGATCCGACGGATAACGAATGCGATAGTCCTGATGCTTGCGACGGAACGGGTGGATGTCTACCCAACCTTGTGTTACCGGGTACTCCCTGTGGCGACCCATCCATCACGGCATGCACCAGCGCGGACACATGCAACGGCTTTGGTTCATGTTTAGCTAACGATATGTTAGACGGAACCAACTGCGACGATGGATCATTTTGCAATGCTGGCGCGACGTGCGTGGGTGGCTTCTGCGGTGGCGCGACGACCACTGATTGCGATGACGGCCTGATGTGTACAGCGGATAGCTGTAACGAAGCTCTGACGCAATGCGATAATATCCTTCAAGTAGGTTCATGCTTAATCGCAGGTGTTTGCTACATGGACGGTCAGATCAACCCCGCGAATAGCTGTCAAATTTGCGCTGCGGCGACATTGCCTAACGACTGGGATGTGGTCACGGTGGGCACGCTTTGTGATGATGGAGATCCGTGTACGGGAACGGGTGGTGCAGGGATCGGTGTTGATGCTTGCGATGCGTCGGGCATGTGCGTGGGGGCGATCGACCCTGCCTGTAATGATGATTGCGTCAATGCTGTTGAAGTTTTTGATGGCGTCAATAATAGCAACAATGAAAATCGTGGTCCAGACGACGACGAAGCGGCTTGCCAATTTGATTCTAATAACGACATATGGTTTTTCTACGCGGCTACTTGTTCAGGCCCGGTCGTGATGAATACGAACGGTAGCATGTTGTTGCCGTTTAACGACACCGTATTGACCGTTTATGACGCTTGCGGAGGATTGGAAATCGCCTGCGACGATGACAATGGGTCTGGTTTACTTTCTTCGCTATCGTTTATCGCTGTCTTTAATGAAACCTACTTAATTCGTATCGCCGGTTTTATGGATAACGTGGGCGATACCAAGTTGAACATTTCCACGGTAGATGGCTGCGTAATCGGGGGCGTTTGCTACTCACCAGGCGAATCCAACCCCGCGAACGATTGCGAAGTGTGTATTCCATTGTTGTCGAGCACCAATTGGTCATCTCAATCCGCTGGTGTGCTGTGTGGCGATATTTCTGATACTGATTGCGATGCCCCAGATACGTGTAATGGATTTGGCGTGTGCGAAATTAATCATAAATCAGATGGCGAACTTTGCACTGATGATGCCAACGATTGCACAAACGATGTTTGCTTTGCCGGCGGCTGCACCCATCCCGATAAAGCAGTGGGGACGTCTTGTGGCAATGTCTTGATGACGGAATGTGATAATGCGGATACGTGTGATGGTGCTGGTTTGTGTCGTACAAACTTCGTGCCATCAGGCGTTGCTTGCGGCGATCCATCAACATCAGATTGTGACAATGCTGACGTGTGCGATGGCTCCGGACTTTGCAATGCGAACAATCAACCCGACGGTCTCATGTGCACGGATGATGGTAACGAATGCTCAATCGACCAATGCGATGCTGGCGTTTGTGTACACCCATCAGCTGCGGCTGGCACACTGTGCGGAGATGGTTCTAATACGCAATGCGACAATCCAGACACATGTGATGGCAATAGTGTGTGCGTGTCGAACTTTGAATTATCTGGAACGGTTTGCGGAGATCCGACAAGTACCGATTGTAATAATCCCGACAGTTGCGATGGGGCAGGCGCGTGCCTGTCTAACTTCCAGCCGGTGGGAATAACTTGTGGCGATCCAACTGATACGGGGTGTGATAATCCAGATACCTGCGATGGCGGCGGCAGCTGCTTAGCGAATCTTGAGATCAACGGCTTCCCTTGCGGTGATCCTGCGAATACTCAGTGCAACAATCCCGACACATGCAATGGCCTTGGGACATGCCTAGACAATTTTGAATCTGCAGGGCTTGCCTGTGGTGATCCAAGCACTTCGGATTGTGACAATGCCGACGTGTGTACCGGTACTGGCCTGTGCGATCCAAACCATCAGAACGACGGTGTTTCGTGTACCGATGAGGGGAACGCCTGCACGCTAGACTTGTGTACGACAGGCATATGTACGCATCCGCCTCGAGTCGTCGGATTCCCTTGTGGCGATCCCACGAGCACACAGTGCGATAACCCCGATACGTGTGATGGTAATTCTGTCTGTCTATCAAACTTTACTACGGGTGGTACGGCCTGTGGTGATCCAGCAAATTCAGACTGCGACAATCCTGATACTTGCAGCGGGACAGGCGCGTGTGAAAGCAATTTCGAGATAACTGGCTTTGCTTGCGGCGACCCGGCTAATACTGATTGTAACAATCCGGATACTTGCGATGGGGTTGGAGCTTGCTTGGATAACTTTGAGGGACCGGGTTTCCCTTGTGGTGATCCTGCAAATACGCAGTGCGATAACCCAGACACGTGTGATACCGTTGGGGTTTGCTTATCTAACTTTGAAGCCGCGGGGGTGGCTTGCGGCGACCCAAGTACGGATCAATGCGATAACGCAGACATCTGCGACGGCGTAGGGGCGTGTGACAGTAACTTTATAGCTACTGGTTCGGCATGTGATGATACGGATGTTTGTACGGAAAATGATACCTGCGACCAAGGAACATGCGCCGGGACCGCTATTCCCCAGGCGCCATTGGTTGAGATGGTCGGCCCGCGAGCATTCCGTGTGACGCCATTACCGGCTGGCTCTGCCGCCCCGGTGGCCCTGCGATTAACTTCAACAGACTGGACTTGCCTAGTTAAATTCATTGATGCAAGTGGTGCTCTCGTTGACACGCCAGTGACACAATTACCGGCTGCTTGGGGTTCAGTTATTGTACAGGGCGAGGAAATCGTGCCCGGGCCAAATAGTTCGTACGCCATCGAGGCGCAATGTGGATCGTTTACCTCGTCCGCAGGTATTGTAAGTATGCCTTCATGGGGTGATGTTACATCCAATGGGGTTGTCAACGCCGACGATATTCTCGCCATCGTGTTGGCGTTTCAGATGGATTTCTCATTGGGTATTCCATTTGAAGCGTTCGATATTACCCCGTGCCAGCCCAATGGTATTATTAACGCGGGCGATATTCTTTTCGTAGTTAAGGCGTTCCAATTGGCCCCATACAGTGCGACCGGTTGCCCTGTGCCTTGTCCATAGGTTAGGGTTGGCGATCATCGCTTTGGACGACAATTTGGTTACTTGCTGCCAATTAGCCAAATATCTGCCTACGATTACCCAGATATGGTTCCGCAAGTGACCATATCTGGGAGGGTGGTTTCGTAGGGTTTGGTGAACGTACTTCGAGCTGAGTGGTTGGTACAAACCCTGCCATTGTGCGAAGTATGGCCAGCAGCTTTCTCCCTGCCCGCGCGTACTCTACGCGATGACGTAGTCACATATGAAAAAACTTTCGATGTAACGTCGTCAGTAATATAGTACGAACGAGCAAAAAAGCGGAGACAAGGACAATCCCGTATTGATATCGTTGATCGCAAACACCCTCTATGGACAACAATACGCAAATGAGGTCGATACGCTAGGTTCCAACAGGTTTGGACCCTGAATGGAATTCATGAGTGATAGTACCATGAGAAACAACGTCACATGTGGTATGTCGTTTTTAGCGTGCATTACTCTTTTGACCGGTTATGTTCTCATGCCTGCAAGCGTTGAAGTGGTCGAATATGAGGTCGTCTTCGAAGCGACTTGGAGTCAGACCAATCATCCACAAGATTTCCCGCTTGGCCCGCATTGTCCAGATTTATTAGTGGGACACACCGGTATGACTATCTTGACGCTGCTTCTAGCTTGCGCTGGAAAAATATATTTCTGAAAATATGCTGCGACAATCTAATTCACTTCGACCACCAATAGCGTAACATCGTCGTGAGTGAGCGGGCCTCCCGTATGTTTACGGATCGCTTCAAGAACCGCCCGCTTAATATCCATGAAGCTGCCACCACTCGTGTCTCGTAGCACAGACATGAGCTGCTGCTCGCCAAAAAGAGTCATGTCTTTGTCCGGCGCTTCGGTGACACCGTCCGTGTAAAGGAACATGCGATCACCAGATTTGAGTGGCGTTCGACCTTGAGTAAAAACTACATTAGGATCAACGCCGAGCGGAAGATTAACAAGTTTCCCCGGCGAATCTTGAATGTTCGCAGCCACCCATTGCCCATCCTCACGGTGTCGAACCAACATCGCGTGATGCCCGGCATATGCATAATACGCATGGCAGTCAGCTGTGTAATAACCAACTACCGCGGCAGTCGTTAACGCTTTGAAGCCGCGTTCACAAGCCAATCCGTTCAACTCCGCGAGCACATCGTTGCCTGCCGTACTATTCATACGCGTTTCGAGTGCGCTATAAAGCCATCCGCTCAAATCGCTAACCGCTTCGCCATGACCCACGACGTCGGCTATCGCTATGCGCGTCAGCATGTCGCTTTTACAGACGCTGAAATAATAAACATCGCCGCCTTTGCCGCCATCGCAAGCGCCCGAATAAAGGCTCGCGGTGATACCTGCCGCGCAGACGTCTGTGTCCTTGCTGCAAATGCCGCCCCAAATTTCCGCACATTTAATTTGATACACCGACATATCCCGCAATAATGCAAAGTAGCTTGCAGTGGAATTTCAACAAGTATTGTTTACGACTATGCCACTATGATGACCTAATTCGTAATACCATGTCAAGCTGCACCGCAGCGCCGTAAGGCGTTTGCGCCACGCCCGTAGCCGTCCTTGCGTGTTTGCCATATTCACCAAATAGTTCAATGAGAAGGTCCGAAGCGCCGTCAATTACCTGTGGCTGTTGTGTAAACGTCGAAGATGATCGCACATACCCGACCAACTTTTCCACGGATACGATTCGATCCAAATCGCCAATATCCTCTTTTACGATCGCAAGAATATCCAACATCGCGCTCCGGGCTGCTGCTTGTGCTTGTTGTAAATCGAGGTCCGTTCCAACTTCCCCTCTAGCCTGGCTTACCCGCGCGGACACGTACAAGATGTCACCAGAAAGTTTGCAACCTAGGTAATTGGCTACCGGTGCTTTCGCTGGCAACAAACTTTCTCCTAGCTCCGCTAAGCGGTCTTCAACTATGCCCACGACAAATTCCTTAATGAGTATTGCATGAGGTTTTGCCAAGCTTAGCTAGATAACTTTGGTGATAGTCTTCCGCCTTAAAAAACGAAGAGGCTTTTGTTATCTCCGTTACGATCTTACCCGAAACTTTTCCCGACGTTTGCAGAGCCTGTTTCGAAGTTGTTGCGATAGCCTGCTGTTTGAGGTTGTGGAAATAAATAGCTGACCGATACTGCGTGCCATAATCAGGGCCTTGGCGATTCAGTGTGGTCGGGTCATGGATATTCCAAAAAGTCTCCACGAGTTTTTCATAACTAATTTTGCTTGGATCGAAAATAACTTCCACGGCCTCTGCATGACCCGTCTTACCGCTGCAAACATCCTTGTACGACGGCTTATTCGGATTGCCGCCGGTGTAACCAACGGAAGTTTTAATGACTCCGTCGAGCTGCTGAAACGCAGATTCGACGCCCCAAAAACACCCGGCTGCGAATGTTGCTTTCTCTGCATTAGCCGGCACCTTGGCATCCGCCTTTGCCAAAATATTTTCAATAATTTTTGAATCTTGCGCCTCAGTTCTGTTGTCGCAACCAAGAATTGTCACACCCGCTATAGCAGTTACATAAGCCAGTGACATCATGGAATGTTTCGTGAATTTTTTCATCTGAATTTTCCTCATCTTATAGAGCCAACAATCTCCGGCTGTCCCCATACCATGATCAAGATGTCTCTCGCCTACAACACTATATCGGGCAAGCGATTTCACCCAGTCGCTGTGTCAGTATCGCGTTTTCTCTATAATCTATCGGAATAGCAAGCACGCAAGGCCGATCGGCGCTAAACGCTTCTTCTAGAGCTGGCGCAAGATCACGAGAATTTTCCACCCGAAGCCCTAGACAATCAAAAGACTCCGCTAACTTCACGAAGTCGGGATTGTTAAAGCTCAGGTCACTATGTTTGCCAAACTGATTCTGCTGCTTCCAAGCGATTAGTCCGTACTCTTTATCCTCCCAAATCATAACGACGATATTCGCGCCAATGCGCCTTGCCGTTTCAATTTCCTGTACATTCATCAGGAAACCAGCGTCGCCGCAAATCGCCAAGACGCGGCGCTGGGGATAAATCATCTTAGCGGCGATTGCCCCAGGCAGTGCAAAGCCCATTGAGCAGAATCCGTTGGAAATCAAGCAGGTATTCGGCTCGTCGCATTGGTAATACCGTGCGATCCACATCTTATGCGCACCCACATCACTCAGCAGAATGTCGCATGAGTCAAGCGCCTCACGTGCGTCCCAAAGCGCCTTCTGCGGACGGATCAAACCTTCCGTATCGTCGTCTTTATGTGTCGCGAAATCGTTCAACATCTCCTCGCGAATGCTAGCATGTTGATTCGTGTGAAAATCAACTGGCTCGCGCGCAACACGCTCGTTAAGCATCCACAATGAATGAGCCAGGTCACCCACAACTTCGACAGTGGCATGATAATGATGGTCCACTTCCGCCGGTATAAAATCTAGGTGAACGATTTTCTTATTTCGCTCATTATTCCATAAACGCGGTTGATATTCTACCATATCGTAACCAAGCGTTATCACCACGTCAGCCGAATCGATTGCGCAAGCAACAACATCTTTTGACTGTAATCCCACCGTAAACAGGGCATAATCCGCATGACGATCGACGCAGCCTTTCCCCATGAACGTGCAAATCACGCCGATACCCGTCGATTCCGCGAAGGCCTGCAACTGCTTGCTCGCCCGTTTACGAATCGTACCGTTCCCCGCCAGGATCACAGGCCGCTTGGCTTTGCGAATCACTTCCCATGCTTGATTGATAATTTTATCATCCGCCACAGGCCGTCGCACCGTGCAAGGCCGCATGGGCTGATGCATAGCAGGTGATGCCGCGATGTCCTCTGCCAATTCAATGTGACACGCACCAGGCTTCTCTGTCGTAGCGATCTTAAACGCTTTCCGCACGACTTCCGGAATGCTGTCAGGGTGAAGAATCGGTGTCGCCCATTTGGTAATCGGCTTGAACATAGCCACAACGTCCATGTTCTGATGACTCTCCTTATGTTGTCGCTTACTATCCGCTTGCCCGGTAACGACAATCATCGGCGCGCGATCCATGTTGCCGTCTGCCACACCAGTGACCAGATTCGTCGCACCAGGTCCAAGGGTAGCCAGGCACACGCCAGGCCTGCCAGTCAACCTACCATACACATCGGCCATGAACGCGGCACCTTGTTCATGGCGTGTGAGTACAAACTTGATCGGTGAATCTTCGAGCGACATCATGAAGTTGGCGTTCTCTTCGCCTGGCACGCCGAAGATATGCGTCACGCCCTCGTTTTCAAGACATTTTACGAACAGATCAGAAGCATTCATAGTGTATCCTTTACTGGATTAGTCAGTCGGGTGACGTCAATTTCAGGCCCTGGTGACATTCCGGTTCCAGCGAAAAATTTGCTTTTCCTAACCGAGCTGCGGGCTTCAGCCCGCGCGGTCTCGCAAATTTAATAGTGATATAAATCGCTAACCACTGGCGAAATCAGATTTATATTTTTCCAACAAGCAAAAATTAACATCTAAGATTTAACAAAAAATTCAGCCGTCCCTTGTGCTCCGATAGCTTCACCAATTCGCTCAAGCGCTACCACATAAGCTGCAGTACGCATGTCAATCTTCTTATTTTCCATCACTTCGTAAATCGCGTGGAATGCGCTAACCATAATGGGACGAAGCTTTTGATGAACTTCTTCGACAGTCCAATAGTAGCCAGCCTTGTTTTGAACCCACTCGAAGTAACTCACGGTGACGCCGCCAGCATTCGCTAGGATGTCCGGAACTACCAAGGTGCCGCGCTTAGCAAGAACTTCGTCCGCATCGCTAGTCGTAGGACCATTAGCCAACTCCACAATAACAGGGGCTTTGATATTATCTACGTTGTCCTTGGTAATCTGATTTTCTAATGCCGCTGGTAGCAACAAGTCCACGTCCAATTCAAGCAGCGCTTCGTTTGTAACTTTCGTAGCATCAATCGCTTCGCAAATTGTTTCGTGACAATACACCGCTTCTAGCCGGCGCGAATCCAGCTTCATCTTGATTAGGCTAGGAATATCGAACCCATCCGACGAATAGATGCCGCCACGAGAATCGCTCACCGCGACAATTTTGTATCCGTCTGCGTGTAACAAACGCGCGATATGTTGCCCAGCGTTACCAAAACCCTGCACAGCCACGCGTATCTCGGACGGCTTCCAAGCACGCAATTTTTCTAACTCTTTAATGCAGTAATAAGCGCCGCGTCCAGTCGCATCATCTCGTCCCAGGCTGCCGCCAAGCGCAATAGGCTTTCCTGTAATGACCGCTGGTGTTCGCTGGCGATGAATTTTTGAATACTCATCCATCATCCAGCCCATCACCGTAGCGTTAGTGTAAACATCCGGCGCAGGCACATCTGTATCCGGGCCGATGAAGTCGGCTATCTGCCGAATATATCCGCGACTCAGTCGTTCTAATTCCAGGCGAGAGAGTTCTTTAGGATTGACCGTCACGCCGCCTTTGCCACCACCGAAGGGGATGCCAACACAAGCGCACTTACACGTCATCCAAAATGCCAAGGCTTTTACCTCGCCCGGTGAGACATTCGGATGATAACGTATTCCGCCTTTCGCTGGTCCGCGAGAATCATCATGCCGTGAACGATATCCCGTAAACATACGAAGCGTACCATCGTCCATGCGGACCGGGATCGAGACTTCCATAAAAGCCTTGGGTTTCCGGAGTCGAAGAAGCGCTTCTGCATCAATCGTCGCATGGGCCGCCGCTTCGTCCAGTCGGCTGATCGCATCGTCAAATAAAGTAGTTGCTTGGTCAGTGCTCATGACTAATCCTCCATCATTGGATGTTTCGTTTTGTCGTTCGCCTAATTAGATGCCAATACATCGCGTTGGTAACATCGCACCGTCATAAATCTATTGACATCGTGATGACAATCTCTCACGACGATGACGGCCGACCAACATCTTCGACCCGAATCAGCGACGCGACCAGTTTATCGCGCACGATGTCACCGCTTGCGTCAAATCGCCCGAATGAAAGCACGCCGGTAGGGCAGCTTTGCACACACGCCGAACAGCGCACACATTCCGGGTCTTCCATCGGCAGCCCCTTGTTCGCAAAGCTCATAACATCAATGCCCTGATGGCACACCGACGTACATACGTTACACGAAATACACTTTTTCTTCTCGGAGAATATTCGAAACTTCGTAAATCGTGCATAGATGTGCATGAGTGCTGCCAAAGGGCAGGCGAACCGACACCACACACGACCGCTGAACCAGAAATAGCAGGCTACGCCCAACACGCCGGCAAGCATGATATCTACTACCCACTTATAATTTAGATAGGGCAGTTTCTTCAGCCCATACTCAAAACCAGATTGAAATACGGAACCGGGCCAAATCCATCCGCACACCCGCATCGCAAATAGCACGAAGGCAAACGCCAGAACGACTTGCCCCAGCATATTTAGCCTATTCCATTTTGGTCCATGCGGCATTTTATGGCGGTGCGTATCTCCGAGCGTCTCAGCCAGTGCCCCACATGAGCAAATCCATCCGCAATACGCCCCCTTACCCCAGCGGCGAATGATGAGTGGTAAAATGACAAACGTTTGCACGAAGCTAAGTACCAACCACCCCCAAATAGGATCAGGCGTAAACACATTCCACACAAACAAAGGCCAGGCCAGCACAAAGCCATAAGCCCGCCAATAAGAGGCATTGGGAAAAAATTGTTCGCCAATCCATCCTATGAAACCGCTTTCAAACCAGCCATTATTTCCTGCCCAGGGTAGTAGAATCTGCGGAAAAATAAATAGCGGCAGACACTGAATCGCCATCAACGTATAAGTCTGAAGCTTTATATACGGCGTTTTTCGTCGTTTGATCCGACGCAACCCAAACACCACCACACACGTGCAATAAGCTAGCGTATAATAAAATCCGCCATCACTCATGGAATGTTTTAACGTGTAGAGTAAATTAGTTTTTGAGTTAGCTGCAGATTCAACGGCTCCACCAAACGCGGCGAATAGCCTATCCATATTAAACGGAAACCAGCCACGCTGCCGGAACCAGTCCTGGATGGGAAGCTCAGCCGCACTCGTTTTCCAGTGAAATAAGAAAACGCAAAATGCCGCGAACAATCCAAAACTTATATAGGTTTTCGCCTTCCATTCTCCCCGAATGGGCACACCCGCGCGACGAAAAAAATCCAATGGTGGCTCTCTACCAATCATCGAAAAGACCACGTCGTTCGGTAGCGTATCGGATTGACCGTCCGCGCCTTTGAGAACAACTTCCTTCTCGTTTATCTCCAAAACCTGCGATGGCAACGCCAAGCAAATAGAACCCTCTCCCGTTCGCGCACACATGCTCGGTGTAAACGCTGTTGTCACCCGCTCCGACGATGGCTCTTCCACCCCAACTTCCGCTAGCGGGTCCGATACCAATTGATTAAGTTTCTCAACATTCTCCGGCTTAGGCCTTGCAAATGAGTCGCGACGATAACTATGCGTCACCTTCGCGCCCGCTACAGCTAACGCGATGGACGATTCAATTGCGGAGTCACCACCACCCACGACCAGAACATGCTTACCAATGAACTCGCGCGGATCATGCAGACGGTTAAACACTTTCGCCAAGTCTTCGCCAGGTACGCCCAATTTCCGATAGTTGCCGCTTCGGCCAATAGCCACAATGACACGCTGCGCCCGAATTTGCTTATCACCGTATCGCAGTATCAATTCGCCACGCTTACGTTCGACGCCCTCAATGCGTCGAATAATTGGTTCGACACCAGCTTCTCGCTGCTGCCGACCCATCTCCTCAACCAAATCTTCCTTCACGGTAGCCGTGAATTGTAAATCTCCTGCCGGCGTCATGTCCGTAGGGTAAGTGAAAATCGGCTTCCCTTTAGGGAAATTAATAATGGTAGAAAATGGTTGGGAGGCTTCGTAAATCTCGAATTTTAAGCCCGCTTTTTTCGCTTCAATCGCCGCAGCCATGCCCGATACACCGCCGCCAATGATAGCTACGTCGAGCAGGTCAGGGTCACCGGAAACTTTTTGAAAATTAGGCTCGGCCAAGATCGCACGAATGGCCTTCACACCAGTATCCGCAGAAAACTTGAGCAGAGGTACGCCAGACAAATCACCCACGACTCGCAAACCGGGAACCGCCGTTGTACCGTCATCCCGCACGTCGGGTAATTTCTCCACCTTCCCAGCGGGCCAACCGGTGTGTAACCACTTCATATATTTATTTAGCAACATATCGTATTTGCCCTTTGGTTAATTGCAATCAAATATAACTGAATTCTACCACGCCGATACTTTTGGCACCATTCATTTCCAGTGCCCGGTACGTTCGTGAGGGTCCCCCATCCTTCGGGTGCTCCAGAAGAGTGGGGGACGGACACTCTAGAACAACTCAATCTACATTCATTTACGTTTTTTAGCACGTTTAGCCAGAATGGCTGCGATCATACTCTCTGACACATGCTCTTGACCTATCGTGAATTTCGGGCGATGGCCTAATGGTTGTGCTATGTGTACCGTGTTTTTGTAGGACTCCAGATACTTCCTGCACGACTGACAAGCCAGTAAGTGATGCGCAATCGTAGCCTGTTCCGCCAGCGTAACCGTATCAGCTAGGTAACGATTTACGACGTAAATTAAATCTTGGCAGGATGCGTGAGTCATTAGACAATGCCAACCTCAACTTAACGCCTACATAGATAACATAGCCCCAAGATACTTCTTTGTTTCAATGGTTATTTCCGTTCTTCAAAAGCGAGTGAAGCTGAATTGATGCAATATCGCAGTCCAGTTGGCTCAGGTCCATCTTCAAAAACGTGGCCCAAATGAGATTTGCAGCGCTTACATAACGCTTCTGTCCTTCGCATGCCAAGACTCCCATCAGATTTCGTCTCAACAGGCTGGCCGTCCGCAGCCTTCCAAAAACTTGGCCAACCTGTACCAGACTTGTACTTCGTTGTTGAATCAAACAGCACAAGCTTGCAAGCTGCGCATTTATAAACCCCTTTGCCCTTATGATTCCAGTAAACGCCGGTAAACGAGCCTTCGGTACCTTTTTCGCGCAGGATTCGGAATTGCTTAGGCGAAAGCCGTTTACGCCAATCAGCGTCGGTAAATTTTGCATAATCTTCCGCGCTCAGCGAAGTGTGTGTTTGTACTGTCGAAGTCGCAACCTCCTCCTCATCGCAACCCCCAAGCATTAAAGTAGCCATGGCCGCTATCATTATTCCAATAGCCAATCGATACATAGCATTTTCTCCAAAGTTTCGAGCTTTAAACATTTCCATCCTACTGTCCGTCATACCCACGCAGGCGAGTATCCAGTCCTCCGTCTCAGGCCGGCGGTTGACGTGCCTGTCTCGCTATCCTATTAGAAGCCAGGATTAGTTACAGGTTACAACAATATAGACTATTTCCCTGACACCGCCCTTTGACCATCCCGAGGCCGCCTGATGCGCTCATCGGGTGTCATCTTCTAATACTGCCCGCTGTGACTCCACTCAGTCCCAGGCCCAGCTGCTTAGCCGACTTCAGGGGGGAGAGAGTAAAGCTGTCGAGGAAGTCGTCCGTTCATTATCAGGTCGGGCGTTATCCACCTCTCGACGACTGCTGCATAACGAGGATGACGCCCAGGAAGCAGTGCAAGATGCTCTCCTCTCATTCTATAAATCCATAGCCACATTCAATGGGCAGTGCCTGCTATCAACTTGGCTGCACCGAATCACAGTCAACGCCGCCATCATGAAACGCCGGTCGTACGCTCGTCGTCCTAAGCGCAGCATCGAAGATTGGCTACCGACTTTCTGCAAAGATGGCCATCGTATCGATCCGCGCAGCGGGTGGACGCCCATGACTGACGCGCAGTGGCACCAGGGCGAAACCCGGCAAATGGTTTGGAAATTAATCGACGAACAGCCCGAAGACTACCGGGTCGTGTTGATACTACGTGACTTTGATCAAATCGACAACGTTGAAAACACCGAAATACTGGGTCAAACCGTTGGCACTATCAAAACGAAACTTCATCGAGCCAGACAAGCCATGCGAACCCTACTCGAAAAGGAGCTTGGACCATAGCTGTGATTTCCTGTAAAGACTTTATCAATTTCTAGTCGATTATGTTGCCGATTCGCAATCGAAAGATACCAAAGAAGAGTTCGACCGACACATGGCTGTGTGCCCAGACTGCGCCGATTACTTAACATCATACGAGGAATGTATACAAACTTGTCGCAAAGCGGATTAAAAAGGCGAAGTTTCACAGCCCCCAGCAGACGCGCCAGAAGAACTAATCCAGGCGATACTAGCCTCGCGTAACAAATAATTACCCAATCCGCAGTCTTGATTAGTAGATGGGGATGGCCTTAGACCTGCCTTTACCATCACGCGCGATTATATTGCGTTTTACGAAATCTAATTATTTTCGCTGAACAATGTACCTTACTTCTATTGACCACTTACGCATACAGCGCCGCGCCGGTGACACTATTGCTACACACGCAATTTCGCCCGTTGGCTTTTGCTTGATAAAGTTGATCGTCAGCCGCTTTGATGATAGCCGGCGCAGTGTCAGCGCTCACGACCTCCGTAATCTCCGCAACACCTATACTAATCGTCACTTTAAGCGGCGCTTCATGCCACGGAATTTGGAAACCCTCGACGGCCTGTCGCAGCCGCTCTGCCAAAAGCATGAGCCCGCTCATGGCTGTTTCTGGCGCAATGACCGCAACTTCTTCTCCGCCATAGCGCGCCACGTAGTCAATTTTTCGCGCATTATCATCAAGTAGCTTCGCGACCTCTTTAAGCACGCAATCGCCAGCCTGATGGCCATGTGTATCATTGAATGCCTTGAAGTTATCGACATCGATCATTAACAGGCCAAAAGTCTGCCCCGACCGCGTGATGCGCTCTAATTCTAAGGACATACGGGCGTCAAGAGCTGCACGATTACCTATGCCCGTAAGCGCATCAGTGGTAGCCCGTCGCATCAGCTCCTCTTGATTCTCCGCCATTTGCTGATGTTCCAAATGCACTGCCATGCTAAGCTCAGCCACACGTTCTTTCATCGCATACTCAAGCTCTTCAAGAGGACGCATGCTATGTGGTGGCAACGACAATGTTTGCCTCATCTCATCAGCTTCGCTAGCCACATTTGACAAGAACTCTGAAGCCTGCTCATGGTCCATGTCAAACAGGTTTTGCATTATCTCGAAATACGAGTCACTGCTAGGCGGAGTTTTACTCGCAGACGGACTTAATAGCACGGCCACAGATTCCGCTGCCAATAGAATTTTCCCCAACGACATCTCCGGCGGTTGCGTAGATAGCTGTCGATATTGCGAGATTGCCTCGCAAACATTCATAGGCAGTCGCCAACGACGAAGCACCCGCGCGCCAATGTCGGCATAGTTAAATCCAAGCTCGTCTTGTTCAACCAACGCTAAATCGGTAGGTGATTGGTTAGATATTTCAAGCACCGCGGCGTATTCTTTAGGAATTGTCATTGCGACCATGAGCCGGCCGATTTGGCTCAATAGTCCGGCAAGAAAAGCTTCCTGCGGCGCATCAGTTTTCGTAAGCTCCGCAAGTTTTCGCGATGCAATACCACAGATGGCCGATTGCATAGTGAACGATTCCGTGTCGAAGCCGGGGCAATTACAATCATGTCGCGGAGATAAAAACGATAACGACAGTGCGAGCAGCTTCACCGCCCGCACGCCGAGCATAGCCACTGCATGAGGCAGCGAAGTTACCGTTCGCGAAACCCCGGAAATCGGCGAATTCACGAAACGAAGTACCTTGGATGTTAGCGCAGGGTCAAGTGCGATGGTATCCGCTAGCTCGTGTACTGTCGTGTTTTCGTTCTGCGTTAAATCCAGCAGTCGCATCACTACTGCCGGCGGCGTAGGCAATCTCGGTGAAACCTCTATTTTCTTAAACAGTATTGAATTCATAAACTCCCCCGAACAAACATTGCTAACAATCTTCCGCGTCACACTGAACTCGCAAAATATTCCGAAGTCTCAGCCATGAGGCCCCTACATCATTCACATGTTGATACACATGTGTCTTTGTCATGCTTTTTTATTGGTCGGCAACCAAATTTTCAATCCCAGCAGGGCGGCGCAAAAACTGCTCGAATTATGGACCTAAAGTCGCAATTTCGCAGATTCCTCAAGGGAGAATCTGATTAGGACTATCCCCCGAAAGCAACTTCCGTGTCGTTGCCGAATCATCGGTAGTGCATATGCACTAGTTTAATTGTGAATTATATTACAGTATTGCTGTATTTGGTATTGATTCGTTCTGGCTGGGGAGTTGTTGCTCAACATGACCGGACCTAGTTCGGGCTAATTACCGACGATCAACATCTCTCGAGTATGCTTACGGTTCGATAGGGCATATTGATTCGCAGATATGTCGATCACCCGAACACTCTTCTTGTACCGTTTTAGCAGTGTTACCAAGTCCTCAATGGTCGGTATGCCATCACTACGATACGAAACGGCCAAGATACATGACGCATATCGCTCGAAAATGAGACGAAACATATTTTCGTTTGTCTTGTCGCTGCACCAACCATTATTGTCTGTGAGCAACCGATGATGTTTTGATGTCCGATCAATCATCCCTGGCCAATCGTCGTAGTGCATCATGCCTTCGAGGAAATGGTAGAAGCCATGATAATCGACGCCGGTTCCACCTGCGCTCACATAGGGGGGATCGATATAAACCAAGTCCATCGCGCTCGGATCAAAATCCATCGCATCTTGATTTCGCGAAACGCAGTTGTTGCCACCGTCAACTACTGCGGCACTGGCTAGCCTCGCAAAATTTTGGAAATGATCCTCGAAGCTGCGATCCCAGGTTTTCTTATTGCCGAAAGATCGCTCGACGTTAGACATACGCATATACAAATTACGTCGATGAAAAAGATTGTAAGGCCGTTTACTCATCGCAGATTGAAATAAGGAGAACCAGGCTAATGCTTGCACGAATTGGTTTTTGATCGAACGGATATTACCAACGGCTACATCCAACCACCGATTTTCCTCGTCAGTATAATAAATGTCGCCAAAATTTTCTTGAATCACCAAGCCATAATTGACGCCACTTCGACGCTCGCCAATGTTAGCCGTTGTCTTGTCATTTAGCGTAACATCATCATTCTCAATCAGCGCCAGCCCAACCTGCTGATTGAATCGCAATGCGTCATTATACGTGACGTGTTTCCCCGCAATTTTGAAGGCATAAGAAACCGCAGCTGTCCCGCCGAACGCATCTAACACACGCACATAGTCGAGACCGCTTAACTCAGACACGATGCGTTGGGCAATCTTTCGCTTGCTACCTTGGTATCTGGTAGATGGAAAGAGATAGGGCTCTGATTCAGAAATTGTGCTCGCTTGTCTGTTACGACTCATGCCCTAGGCGCAGCCGTGTCGGATGATTGATGGTGGGGCGTATCATTCATCTCCAAAGTAGGAATAGCCGAGGCATCGACGCCGCTTCGTTGCAGGGCGGCTCGAATAAAACCAAGAAACATCGGCTGTGGATCGAGAGGCCGACTGGTCAACTCGGGGTGTGCCTGAGTAGCCATGAAGAACGGATGCTTATCCGGCGACAGTTCGAGTATCTGCATGATCGGAGCCACTGGGCTTCTGCCAGAGAATACCAATCCGTGAGATTCTAGCTTCTCAATATAGTCAGGGTTGACTTCGTATCGATGGCGGAAACGAAGTCGGATATGTTCGCGATTGCCAAACAGACTATAAGCCCGCGTGTTTTCTGTGATAGCAACGTCAAAGCCGCCCAATCTCATATTTCCACCTAGGCCTTCTATTTTCTTCTGGTCAGGTAACAAATCGATCACCGGCTCTGGGCAATCCAATTCAATTTCCGTGCTATTGGCATGCGTAAAGCCGCAAACATTTCTGGCGAATTCGATTACGGCAATCTGCATGCCATAACACAGGCCGAGATATGGGACGCCGTGTTCTCTTGCATAACGAATGCACGCGAGCTTGCCGTCTACCCCGCGAAAACCAAACCCGCCAGGCACAATCACGCCATGTAAGCTGTCGAGTTGCTGCCCCGCATTGTCATCGTTGAGGTCCGTGCTATCAACCCATTCCAACTGCACTTTAGCGCCAAGATAGGCCCCGGCATGCTCGACGGATTGAATGATGCTCGCATAGCTGTCACGCACCGCCGTATATTTTCCAATGATTCCGATTTTAATAGGATTCGCCGCGCTGCGAAAACGTGCGATGTAGTTCGCCCAGATTTTTCTAGCACCTTCTTCAGCCTTAATATCCGTTCGATCTGTCAGCCCCAACATCTTAAGTACAGTCGAATCAATACCTGCGCCCCGAAGCATTTCCGGCACGACATAAACACTATCGCTATCGTGCATGGAGAAGACATCTTCCATGGGGACGTTGGAGAATAACGCGATCTTTTCACGTACCTTTTTAGCCACCGGGCCGCTCGCACGGCAAGCAATAATACTCGGATGAATACCGGCTGCGTTGAGTTGTTTTAAGTTCATCTGGGCAGGCTTGGATTTCTGCTCGCCCAAAATCTTAGGCTCTACAATATAAGTTAGTGCCACGAAGCAGAAATTTTCACGACCCTCTTCAAAGGCCATTTCGCGCACGGCTTCGATGTAATAAGCGTTTTCAACGTCGCCTACCGTGCCGCCGATTTCGACAAAGACAACATCAGCTTCCGTAGCCACAGCCAATTCGCGCAGACGCAATTTTACTTCGCCCGTGACATGCGGAATCATCTGCACATCGCGGCCTAGATATTTACCCTGTCGCTCTTTATCGAGAACTGAAGAGAAAATTTGGCCACTGGTTGTGAAATTCAAGCGACTCAGGTCCATATTGAGCATGCGCTCATAGGTGCCAAGGTCCATGTCGCACTCAACGCCGTCGTCAAGCACAAACACTTCGCCATGACGGTGCGGATTAAGCGTGCCACTATCGCGATTTAAGTATCCTTCGAGTTTGATGGGGGAGACGCTTAGCCCTTTGTCTTTGAAAATTTTAGCTAGCGAACTGGAGAAAATGCCCTTGCCCAAACCGCTCATGACGGTTCCCAGGACCACGACATATTTAGTTTTGCCAGGCTCATAAGCCGAGGGCATAGGCGTGAAAAATTCTGTGTCGTCGCTGGCGTGTGTCAACGAAGAAAGAACATGTTTAGAACTCATAGGGGCACCTCGGCTTGGGTCTTGTGTTGATTGCGCTGGAATCTATCCACGAACGCAGCGTAATCTTCTGGCGTATCTATTCCAACCGTGTGATGGTCAACGATGGAGACTTTAATATCCTGGCCCATCGCCAGCCAACGTAACTGTTCGAGCGACTCGCTTGCTTCGAGCGAGTGACCACATACCTTCTGGTCCCCACTGACCATTTGCAACGTATCAACGCGAAAAGCATAAACACCAACATGCAACAGCCAACGAGATGGCTGATCGACAACACCTTCGGTCTCACGCGGATACGGAATCAGACTTCTTGAAAAATACAACGCTTTGCCCGTTTCGTCTACGACAACTTTGACACAATTTGGATCCGTAGGTGATCCCGCGCCCGACCTTGGTCCGTTATCACAAAATGGGCAAGCCAGCGTGCCTATGCGACAGACGTTGTGACTTTCTGACATGTCGTTCACTAGCCTGACCAACAAGTCCGAACAAATGTCCGGCTCATCGCCTTGCACGTTCAGCACAAGGTCGTCTTCACTTAGACCAAGTTGTGAGACAGCTTCAGCCATACGATCCGTACCGCTCGGATGATCGGACCTTGTCATGCAATAACGTCCGCCGAACGATTCTACTGCTGCAGCAATGCGCTCATCGTCAGTGGCGATAATCGCTTGGCTAATTGCAGAACAAGCCACCACTTGCTCGTACACGTGTTGAACGAGGTATTTGCCCGTATCTTTAGCGAGAGGTTTCCCTGGGAATCGTGTGGAGGCGAAACGAGCCGGGATGATTGCAGTGGCTTTCATCCTATCTCCGTCGCATCGAAAATGGCGTAACGAACTCTAGCACGAAGCAACACTAATCGACAATTCCATTTTTGTCAATATTTTCGGCTTAAATTCACCAAATGTGAAGACAGGTGATTTGCTGTCTGGGCGAAATTGCCGCAGTCTATAATCTTGCTGTACCATTCACCGTCAACATTAGTGTTATTGGTAGATTGCTGAGTGGCATAGGCGACAGGGTGGAAGGGCGTTGGGTGTCATGGGTAGGCTACTAGTTACCCGTGTCATAATTACATTAAGTGCGCATACTAGTCACCAAATGCAACTAACTTGAGAAGGCAACATGAAACTAAAGCTCCATTATCAAATACTTATCGCCATGATATTAGGGGCCGGGATAGGCCTACCACTCAACTACCTCGCATACCGAGGTGACATCGACGTGTCCATCCCTCTGACCGTCGCCATGTACGGCAAGGGCGTCGGCGACGTATTTCTTCGCTTGCTCTCGATGATCGTCGCACCGCTGATCGTGACATCTCTCATCACCGGCGTCACCTGCACCGGCAATGCCAAGGGACTAGGCCGACTTGGCGGACGAACCATGATATATTATATGACCACCAGCATGGTAGCCATCATTACCGGCATGTTGGTTTTCAACCTAATTTCACCAGGCGTAGGCGCGAACCTAGCCGTGCTCGAACAAGGAGCCGAAACGCTTTCGGCCGCGCCTGATGTGGGGCAGCAGACGCTTGGTCAAACTTTGTGGAACCAGTTGTTTACGCTCATACCAGGTAATCCGTTTCATTCGTTGGTGGACCCGAGTAACCGTTCGATTCTGGGCGTGATATTTTTCTCGATCCTGTTCGGCGTATTTATCAACGCCTCCGAAGATGAGTCACGAGAGTTTTTGACTAAATTTTTCAATAGTGCATACGAGGTCATGATGAAGATGACCATGTTCATTATTCGTTTCGCACCGATCGGCGTACTCGGCTTCATGCTATACGCCTCAGCCGGGGAAGGGATCGACGTTTTTCGGGCGCTAGGCTGGTATGTGTTAACCGTAGCCATCGCTTTGAGCATCCACGCGTTCATCACGCTCCCACTTATATTGGTGTTCATCGCGAAGCGATCTCCGTGGTCATATTTCCAAGCCATGTCCCCGGCCTTGCTGACAGCGTTCAGCACAGCAAGTAGTAACGGATCACTTCCGCTCACACTGACATGCGTTGAAGAGCGTGCCGGGATCAGCAACCGGATTAGTTCGTTTGTCTTACCCCTTGGCGCGACCATCAACATGGACGGCACAGCGCTCTACGAAGCCGTCGCGGTATTATTCATCGCGCAAGTGACCGGTTATGAATTAGCCCTTGGCCAGCAGGTGGTTGTAGCGATTACAGCCTTACTTGCCAGCATCGGAGCCGCTGGCATTCCGCACGCGGGCACGGTCATGATGGTAGTCGTATTAAGTGCCGTAGGTCTGCCCATCTCAGCCGTAGGACTAATACTCGCCGTCGATCGCGTGCTGGACATGTATCGCACCTCCATCAACGTGTGGAGTGACTCGACGGCATGCGCCGTAATGGACCGATTTGAGGGGAAAACCGCGACGACGACAAAATCAGACAAGTAGTTTGTATGTTGAGCAACGCCCGATATTGCCTTCGATAGGCTTCGAGAATTGAGACGCAAATCTTAGGTCAGCCGTGTACGGTCGCTGTGCATCTGCAAGATTAAGGCACATCTAAAATAGACTCAATGTTGCCTTGTATTTAGATTAGGGCCTATAAGTACATTAGACGAAAGTTATTTGCCTTTAGTGCATAAGAAATAGTTGCTTTATGAGGTCAGTTTCCGCTACACTGGCATTCTATTAAAAATCTGTAGCGAATTGTCAGGCCGAGCCAGGGCATCACTGAGGAGGAAAGAGGGAAATGATGAAACGGCACGTATTGCTGAAATTGAGTGGTATTGTTGCGATTATTGTCGCAGTTTGTTTGGCTCCGCGCATGCAATCTAGCTATCGGTCATCACCGATGATTAACTTGTCGTCCGGCGCATCTTGGCTGGCTCAGGTATCGGGAGGGGATGTTCGTGTGTACGGCGGGGTTGATGAAACCTTGCTATCGACATCTCTTGCCAACACCGATGCTTTTGACGGTTTCCTGCAGACGCTGAACTTAGCCGCAACGACGCCGGCTTTTACATGTTTCTCACACGGAACACCGGAAGAGGAAGCGGCGATTCTGTTGAAATACCCTGACATTGGCAATCCGCCAGCTCCCAATCCATTAGCTTTCTTTACGGGGTCGAGTTGGTCGCCAGTGGGTGAAGGTCTCACGCTTACTTGGAGTTTGGTCCCAGATGGAACATTCATCCCTGCGTTTAATTCCGGCGCTGGTGCCAGCAGTAATATGTTTGCTACGTTCGATTCACAGTTTGGTGGACGAGCTAGGTGGATAAACTTAGTTGAACAATTTCTAGGGCGATGGACCGAACTTAATGGCAATACTTATGTGCGTATCACTCAACCGGGCGTAGACTGGGACGATGGTGCGGCTTTTAATACAAGCCCAGGCAGTGCGACGCGCGGTGACATACGTATTTCAGGTCGCTCGATCGATGGGGCGTCTGGATCAAACATTTTAGCTTTTAACTTCTTCCCTACCAACGCTGACATGGTCATTGATACCGACAATAGCTGGGCGAGTCCCACTAACAACTTCAGATTTTTCCGGAATGTATTAATGCACGAGCATGGGCATGGCATCGGCCTTTTTCATGTTTGTTCATCCAACAGCAATCACCTTATGGAGCCGTTCATCAATACCACTTTTGATGGCCTTCAGCACGATGACGTCCGTGGTGCCCAACGCCAACATGGCGACCCATTTGAACCAGATAACTCTATAGCGGAGGCAACTGACTTAGGTACCTTTAACATTGGCGATTCACAGGATGTCGGCACTGTACCGATTCCAGCTATTAACTTCACGAACAATTTGAGTATTGATGATGATAACGAGGAGGATTGGTTTAAATTCGCGGTGACCGAAGAATCAGGTGTTACTATTACAGTATCCCCAAGTGGGTTTACTTATGACAACAGTGGGCAAAATGGTGACGGGTCTTGTCCCGGAGCGCCTGGCTCTCCTTATGATAGCACGGAGGCTGCGGATCTAAACGTTACACTCTACGACGAAGCTGGTTTGATTTGCGCATCCGGGAGCAATGTCGGTGCAGTTTGCACCTCGAATATTGATTGCCTACCTAATGACACTTGTATTGGCGGTGGTGCAGATGGCCTCATGTGTACTGATCCAGTTGATTGTCCTGATGGAACTTGCGGCGGGATTTGTGGCGTACCGATGGAAGTATCTGACTTGCCCATCGGCAGTGCCGAAGTGCTTGCGGATGTCCGATTGCCTATCGCTGGGAATTATTACATCCGTATTGGCGAGCGTTTGGATGATGACATAGACGGGGAAACGCAGCTTTACACACTCAATATCGCAGTCACAACACCACCGGCGGCGAGTCCGCCAGTAGCGGCCATATCGCCGTTCAGTTTCCCTAAAGACCGGTATATTACATTCGATCCTTCAGGAAATAGTGCTACACCAATAGCCATTCGCGTGACTGTACCAGGTGGTGGATTCAAATACGTAGGTAACGTGCAGGATTTGGGAGCGGCTGGATTTTTCGCCAAATTAGTGAACGCACCTGAGTTTCGAGCTTGGCCCGAGACTGTTATTCATGTGCGGGGTTGTGAGTTCGCGCCTGGTAATTCATATGTTGTAGAGTCTACTCTTGACGACATTGAGTTTTCGACGCCGTTTGTCGCAATGACCACCGATGTACCACTTCCACGCGAGTTTGGCGATATTATTGGGCCGTTTAATGGCGTCGATTGGGAAGCTCCGGACGGACTTGTTACAGCCAATGACATCACTGCCGTTGTGCTCGCTTTCCAGCTCAATCCCCTCGCGCCTCATAGATCGCGGGTAGACCTTACACCGCAAATAGCCAATACGATCATTGGCGGTGATGATATACTCGCGGTAGTTCTTGGTTTTTCTAGCCAAACATACCCCTATGGTTCGGACTGTTTAACCGGTACCTGCGTTCCAAGCTGTCCATAGTTACAGTTTGCTTAAGCGATATAGTACGAAATACCGGCACGGATTCAGCCTCGATTGGGGCGAGATTCGTGCCGGTTTCTTATTTCACATAAGCCGTATGCGTTGGCTTGTAGAGCCACGATCCATCACGCACTAGACGGCTGCCCGCAACAATTTTCTAAACTGACGTTCATCCACACGATGTCGAAATATCTCCACATCATTCAGGTGTACGATCGGAATGTCATGTTTGTATTGTGCCAAAAAAATTTCATTTCCCGGCGCTGAAATGTCAATACTATTTAGTTCAAAGGGGATGTGCGACTGAACGCGCTTGACCACATATAGCGCCGCGCGACACAAAGTGCAATCTGGCTTAGTAAAAAAAGTGATGCAGTTCATGTGGTTGGCGTGACCAGTGCCTTGACCACGCTACCAGATGCAATAGCCGAGAGCGCTTCGTTTACTTGAGATAGCTTGTATCGCTCAAGGCTCATATTGGCCCATAATGATTGGGCACGTTCAAGCCTCAGCAATTCCACGCCGCGATGAAAATGGGAATAATCGCTTCCCCAACAACCTAACACGTCTAGATGTTTCTTGTTGAGATCGAGATGTGGGTTGAAGGGGATTTCGCCATGATCGGTATATTGCCCGACGATCACAACCGTTCCGGCATCTCGCGTGCATCGCATCGCATCCGTTACCGCCGATGGTGCTCCTGTACATTCAATGGTGACATCAGCGCCTCGGCTACGCGTCCTATCTCGTACCCATTGCTCGCGCTGCGATGCGGAAGCCGTAGTGAAGTCTAGTGAGCTAGACGCCCCCATGCGCTGCCCACATGCGAGTCGATTCTTAGGCCCACCGATGCACAGCACCTTTCCTGCACCTCGCAACGTGGCTAATGCGATAGCAGATAATCCGACCGGGCCGGAACCTAGGACCAGCACTGAATCCCCTAGCTTGATGTTGGCTCGATCCACGGCATGCAGCGCAGTCGGTAACGAACACCCCCCAGCCATGAACAGGTCGGTGGGGACATCGTCGAGACGAATACAATGAACACCTGGCTTAATGTGCAGGTATTCGGCCCACCCACCGGTAAGTCCATCCGCAATGCCATAGGTGATGCCATACACTTTGCGATGCGGGCATCGCGTCGACGCCTTGGCGACTAAGCAATGCCAACAGGCGTGGCAGGTTTCGTGAACGTCTAAAAATGTGATGCGGTCGCCTTCGGAAAAAAGTCGACCATAAACGTCCTTGATTTCCCCTCGGATTTTCTCTAGGACGCCAACCGAAACATGACCAGGAATGATGGGATAAGGAACGCCAGCCAATAGGCCTTGTTGAAGATAAAGGTCCGTACCGCAAACCTCGCTACACTCGACGCGCATCAGAGCCGCGCCTGATTCTAGCTCCGGCAGCGCGATCTCGCGCAACTCAACGTCTGCCTTAGGTTCGGGCATGACCGCAGCGATAGCCACTTGAGAAGTGCCCACGATCATCTCCTATTTCTTAGGCAACGGCTTAATCGCGATAAACAAATCGTCGAGTTGCTGCTTAGCCACCGTGCCTGGCGCGTTGGTGAGTGGACATACCGCCCGCTGCGTCTTCGGAAAAGCGATCACTTCGCGCAGGCTATCCGATTTATTGAGCATCATCGCCCAGCGGTCGAAGCCAAACGCGATACCGCCATGAGGCGGTGCGCCAAAACGTAATGCATCAAGCAGAAACTCGAATTTTTCGTTGGCTTCTTCCTCGCCGATACCGAGAAGCTCGAAGACTTTGCTCTGCACGCTTTTCTGATGAATACGAATGCTGCCCCCAGCCATCTCCGTGCCGTTGAGTACCAGGTCGTAAGCCTTAGCCAAGACTTTACCAGGGTCTGTTTCAAGTAAGTGTAAGTCTTCATCACGCGGGGCGGTGAACGGATGGTGCGTACTGGTCCATCGTTTTTCTTCATCATCCCACACAACCAACGGGAAATCGACGACCCAAAGCAGATTCCAAACATCTTTTGGAATGAGCTTTAGAATGTTGGCTAATCGGGTACGCGTATAATGCAAATATTTGCTCACGTCGGCATAGGTACCGGGCATGAAGAAGATCGTATCGCCTACTACCGCGCCGATTTCATTACATAATTGAGTGCATAATGGCTGTATGAACTTGGCAATGCCCGTTGAAAATTCGAGGCCGCTTTCGCCTTGAATGACCTTTGCTATTGGCAGTCCTGAACCGCCGATACCCTTGATTTCTTCGGTGAGTCCATCCGTAATTTTGCGGGTCAGTTGGTCGCCGCCTTTAGCCACTAGGCATTTGACGACACCGCCCGCGTCAATCGCGCCCTTGAAAACACGGAAATCAGACGCGGTAACGGTTTCAGTGACGTCTTGAAGCTCCATGCCAAATCGCAGGTCAGGCCGGTCTATGCCAAAACGCCGCGTGGCTTCTTCTTCACACATGCGAGGGAAGGGGGTTGGTATGTCTATCCCAAGCCCTTCTTTGAAGATTTTTTTGACGCATCCTTCGACCATTGTCATCACATCGTCAGCCTGAACGAAGGCCATTTCCATATCGAGCTGCGTAAACTCTGGTTGTCGATCAGCGCGCAGGTCTTCATCGCGAAAACAGCGTACAAGCTGAGCGTATCGATCGTAGCCTGCGATCATGAGGAGTTGTTTGAAAATTTGTGGAGATTGTGGCAGGGCATAAAAGTTACCTGGTCGAACACGTGAAGGGACAAGATAATCTCTAGCACCTTCCGGCGTGGACTTCGTGAGAAAAGGCGTTTCGACTTCCACGAAATCATGATGATTAAAATATTCTCGAATAGCCTGGCCAATACGATGGCGTAGTCGAAAAGTTTTCTGCATCTCGGGGCGTCGCAAATGCAGAAAGCGATATCGCAGGCAAAGTTCTTCGGATGCGTCAAAGTCGTCGTTGACTTGGAAGGGCAGGGGGTCACATTCACTGAGAATATCAACTTCGTCGACTTCGACCTCAATCTCCCCTGTAGGCAGTTTCGGATTGACCCATTCACCTCGGCTAACCACCCGCCCGACGATAGCGACGACGTATTCGTTACGTAGCTTACGGGCGACGAGATGAGCCTCTACGGCGTGATCCGGATTGAAGCGTAATTGCGTAAGCCCAGTATGGTCGCGCAAATCAATGAATGTCATACCGCCATGATCGCGGAAGGAATTCACCCAGCCCGTCATAATCACGGTTTGGCCTACATCAGCAGCCCGGAGGTCGCCGCATTTATGGGTTCGTTGGTTATATTTTACTGTCAATCTGAATACTCCTCGAATCAGCGTTTTTGGCCCGTCTCGTGCGATCCGTTCTCCTTTGAGGACACAAGCGAACTGTAGCCAGAGGACCGTTGTAGAACAATTCGGTGGAAAATCAATCGTTCTAAAGAAATCCTACCCTGATACATCGTCGTGGATGATCAGTCGCGAGAAAACTTTCGCAGGGGTTTTGGGAGGAAGGTATGAAAACATTTCATAAATCTGGGATGATTAGTGACGACTCAGGGTGTTTTATGTATAAAGCGGGGGTGTTGTCTCTAAGGGGCGTATAATATCGCTAATTTGATTACGCTGGGGGCACATCTTGACCGGACAACCAGACCACGGATACATTATGTAGTCGCCCGGTGTCCGTGGCTGATATGGGGTATTGACATTTTCGCCTTCGAAGGCCGGTGGCGACTCGGGCGAATTTTGACGGGACCGCTGTGGGGGGCTGATACAGAATGAGGAAATCTATGAACTCAAAACGTGAACGGGTCGGGTCTTTGGTCAATCGGGAACTATTCACCGGGGTCGCAATTGTGGCGATTTCGCTGGCTGCGCTAGTTGGTTGCGGCTCGCTGAATCCTGCCTTTGTGGATTTGGTTGATCCTACCGGTCAATCGGCTCGCCTGGATAATGCCCCTGGACATGTGGCGATCCAGTTTATCAACAACGCCGAGGTCGACGAAAGACTGATTTCGTTCTTGGAAAGTGCCGATGGTGGTAACTTGGTATTGACTCCCGCAGAGAAACGAGCCTTGCGTCCGCGCATTCGCATGCGTGTACTGGTTACGTTCCGCAACGGGGTTCAGACGACATTTGAAATCGTTGATGGTAGTGCGAACTTAATCGATCAAAATTTTACGGCTCAGGCATCTCCAGATTTGAATCAGAACGATCTGGATAATCTTGTCGTAGTGTGTGATGTGCAGTCCGTATCTATCATGCCAGGTTCTACGGATGTGTTCGTACCGACTGCGTTGCAAGCCTATCAGTTAGTGGCTACGAATACTGGTGGCGTTACTGATGTGCTGCAATTCGTACAACGTCAACTGACGCTCCCAAGATTTCAACCGTTACAGATTGATCAGGTAGATGAAGATGGAAACGTAATTGTCGTCTCCAATATTGGCATTCGAGATCAGCCTGCACCGATAACTGATCCAATTTGTGGGTCTGTTATCACGATTACCATGGACGGCGTGCTACGCGTACCGTTTTTGGATGGTGTGGATGATAGCCCCAGTTTTGATCAGGACGATGCCCAAGCGGTGGCTAGTATCGGTGGCCGTTTTGAATTCCTCGTAGGCGTGCAGTAATTTTTGAAGTAAACACCGGCGTCTATGCCGTTTGATCGTTAGGAGAATAACATCGTGCTGAACTGTTTGTATGAACTGCGAACGATTAGGTTAACAATTTTTTGCCTATTGGCTGGCCTGTGTACAGGTTGTGGTAGTGGCGTTTTTAATCCCGCTTTTGTCAACTCGCTTAGTGGCGGCGTATTTCCGTTGACACCTGGTCCGAACGCGGATTTCGTATTTGTTCGTGTTGTGAACGAAACTGGTCAAGTGGCCGAGTTCACGGTCACGATTGAGCGTGACGTGATCGAAGTTGACGACAACGGTAATGCTCTTTTTGATGACGAAGGAAATCTCATCACCAGGCCTATGCGAGAGACGAAACGACTTACCACCTCCAACGTAGCCCCGGCCAATGAATTGGGTGTGTTGTTTGATTGTGCTACTTCGCCCATAAATATTGTAGGCCTTGGCGAGAATCTTTTGCCAACTGACGCGGCGGTATTCATCGGTGGGACGGGTACAGGGGGGACGACTGGTTTTGGTATTCCTGCTTCTACCGTGAATCCACTATCGCGCTTAGCCGGCAATTTTGGTTGCGGCGATACCGTTATTTTCCGCGCGATTCGCAGCACCGGCGTGACGGGCGGCGTGAAAATTGAATCATTTACGCTCCAAGGCAGCGCACAACCTACGCAGTTCTCTGGCCCGAGTACGTTTGCAAATCTTCAGGCATTCTTGGAATCACAAACGCCGGAAGATCAATAAGCGATTGTTGTTGAGTATGTATCGCAGGATAAGTGCATGGCATGCAAAAGGAGTAAGCATATGAAACTTCGTCGGTCGACGGCTATTGGTTGGGGCTTTTCAATGGTCGCTGCATTGAGCGGTGGCATGTTGTTTGGCGCCTGCCCGACGCGATTCAAAGATACGGTTTTCGGTGGCACACGAGATTTTTTCCTCTCTCCGCAATTCGCGGCTACAGTTACGGAATCGATTGTCACGGGCTTAAGCGACGATACCGCGACTGGCCAGTAAACGTATGAGAAAGATTTTTTAGAATCCTGTGTTGTCGTTTATTGCCTTGTGGTGACCAACTTTCGGAAAAAAAGAGTATTGACCGCTACACAGAATTAGAGCTTGCTCTAGTTTCGCGTTTGACCATACTTTTCGCAATTATGCTGCGTCTTACAATTTTACAATTATAGGTTATAAATTGTTGTCATCGTTTCGATTCTCATTCTCGCATGGATTAATACTTTCTTTGCTGCCGCTACTGGCTGGATGTCCCCAGGCCCCCGTACCACAGCTTGGCAACTCGTTATCCGCAGAGGCTACTCGTGCGACTATTGCGAGCCGATGCGCTCAAGCGGTCATTGCCTGCACGAGTTCCTGGCCCACGGCTGTGGCGGCGGTGGTCGCATCAGATGGGCAGACCGTGACGACGACTGACGGCGTCAATTTTATAGTAGTTGGCACAAGCGAGCAGGGTGGGTTTGATGTGCAGTTAAGCGCCACAGACAGCATGACTGGTAACGGCGCGATGTCGTTAACCTACAGCTGGAGTAGCGGCGCGACGGATACCGACCCATGCACACTGGCGGATGGGCCGGCGTTTTCAACAGAGGAAATGCCGCTCCAGCGAATGGACCTTGGGGTACATTACATCCGACTCCGCGTTGAAAATGATATCATTAGAGACGTCGTCGAAAGTGATACCTGCGGCGTCATCGGAGAAAACATAGCCAGCTTTCAATTCGTTGAAATTGTGGTTGATGTACGAAGCAATTAGGACTTTTCAAGACTGTTTATAAGTCTACATGAAAATAGCGGCGCCCGGACTCGAACCGGGGACCTCAGGCTTATGAATCCCGCGCTCTAACCAACTGAGCTACGCCGCCATGATCTGTGGGCCTGGGCTAGCTTTGCGAGGGCAAAAACTGGCCAGGACAAATCGAAGCATAACATAACGTCAGCCGTGGATTCAGACAAGACACCGGGATACATGGGCGTGACGGAAGTAGGAGTGTGACAGTTTCTCGGCTTCGGTTTATGTGGGGACTATGTGTTTTCAAGTGTCCGTCCTCCCACCCCGCGGGAGTACCCGAAAAATGGGAAAATATAGCGTAACGGATATAATTCTTTGAATGCCTGATGGACTCCAAATCCGCGTGAATAGAACAACAAAATGCATTAATAGTAGTAAGGATGAATATTGCGATCGTCAGACATTGCTATTCTGCCTTCCGTCATACCCGCGCAGGCGGGTATCCAGTCCTTCGTTGCAGGCCGGCGGTTAGTTCTTACGCATGGTGCCATTCCTGGATTCTCGCCTATGCGAGATTGCCGGCGATTTGATCGCTTATTAGTTTTCTAGCACCGCGCAAGCTGAAGCATGGGGCTCGTTGCGTATCACATGCTGCTAAGTTCGCTTGAACTGTTTGTTGAGGTCGGCCTTGGATAGGCGCAAGGTGGTTGGCCTACCGTGTGGGCAACTGCTGGATTTTTCTACCAGATGTCGCTGCTCTAGCAGGGCTTCGATCTCCAAGTCCGTGAGCGCATCACCCGCTTTTACCGCTGCTTTACAAGCCATCATGTCCAATAGATCGTGGATGACGACTTCGGTAGTGGTCCCGGCTGGCAAGTTGGACAAGCGGTCTAGCAGGTCGGTTATGAAGAGGGGGACGTCGATTGATTTCAAAATAGCCGGGAAGGCGTGGATGGCGATCGAGTCGTCTCCAAAACGGGTGGCTTCGATGCCAAGCGTGGCCAATAATTGGTCATGCTCTTCGATCAAAGCTTGGTACGCATCGGTGGCTTTGATGGTCTCTGGGAGTAATAGCCGTTGAGATTCGAGTGACCCGGTCGCAATGCGGTCGCGCAGTTTCTCGTACATGATGCGTTCATGTAGGGCGTGCTGGTCGATGATGATGATGCCCTCGTCGGTTTCAGACACCAGATACATATTGTGCAGCTGAATCGCCCGTTGCGGCTGATCCGGTGATAGCGGGCTGAGCGGTATGCCTGACTGAGGCGATCCATCGTACTCATAGTCTCGTTGCTGCGGATCGTTTGGCTTATACAGCGCTTCCCACTGCGACGTGGGGCTAGTTTGATGATTTCCCATTTGTCCTGGCGCACCAAATCGATCGGAGCTTGGTGACCCGAAACCGCCTCCACTCGGCGGTGCCTGGCTGGGCATGATTGGGGAGGCTTGTTTGAGCAGGTCAGCCATCTGCTCGCGCACCTGCTGCTGCTGGGCCGGGTCAATAGGTGTGTGGGGCCGAGCCCGAAACGTGGGTGTGAGGTCGGCCTGTTGAAAAGTTTCTCGTAAGGCGCTAAGCACTTGAGAGTGGATGAGCCTAGAATCTTGCCAGCGAATTTCTATTTTCGTCGGGTGGACGTTGACGTCGATCGTTTTGGGATCTACCTGAAGAAATATGAAGGCTACGCCGTGTCGTTTGGGTTCCATCAGCCCACGGTACGCTTCGCGGATGGCGTGCTGTACGAATCGGTCGCGGATAAATCGGCCATTAACGAAGGTGTATTGCCACGACGGCGTTGCGCGGGAGTGCGTTGGGGGGGCGGTGTACGCGTCGAGATAAACGTCGCGTTCGTCTCTTTCGGTGTGCATAAATGCAGAGGCTAACTCTGGCCCGTAAAATCGAGATAGTCTCTCAAGCCGGTTTTCGCACGCGGGCAGTTGGTGTGTGGTTCGGCCATTATTGATGAGTTCGAAGGCCACACTGGGGTAAGCTAGTGCGGTTCGCGTAAATTGTTCGTTAATATGTCCCGTTTCGGTTGAAGGGGTGCGAAGAAAAGCTCTTCTAGCCGGGACGTTAAAGAATAAATCTCGCACCTCGATGGTTGTTCCAGGGGGAGCGCCCGTCGCATGGGAAGATCGAACTGCCTCGGCTTCGACCTGAATTTCGTGGGCTTCGTCGTCATCCGCGGTGCGTGAGACAATTCTCATACGAGAGACGGCGGAGATGCTGGCCAACGCTTCACCTCGAAAGCCCATGGATTGAATGGCGAATAAGTCGTTGTCGTCGACGATTTTGCTGGTCGCATGAGGTGTGATAGCCAGGGTTAGCTCGTGGGCGGCGATACCGCAGCCATTGTCGGTGACGCGGATGAGCTCTTTTCCACCGCCTTTGATTTCGACTGCGATGTGTGTCGCGCCTGAATCAACGGCGTTGTCCAACAACTCTTTCACGACGCTCGCGGGGCGTTCGACAACTTCACCGGCTGCGATTTTTCGCACGACCAGCGGTGGGAGTACCTTGATTTTGCTTTCCTGCGACATCCGGCTCGTTTCTAGAGCAAGCTCTATTTTTGTGCAAAAGTCCAAACCAGTATTTTCCGGAAGAAGGTGGCCATAAAGCGATACGCCATAAGGCATGATGCTATTTGGTAGCGATCGCGCAACCTCTAATCCGACACTACAGTATAGACCCGGCTGAGGGTCTGGCAAAAAGAAATTACGGGGCCTGTGAATTGTGGCTTTGCCCATGGACTACGCTGGTTGCGTACTGGCGAACTCAAAGATACAGTCCGCATCGGTTTGATAGCTATGGTTCAGCGAGCATTAAGGGAGTGGTGTGATGCGTGATATGAAAATGATTTTTCGAAGCGGCGCGAGCCTTTGTATGGGTGTGTGGCTGCTTGGCGTGGGCGGGTGCTCGGATAAGGCCAACAGCGTTGATGTGGTCACGCTGGAGGGGAAAGTCGACAAGATAGAGCGGACCACCTCGACCACCGGCACGCTCACCGTGCTTTATCGTAGCGAAAAGCACGGGCAGGATATGGTTGGCGTTGGCGATGTGACAGGGGAGACCGAAATATTAATCGACGGCACGTTAGCTACCTTAGCTGATGTGCGACAAGGGGAGCGAATTCGCGGTGAAGTACGCATCGAAAAGGTCGATGGCCAAGAACGAAAGACGGTAGTGAAGATTCATATCGAGCGGGCCAAGCCGATAGGTATGAGCCAAGAAACTAAGCCATGAGTGCTATGGGCGTGACACAATATGTCTGGCGAACTTGTTCCGTAATCTTAGCTATGACGGCGTCTGTTCATTCCGCGGCTGCTCAGCAGACTTTGCGGGTGAGCGCGTCTGCGCAGATGACGCCCATGCTCAATGAATTGGCTAACGCTTTTCACGAGCTTCATGACGATATTACGATTGACGTGACCACGGAAATCTCCGGAGAGGCTATAACGGGCCTGCGTAAAGGGCTTGTGGACTATGCGGCGATTAGTCGGCCACCGTCGCGTGAGGAGCTGCGATTTTTTAGTCAGGTGGATCAAAAACAGTTGATCGGAACGCCGATAGCGATGGGAGCGGTCGCGTTGATTGTTCGGCCAGATAGTCCGCTAAAATCGATGTCGGTTAAACAGGCGATCGATGTATCGTTACAGCATATTTATGACTGGTCAAAGTTGGATGTTGTCTTAGATGGCAGCGTCGTTCATGAGCATTCTGATGCGTGTGGACACCCCATCAATAAAGGGGCGTTTATTAATTTGGTCGTTCCAACTGAGGGCCGAGATACGCTGGAATATATTCGGTTGATAGACCGCGTGCCGCACCTATTTCCGCTTGATTTGCCACGGATGGATAGCGATGAAAAAATTGCGCACCAAGTAAGTTTCGATGCCAATTCGGTGGGGCTGGTTAGCTGGTCGACATACGAGGGCGTTCGGTTTGTAGGTATCAAAGAAGGCGCTCAAGCTGAGGGTGTGTTACCGTCGCAGCAATCAATTCAAAGTCGTGCGTATCCTTTGTCGCAATACTTTTACTTATATACAAGTGATAATCTGACCTCCCAGGCAAAGGCATTTATAACTTTTGCGATAAGTTCGGAAGGTCAAAAGATAATCTCGCTCGCTGGCGGTATACCGTTACCGATGCACGCTACAAGAGATTAGCCGTGAGGCGCGGACGTTTTTTGGCCTACTGGCGGAAGATTGACCTGCCTATGCTTTTTCGCGTGCCATCGATACGACTTGATTTTTCAATAAATACGGATGACATGGGTAGGCCTCCGCTTGAGGCCGTCCGAGGTTTCGGTTCTAGACATATAGCGTTTTATGATTACTAAATTTACGTGAGGAACGTATCATCATTCCCGCCGGCGCGGGAATGACTAAACTGGGGCGTAGGTTGAAAAATAATTTCCGGCTGGCTTCAAGGCCTAGCTTGACCGCGTAGTTGTCAGGCGACGGCCTTACTTGCTATCGCTTGTCTCGTCTTGATTTTCAAACCAAGCCCGAACAATCCTTTCGGATACGATGGGAAGCTTGGTGATGCTATTCTGAGCCGGGATGGAAGCCTCACGGCAACGGGTGATTAGCTCTTTCGAGGTGATGCCCAATTCGCGGGCGAGTAATTTAATCGTGATACCTTTTTTAGCCATCTTGCCCGGAATTCTACACTAATTGCGATTAATAGCGAGCCATGACTTAGGGGAATCGTCCGCGGATATTTCGGTCATGGGATGATCGATTTGGCGGACGAATTCGGGTTCAATTTCATGGCACGCTTGGCAAATGTAACTGCTTTGTCCTTTAGGCCAAGTTTGTGTGCCGCCACGGCTGCCCGTTCCCAATGGTCAACGGTTTCGGGATCGATAGCTGTGAGCATGGTGTATTCTCGTAATGCCCCGGCCGTGTCTGACATGTGTATGTAGACGCGGGCTAGGGCGTGGTGGATGCCTACGTTGAAGGGGTCGATGGATAACGCTCTTTTGTACCAAAAAACAGCCTCCCCATAGCGATCATGGCTAGCATGGATTTGGGCGATTTTCGCGGGTACGTCGCCATTGTTTTCTTCTGTCCTCGCCAATTCCAATAACTGGGAGAGGGCCTTGTCGTTGTCTTCTTGGTGGAGGTAGATTCCGGCTAATCCCCGCCAACTGACGGGGTCCATAGGGCAGAGCATCTGGAGTTTTTTGAAATGCGCCTCAGCCTGCTCATATTGCTCATTTCGCAGCGCGATTTCACCTAGCCTCTTGGGCGATGTCCAGTTGTTTGGGTCGTGCTTTGCCAGGACAAGCAGGGCGGGCATCATTTCATCTTCGTAGGCTTTGATCGCTGAGAGGGGGGGCTTTTCGTTGATGAGCGCTGCTGTGACGTCTGCAATCACTTGAGAAGCGTTGGCATTATTGGCATCGAGGATGATTGTCTTGCGGGCGACTTCTAGCGCCCGCATGAACTCGCCGGCGTCGTATTCTGCTAGGGCTAACCTGCCGAGGGTGTCCGCGTTTTCCTTATCTTTTTCGGCTAACTCTCGGAGCGCTTCGACGTCTTCGGGGGGCGTTAGATCAAATCCTTTTTCGAGGAGTGCGTGCCTAGCCCAGACCCGAAAATCGGCGTCGAATGTTTCAGTGGGGATGCCGAAATGGGTCGTGAAAACTTGTACTTGGGTTTGGCCTTGTTTGTATAGCGCTAAGGTGTCGATCATTTTGCCATAGCCAAAACGCTCGGTGATGTATTCGCACATCCATTCGCTTTGAGCATAAGCAAGTTGTCGATCGGAAGGACGCTTGGGTCTAATGAATCCCCAGTTGACAGATTCAAGCGTAAACAGTCGATCTCGACGGGTAGCATCAGCCAATAATTCCCACCAGGAAAAACTGCGCGGACTGTCTTCGCCGTAGACGGCTAACCCTTCGGTGAACCAGTGGGGTATGCGATTATTGGTGGCTGCTAAGGTGACGGTATGGGTGAATTCGTGTCGAAGGACTCTGGCTAAATCATAGGTGCCGGAAAGGTGGACCGATTTTCTCGGCGATGCCAAGGCGATGACTCTTCCTGTGCAAGCACCAATCGTGTGTATCCAAGGCTGTCCGGTGATGCGCACGGCGAATGATCGTTGTGTGGGGAACAGTTCGATGATAGTTTTTTCGGTTAGGGGGGTGTCGTAGTCTTCGGTGACGAGTTCGTAGATTTCTTCTAAGTATACCGCTACATATTCGCCTAGTCCGGGGTCTGTTTCTTCGTTATAGCGAACGATAAAATTAGGTGATTCGTAGGTGTTGAATTTGGTGATCGAGTCGAGCAGGTCAAGCGTGAATTTAGTCCGCTTATTGAACGGGTCTAACGACCAGGCCTTGTCTAATGCGTCGCGGGCTTTGTCTTCGTCGCCCCATTGCATGTACATCAAACCAAGCGTGGTATGGGTGTCGGCGTGGGTCGGTTCGATTTCGATGGCTAGGCGTAACTGCTTTTCGGAAGAAGCGTATTGACGTATGCCTGAGAGCGATTCTCCGAGGATGCGGTGGAAAATAGCAGGTCGCGGGTTAATGCGCTCGGCCCTTGCTTGAAGCTTTTTGACTTGGCTATCGTTATATTGGCATGCGTACCCAGAGGCTTGTAAAGCAAGGGCTATAAGATTGTTGGGGTTGATTTCTAAGGCCTTGTCGCAGGTCTCAACCGCGTCGCTATATCTGCGTTCTGTAATTTGTTTATTCGCGAGCAGTTGCAAGGCGCCGGCGTGTTGGGGGTTGATATCGAGGGCTAATTTTACGTGCGTTTCGACTTCTTCGAACCGCCAACCTTCGAGCAACACTTCTCCCAGGCCTACGTAGGCTTCGGGCAGTTGGTCGTTAATGAGTAGGGCTGCTTTGTAATCTGAGACGCTTCCGTCAGCTTCGTCGTTGTTATGTTTTTGGCGAAGCAAATCCGCAGCCGCTACCCGCGCAGGCCAGTAGGTGCGGTCTAAACGCGAATACGCTTGCTGGAGCATTTGAACTAGCACATGGCGTGTACGGCTGATGACATTGGTTTTGGTAAGCACGCTGTATCGAAGAAACCCTAAGGCGACGTCAGTTAGCCAAGCGGCGTCTTCAGGCAGTTCCTCACGCTCGACCATGAGGGTATCAAACCAGCGATAGGTAGTGATAGCCTCATCAATCTTGCCGATTAGTTCGAGTGTTTGAGCGAGGAGCAGTCTGGGGCTTGGGGTTGACTTGTCCAAGGCAATCGCCTGGCGGCAGCGGGAAATGGTTTCGTCATACTTTCCCACGGCTTGGTATGCGCGGGCGAGTTGAACGAGCCTGGCTACGCTCTTGCCTGCGGGGCTAGTTATGCTTTCGTCGATGATTTTTTGATAGTGTCCGAGTTGAAACAGGCAATCCGCTCTACCTATCTGGGCAAGGTCTTGGCTGATGCCGTCGCCAATCAATTGGTCGTAGGCGGCTAATGCCTCGTCATACTTTCCGGAGATAAGGAGTTCGTGGGCATTGTCGATATTGACGGGCTGGATATCTACGGCTGGCGCAGCGTCCTGTTTGCCTGTCTCGCCAGACCGCACGCTGGCTGGTGGGGAGGTAGTCAATAAGATAGCGACAATCACTATCCCGTGAGCAAGTGACGACAATACAATACGCATAGTTCAATCCAATGCTTCGAAAAATATTGCGACTCTCTTTCCCGGTACGAGAGAAGGCTGCTACGGGCTAATACATACTATGGTATAGTCGGCCAGTTTGTTCGTTCACCATTGATAAGCCTAGCTAAACAAGGGGAAAGCCGAGAATCGGCATCAATAAGACCAAAAATCCGCCTACGCGCAGAGAAGGGGCTCGATGTGCGAAATTCACGAGACATTGTAAAAGGAAAAATATTAGAAACGTGAGTCTGATCAGTTTGAAATGCAAGATTCTACAATCGTTACAAGCTTTTCCATGCGGAATGGTTTGGTGAGATAACCATCCACGCCAAGACTCTCAGCCCAAATCTGATGTCTTTTGCCTTCGTTACCGGTGATCATGACAATAAAGGGCTTTTGCCCTTTTTTGGAATTGCCTTTGAGTTTTTCGAGCACTAAAAACCCGCTACGTTTAGGTAACATGGCGTCCAGCACAATGACGTCCGGGTCGCTGCTGGTCGCGAACTCAATAGCCGCGTGTCCATCGACGGCGGTTACTACTTCGGCGCCCAAATCCTCGAAGAGCAGTTGCAATGCTGATAGCATCTCACTGTCATCCTCGACAACCAGAATGCGCTTACCTTCTAAAGCTTCTGCCACAGTTTTTCCTCCAGGAAAATTCACAGGGATGCCACCTCTCCTTTGCAAATATTATTATATGGAGTGTGGCGATAGTATCAAGTCGTTACGGTGATTAACTTTATTTCCTTACATCGGATTCCTTGCATCGGATAAGGTATGATACAATTAGCTACACCGAGCAGAATACATCAAATGAGTATCTCCACCATAGGCTCTGGCGCCTAGAAAAGGGCGCTTTACCATCGCTCAAGGCCACGGTAGGATAACGCAATCCAGGGATGACTGTTTCTCTTTGGTGACAAGAAAAAGTCATGCGTAAAGAGTGGATATTATCGTCAGTCTCGGTTGACCTGGATAAGGCGTCACAGCAATGGGACGTTTCCAATCTTATCGCCCAGCTACTAATCAATAGGGGGGTATCCTGCGATGCGGGAAGCGCATCGTTCATGTTTCCTCAATTAAGCCACCTTCACGCGCCGGAAACCTTGCCTGGCGCTACCCACGCCGCCAAACTAATCGTTGATGCCATCGCAGCCAGGAAGCGTATCGCGATATACGGGGACTACGACGTCGATGGTATTACCGGCACAGCCATTTTGTGGCATATGCTCACCCAGGCTGGTGCGGATGTGGTATTCTACGTGCCCCACCGAATCGAGGAAGGGTATGGCCTTAATATAGACGCAGTAGGTAAATTGATCGATAACGGTGCGTCTTTGATTGTCTCAGTCGATTGCGGCATAACCGCTGTCGAGGTCGCGGACTTTGTTAATCAAGCCGGTGCGCAATTGGTGATATCGGATCATCATACACCGCGTTTACCCCTGCCCAATGCTGCTGCTATCGTCCATCCCAGGGTCGGGGGGGAGAGCCCCAACCCAGACCTAGCCGGGGCAGGTGTCGCCTACAAATTGGCTTGGGCGATTGCACAACAACTCAGCGGCGCGGAACGTGTTGCGCCTGCCTATCGACAATTGATGCTGAAATTACTGCCGTTAGCTGCGTTGGGTACGATTGCGGATATGGTCCCACTGGACGGCGAAAATCGTATTATCGCCAAGCATGGCCTAGCCGCGATGGCTACATCTTCGATACCCGGCGTGCAAGCGTTGATCAAATGTGCAGGTATGAGTGGGGCCGCGGTTAGTGATTACGACGTAGGTTTCAAGTTGGGGCCTCGCATAAACGCAGCGGGTCGCATGGGGCATGCGCGCTTGGCCGTGGAGCTATTGACGCGGGCTGATGAGAATAGGGCCGACGAAATTGCCTTGTATCTGGAAGAGCATAACCGTAGCCGCCAAGCGACCGAACGCCGCGTCGTCAAGCAAGCCTGCGAAATAGTGGACAAAGATAATCTAGCTAGCGATGCCAGACGCGCGATCGTGTTGGCGTCGGAAGGGTGGCACTCGGGTGTGATTGGTATCGTCGCCTCTCGGTTGGTGAATCGATACCATAGGCCCGCCGTCATTATCTCGTTGGATGGTGATGTGGGGCAAGGCTCGGCTAGGAGTATCCCCGGATTTCACTTAGCCGATGCCTTGACGACGTGTTCGGGGCATCTGGAGAGTTGTGGCGGACATGCCGCAGCCGCGGGCTTACGAGTACAGGCGCGGCAAATAGAAGCCTTTACGGATCAGTTTGTGGCTTTGGCCAATCAAACGCTCACGGGTAAAGATTTGGTGCCCAAATTGCGGTTAGATGCTATAGCTAGCCTCGATGAATTGACGCTTCCCATGATGGATGCGGTGATCCAAATGGGGCCTTTTGGTGCGGGCAATCCTAAGCCTAAGCTGGCGACCGATTGGATCGAATTAGCCAATGAACCTCGGTGCGTTGGTCGCGGCGGCGAACATCTGCAAGCTACATTTCGTGATAAAGGATTGACGTTAAAGGCGATAGGTTTTGGATTGGCTGATCGTATTGAAGACCTTAAACAGCATCGTCGATGTCAAATTGCCTTTGAGCCAATCGTGAACGAATTCAACGGACGACGCAGTGTCGAAATGCAAATGCTCGATATCCGATTCCCCTAGTCGGTGCCGTTATCCCCGCGAGTATATATGATTAGATGGGCGATTACATTTTTTCTTGCAAGCTTTGGCGTGCTCATTCTTGGCGTGCCCACCGCTATCATTGGTATTGTCGATCGGTCGCGCCGGGCGGTGGCGTGGGGGTCGTTTGTATGGGGAAAGTGGGTGATTGGAGCGAGCGGCTGTCGGTTAGTGATTAAGGGGTATGAGAATACCAATGACGGGCAAGCAAAGTTTTATGTCGGCAATCATCAAAGTGCATTGGACATACCCGCGGTGCTCGTTGCCTTAGATGGTCGCGTGAATTTTTTGGCCAAGCGTTCTCTTTTTGATATCCCGGTGTTTGGTTGGGTATTGCGATTGAATGGATATGTGCCCCTTAGTAGAAAAAACGCCCGAAAAGACCACGTCAGACTGCAGCATATGTTGACGAATTTGAGTCGACGTCCGGTCTCTTTTTGCGTATTTCCAGAGGGAACCCGCAGCAAGGATGGGCAATTGTTGCCATTTCGTCGTGGTGCGTTGAAAATATGCAAGCGCTCGGGATTGCCGGTGGTGCCGTTCTCGATCAGCGGGTCGTTAGCGGCCCATGCGCGAGGTCGGTTTTTGGTGACGCCTGGTGATATTCAATTGACCTTCGGTAAACCGGTACCAGCTGCGTTAGTGGAGTCAATGGATGCGGGCGAACTTCACGATGTCGTCGTACGCGAAGTGGCTGCGGGCCTAGAAGCACATGCTTCTTCGCATAATGATGGATAGCGATTTGGAGTCGTATTTTTGAATAGAGGTTCTCAACATACCACGTCGCCGCGCATTAGGGATCGCCTCAGTGGGCATAAGATTCTCATTACGGGGTCTACGGGCTTTTTGGCAAAGGCTTTTGTAGAAAAACTGCTGCGCAGTGTCGATACGATCGATAGTGTATACCTACTTGTAAGGCCCAGAGCGGGGGGGGCATCGCCAGCGCAGCGCGTTAAGCGCGACGTGCTAGGCTCTCCGGCGTTTGATCGTCTGCGGGCCAGCTTGGGCGATCGGTTTCACGACCTCTGCGACAGAAAAATACATGTCGTCAATGGCGATTTAACGCGCGATCGGCTTGGTTGTTCCGTTGCAGAATACGCAGTCTTGACCAAAACAATCACACTCGTGGTCAACAGCGCTGCTACCGTGACCTTTGACGAGCGATTAGACCTAGCTGTCGATTTGAACACGCTAGGCCCTTCAAGGCTATTGCGTTTTGCCGCGGATGGCGGGGGCATTCCTTTCCTCCATGTATCCACTTGCTACGTTTCAGGGCAACGCACCGGCGATATTGTCGAAGATTTCAGCGCACCCGAAACCGCGCGAGAAAAACTCCCACGCGATCAAGTCACGGGCGAATATGATCTCGACGCCTTGATCGAATCCTTACAAGCCCAGGCCAAGGCGGTTCGACATCGCCTGGGGGCGGATACCGAAGCCTGCCGAAAAGAACTCATCGACCTGGGAATGGCTACCGCTCGTTCGCTAGGCTGGAACGATACCTATACGTTTACCAAGTGGATTGGTGAACAGTTGTTGTTGCGTGATCGCGGTTCGATACCCCTGACCATTTTTCGCCCGGCTATTATCGAAAGCAGTTACGAAGAGCCTGCGCCCGGATGGATTGACGGACTGCGCATGGCTGATCCCATGCTCATCGGTTACGGGAAGGGGAAGTTGAATGAGTTTCCGGGACGACCGGAGATTCCGCTAGACCTTATCCCCGCTGATTTCGTAGCCAATGGCATGATCGCGACGCTCCCCGTGGGTGACCACCGACCTGAAGGGGTAGCGCTATATCAATGTGCGTCAAGTGCCTGTAAGCCGCTACTGCTTAGCTCACTTTCGCGATATTTACAGCGGGCTTACAAGAAACGTCCGATGCTTGTCGATGGTCAGCGACTGACCTATCGCGTTCCTTTTTTGCTGGTACCGACCGCACGATTTTTGAAACAACTGGCTCGTAAGCAAAAATATATTACGTGGCTAAGGAAGTTTTTTGAGAAATTTCATTCCGGCAGGCGTCGCGTACGCAAATATAACGGGATGCTTCGGCAGTTGGAACAGCTAGCATACTTTGCGAAAATTTATACGCCTTATACCCATTTGGATTGTCGGTTCGTGGTGGACGCATTGGATGCGGTAGCTGAGACGCTGCATCCAGATGACCGGGCGGAATTTCCTTTTGATGTCAAAGCCATCGACTGGGAAGATTATATCGTCAATCGCCATATTCCAGGCGTGCGGTCTTTTGTATTGGGAACTGGTTCAGAACCTTCCGGACGTATTGCTGCGGAGCTGGCCAATGTCGATCCTTCCGTTGCTAAGCAGTCGCTACAGACAACTTCGTTGTTTGAGGTTTTTCAGCGCGCAGCCAATCGCTACCCAGATAAGCACGCGCTACAGGTCAAGCGTGAGAATCGTTGGTTACGATTTACCTATGAGGAAGTGCTGCAAGCTACGGGTACGATCATGCAGCGTTTTCAGGAGCGCGACATGGTCCCCGGCGATCGAGTCGCTATTTCCGGAGTCAGCAGTCCGGAATGGGGTATCTCGTATCTTTCCATCATGCGTGCCGGGATGACGGCTGTGCCTCTTGATCCGCAGCTTCCGCCTGAAGACGCCTGGGCCGCTGCTCGTTATGCCAAAGCTAAACTCATGCTAGCAGGTCCAGCGACGCACGCCGCGTTGGCCGATAGTCGGTCGGACGCGGACGCCGAAATTATTTTAATGAGCCGGCCATTCATTCCTCCGCCGGGTGCATCACGCGACGAAATGCCAGCGCCTTTCATTAGTGATGGTAACGATATCGCTTCGATATTGTTTACGTCGGGCACGACAGTCGCGCCTAAAGCGGTACCACTAACGCATCGCAACTTCCTGGCGAATGCCTCTGCGTTGATTGACGTGCATCCCATATTTCCAAACGACGAATTGCTATCCGTTCTCCCCATGTACCACGCGTTTGAATTTACCGGTGGTTTTATCGTCCCGCTGGCCTGTGGGGCAACCATTACTTATCTGGATCAGGTTAAAGGTGCAGAAATAAAAGCGGCGATGCAGGCGACGGGTACGACTGTGATGCTGGTCGTGCCGCGGTTTATTCGTATGTTATATGACGCCATTACCGGGCAGGTTTTCGCAGCAGGCCGTGTGAAGCGCGGCGTTTTTCGGCTATTAGGCTGGTTATCTGACAAGACCGGTCGTCGCTTTGGGCGCACGCTATTCGCGCCCGTACATAAATCTTTCGGCGGTCGTTTGCGTATGTTCGTTTCTGGTGCGTCTCGATTAGATCCCGAATTGTTTGAATCTTTCCAGCGTATGGGCTTTGACGTATACGAAGGTTATGGCCTGACCGAAACCTCACCCGTCTTATCCGTGAATCCGCCAACCTCAGCCCGTCTTAATTCGGTGGGGCCGATGTTGTCTAACGTCGATGCCGAGGTGCGCAATCAAAACGCTGAGGGCATTGGCGAGGTATGGGTCCGCGGGCCTAGTGTCATGTCAGGTTATTTGGACAATCCAGAAGCCACAGACGAAATTATTCAACACGGATGGCTGCGTACCGGCGATCTTGGCCGATTTGACGAGCAGGGCTATTTGTATCTGACCGGACGCTCGAAAGATTTGATCATTACACCTGCGGGGAAAAATGTTTATCCAGACGAAGTGGAAGCCCGCTATTGCGAAGTGCCATTTGTAAAGGAACTCTGCGTTTTTGGAATGACCTGCGAGGAAGGTTCTGGTGATGCGGTTCATGCGGTGATTGTGGTAGATCGTGGGGCCGGTGCCGATCATGATCGATCGTCATTAGAGCGTGAAATTCGTATGTCCGTTGAGGAGATTTCCGAATCCGTGCCATCGCATCAACGGTTAGCTGTGCTTCATTTTTGGGATCGAGAAATTCCCAAAACCACGACCCTCAAAGCCAAGCGTAATCTTGTGCGGGACATGGTCCAGCAGGAATTGGAGTTACCAGCTAAGGGAAGCGAGTCGCAAGCGCTTTCGACCCGCGACAGTGATAAAGATCAGGCAATAGTTTCACAAAGCCCAGCCGTCTTTCAGGCACTTCAAGAAATTCTCGCTTCTCAAACAAAAATGTCACCAGAAAAAATACGCCGCCCCATGCACCTTTTGCTAGATCTGGGACTAGACAGTATCGGGAAAATTGATGTCATAGGCACGGTGGAAGCCCGATTCGACATGCGCATCGACGAAGAAAAGTCGGCTCAAATTTCCCGCGTCTCGGACATATTGGCTGTCATTGGCGATCGCACACCGAAATCCTCGGGCACCTCCGATCGCAACATCTGGCAGCGACGTCTCACGCAAGAAAAAACGTCCAGCGCGGTGAATGGCTCGTTATCCGCGCCACTGCTGCCCGTCCGTTGGATTGTCCGAGGAGGCGTAAAAGTATTTATGAATACCTACGTCCGGGTGCTCGCACGCGGCTGCGAGAACATTCCCTCTTCAGGTTCTTTTATTCTCGCGCCCAATCACGCATCACATTTAGACACGCCTTCGGTATTAACGGCTGTGGGGGGGCGGCGTCGTGTGTGGGTTGCGGGCGCGGAAGATTATTTCTTCAGCTCGCCAACCAAGCGATTTTTATTCGGAAAGGTACTCGATACCATTCCGGTAGACCGTCAAGCCGATGGACTTCGAGGTCTAAAACAGTGTGGTGATACGCTACGTCGCGGCGACGGCTTACTGATCTTTCCTGAGGGAACACGCTCGGTCAATGGCGTCATTCAACCCTTTAAAATCGGGGCTGCGGTTCTAGCCATCGAGCGTGGCGTACCCATTATTCCGGTGCATATTGACCGAGCCTACGACTTATTCCCCAAGGGGCAGAAGCTGATTCATCCGGGAAGCGTAACCGTCACTTTTGGCGTGGCGATTGTTCCTCCGCCGTTGGACGAGACCAGCGACCACTACGCATGTTTTCAAGAGATGATAGCCGCTGTGGAAGCCAGCGTGGTACGCATGCGAGATGAGGCGCCCGCGTGACGGAAAAAACGAGCAGCGACAGTGCGCGGTCTGCCGTATTTTTTGACGTCGATGGTACGATCGCCAAGACGACCATCGTTCATTACTACGCTTATTTTCGTGAAAAACGCATGTCCACTATTTTCGCTACATGTTGGCGGGCGGCCTTTCTCGTGAAATGTATTTACTATCTTGTTATGGATAAAATCGATCGCGGCAGGCTCAACGAAATTTTTTATCGAAGCTACGCGGGCCTCAATGCCGCCGAGGTTTACGCGCAGGCTGATGCCTGTCATCGTGATGTCATGCTACCGAAAGTTTTCCCCGAGGCGATCGCGTGCATAAAAAATCATCACGAAGCCGGGCGCATGGTTGTTTTGGTGACCGGATCAATAGACTTTATCATCGCACCATTAGCGAAGGAGCTTTCTACTACGCACGTACTGGCTCCCGCTTTACTCGTTCGGGACGGTCGGTTCACTGGTGAGTTGGATAGCCTACCCGTTAGTGGCGAGGAGAAAGTTCGCCTCATGAAAAAATTCGCTGCTGATTATCATGTGGACTTAGCTGCGAGTCATGCTTACGGCGATAGCATCGCGGACCTGCCCATGTTGCAAGCGGTGGGACATTCACATGCGGTGAATCCTGATCGAGATTTACTTAGGACGGCCACGCAAGGAAATTGGCCAGTACACCGCTGGGCGGTGGCTTAGACTTACGGGAATGCTTCATCATGAAAGCCCTGCAATTTCGCAAAAGTATTCCGCGTTATATCTTACTCAAGCTAGCAGGTCCGCGCCTAAGGCGACTCTACACCAGCAGCGCCTCGCCGGTCGCCTATCGGGATATTCAAGAGCCAAAATTGCCCACGCAGTCCTGGGTTCGCATAAGACCCACCCTAGCTGGCGTGTGTGGATCAGACTTATCGACTATCTGCGCCAAGGGAAGCCCATATCTTGCACCCGTAACATCCATGCCATTTGTCATGGGGCATGAGATGGTCGGTCGGGTCGTCGAGGTCGGCGCAGACGTTGACAATGTTTCCGTCGGCGCTCGCGCCGTACTGCACCCCGCTTTAGGGTGTCATGTTCGCGGCATCGAACCGAAGTGTGATGCCTGCCAAAAAGGTCGCGACGCTTTGTGTTCCAACATCACACGAGGGTGCATTTCCGCAGGAATTCAATCGGGATTTTGTCGAGACACCGGCGGCGGGTTTAGTACGTCCATGGTAGCCCATCATTCACAGGTCTACGCCGTTCCCGAGGATTTGCCCGACGAACAGGCCGTACTTGTGGAACCATTCGCCTGTGCTTTGCATGGCATACTGCGCGTTTCTTTAGAGGCAAACCAATCCGCTTTAGTCTTAGGTTGTGGCTCCATCGGTTTACTCACCATCGCTGCACTCCGAGCCACGGGCTGCAAGGCGAGAATCGTAGCTTCAGGCCGATACGACCATCAAATCAGCCTGGGTAATTCCCTGGGCGTAGATGAGTGGATTCCTTCCGGCGGAGGGACTGTGGATCGCTATAAAAAATGGGCCAGCGTGCTGAATGCCCAGGTGTTACAAGCCGAGCTAGGCAAGCCCATGGTCATCGGCGGCGCTGACGCCACGTTTGACTGTGTGGGATCTTCCCATACGATCGACGACGGTATTCGATTTACCAAGAGTGGCGGCACATTTGTTTTGGTCGGCATGCCCGGTGCGCCGCGTGGCGTAGACTGGACGCCGCTATGGTTCAAAGAGCTGACATTGTGTGCGACGTATGCCTACGGGCCTGAGAGGTGGGCGGGGGGCCAGCGTGATACATTTGATTTAGCCATCGATTTAATGAAAACGTGGGGGCCCAAGTTGGTAAAGCTCGTGGGGCCAGCCTTTGCCCTACGAGACTATCAAGCGGCTATTAGATCTGCCTTGCATACCGGTCGCACGGGCGTAGCTAAGACTATTTTTCGAATTGACGAAACGTAATTCCATCGCGAGATACTTATGAGTAAGCGTAACGGCGCGTCCAATATCCATACGGTAACGTCCAATGATCCGCCCTTTCTTTTTCATCGCGGAGAGGGGTATACTAAGCATAAATTGCCGGTAGGTTGTGAGGTTATCTATCCCAACGAACCGCTTGACCCGGTTCCCAATCGCCGGGCGGCTGTTGAGCACGCCATCGATCATCCGCTGGGCGATGATCCGCTGGACGCCCAACTCAAGCCTGGCATGAAAGTGACGATAGCTTTCGACGACGTGTCTCTACCGTTGCCGCGCATGGCCGCCCCAGACGTCCGGCAGACGGTCATCGAAATTTTGCTTGAACGCCTGGATCGCGCCGGGGTGACCGATATTGAATTAGTTTGTGCGATTTGTTTACATCGCCGTTGCACGCCGGCTGAGTTGAAACATTTTGTTGGCCCGCGCGTCTTCAAAAGGTTTTGGCCCGATCATTTGCGCAACCATGACGCAGAAGATCCCGACAATAAAATCGATCTTGGAACAACCGAAGAAGGTGAAGTGGTTGAGCTAAATCGCAGCGCCGTCGAGTCAGACCTACTGATTTATGTCAACATCAACCTTGTTACGATGGACGGAGGCCACAAGTCCGTGCCGGTTGGCTTGGCTACTTATCGCAGCGTAAGTCATCACCACAATGCTTGTATGCTCCTGCACGAATCGAGCTATATGGACCCGCCCAACAGCGCGTTCCATCGATCATGTGAACGCATGGGTGAGGTCGTCAAAAAACATGTGAAGATATTCACCATCGAAACCACCCTCAACGGCGATCTTTTTTCCAGCTTACTTGGATTTTTACAAAAGCGAGAACGAGACTGGGGTATGCTCGATCATTTGAACTACCACGGATCGCGCGTAGGCCTATCACTATTGCCTGCGGGGCTAAGACGCAAAGCATATACCGCGCTGCCCGCACCTTACGGTATGACAGGCGCACACGCAGGCGATACAGAACTGGTCCATTGCGAGACGCTTAAAAATGTAGACCTTCAACACGAAGTCAAAGTGCCCGAACAGTCGGATGTTGTACTCGTGGGTTTACCTTCCATCGGTCCGTACAATATCGATGCTGCGCTGAACCCTATCCTTGTGCGATGTTTGTCAGCCGGGTACTTCTTCAACTTCTATCGTAACAAACCGCTGGTGCGTAAGGGTGGCGTGATGATCGTCGACCATACGCTAGACGATACATTTACCATGCAACAACACACCGCGTACCACGATTTCTACCACAAGTTGTTGCCGCAAACGACCGACCCACGTGAGCTGGAGAAAAAATTTGAAAAATCATACGCGGAAAACGAGCGATATATCGACATGTATCGTAACGGACACGCCTATCACGGCGTCCATCCGTTTTACATGTGGTACTGGGGGGCGCACGGGATGGCTCATATTGGCCAGGTGATTGCGATCAATCCGACCAACAAAGAAGCCGCCCGGCGCATCGGCTTTGAAGTCGCCCGGTCGATGGACGAAGCATTAGGCATGGCCGAGGATGTCGTCGGGGCGAATGCGAAAATCAGTTACTTCCACTGTCCGCCGGTGATGATGTGTTCGCTACCAGCATAAAAAATGAGCCGCGGGCTTCAGTATGCGCAGTATTGGATAGTTATAACCAACGATCGGTTATATCGTTAGCGGTAATTACAAGAATCAAACACTGTCGGCAAAATAGTTACTATGTCGCACACCGACACAATCCTAATTATTTATAACCCCATCTCCGGGCGCGGACGTGGAAAGCGCTTCGCCGAGACCATCAGCAATCAACTGAGCCAGCGCGATGTCACAGTAGAACTCGAACCGACCAGTAGTAGTGGCGACGCGCAACGTATGGTCCGGGCAGCTGTGTCTACTTCACCGGATAAATATGGATGCGTCGTAGCTTGCGGCGGCGACGGCACCATTCAGGAAGTCGCTCACGCGCTAGCCACATTATCCGCTCCGCTAGGAGATAAGGTGCCACCGCTTGGTTTGGCCCCATCGGGCAGGTGCAACGACTTTGCCCGCGCTCTTGGCGTGCCTACCGATCCGAGCACCATCGTCGAAATTTTACATCGAAAGCACACGATGCCCGTTGACCTGGGCTGTGCCAATGGCCAACATTTTTGCACCGTCGCTACCCTTGGCGTAGATGCCCAGGTATCGAGTTTTGTAGATACCATGCGCATGCCCTTGAAGGGAACACTAGCCTATGTCTACGGCGCTATCCGTGTGTTGATGAAATACCGACCGACGTCAATCAAGTTGGAAGGGGACTTTGGCCTCATCGACCAGTCCGTGTTCTTAGCCACAACCGCGAACACCTCTTCTTATGGGGGGGGGATTCCCATTGTGCCCATGGCTACGCCAACAGACGGAAAACTTGATGTCTGCGTGATAGACTCGGTTGGGAGGTTGAGCGCGTTTCGCATGCTCCCCATTGTCATGACAGGCCGACATGCAGGGCGGGCGGGTGTTCGATTTTTGCAAACCAAAGTAATGAAAATTCACACCGACATTCCCCAAGATGTTTGGGCGGACGGCGAGCACATTGCGACGACGCCGGTGACGATGTCCGTTGTGCCAAATGCGATTCGCGTGATCGTGCCTGCGTGAATTTGCGTATATGTGCAGTTAGGTGGGCCGCATGGTTCAACTAGCGCGGAGTTGAGAGCTATATATGACATCAATGAATTCTTGACTCTACCTCTGACGGCTGAACCTTTTCCCCCACGCGACTTGTCCAAGCTATCTAGCCCGCGTATATACTTACTGATATGGCCGCTGAGTTAGCAAATGAAAACGCGACGACGATCAATCATCGCGCAGCCCCTTTCCTTGTCGAAGGGCAATCTGGCGAACCTGCGTTTTTACTGTTGCACGGATTGACTGCGTCACCGACTGAGGTTCAGCCGCTCGCCGATTTTCTTCATCAGCGATTTCCCAACGCCTCGATTTCATGCCCACTGCTCCCAGGGCATGGCACTACGCCTCAAAATCTTCGAGCGGTAGGGCGTGACTCCTGGATGACAGTCGCGAAATCCGAGTGTCAGCGACTAGCCTCTGTCAGTGAAAAAGTGGCTGTCGTAGGTGTTTCAATGGGCGCAGTGTTAGCCGCACACATCGCAGCGTCGGAGCCTAATGTGTGTTCATTAACCATGTTGTCACCGATGTTTTCGCTAAAGCCAGTGCTACGTGCCTGCCTCCCTTGGCTGCGATTTATTGTCCCTTACAAAATGAAGAGTCGTGCATCGATCGACAATCATATCGCCAAGGGCCTGTTTAGTTATGATCGTTACCCCACAAAATCTCTATGGGAATTGCAAAGGCTAGCCGACCAGACGCTTGCAAAGCTTCAGACCATTCAATGCCCAGTACTGCTGGCCGTGGGTAAGCTTGATCGCTATATGTCTATGTCGTCGCTACAAATAGTGCGTGATCGTCTGACATCAACGCGAGTTGAGACCGTGGCATGCGAACATTCAGGCCATGTGTTGCCACATGAGCCAGATGCCGAAATGTTGTTCGAGAAAATCCACGCCCACTTACTAGGTTCGCTTCATCTCGCGTAAGCGATTATGAATAAGCCAGAAACCATCGTAGTCATGCTCGCGAAGGCGGGCATCCAGTTTCCCGTCGATAGAAAAGACTAATTAATCGTCGAATTCATCACCACGGAACGAGCTACCTAGATACGTACGTCTCACCAATGGATCGCGCACCAGATCGCGCGGATGGCCCTCGGCTAATTGCTTACCATCGTTAATGATATAACTACGATCGGTGACGCGCAACGTTTCTCGAACATTATGATCGGTTAGCAGTATGGCTATGCCGCGATCGTGCTTGAGATGTAGAATTTCTTTCTGCAAATCTTCCACCGATTTTGGATCAACCCCGCTAAACGGTTCGTCGAGCATGATCAGTGTAGGATTCGTTACCAGTGCTCGGGCAATTTCAAGCTTACGTCGCTCGCCGCCAGATAGCGTCCTTGCCAATTGCTTTCGTTGTTTATCCAGCCCGAATTGAGAGATCAATTCATTCATACGCGACATGCGGTCTGCCCGACTAAGGCCTCGCATGGTTTCCAGAATAGCCAAGAGATTATCCTCGACGGTAAGCCGTTGAAAAATGCTAGGTTCCTGTGAGAGGTATCCCATGCCGAGTTGAGCGCGTTTATACATAGCCAAAGAAGTTACGTCTTCGCCATTAAACATCACTGACCCGCTTTCGGGGTCGAGCATACCCACGGTCATCCTAAACGACGTCGTCTTGCCAGCACCGTTTCGGCCAAGCAGCCCAACAATTTCGCCGGGGAAAACATGAAAACTAAGGTGGTCAACTACGACACGCCCGTCAAATCGTTTGACGAGGTCGCGGACGTCAAGAAGTACATCATTAGCCATGGGCACTAGTATCCTCGATACGGGTTGAGTGTGTGAGTCATTAATAGCAATTCGGTAAGGCGGTTATCCGCGACATAGCGCTGTAACACTAAGTCGTCACAAGCCATCAAACAGCCTGTGGAAATAGAGCCTGATACCACATTATGACTATTTTGACAGCCTGTGAATCTTATGTTGAAAATCACAGATGACATTCGTAAATGTCGCTGCGTCAATTCAATGAGTCTGAACGTGGTCTCTGATATACGCCTGTGCAAAGGTATCATAAAACGTTACCACGAAAAGAGTTACGGTTTTTCCTTGCGATCTTGGTCATCATCTCTAAAAAACACGATTCCATCAGGAGTTCAAAACAATAAAGTTTTACTTACCTAAGATGCCTGACCAATATAGTGGATGGCCTGTGGATAACCCAATCCTCATCGCAGGTTAGTCGGGGGTTAGTGTCGGTGCTTGGCATTCAGCGAATCCAGCGCATGCGTCCAACATCTGGCACCACACCAAATTTTAAGCTAGGTAACCATTCCAGCCTATGGGGGCTGGGCCAATATACGAAAAAAGCTTTCCCGATCAGCTGATCCTTGGGTACGGTGCCAAGCTGGAAATCCTCGCCGCGAACAGCCATATGGTCGCCAAGCGTATCCCACAGACGAGAATCCTTACTCGCAGAGGTGTTGTCGCCCAGCATAAAGTACTCGTGCGATCGTAATAACATCGGATAATCCGGCGAAGCCCATCCAGACCGCGGTGCCCAATATAGCGTTGGCAATGCCATATACGATGCATCATGATAATAAAAAACGTCACGTCGTACCGCTAGGTGTGTCACGGTGAAGGCACTACCTGTTCCAAATATTTGTGGCGCATCTGCGCCGACAGGGCGAGACAATCTTCTAAGTGCATAAATAGATGGCGCGTAATAGCCTGGCGCGTTTGGATCGCTTGAACTTGCAAGTACTTCTCTATCAGCCACCGACAGCGACAATCTATAGTCCACATGTTCAAAGCTAATTTGTACCGCATCGCCAGGAGATAGTGGGTCAATGTTACCGCGCAGCATGGCCGGCGTTGATGCGTCAGGCGGGTCTGCCGATTCCACAATACTCACCGACCCGCTCGTATCCACAATCGCCCAGAAAATGCGGCTCATCTTGGACAATCGCACCCGTACTTGGCTGTCATTAGACTCCGGTGTGAAGACGAATGATACTTGGAAGTCAGAGACTAATGGGGGGGGGCGATCAGCTATATTATAAGCACACTGTCCGACGAGACGTTTGCCAGCGAGTTTAATCCCGTCATTAATCTTATTGCTACCCGAAAAATGTATGGTGCGATGCGTGGCGTCCCATGCCGAACCATCTCTATTTATTGGCTCCCAGCGAGGTTGCCCTCCCCCCAATGTCCTCGGCAGATAGTCATGGTCGTAAACCGGTTGCCATAAAGACCGCTGAGCAATCTTTGTCTTAGGGGCGATTTTGAATATATCGTTCAATTCTGTCTTGGCTTCATACGATAGCCCGGGCAATTGGCCTTTATCTTGCTTTGTGCGGAGTAGATACTTTTCGTGACGCTGGGATTCCAATTCTTCCATCGTCTTTGGTGAAATTTTGTCGATTGCTGCGGTGTAAATGTCTCCGTCGAGAATCATAAGAAGCTCGTTGGGTAAACCGATGAGTCGTTTAATAAAATTTGTGGTGCCGTCAGCCGGATCCTTAAAAACGGTTACATCCCAGCGGGCCGGGCCAAACCAGTCGCCGCCTATATCGAAGGGCCACTTCATCACCAAAATGCGATCACCAGACTCTGGGTTTTTAGAAGCGTCAGTCATCTGCAGGCTGGTATTGTCGTGATTACAGTTAGGACATGTCGCTCGCGATCCCGCGCCCACCACCTGCCCCGCACGCTGATCCGCTAAATCACGCAAGCCATAGGAAAACTCCGTGCCACAATCTTCGCAGACGATGGTGCCATGCGCGCCATATAGAGTCGGAGCCATGGACCCTGTGGGGATGACAAAAGCTTCCACAATAAAAGCACGAAACACAAAAGCTAAAATCAGGGCCACGACAATGGATTCGACCGTTTCCTTGATCTCGCCTATTGCCCCGGCGTGTCTATGATGCAATTCCGCACTCGCTGCCATTTCGATCTCCGCTGATCCATTAGCCTAAATCCAATGCTCAGTCGCAGGTAATTTTTCAGGTGGTATGGGTGTAACCGTTTAACCGTGTGCCCAAATCCCTATTACCCAGTATTTTATATCGTCACAGCAGCTTAGCCTAGTCGATCAATTCCCTATGACAAGCGCTCAGACACGATTGGCCCGCTAGCTGACCATAAAACACAGGGGACGATTCTGAAGTTCGTATCAATCAGCTACTCGCCGACCGATACGAGCGCAAGGCGATCTTAAAGGCCACGCTTGACAATATCAGCAGTCCGATCGCTGCGGCGATGAAATTGATGATTAGCGGCGTCGTAAATGTACGTACCATGACGTTCGCCGGTAGGTTAGCCACCATCAACACGGGCACGACAAAAACGCACACAAACCAAAGCGTACCACCTGCGAAGTTCCGGTATATTTCTGAGGGATATCGCGACAGGCTCATGGCATAAAACCACAAAGCATCCAATCCCGTCTGACGAATGAGCCATACGCTTGTGATCGCGAACATGAAGAGCATAGCGTAGAGCATGAGCACACCCGTGAAAATTAGAATGATAAATAGCGCCAAGTGGGCGATCGTGATCGTGTAGCCGCCTTGCACAACAGCATATAGACACAGTGCGCCACCAACCGGCACATTCGCCAGCGCCGCGAAATCAATCCGTTCAAACGTCAGCAAAAATTGCGTATTCGCGGGCTTAACCAGTATGAAATCTAGATTGCCCGTTCGGACGAGATCGCTGATGCGCCAACAGTTTTCAAAAAAGAAAGTCTCAAACAAACTTGTTACCAACATGTGCGTACCCATGAGAAATAAGTATTGATGCTCCGACCATCCACGCACCTGGCTAGTCTTACTGAATATCACTTCTATAAATATCAGCATGAGAACGACCCAGCCAACCTCACCGAAGATGCGTAAAATAAAATGGCCACGAAAGGTCATCTCACGCAGTAGGCAATTTTTCCAGAATCGCAGCAATATTCGATGATAGCTAGGCCTCAAGCTTTTATCCTCCAAACGCGGCGTATTTGTGTAGGCCTCGTTTCCATGCGAACAGGCATAGTCCCGCCACGATGGACGCCCACACAAACTGTATCGCAATAATGCGTATTGCTTCTTCTACGCTAACTTTTTGCAGCAAAATCAACGTGGGGTAATACGTTTCGTAAGCAAACGGAAGACTTGTGACAATCTTTTCGACGGACTTTGGCAACAGACTCAGCGGAAACATGTGGCCACTCAGGAAATATTGCAGCGTCATGAACGCATGAATAAAGGTAGCCACCTCTAAAAACCAAAACCCCAATAGGCCAATCAAACTATTGATGGCAAAGCCGATACAAAAGGTCAACACTAACGTCATGATAGACAAGCAAAACATCGCTGGTCCAGGCCAGCCTGGCAGATAATCCGAACATACCCAGAAAATGATGGTGTAAGGGATCGCTGCCATCACAAAGTACACGAGCTTGTGCGCGCATCGTAGCGTCAGCATATAAGTGAGATAATCAATTGGCTGCAAAATATATTTGCGTAGTTCGCCCTCGCGAATGGCCAGCGATATGCCGGAAGCGAGTTTGGGCATAGAACCAAACGCTCGCACAATCATAATTAGCAGATAGTACGAAACCATCTGATTATATTGCAAGCCGCCGATTTCGGTTTGGTTTGCGCCGTCATAAATCGCGCGCCAGAGTAAGATCGTCGTGACGATAGGAATGAAACGCAGAAACGTGGACAGAAAAAAATCCGCTCGGTAGACCAATCGCTCAGCTAACGACACGCGAAAGACGACGAAATATTTACCCATCGACCGTCTCCGCGACCACACCTTCGTCAGCGGTCCGCTTGGCCGTATGACTGAACAGTGAGCTAATCACGTTTTCGATGGACGGGTCTTCAATAGCGATATCATCCACGTCGTAGCTATCGAGAATGTGACTCACGCAGTTGGGCACTTGCTCGCGTGGAATTCGTAGCGTGAGACGCGGGGGGGTAAGATCAATCACTTCGCCGAACGCCTCCGGCCGTTCCGGCAATCGGCCATCTTGAAATCGTAGCAGCAACAGCTTGTGGGTAGAAAAGCGGGCGGTAATGTCCTGCAGGGAACCGTCGTGCACCAATTGCCCATGATCGATGACCAGAACTCGGTCGCACAGCGCCTCAATATCACGCATATAATGACTAGTCAGTAAAACGGTCACTTGCCGCTCTTGGTTGTAACGCTTTAGGCATTGTCGAATGTTGGTCTGGGCTACGACATCCAGCCCGATGGTCGGCTCGTCGAGAAAGAGAACCCGTGGCGAATGGAGCAGCGCCGCGATTAGTTCCATTTTCATACGCTCACCTAAGCTCAACTCGCGTACTGGCTGGTCGAGCAAATTCTTGACGTCGAGTAATTCGGTAAGATCACCGAGAACATTTCGGAAGCTCTCGTCCTCGATGTGATAAATTTCCTTGTGCAAACGAAATGACTCATTGGCCGGGAGGTCCCACCAGAGTTGGTTTTTTTGTCCCATGAGGAGTGCAAATTGCCGACGATATTCGTTTTTTCGCTCCCAAGGCACGAATCCCATGACCGAGACGCTGCCCGTAGTAGGATAGATTAAGCCGCTGAGCATCTTGAGCGTAGTAGTTTTGCCCGCGCCGTTCGGGCCTAGAAAGCCCACCATTTCGCCCGGCTCAATGTCGAAGTTTATACCATCTACAGCCCGCACGTCCTTGTATTTCCGGTGGAATAAGGCCTTTACCGAAGCGCCCAGGCCCGCAGGCTTGACGTGTACCCGGTAGTTTTTGTGCAGGTTCTGTACGGTAATTTCAGCCATGTACCTATGGTAGTTATCCTAGCATAAAGGGGAAAGGGCTGATGTTCCCGTACCGCTAGCGCAAGCGTTATTTCTGCGTAGCAGTCAAACCTCGGTTTTTCCCGAAAGATTGTCGCAATAATGCGAAATAAAAGGACGCGAGGCACAACAACGTAGGATGCTGTAGCGGAGATTTTCTGCTTCGGGAAATATTTTTCTTATTAACTGTCAGAGACGTCAAACAGCTGACTATATATAGGTGCGATGGATATGCACCATGCATCGCCTTTTGGAGCGTTCGATACGTGTAGGGTCGGACGCTCCGTGCAGCCAGCCCGTCGGCCCGGGATTACCCGCGACGGTGTCTATAGGGTAGAAAAACTTACCTCCATTACCCGCGAGAGGCCGCGGTGACGGGCTACTTTCCCCCCCGGCGCCGCGGCCTTCCGCCGTTTATATTTCGTGTTCGTGTCTAATTTTCAGTTCAGAATCTGCGGTTACTATTGGAAGTGCGTCAAGATTGCTTCGTCCGACAAAATTTTCGACTGACGTTATTGCCGCCCAACCAGCTGGTACTTGTCCGAGTCTTCCCTACGCGAATTTTCATTTCGTACAATAGGACTACGCGCAGCTTCGCCGTATTACAATAACTAGACCTGGGCGGAAACGCGCGATTGGGGGGGGATGATGTCAGCCGCGATTAGTGGGTTATCGTCTGGACTTTAATTTGCAGGTGCTTTTGGCGATGACCTTGCTTTACGGCATAGCCTTTACGGCGGCGGAATTTTTGTACGATGATTTTGTCGGCTTTCAATTCCCGAACGATGGACGCGGTAACAACGGCACCTTCGACAGTGGGGGCGCCAATCTTAACTCCGCCTTCAATATCGCCAACCACGAGTACGCGATCGAAATCGATCGTTTTCTGGTCCTCGGTGAGGTCTTTTCGCTGGACCTCTAACGTCATGCCTTCTTCGACTCGATACTGATGAGAACCGTCACTGATTATTGCGTACACCGCTAGAACTCCATTGCTCTAAATTTCAAAGCCAGCTAGCCGACAAAAGGCCTATTAGCCGGTAGTGAACCACCTGCCGATTGTAATCCAACCAGCAAGTCCTAGCCCCGCAGTGTCGCGGATATGGTCCTCAGTGTCAATAGACTTTCGAGTCAAGCTAGCGCGTCGAATGGCCAGCTCACCCATCACCCAGACGGGATGACCGATATGGTGCCGGAATCGCTGTTTGTGCCATCTGGGAAGGTGGCTGAGCAGCTAAACTGAAACTGAACGCTCACGTCGCTTTCGCTGATTGTCAGGCTAGCCACGCTGCTGGATCGGCTTTGAATTAACCGGCCAGATGGGTCTGAAAACGAGTATTGTGTGCCAGTCGGAGCCTGCCCATCTACGTCGCATGTAAGAAAGAGCTGTTCGCCCACAGTAGGATTCGCGTTGGAGGCCCGCAACACGACTGATGGCGGGCTGGTCGGCTCATCAATGGGGTCACCGTCGATGGGAGGATTATCGGTTTCGTCCCCATTCATGCTACCAACGGGAGGGAGAGCGCCCTGAAGCAGTAAGGCTATTTCGATGCATCCTATGCTGCTCGTTAGAATGATGGCCGATAGGGCTAGGCTCGCGGTAACTGTCGCTTTACGCGACATCGATCTAACATTGGGTGTCAACATATGGTTCATGATACGTTCGGCAGTCACAGATGGACACAGGCTATGGATATTAAGCGGCTTACAGTGGAAATTCAAACTGTAGCGGCCGGTCTCGATGAGACCCATTGGCCAGCGGAGGTGTTGGAAATAATTAAAATAAGGAAGCTCTTTGGTAATTCGATTCCTACGCAATTCGGGGGCATGGGGGCGAGTCCGGTCGAGCGGGTGCAGATTTACGAGGCTGTTGCCCGTGGTCATATGGGTACGGCGCTGATTCTCACCCAGCATGACGGGGCCTGCGAGCTTCTTGTCGATTGCGATAACGCGAAATTAGCCGAATTGCTCTTACCACGACTGTCTGATGGCGACGCGCTCGCCACTGTTGGTATTAGTCAACTGACAACCTCTCGCCAAGGCGGGGTGCCAGCGATGGGAGCCGTTGCTGATGGTGATGATTTCCTGATGGCCGGAGTCATGCCTTGGGTGACAAGTGCACGGCACGCGGACTATATCGTGGGTGGGGCTGTGTTGCCTGATAAACAGCAATTCTTGGCCTGTGTTGATGCTGAAAGTGATGGTGTGGTGGTTGAGGAACCTATCGAATTGATGGCATTGACGGGTACTTTGACCAGCGCCGTTCGCTGTGAAGGATTGCGCGTTACCCGAAACGAACTCATGCGCGGACCTATGGAAAAGGCGCTAGGTCGGCGTTCGACGGTTAAGTCGATGACCGTATCAAGTTGCGGTATGGGCATGGCTGGGGCGCTGCTGGATTTGTGCCAGACTTTGACAAAGAAATCGTCAGCACTGGCTGAGATTGTTGAGGGTTCAATTTTACAGCGATATGAACAAGTCCGACACCGTTTTTATCAGGCCGCGAATTCGTTAAATGATCCCGCAGCGGAAGTGCCGGCGATGGATGTGCGCGTTGAGGTGAACGATTTGGTGTCCCGGCTGGCGCTGTCACTTATGAATGTGCTGAAGGGGAGTGGCTATGTGGCTTCGCACCCCGGGCAGCGCCTGGTGCGCGAGGCTATGTTTTTTCTGGTGTGGTCCGCGCCGGTTTCGGTTCAGGCGAAGACGATGACGCGGTTGTGGCACTAGACGGGGGCGGTGGACAATAGCCTGCTCACGTCGCTCTACCGGCTGAGTGAATAAGATAATTTTTCCAGCGGTTGGCTAGAAACTGCAACGTGGGCTTTCCGATTGATGGATGCGAGGGATTGCTTGGCGAGTCTAATCAAGACGTGTTGGTCAGGGTACTGGGATTGAAGTGATTTTAAGCTCTGTTCTAATAAATTTTCGGCTTGGACGATTTGACCGTCTGCAATTAGCCAGTCGCTTAATGCGATCTTAGCTTCGGCTACTTGGCGGTGGTCGGCTGCAAATAACCCCACTCTTTTATTGTAAGCGTCACGTAGTAGGCATTCTGCATCTTCTAATCGCCCCATTTTAGTAAGAATCATGCCGTACACCATTTTTGATTCTATGATGTCGAAAACATCGGTAGTTAAGTCCGCGTTTCTGACCTCAAGCACGCGAAGAATGAGCCGTTCGGCTCGGTCAAGGTCGCCACGGCGTAATAGTAGGCGGGCCATGTTATTTTCTACTCGCGCGGTCCGCAAACTAAAAGGGCCGTATTGTTGTAGGGCGAGGCGGTGCGATTCTTCGAAGTATTGTAGCGATTCGTCGTACTTTCCGGCATCTCGTAGTACGACAGCTAAAGAGTTACGAAATCCGAATTCATATAGCATGTGATTTTCATGTCGCTTGGTTAATTCAACTAATTCTCGAAAATGCTTTTCGGCTTCGACGTAATCGCCGTTGGCCCATTCAATGCCAGCTAGGTCCTGTAGGGGACGGATGGAGAAACTTCCGGTAATGCCATAGGCGACTCTGGCTATAAGCAATGATTCTTGCAAGATGGGTATCGCTTCTTCAGTCTTTCCTTTGTATGACAGCAAGTGTCCCAGCCACCATAATGGAGTTACCGAAGCGGGGTGGTATTTTTCCACTACATGACGAAGATCGGAGACGGAGCGACTTGCGTAATCTTCGGCAACGTCTAATTCACCTTGGAAAAAAGCGTTCATAGAAAGGGCCGTTAAAACTGAGATTGACGTGAGTTTGTTTTTCGTATTGTAGCTATATTTGAGTGCTCTCGTTAACGCGGCTTCACCCTTTTTTCGGAAGCCGCCACTAATATAATTCGATCCTTCGCGAATAAGGCAACGGCCAAAGATTTCGATATCTGAACCAGCCATTATTTCGAGCTTGGCCATGCCTTCGTTGGTGGCGGACTCGCCTAGCTCTAAGTTTCCCTGGGCAAGCAATGCGCCTCCCCATTCGAGGCGGGCCATGAGGGTGTCTATGTTTTCCTCGCCAAAGGTGTCTCTGCGTATCGCGTATGCCTGTTGGAAATGCTGCACTCTCAAATCGGGTGAAGTTTCCAAGTACCCTAGGTTCATGAGGCTTTCTGCAATCTTGGGGTGTCGGGCGCTATATCGTTGACTATTCAGTTCATGGGCCGCTTTCAGATGTCGCAACGCGCGAATACGATCGTCGTGGATATGATAAAACGCTTTGCCCAATAAACGATGTAATTTAAATCTGGTGGACACGTTCATAGGGGCGCCGGAATTCAAGCAGTTTTCCGCGTACTCGATGGCATCTGCTATTCTGAAGTTAATGGCTACGTGAGAATTCTCAGGGCTAAACCAATTTGAATATCGGTTAGTAAATATGCCTTCGAGAATGTCTACTACCTCATTGGCCTTGCGCGTTTCCTGATTCGCTTGGGTGTAGAGGATGGTCATGCCGGTGGATAATCCTATGAGGCACACGACTAAAGTGGCCACGGTTATTGAAGTCCATTTATGCCGGCTGACAAGTTTACGAAATTGATACAGGTGGCTAGGCGTGCGGGCGTGAATTGGCTGGTTCGTAATGAAGCGTTGCACATCTTCTGACAAGGCGCTAGCACTTTGATACCGCTCTTTCGGGTCATGGCTAATAGCTTTGAGTAAAATTGTTTCCAGGTCCACCGGGAATGATTTATCGATGGATCGAGGTCGGATAGGGTCCGTCTTACGTTCATTCGTATGGCTGCTGTCATCATTTGCTGGAGAATCTGTAAAAGGCTTACCGTCGACTAATAGTTCATAAAGTATTACGCCAAGAGAAAATACATCGCACAAGGTAGTCATGGATTGGCCAGACCTCTGCTCAGGGCTGGCATATCGTGGTGTGAATATGCGCATAGCGGGAAGCGTAAGCTCCGAGCTTAGCTGGTCTTGAGGGTCAAAAACTTTGGAAATACCAAAATCAAGTAGTTTGGGGGTGCCATCCGGCGCTACGAGGATGTTGCTTGGTTTTAAGTCTCTATGCACAATTAAATTTTGATTCGCATACTGAACGGCTGAGCAAACTAGGCAAAATAATTGTAATCGTTGCGTTTGAGACAGTGCGTTCTTACTGCAGTAATTGTCAATGCGCACGCCCTCGACATATTCCATGATGATGTAGGGCACGTCGTTTGTGGTTAATCCCCCGTCCAGCAGCTTGGTAATGTTTGGATGGTCTAAGTTGGCAAGGGTTTGTTGTTCACACTTGAAACGCTTGAGGAATTGCGGGTCGGAAACAAATTTTTGATCAAGCAATTTTATGGCGACATTTTTATCGTAGGATCCGTCATGGCGCATGGCTAGGAATACGGCACCCATTCCCCCTCGGGCGATGAGTTTCAAAATTCGGTAGGAGCCTATGTCTTTGCCAATCCATTCATGACCATGACTGTGTGACGATGAATGTAGCTGAAATAAAGAAGTACATGCCGGCCTTGGGTCGTTTGCGTCATCGTTCATGTCCAGGAGTGACTCAACTTCTTCGCGTAATCGAGAATCAGATTGACATTGGTTGTGTAGGAAGTGAGTGCGCTCCCCGGGCGGCAAATCAAAACACTTCTCATAAAGTGTCTTGATATATATCCACGTAGGGTCGCTCTCGTTATTGTTTTTCATGTGGCCATTTCTATCGAAGCACTACAATAAGGCGTCACGAATCACGATTCACGCTGGCTCGTTTAGGCATTTTATCATAATCGAACGCTGATCCAAGAAAAATGTTCGCGTTCTAGAAAATTGGCCATGTTTCTCGCTCGTTTTTTATCGAAAATATGGGTTAATAAGGCTTTAATACGTATAATAACGTTCTGGTTACAATCACGCGGTAGCCCATAATGATGGAAACTACACTGTGGGGCAGGAATTGCGATTGGAAACCTTCTGAATGCTGCCGGTCACACCGGGCAAAAAATCCTGGTGCATAGCCGTTGTATTTCATTGTGGCTGTCAGTTGATGTCGGGGGGCGTCGGTGGTTTTTATCAAATCGCATTTGTAGTCGATCACTTAGGCATCCTCGACGAATTGAAACTTAAGAAGTTTGGTAGTCTTTCCGCCTGCTAGAGTCGATCTACGAGCGATAATTTTGTTGATCAATTGGCATTGTAATTGAACATAAAACGCCTCATTTCGATCGGTCAGGACGCGCACAAACGACGTATGTGATGCATTTCTTGCGCAAAAATTCACAGACTGGGAAAACCATTGAGAGTGAGTCTGTGATTTAGTGGAAAGATTGTAACCTTATGCAAACAAATGGATTATATCCCATCTCGCGTTGCTTGGATTCGACAATTTTACCTTGGTTTCTGAATCCTGGCACGGGGGTTGTTATAGCTAGACGCTGACGGCGGTGTGCATCAATGGTGATGCTTCGCTGTAGGGAGCATGGCTATGCGTTGTGATGAGCTGATGAATGAAACACCGAGCGGTGAGCCGCTTATGGCGTTGGACTGGAGTGCGTTGGGAACATTAGTTCGTGCTCGCGCTGCGATGTCGGTGAGCGAAACGTTGCTGGCCACTTCGCAATTGGGTGGCGTTGGATCTGATTCATCAGCGTCTGTCAGGGTTTCGGCCATCGAACGAGGGTGCGAATCGCTATGAGTGGATACGGATTTTGGCTATCAGCGGCGGGCATGAAGGTGAACGAACACCGGCAGGCGGTCCATGCCAATAACATGGCTAATTCTAATACTACAGGGTTTAAGCAAGACTTAGCCATGGTGATGCAGCGAGATATCGAAAGTGTTGAGAACGCGGGTGGCCTGAGATTTAAGCATCCGACTTTGGACCGACTTGCTGGCGGATTGAATGTCCGACAGAGCACGATCGATTTTTCGCAAGGTCCAGTTGAAAATACCAGAAAACCACTCGACGTGGCTATCCAAGGCGAAGGATTTTTCTCCGTACGTAGTGGCGATGAAACAAAATATACACGGAACGGCGAGTTTACCGTCAATAAAGAAAGCGAATTGGTGATGTCGGGCGGCGACGGAAAGTGGCGCGTGCTAGGCGAAGATGGAAGTCCAATCACGATCACGAGTGAAGGTGGCCCCGTAAGGATTGGGGATGATGGGACGATTCGACAGGGGATAAATGTCGTCGCTAAGCTCGGTGTGTTTACCCCTAAAGATGAGTCGGCTCTGCGTAAGGTCGGAGAGAATATATTTGACGCGACTGACACAGATATGTCAGCCATAAGTGGTTCTGTGCGATCGGGGGCTATTGAAGGCTCCAATTTTTCGGCGATCAAAGGCCTATCATCGATGATAGAGGCGACGCGGGCGTATCAGTTGAACGCCACCATGATTCAATTACAGGATCAAGCTACCGGCCAGGCGGTTACGACTGTCGGACGTGTTGCGTAGGAGTTATCGTACATGGCTATTATGGCATTACATTCTGCGGCTTCGGGTATGCGGGCGCTCGACGAGAAGCTAAACGCCGTGGCTAATAACCTGGCCAACATCAATACCCAAAGTTTCAAACGCTCCCGCGTCAACTTTGAAGATTTGCTGTATCAAGTGCGACGCGAGCCAGGTGTGCCTAATGCCAACGACGAGGCTATTCCTCATGGTATTTTGGTTGGTACAGGGGTGCGTGTTTCTGGTACGCAGTTGAATTTTGAACAGGGCTCCGTGGATACAACCAATAAGCCGTACGATTGGATGATCGAGGGTGAGGGTTTTTTCCAGGTCACCACGGTTCATGACGGCGATGAAATTACCGCATACACACGAGCGGGAAATTTTGTAAGAAATGCAGATGGCAATGTTGTGCTAGGGGATAGTGGCGGGGCGATTTTAGAGCCGCCAATTACGATTCCCGACGACGTGCTTGATATTACAGTTGGAAGAAACGGTGAGGTTAAGGTGCGTCAGCAGGGTTCTAGCACGCTGAGTACCGTCGGCCAAATTGAGTTGGCACGTTTCGTTAATGTTGAAGGTCTCGCGTCGATTGGTAGGAATTTATATCGAGAAACAGAAGGTTCGGGCACAGCGGTTACGTCAGAGCCTCAGGCCGACGGATTAGGTGCCATTAGTCAGGGGACTTTAGAACTTAGTAATGTAGATCCCGTTCGTGAGTTGATTGATTTGATCACTACGCAGCGGGCTTTTGAGCTTAATAGTCAAACGATTCAGAGCGCCGATGAGGCGCTGCAGATCGTTGCGAACTTAAGAAGGTTCTAATAGTGACGTGATAGCGGCATGACGCGGGATAGCGTTTGGCCAAACATCGAATAAATGGCGCAGGATGCGGCCAAAGATGAGCGAGGATTGCAACATGGTTTGTCATAGTGACATGATGACGACAATTAAGAATCGAGGCGTTGTGCTTCGAGTCGCAGTAATGGCAGTGGTGTGTGGGGCGCTATTGGTACGGCCTGGGTACGCAGGCAGTATTCGTACTTATGATTCAGCTGTCGTGACCAGTGACGAAGTGCGATTGAACGACGTTGCGTCTTTGTCTGGTTTTCCTGTGTCACAAGGTCTTCATCTGTCCGAATTGGTCGTTGCCAGCGCGCCACAGCCTGGTAAAACTGATGTTATCCTACTAAGAACGATTCGCGATGCGCTGCGCAACCAAGGCGTAAATTTTGCCCAGCTAACCATTCACGGAGCAACGCGCTGTCAAGTGTCGCGGATGATTGCGAATTCTCCCGCCGCAACGAAAGCTTTACCACTATCTCATGATTTGACAACGCCAGATATGGTGCCGGTACCAGCTAAGACGAATGTGCGAGCGAATACGCCGTTTGAAGTGACTGACGACAAAAGTTTTGTTTCTTCGAATCCTGACGGCACGCTACGGCAGGCAGTGGTCGAGTTTTTCCAGAAGGAATTGGAATCCTACCACGGGATTGTAAGTGTACTATTCGATAAGCATAGCGAACAAATGCTGGGGCTTAGTGGGCCTAGTTATCAATTTCGTATTTCACGTTCATCCAAAGCGATGATCGGTTTGACGTCGGTTCGGGTAGACGTTGTTGCCGGTTCAAAACTAATTCAAACAATTCCAATGGCGGTCAATGTTACGTTGACGCGATCTTTGTTGTCTACAAAACGAGCCATCAATGCTAAAGCTACGATTCAAGCTATGGATGTCGAAAACGTGCCTATAGTGGTAACGGAGTTGGATCATGACGTGCTAGACAAGGCGAGCCAAGCGATTGGTTTTCGGGCCAATCGATTTATTTCTCGGGGGACGCTGGTGATGCCTGCGATGCTGGAATCAGTACCACTGGTGACGCGGGGGCAGCTCGTTCGGCTGACTTCAATATCCGGTGGTGTCAGCGTTGTGACCGCCGCCAAGGCCAGCGAGAGCGGGTACATAGGCGAGACTATTACCGTTCGATCGGTTGATAACAAACGTGTTGGATTTCCGGCTAGGGTGGTTGGTCCTGGGCGTGTGCAAATAGGCGGGAAAATGTCCAGGGTA